>NZ_FOQS01000003.1:0-557656 GCF_900113815.1 Pseudomonas sp. NFPP04 | reverse complement strand
GCAGTGCTTCAGTATGCCTCCACCCATTCGCTCGCTGACGGCTGCAAGGCGATAGCGTTGTCCCACGGGCTTGATGACAATGGCCAGTTCCAACTTGATTTCAATGACGGCAAGTATTTCCCGTTCGAAGGTATACCGATCAATGGGGGCGTCTTCGTGCTGTCATTTCCGAACGCCACGACGCGTCAACGCGAGCTACTGATAAGCCTGACGGACGTTATCCTGCATATTCGCTACACGATTCGCCAAGCAGCCGTGCCTCGCACCGCCACAGTTTCACAGCCCTAGTACCGGCTTGCCAGACTGGACGCGTTGATAGCCAAGGAGAAACCAAGGCAAAAAAGCCTGCATCTCTGCAGGCTTCTCTTTATGTCGCTATCTGGCTCCACGACCTGGACTCGAACCAGGGACCCAATGATTAACAGTCACTTGCTAGCTGTTAGACGCACCGGGGCCACAAAAAAGTGGTGGAGAGATGGAATTGCTGCATAGCGTGGGTCGCATGAATGCGTCACGCCAGGAAAGTTAGTCGGGTTGGGATGGCTTGTCAAAGCTGGGCAAATTAATGATCTGTAAGAAAAGGAGACGGTCGTTGTCAGCACCCGGAGACGAGGCGTCTCAGCGATCTACTTTCTCGACCTTATCTGTATGCACGTTTTTGCAGCCAGGAGCCTTTTCCTACTAGTTTGACCCAGGCCGTTATTACTTGGCATCGGCATAGCCATACTCTTTTGGAATGCTGTAAATGTCAGAAATTTTCGGCCAGTCTCCGGCCAGAAGTATCTTTTCAGCGTCATCCACTGTCGCATCAAAAAATCTAGAAAGCCCGATCGCGCGAGACCTTATAAACAATAATGCCGCCTGAATAGTCTCTTAAGCATCGAATTCGTACGCTCGGGCAAGCAGACTGTCTCAACGCCTTTATGGGTACCTCACCCTAAAAACTTCTCTCCCTGCTGAAATGACACAACAAAATTTCTCCAACCTAGCAAAGCCTTTTCGAAGTCATCTAAACTAATTGTAACTGCAAACTCCTCATCATGAAGTGAGTAGACTTTAACCTCACTCATCGAAATATCAGCTACCCAAGTTTCACGCACCCATTCAGTGAAGACTTTCTCGGCGTTTCTCACTGAGATTATTCTACTCAACCCCTCATCCAGCCAAGAAATAGTGCACCCCAAAGGTAGCCCTCCATCGTCAAGCAAAAGGCACGCAAGAAGATCAACGTCATTTGCCCCCCCCACATCCGTGCTACACCACGGAGTTGGATCACCCATTGACTCTTCCAAATAAAAGTTAATTTTCATTTTAGCCCTTACATTAATGGGTATACGGTAGTTTTAGGGCTCAAATACCCTTTGACCTTTACACCGCTAGGCGTTATTCCAGTCCAAATATCCCCGGAAACATTTACATGGCGAACCTTCTCCTGCGGAGAGAAAAATCCGGAATCAGGAGGATATTCGTCATTGAAAGTGCTTTGATACTCATCATCCCATACCTTAATTCTATCGCTCAGGCTTCTCTAAATAGGCAATTCTCCGATGTCAACGTGCCCCATTTGATCTAAATCAGGGCAAAATATCGGCCCAGCCAGATGTTCATTTGCCAGTCTTAAGTTAATCATTCTAAAAACATCCATGTACTTGTCGGATTCGCGCGCACTACAAAGCCATTAGAGCTGACTCCGACAGCGGTATTTTGCTCAATTCCATTATGAGAAAAGGGGTCAGATTAATTTATTCAGAAAATTTAAATCCGTCCCCTTTTTGTCCTTTTCAAAACACATCATTGATACCGGAAAAACTATCGAACCGAGCATGATAATGGGTATTGAGTCCAAACACCTAGATCGCCGGCCTGCGCTATGCAGTATCATCGACATTACTGTTCGTACAAAGCCTAACAAATCCCTAATAATCGAAGATCCTCAACAAGGTCTGCTGCCTCTTCCGGAGGCAGCTCTTTCAGCATAGAGGAAAGGTCAATCTGCTCGATCAGCTTTAAGGCAGCATCCATATGATATTTCTTGACACTCTCGGAAGATCGACCCGCAGAAAGAATAAGGACTAAAATTTCAAGCATCAATTTCTCAATTGGCAGGTCGAAGGAATTTTCGAGTTCGCTATAAGCAAAGCCTACCTCGCTTTCACCTTCGCCCCAAGCGCTTCGATGCCTAAGCTTTACTCTGCAGTAGCTGTAGTAACTGCCCAAAAACCAAGCCCTAATTTCAGCGTAAGTCACTCTTTCTTCCATCACGGAGCCTTCCTCGGTGGACGCAACATGACGCCCTGATTATCGAAAATATTCACAGTGATATTAGGATACTTCGCCCTGAACTGCTCCGCTACATTTAGACAGCTTGCACAGGCCGCTTTCTCTGTCAGGATATTTACGGTTCCGCTGGCTGAGGTGTTTCTCCCTAATTGATCAGCTATATTGTCTAGAATTTTGTATTCCGTATCAATGTCTCGACGAACCAATTAACCTGCCTTGTTAGGCACCGAATCAGCCACAAAATTTCCACTGCCAGAGCCAAAAATAATTGGGGTCAGACCGCATTTACCGTTACCTGGATTAGGCACCACCTAGTTTGGACCATTTCTGCGCTATCTTTAAACTACAGTTGCCAGAATATCAGACAAACCCCATATTCATCGAGAAGATCGTCAGCAATTTCAAACTGGAATGCCTTGTCTGGAAAGGTGCCTGATAACGCGCACTTCCAATATATAGTGATCTGTTCAGCAAATAAATAAAAGGGAAAGGTAAGTCGGCATTAGTGCCTCCTTCACTGCAAATGCTTTAGCAGAAACAACCTCGCTTATCCGGAGCGATGAGCCTGGATCCTGACCCAGCTCGGCCCCATGATCTCGCCGCATACAGATAGCCTCGCCCTTTCTCGTCCACTTTCACCGATCTTTTTTGATATAAGATCTCTTATTAATCAAACGTCAAATTTTGTTTTAACTTCTTCTCCACGCGCATAAGTCATCGCAAACGAATTCCAATTTTCACCACGTCTGGTGGCGCACTCTTTCAACTCCTTCACCAAACGATAGAGAATTGCTCCATTGTAATCCGTTTCTGCGTCGGTCACCCGAACCCCTTCCTTCTCAACAGTAAGAACCGTTTCTATATACCCAACGCTTACTGCTACCTCATAACAAAAAGAATCGTAGCCATCTACGATTCCAGCATCTAGCAATTCAAAAATTTGCTTTACTAACTGTAGGTCTTGAGTAACCACTATACAACCTCCGGAAGTTTATTGGCCTAACATTCAAAGAACGCATTTCGGAACTAATTGGGGTCAGACCCCATTTGCCCTTACCCCAATCAGCCGGATCAACTTTGACATCAGATATAGGCTTAGTCACACCCACTTTGTTAGAAAACTAATTGGAAACTAATTGGGGTCAGACCCGAATGGCACTTACTTAACCTTCTTCGGGTGTCCATTTTTCCTGACCTCGGCCCTTGCCGCCGAGCGCGTCTGCATCAGCATCGGGTAAGGCTTGGGCCTTCGTTTTATGGCGCGAGGCTCAATCCGTCCCGGCCGGTTTCCGACACGTTTCCTGGCGATCAACTTGAGTAAATCCTGCACCCTATCGTCTGGTTCGTCGCAGCTGTATTGCCGCATCGCAAGGAATAATTGAAGGCTATGTTTAAAGCTAAGCTCGCGTGGCAAGCAATCAGCTAATAGCGCTGATTTGGCCATGATCATCCGAATCAAATTATGCGCCAGCAGATACACCCATAACTCTTTTACAGCCATGCCAGGCGTCTTGCAGCTCAACGTTTCAAGCCCCAGCGTTGTCTTGATATTGCGCAGATCCAGCTCAACATGCCATCGGTCTTTGTACAGTGATTTGAGCCCAGCCTTAGGTACTTGCTGTGGGCAGTTCAAGGTGGTTACCAGGATTTTTCCGCCAGTTTTCAGTTCGCGTACTGTCAGTGTTTCAGGCGCATCGTCGTAATAAGTTTGGCTCATCCAGGAAGGTCGATTCCTGGGTTTTGTCAGCTCAACCAAGTGATCTTCCGGCCCCAGCGATTGCCCGAGCCGGAAGTCGGTGCTGCGCCGCCTGGCGCCATATTGTTCGAACACGCCGTCGATTCCACGACGTTGCAGTTCGCACAGCAAAAAGTACGTTGCGTAGTAGGCATCGCCCAACACAATGTCGCCTTGGTTCAGGGTATCGAGCATCGTCCTGAGCAGCGTCTGTTCATCGCCACCTTTGCCTCGAAAGCGTCCCAGCGATGCATCTAAAACAGCACCGCTGGCCAGGCAAATGATTCCTACCAAACGGCAGATGGGGAAACCCAACCCTGCTTTCTGACCACGCGATTGCGGATAGGCAGCTTGGTTGGCCGCAGTGTCTGGCAGGGCCACCGTGGTGCCATCTACGAGGCGTACCGGACGCCCCATCCAGCGCCAGGATGGTGACGCGTTGTTACTCATCGTTGATCCCGTGGAGCGCAACAACGTTGAAACCATCTCTACCGGTAACCGCGCCCGTGCTTTGCAATAAGCGCCGGTGTACACGCTGCTGGGGCTTAGCCCATCGCAGCAACGTTTGATCGAAAAATCATTCACGGCCTTCTGACAGGAACGGTCGGCATTCATGGCTTGAGCCAGAAACATCGACAGTGTTTAAGTCGGCGGGAACAACCGTTGACGATGCTTGGGCATCACTGACTCGGCACCCTGTAGCAGCGCCGGATCGGCTAGCAGCTTAAAGAACGCATGGGCATTGCTGTTTTTGGCGTGCTGCTGAATGCGCTGCTGTTGATGCCTGACGATTTGACGTCTACGATTCACGCGGGCTGTCCTTGTTCTAGTGGTGTGTGTTCGCAACTATCACCGTAGACCAAGGGCGGCCTTTTTCAATTTTTTTGTAGTTATATCAGCTGGTTAGCCGTTAAGTAAGTGCCATTCGGGTCAGACCCCATTTACCCGCCATTTACCCGAAACGGACTGTGCCACAAATCTTTTATTGCCAACAAATTCGGCCCCCCTTTGCCGCGTTACAGCTTGAAACGCGAAACGACAGTACGCAGTTCCCCTGCCAGCAGCGTGAGCTCCTCCGCAGTCACAGCGTTGTCCTCTATGCCCTCCATCAGCGCAACGCTACCGTTACGAATCTCGGTCACATTGCGATTGATATCCTCCGAGACGGCGTGCTGCTGAACCGCCGCGCTGGCTATCTGGGTGTTCATTCCTACGATTTGCTCAACGCCGTCATTGATTGCATCCAGGCTAGTCGAGGCCTGATCAGCGGATTCGATGCATTCCTGCGCGCGCAGTTTGCCCGCTTTCATTTGCTCGACGGCGTCGCCTGTCGCCAGTTGCAGCTCTTGGATAATCCGGCGGATCTCTTCAGTTGAGTTTTGTGTGCGCGAGGCCAGAGTTCTGACCTCGTCGGCGACCACCGCGAATCCTCGACCCTGCTCACCGGCGCGGGCCGCCTCAATGGCCGCGTTCAACGCCAGTAGGTTGGTTTGATCAGCAATGTTGCGGATCACCTCAATCACGCCGCCGATCTGCTGGCTGTGTTGCGCGAGTGCCGAAACCTTTTGCGCACTGCGCTCTACCTCATCGGCCAAGGCTTCAATAGTCACGCGGGTTTCCTGCATCTTCGCCAGGCCGGTGTTGGAGGACTGGCTGGCGTGCCCAGCGGCGTGGGCGGCACCCTCGGTGTTTTGCGCCACGTCAGCAACGCTGGTGGTCATCTCGTTGATAGCCGTAGCGACTTGTTCGGTTTCGCTTTGCTGGGCGCTCATCGCGCGTTTAGCCCGGTCAATCGACACCCCAATGCGCTCCGCCGCATCGGAGACCGATTGTGAACTGCGCTCGACCTGGGCAAGCGAGGAGCCAAAGGCTTGCACCATATGGTTAAGGCCGTTGCCCACGTCGGCCATTTCATCTTTGCCGCGCACTTGAACTCGCACGCTCAGGTCGCCCTGAGCAATGAGTTGGGTGGCAATCAAAACATCGTTGATCGTGCGACGCATGGCGCTGTAGATGCCGCTGAACACATACACCAGCAACAGGCCAAGAACGACAAACATACCTAGAATGAATAGCCGTTCCGACGTTTTTTCCTGAACTCGGCGTTCAAGCGCATTCAACAGTGCGTCTTGCAGCGTGTCTTGAGCTTTGTACAACTCAGCCACCACCGCATTGCCCTTGGCCGGCAAGTTCTGCACGCCGCTGATGATGTCGCCTGGCGCGCCAATCAATACTTCGAGGTCGGCGCGGAAGCTGTCGAGGCTCGCAAAAGCACTGGTGATCGGCGCCTGAATACTATCGGTGAGGGCGGGTTCTCTGCGGCGCAAAAGTGCCAGGCTTTGCTGAAGTTCTTTATGGATGAGTAACTCATTTTTGAGCATCGATTTGATAACGCTGCGCGCACCCGCACTCAACGTTTGCCCGTCATGTAGCCCGCTGGCCAGCCCGCGCAATTGCCCGACCATATTGATTTGTCGTGGCAGCCTCAAGGTACTCTGATCGATCATGAACAACGATGCGTAATCTTCATCCAGCACCATGCCCGACGTGGCCGATACGTAGTACACGAAGTTCAACGTCTCGGTGAGCTGATCGTTCCAGTCGTCGAAGATGGCACTCTGATTGGCATCTGCTTTCGCCAGCTCAATCAAACGCTGCGCCCCAGAGTGCAGACGCTGCACTCGATCACCGGTTTCCAGCTGTGTGTTGAGTTGTCGGTCGGTTGCAGCCAGTTTCGAAAACGCGTCCTCCAACTTCAACTGGTTGGCCGACAGATCGGCTTGAGCGGTTCTATCCCCGCTGAGCAAGCGGTTGGTGAGCGCACGTTGCAACATCGAAAAACGCAGTACAGGCGTTACGTCCAATAGATAGCGCTGGCCTACTTGTTCCGAGCGAATGACCTCAAGGCTTCCGTTGATCTGATGGATCACGCGCGTACCGAGCAGAACCAAAGGGATTAGGACGATGATTGCAAGCACACCGAATTTCGTGGAGAAGCGTAATCGGTCAGCCAGGTGAACAGCAGGAGCAAGGATGTTCATGGAGTTCTCACAGCCCGGAATGGGACGGTTTGTAGTTGATGTGTAGTTGAGAACATTCCATTTTCTCGAATGCCTGGCTCTGTCTGGCTCATTCGGCTAATCACGTTTTATGTAATTAAACGTTTCAGACATCCTGTCGGCATTGAGATTGAGAACTTTATGAAAAGTTGTACAGATATTTATTTTTGTACAACTTATGAACGCTTTGATAGCAATGATGTCTCCGAGCCATCACTGCTTCAAGGGAGTCTTGTAGGGTAAGCGCTGCGGTCGCTACCGGATTGTCTGTGCTGGAGGCCGTTTGTCTCCCATCGACATGTCTATAGATCTGGACCGTGTTGGTTGGCTTCTGTTGAGGCGCTGCATCCACGACACTAAATGTCAGACTGGTTTTCCCCATAGAAGGACGCGCCGCAATGACGATCAAATCAGCATCTTGAAAGCCGCCTGTGATCTGGCGCATCGCCTCCAAACCACTGGGAATGCCAGTAATGCTCTCGTCCTCATTGAAGTGGTAGTCGATCCTTTCAAGCGCCTCATGCGATAGCGCATAAAACGACGACAGCGACGGCTGATTATCCAGATCGATGGGCAGGATGCGGATCCCTGCATCGGCGCAGAACGCACCTAAATTGGCGCCAACCGTGGTCTTACCCGGCCCGCCTTTGGTTGAAACGACTGCAGCGACTGTCATGGGGCTTAACTCTGAATCGATTGATTTAGCGAGAGATGGGGTCAGATTTATTTATTCAGAGAATTTAAATCCGTCCCCTTTTTCTCCTGAAAGCCTGCCAGCCAAAAGCCATGCACCAACTTCATCCATTTCCCTATCAGAAACCAAACGGAACTCACACAAAGAAGCCCTAGAGATCAATCAAGCACAAGAAAACCTCGGCACACTTCTACTCTCAACTTCGAATAAATCGAATTATTGAACCGTCAAACCTCTGGGAAATTATTGCTACTATTCCGAGCATTACCCCCCCCAATACGCGCAGCGACTGAGCAAATACTCCGTATATCAACGTACGGAGGGGCTATTAAAAAACCGTTCCCCGAGCACTCCCCGCCCCACATACATATGACAATACTCGGACCAACAACCCCACTACAACTCGAAAACTTTCAATAAATATCGCGAGGCGACACTAATAATCACCACCTATAGTTATCATACTCTACAAAAACGCTACTCACACCTGCGTATTCGTTCATGGATGGCGTCTAACGTGGGTATGGTGTCGATAGTACCTTGGCTAACTTCTTCAATTCTATCAGAGCACCTATAGACCTTGAATCGACCAAAGAAAACTGCTATCAGTCGCTGCAGCAGTATCTCATCAACCTCACGACCACCTTCATCTAGTTCAATAGTTATTATTTTTTTTGGTACATTTTCTTTAGGCCAAGATGAGCCTTCGCTTAGGAAGAAGTCGTTAAGCACTTCACCCTCCATTTTTTCAATCCTTATCCAAGGCTCACTAACCTGCTGTTTACTCCATTCATTATTGACCTCCCATTTGTTCACTTTCAAATCTAGAAAGTTGCAATCATTGAAAGCAACCTCATCCTGAACATAAGAGACGGGGGCGTCGCCCCAAGCATTGCTGATCAAGTAGTCTCTTTCGGGCAAGTCCGAACCTGCATCCAAAACCACGACATATTTATCGCTCATTACATATTTCCTGTGTCTTGGAGGCGTTTCAATCCTTTCTCAGCGTTCCTGATCAGTTGATCTCTTGCTGATTGAGGTAATCGCTTGAATGCCTGGTTGATCTGCGGCGCCAATGGTTTCGATAGATCGGGTCTAAAATCTACTATCGAGTCTTTGCCGCCTCCAGACTGTATTTGAAGCTTACCATTGGGTTCAATATCAACCCGCAACAGGCGCTTACGCCCACCTATAACAGCTTCGATCGGCTGCCCAATGGTCTCGCTTGCCTTGATTATTCCCTTTGAGCTAGAACTCTCCTCACTATACATATTTCCCGGATCAAGCTGATGCTCAGGCGTTACGTATTTCCCATCATCCCGCTCCGCATCAAGCTGGGTTCCACCGGTATTGGTAGCGGGGTTAACAACGCTGCCACCAGCGAGACCACCGCTGCTCGGATGCTCCCCATCAACTGTTAGAATGGGAGTGATATATATCAATAGCTTAGGATCTAGCGAGTGAATAGGGAAACGTGTATCGAACAAAAAATCCCAAAGTGCCGCATTGATCCTGAAATTTTCTACAGCACTGTTACCTGCCTTAGCACCCGCTTCAACAAGCGTATTGGCGGCGATGCGCATTTTTTCCTGCGTAGCCGCTCCTGTCGCTAACAGCGCGGCACTTACAGCAGCCACTGCTGCTCCCGCCATTGCTGGCAACATCACCCAATTACTTGCCCCAGATTCAGGCTTTTTCAGAGCTGTTAGGAGGCCAAGAATCACCAAGGCTTTACTTGGGTCATCACCAGCAATCTTCGTAAGGCGATCAACGAGTGCTTGGTTATCCGGCGCCTGCTCTCTGCTAGTAATACCCCCAATCACTCTTCCGATCGCCGCCGCACGATCCTCTGCATTCCGGCTTCCCACTTGCCTGACGAACGCCTTCGTCATCATAGCGCGAGATACATCATCGGGATTCCCTCCCTGCGCAAGCGTTGTACCCGCACTGAAAAGATCAATCAGTTGATTTATAGTTTCCTCGGTATGGTCTCCATATTTCTTGGCATCTTTTTTCCATTGATTGATCGTTGCAGTCGGGTTGGTAACCGCCGTTAATGACGAATCGGTGATGTAGAGATTGGTACGCTTTTCTTTATCCTTTGTTATCTCAGAGGCCTTGTTCACATCACGGTTGAGACCTGCGACGGCCGAAGCCGAATCTGCAGCATCACGAACAATGATCTCTCCCGAACCCACCGTTGCGCGGACCGATTGTTCCCGTTCCTTGTCGTACTTCCAGCCTGAAACACTCCACCCCTTATCACCGGCCTTTCCTTTGCCCTCTTGGCTTGGATCCTGAGTAGTGCTGTCACCGGTTTTGTATGTACCACCTACATTCAGGTAATAGCCATGCTCGTTGTCTTTGCCTGCAATATCTTTGAATCCAAGCGTTCCTGTATCCAGCTTAAGATTGCCAGTGTCTGAAGCAATCAGCGCCCCATCCAACTGGGTGTGTTTTTCAGTGCGTATATCGACCTTGTCGCGCGCGGTCACTCGAGTCTGATCTTCTACCCAATTGGTTTTTCCTGCGGTCTGACCGTAACCAACTGAGCCACTGACGCCAGCACCTGGACCAATCGTTACTGTTGCACTGATATCGAACTCTTTGCCTTTAACCTTGCCAGTGTCAGGAACAGAAGAAACATTCAGGTCACGGCCCACTCGGCCAATGACTTCATCCCCTCTTAGTTCGGCACCTGCAATATTGGTGTCTCGCCCACTTTTGAAATCGAGACGATCCCCAGCATATAGATAAGCGTTTTGTTGGCCTTGTTTCTCTCTTTCAAGGTCCCCCCTACCCATGCTAACGCTGACATAGATCCCAGCCCCTTGACTACCAAACGTCAACCCGGCCTCACCGCCACCGCTGCTCCTGCTGCTTTCGCTGTCACTATCATTTTGAGCCGCACGAACGTTGAGGTCATTACCGGCCTGGAGATCGATATCTCGACCCGATCGAACTTGAGTACCAATAAGGTTCAGGTCATTACTGGCCTTCAGATTGACATCTCTGCCGGCGTCTACCACGGTCGTAGTCGAGGTCGCGTGGTTCGCCTCTTCATTCGCAACGCCATGACTGCCGCCAACGCCGAGCTTGAGGCCGCCACTGGTACCACCATGGATACCTGCCCAACTCTGGCTTTGGGTGTCATCTTGCTTGATGGCACCTTTGGCTACATCAAGGTTGATATCACGACCGGTGACGTTGATGTCCCGTCCGGCATTCAATTGACTACCCGCAACAGTCACATCGTTATTGGCGGTCAAGTTGAGGTCTTTGCCAGCCTTGAGCGTCGATGAGCGATTGGTCTCTTCGATAGATTGCGTGCTGGTGCTTTGGCTGCTATTGCCAATTTTGAGGTCGCCGGTCGGGCCTGCCAAAAAATGACCCACAGCATCAACGCCTTGAAGGGCACTCGACCCTTTGCTGACATTGTCTTCACCCTTGCCTGCACCACTTACAGCATCCTTAGTACTGCCATAGTTATGATTTAGCGATGCACTAATCCCATTGCGCTCTTTCTCAATTTGCTGCTCTACCAACAACCGCTCACGAGCTGCATCAATATTGATATTGCGCCCGGCCTTCAGGTCGATGTCGTTGTCAGCCGCAAGATCAGAGCCGCGCTGATTGATATCGCGCTTCGCGGTGATCGCAATATTCTCACCCGCACTGATTTGGCTTGCAGACGCAGTCTGCTGCTCAACGCGATTTTTCTCGGCGCTGCGATCGGTACCGGCAAAGAACGTAACACCGTTGGCATCACTGGACACCCCGATACCCGTCTGTTTCGACTTGGCCCAATCGCGTTCGCTCTTAAAGTTTTGCGCAGCTACAACATTGACGTCACGCCCTGCATTGAGGCTGACATCACGTCCCGCGCTGATGCCACTGCCCACCAAGTTGATATCTCGCTCAGCCTGCAACGTCGCATCCCGGTCTGCCACGACCTGGCTACCGACGCTGGTGCTGCTTTGGGCTTCTTGCCCGGCTTTCTTCGCCGAGGTAAGCGCGATAAACCCGCCGGAGATCGAACCGGTTTTCTTCTCGTACTTCTCACTGCGGCTATAGGCCGTGTCATTCGCAGATATCAGGTTGATGTCACCGGTGGCCTTCACCAGACCGGCGCGCAACTCAGCATCGTTCTCGGCATTTACCTCACTCGCCCGCAAGCGAATGTCATTACCCGCAGCCACGACCACGTCATTACCCGCCTCAAGCTCACTACCAACCTGACTGGCCGTGGTTTTCAGCTGACTCTTGCTACTCTTGGAAAGCCCCAGGAATCCGGACTTGGTCTTCTTGCTGTAGGAGCCATGCTCTTCAACACCTGACAGCACTGCGATGTCGCCCGTGGCGCCCAGCAGCATGTCGCCACCGGCCTTCAGCTGGCTGCCGATCACGGTGACATCACGCCCACCTTCGATATTCATACCCCCGTCGGCTTTCTTGCTGGCGTTGACCGTCAGGTCTTTGCCCGCCTCGACAACAGACGCAACGTTGGTGCTGTCGTAACTTTCGCGTTGCTCGCTTTTACTGCGACCGAACGAGCCTTTGCTTTTCTTCGAATAGAACGAAGCGTCTTCATCCAGCGCTGACAGGATGCTCAGATCACGCTGCGCCTCAAGCGCCACGTTGCCGCCGCCAGCGACTCGACTGGCGGTCAGCTCAAGGTCTTTGCCGGCGCTCAATGACACGTCACCACCGGCATTAAGCACACTGGAAACCTGGCTGATGTGGTCCTCCGAGCGAGTTACTTTTTTGGTTTTACTCGAGGAATGTTCCTCATCCGCTGCAGACGAAATACTCAGGTCTCCAGTTGCAGCAATGGCAAGGTCGCGTTTAACTTCGATTCTGCTGGCAACGACGCTTACATCACGCCCGGACGTCAGGCGTAGGTCTTTGCCGATATCAACAGTAGAACCGCTCTGAGTAACAGATGAGGAGCGCGCCCCCATCCCGCTATTCCCAGAATCACGCGTCTCGGTCGAAACAATGTTGATATCACGCCCAGCGTTGATCGTTGTATCGCCACCGCTCTTAAGTAAGCTACCGCTGTTGGTAACATCGCGCCCGGCGTTAATGGTGAGTGAGTTTGCGGCTTCAATACGTGCCGAATCACCGTAGTAATTACGATTGCCCGTGCCAAAGCCGGTGAGGCTACGTTCATTGACGACATCACCTTTCGTCGCAGTCAGTGTTACGTCGCGCCCAGCGATCACACCGCCGGACTGGTTGACGATATTGTTGCCTGCCAACAGGTCCAAGCGGTTGCCTGCCTCAATCCGGCCACTGTTGACCATGTCATTGCCCGCGGTCGCCGAAAGATTGTTACTGGCACGCAAGGTGCCTGCGTTGATGAGGTCCTTACCGGCGATCAAGCTGACGTCCTGGCCAGCAATCAATGCACCGTTCGACGTCAGGCGCTGATCGGCATTGGCTAAATAAAGCACCGGTACCAGGACTTTCTCGCCAGCCACCTCATGCTCTTCCAGCCAAACGATGTCATGCGTCAGTGCTGCAACCTGCGCGCCGGTCAACGACACACCCACTGATAGATCCAGGCTTTGTTTGCTGCGGATGGCGTTATCCATCAGGTGTCGGAACAGTGCATCGTCCGAGGTCTGGCCGTCGAGGAAGCGTTGACCGGTCCGGGCGACCACAGCTTGCTGAATCAGGCGCTGTTCATACAGACCGTCTCCGAGGCGCTTGGCGCTCTCGTCAGGGTTGTAGCCAAGGCCGGCGAGCAGGTAGTCCGAACTCATGAATTGCTTCAGGTCGGTCAGTGCGGGGTTGGTTTCGATCAGGTATTTATGTGGTTGGGAGGCGGCGCTGCTGTTGGGCAAACCTTGGACGCGATTAATGGGTTTCGCTGCGCCAGGTTGAGTGCTGCCTGGTGCCAGCGGGGTCAGTACTGGAATGTTGATAGTGGCGCCGGCATTGGACGCGGTGGAGTTATCACGCGCACCGTTCGTATCACGTACTGCCGGTGTCAAGACAGGCAAGTCGAGGTCCGGACGCGAAACCTGCGTGTGTGTCGCATCACCGTGGCTGATTTCAATACCAGTGGTACGGCCGGGCGGCAATGCACCGCTATCGGTATTGCCGGCGACGCTAATCGTACTGGCACTGCCACTGACGGCCCCGGCTTCGCGGGCAGTCAGCGCGACTTGATGGACACCTGCTGCTTGCGCGGCATTATTTACCTGGAGGGTACGACCGGAGACGCCGGGCGAGGGTTGCTGGCGCTGCACCAGGCCTACGTTGGCATTGCCCAGCGTCCAGTTCTGCGAGCCAGTGTCGCCACTGCTCACCTGCCCAGTGTTCGCAGCTTGTTCATTCAAGCGAAACAAGCCGTTTTTGCCGGTAGGCAAGGTGAAACCTGGCAGGGCCACCGGGTTGACTTGCTGCAGAGCGAGACCGGGTGGCAGTTCGCGGTTGATCGTGACCATCACCGCCGTGTTGCCGGTGACCTGGGTAGCGCCTACACGCGATCCGTTGCCAGCTACAGCGACGTTCTGGCGCACAACACTGTTGGTCAGGTGTTGCGTTGCATTGATGCTGACCGCCCCACCCGCTTGAACAACGGCATTTGCCGCGCTCGAGGAACCAATGGTGGTGTTATTAAACGGCTGGGTGGTGAGCATTTCCCAGGGGCCATCTACCGCGCCCACTCCTGGATCTACACCTTTGTCGGAGTTTCGGAGAATCAAAGGCCCATAAACCGTTGACCCTCGATCTTCCCGACCATTGCGCTGGTGGCCCACACGAACAATGGATTCAGTACCATCGGCTGTCCAAACATGAATATTTGGGGCGGGCGCATTGTAGTAAGGGTCATGACCACGGTTGTAGTTCATGACCGTCACCATGAAGCGCGACAGATCGTAGGGATGCAAACCACCGTAGGAGTATGAGCGACGCAGGCTGTAGTCACCCACCGACGCACCTTCATTGGTAAAGTTTTGCAGGGCAAAATTGATGTTGCCACCCGCACTGAGGGTTGAGTTCTTATTACTCAGATCTGCGCCTGTGACGAAGAAATTGCGCCCGGCCGTCATCGTGGCCGATGCCGAATCTTCAATAATTTGCGATTTGAAGTTTTGCACCCAGACCAGATAACTATCAGCTGAACGATTCGGAACTATCGACGTACAACTGCTGCACTGAACACCAATGTAACTGGATACCTGACCACCTGTGGTCTTAAACACATCCTTACGGTTCTCGATACTCGCCGCCGCCAGGTTCAGGTCTGCGCCACTCTCGATCGTCGCCGAAATATTGCTAATCGACGTGCTCTGCCCGTTGTTGTCATCCTTGGCAATGCTCACATTCCCCAGGCCGTAAACATCGGCAAACCGGTTGGTGAACGTATCGGTGCGCAGCGCCATGTCGCCGCCGCTGAAAATCAGTCCGTTCTGGTTCAACAGGTTTGGCGTGGTCAGGCGAAGGTTGCCGGTGCTGCCCAGCGTGCCGCTGTTATTGATCGCACCTGCGGATACATTCAGGTCCGTCGCCGATGTGATCCGGCCTTCATTCGCCAGCGTGCCGCCCACGGTGATGCGGCTATTGCCGCCGCCGGCGATGCTCGCGAGTGGCCCCACGGTCAGTTGCGCAGCCGTGAGGTCCAGCGCGCCCACACTGCTGACTCGACCGCTGCCCTCATAACGCCCCGTCAGTTGCAGCTCCAGGCTGCCATCACTGGCGATCAGGCCATTGTTGATCCACTGACCGCCCTTGCCTTCCAGGCGTGAAGACGCCAGCAACTGCCCGGTTTCAGTCTGAGTGAAAGTGCCGACATTCACATTGAGGCGTCCTGCCTGGATGACGCTGCTGTTGGTCCAGGTGTCGGCATTCAGGGTCAGGCCGCCACGGGTAACGATGCTGCCACCGGCCCCCGTAACATTGGGCAGGGAGATATCAAAATCGCCCTCGCCGGTATGCAGGAGTTGGCCGCCGGTGTTCTGGAAGGTCGTGGCTGCCAGGCCCAGGTTGGTGTTGGCGGTTTCGACCACGCCGTTGCGGTTATCGAACAGGTTGCCGATCTGGAACTGCGTCTTGCCCACGCTCGCCAAGGCACGCAGCTTGCCGCCCTGGTTGACCAGGTCATTAGCCTGCAGAGTCAGCGTCTCATCGCTTTCGATAATCCCCGAATGGTTGCTCAGTTGCCCACTGAGGCCGAGGTCGATGCGCTTGGCGGAGAGTTGCCCGAAGCTGTTATCCAACGAGATGCCGCGGGTTTGCAACGCGCCCTTGGCATACACCCCGCCATAGGCGTTAAGCAATTGATTGGCAGTGATAACGGCATCGCCGTCCTGGGCGGCGATGCGACCTTGCTGGTTATCGACGGTAAGCGCTGTCAGGTTCACGCGCTGGCCTTGCACTACCCCGCCTTTGCTTTGCCTAGCGCCATTGAGCAGACTGTCGCTCAATGTGGCATCCACTCCCCCCGCCACGCTGGCCACACTACCGCCCTGGTTGTTAAGGGTGCTGGCCTTGATCACGGTGTCGCCAGTTTGAGCCAGGAGCTTGCCGCCCTGGTTATCGATATCGCCGCTGACGTCGAGGCTCAAACCGCTCTGGCCCTGCACGACGCCGCTAACGTTTGAGAGCCCTGCGGACTTGATTTGCAGGTCGGCTTCCTGGCTGTAGATCAGGCCCTTGGCGTCATTTTGCAGGATGCCGGTGGTGGTGATCGCCACACGACCTTTACCGGCGACAGTGCCGAGCTGGCTGTTGTCCAGGCCGCCAGCCAGTAAGGTCAGCAACCCTTGGCTGGCGATCTGGCCGCCCTGGTTGTCGATCTGTATCGCGCGCTGTAGCAACAGCGGGCCTGCGCTGGCCAGTTTGCCGTTGGTGTTGGTCAGGGAACCGAGCAGGTTGAGGGTCAAGCGGTCGTTGCCGGCGACGGTGCCGCCGATGTTGTTGAGGTCTGTGGCGGTGATGGCCAGGGCCTTTTGCGCGCTGACTGTACCGCCCTGGTTGTCCAGCGTGACCGCCTGCAGCTCGAGTTCGGCGCCGCTGTCGATCAAGCCGGCGTTGCCGTTGCTCAACTGGCCGGTGACGGTCAGGCTTTGCCCCGCGCCACTTGAGAGGATACCGCCGCTGTTGTCGAGACTGGCGGCAGTTAGGTCCAGCCGTCCCTGACTGGCCACCGCACCGGCAGCGGTATTGAGCAGAGCGCCGGTAAGACGCACGTCCACCGCGCCGTTGCGGCTGGAAAGCGTGCCGTTGTTGCGGTTGTCGAGACTGTCGCCACTAACACTCAATCCCTGCCAGCCGGACAACAGCCCATTCTGGTTGAGCAGCGTGCGTGCGTTGACAGAGAGCACTTGGCTGCTGATCAACTTACCACCGCTGTTATCCAGGCTATTGAGGTCAAGCGTCAGGTTTTGCTGGGTGGAGAGTTCGCCATTCTGGTTATTGATGGCGTGCACACGGTTCAGCGCCAGTGCGCCCTTGGCGGAAATCAGCCCGTTGCGGTTATCCAGTTCAGCGCCGTTCAAATCGAGGGTCACGCCCTGCGCGCCGACGATTTGACCGCCGCCCAGTGTCAAGCCGCTGAGCTTCAAGTCCATCGAGCCCTTGGCGGACACCTCACCGCCGCTGCCAGTGCTGAGGTTGCCTGTCGCGATATCGAGGGAGCCTTGGCTGTTGACCAAACCCATGGCGGTGTTATCCAGCGCCATCGCGTTGAGGATTACGCGGCTACCGCCCAACAGATTGCCGCCTTGGTTATTCAGCAGGCCGTCGCTGGTCAGTTGCAGCTCGCCTCGGCCGGTCAATGTACCGCCCTGGTTACCAATGGAACCTGCGTGCACATTGAGATTGGTGGCGCCGACCAGGCCCTTGATGTTGGCCATGGCCTGGTTGATTCGCAGTGTCAGGTCCTGGTTGCTCAGCACCTTGCCATTGCTGTTATCCAGGCTTTGTGCAGCCAAGGTGAAGGCTTGGTCGCTGGAGATTTCACCGCCCTGGTTATCGACGGTGGTGAGGTTTTTCAGCAGTAGCGGACCACTGGTGTTTATCAACCCGCCACGGTTGTTCAGTTGACCGTTGCCCAGGTCCAGGCTCAACCCGGCCTGGCTGAAGAGCTTGCCGGCCTGCTGGTCGAGGCCAGTCACCGTAGCGTTCAGTGCCTTGGCACTACCAATGCTGCCACCGTTGTTTACCTGGCCAGCGACCAGGGTCAAGGTATCACCGCTGTTAAGGCGACCGGCCTGGTTGTTCAGGGCGCCGGTGGTAACCGAGACCGGACCTTTGCCACTGAGGGTGCCCTGTTGGTTGCCCAGGTTGGCGCTGCGCAACACCAAGTTAGCGTCGGTGACCAGTTCGCCGCCCTGGTTGTTCAGGTTATCGCTGACAACCACCTTCAGGCCTTGCGCGCTGGAGAGACTGCCCTTGGTGTTATCGAGGCTGCGTGCCTTGACGTCCAGTGTGCCTTCACTGCTCAGCAGGCCCTGGTTGTTGGTGAGGTCACCTGCCAGGTCCACCACCAAAGGTTGCTGGCTGAGCAACTTGCCACCGCTGTTGTCCAGCGTTGTTCCCGTCAGTGTCAGGCGCTGGCCATTCAATTGACCGCGCGCACGGTTGAGTACGTTATCCACCGCCACGCTCAAGCCTGCGGCTGCGAACACCTGTCCGCCGTCGCTGTTGTCCAGACGTTGGCCAGTGATGCTCAGGTCGGCGTTGCTGGTCAGCTCACCGGTACGGTTATCGACGTCGCCCACGTCCAGCTTCAGCGCTTTTGTCGCGCCTACCAGGCCATTGCGGTTGTCGAGATTGACACCCGTAATCGTTAGGGTGTCAGTGCTGATCAACTGACCTTTCTGGTTGTCGATGCGATTGGCGTTGACAGTGACCTTGGCCTTACCCGCCATTTCGCCCGCGCGGTTGTCCAGTTTTGCGGCGGTCAGCAGAACGGCACCGTCGCCAATCAGGCTGCCGCGCTGGTTGTCGATCAGGCCGTCAGCGCTGATCTCCAGGCCACCACGGCTGCTGACCAGGCCGTCGGTGTTGTCCAGGCTGGCGCTGTGCACATTGAGGCCGACCGCGCTGATGCTGCCCTTGGCATTGGCCAGGGCTTGTTCGATGCGCAGGTCCAGGGCCTGGTTGCTGATCAACTTACCGTTGCCGTTATCCAGGCTGCGTGCCGCGAGGGTGAAGGCGTTCTGGCTGGAGATTTCACCGTTGCGGTTGTTCACGTTGCCGAGGTTTTTCAACACCAGGAGCGGTGCGTTGATCACCCCAGCGTTGGCCAGCTCTCCGTGATTCATGTCCAGGTTCATCTGGCTGCTGCTAAACAGTTCGCCGCCGCTTGCCTGGGTCAGGCTTGCAAGGTTTGCATTCAGCACGCCAGTACTGGCGATGCGGCCGCCGTTGTTAAGGTCAGTAGCTTGAATATCGAGGCTGTTGGCACTGATCACACGACCGCCAAGGCTGTTGTTGAATTGCCCGGTCGCCAGGGTGGCAGCACCCTGGCTTTTCACCAGGCCTTGCTCACTGTTATTCAAGCCAGTGCTGGAAAGATTGAGCGCCTGTGCAGACTCCACCATGCCGCCCACGTTGAGCAGCTCACCGTCGCTGGCAAGGGTCAGATCGCCGGCACTGGAAAGGCTGCCAGCGCTGTTATCCACGCGATGTGCGTGCAGTTGCAGGCCGCCTTCGCTGCTGATCTTGCCGCGTCTATTGTCCAGCCCGGCCGACAGTTGCACCGCCAGCGAGCGCTGACCGGCCAGCGTACCTTCGGTATTGTCCAGGCTCGAAGCCTTGAGGTTTACATCCTGGGCAAACACCAAGCCTTTGGCCCGGTTGATCACCTCGGCCATCGTCAGCTCCAGGGCGGTGCCGGCCAATACCTTGCCGCCGCTATTGTCCAGGTGCTGGCCGCTGATCTGCGTCTTGAGTTGACCGGAGATTTCCCCGATGCGGTTATCCACACGGTCGACAGTGAGTTTCAGCGCTTTTGTCGCGCCTACCAGCCCGCCGTTACGGTTATCCAAGTCATTGCCGCTGAGGCTCAGGTTGCCCTGGGCGACGAATTCGCCACCCTGCTGCTTCAGCACGCCGATCGAGGCCTCGAGATCAGCCTGGCTGGCGATACGGCCCTTGGTGTTGTCCGCGACGTCCAGTGTCAGACGTAACGGCCCAACGGCATTGACCAGACCGCCGTTGTTATTCAGGGATTGCCCGTTAAGGGTTTGTGCCTGCTTGCTGCTCAGCACACCACCGCGGTTGTCGAAGCTGCCCGCCTGAAGGGTCATATCGCCCTTGGACAACACGCGGCCCTTGGCCTGATTGTCCACAAGCCCCTCCACCTGCACCGTGACGCTGTCATCGCTGACCAGGCTGCCGGACTGACTGTTGTCAAGACTGGACGCAGTCACTAGCAGACGCTGACCGGCGCCGAGCGTACCGCCTTGGTTAACCAACGCGGCTCGGGTCATCAGGGAAAGACTGACGTCACTCAAGACCTGCCCACTGCGGTTATTCAGCGTCATGGCGTCAATCACGCTGCTGCCAGCACTCGACACTTCGCCGTCGGCATTCAGCCATTCACCGGCCACAGCCAGGGTCAGGTCTTTTGAACTGTTGAGCACGCCTTGCGTATTGTCCAACCGCGCTGCCTGAGCACTTAGCCCGGCTGCAGCGATCACGCCCTTGATATTGACCAGAGCCTGGTCAATGGTGAGGGTCAGGGCTTGATCGCTGAGCAGTTTGCCTTCGCTGTTGTCCAGGCTTTGTGCAGCCAGGGAGAACGCGTGTTCGCTGGAGATTTCGCCTTTCTGGTTGGCGACCGTGGAAAGGTTTTTGAGTACCAACGCACCGGGGGTGTTGATCAGGCCAGCAGCGTTGTGGAGTGCGCCATGGTTCATGTCCAGGGTCAGGCTCGCCTCACTGCGCAGCACGCCCTGCTGATTCAACAATGGACCATTGAGTACTATGTTCAGGTTGCGCTTGGCGTAGACGCTGCCTTTGAGCTGGTTGTTCAGACGGTCGAGGTTCAGTTGCACATCGCCGTTGGCGAGTACCTTGCCACCGGCACTGTTATCCAGCTGACTGCCGTTGAGCACAATGTCCGTGACGCTGGACACTTCACCGGCACGGTTGTCGAGGCTGTCGCCCCCCAAAGTCATGGTTTTGCCGGAGTTGATCAAACCGCTGCGGTTGTCGAGTTGGCCGAGGGAAAGCGCCAGCTCACTCTTGCCGGTGATGCGGCCTTTGTTCTGGTTATCGAGACTGGCGGCCGTCAACTGCAACAGGCCGGCGGAAGCAAACAGCCCGGCCTGGTTGACCAACTGACCGGAGATCAACGCCTTCAGGGTGCCGTCACTGGTGAACATGCCACCGGTGTTGTCGAGGCTGGCAGCACTCAGGTCCGATGCCTGCCCGGCGACCATACGCCCGTTGCGGTTGCTGATCAGGCCTGTGTGATCAAGGGTCAGGCGCTTGTCGCCCTGGATCAAACCGTTACCGTTATCGAGTGAGGCACCGGTCAGTAAGGTGTTAGCGCCGAGGATCTCGCCCTGGCGGTTGACCAGGCTTGTGGTGACACGTGCAGTCAGGTCATCGCGCGCACTGAGTTTGCCTTCGGTGTTGTTCAGACTATTGGCTTGCAGGTCCAACCCGGTCGCGGCGACCAGGCCCTTGGTGTTGTCCAGCGCTTGAGCAATACGTACCAGCAACCCTTGCTCACTGAGCAGTTTGCCGTTGCGGTTATCTAGGCGGTCAGCCTTGAAAACCAGCGCCTGGGCACTGGAGATTTCGCCGCCTCGGTTATCCACACTGGTCAGGTTATTGAGTAGCAATGCACCTGGTGCATGGATCAAACCGCCCTGGTTGTTCAGGTGGCCGCCATTCAGGTCGAGGCTGACATCACCGCCTGCGAAAATCCGACCGTCGTCGTGCTGGTCCAGGCCGCTGACGCTGGCATTAAGCGTCTGGCCGCTGGTGATACGGCCGCCTTGACTGTTGTCGACCTCACCGGCTTTAAAATCCAGGCCAACGTTACCGCGCATCGCGCCGTGCTGATTGTTCACCGGCCCAGTCAACTGCAGATTGAGATGGTTGGCGACGATCGTGCCATGACGGTTATCGAGGCTGGCCAGTTTCACGCGCGCGTCACCTTTGGCGGCGAACAAACCGGTCTGGTTGAGCAGTTGACCAGCGATCACTGTGGTCAGTGCGTCGTCACTGATTAGCTTGCCAGCGGTGTTGTCGAGCGTGTTGCTGATAACATCAAGGCGCTTACCCGCAGCGATGTTTCCGCGAAGGTTGCTGATAGCGCTGCCCTTGATCGACAGAGCGTTATCACCCTGAATCTGACCGTCATCGTTAGCAAGAGAGCCCACGGCCAACGTGACGTCAGTCGCCAGCAGTTGACCCTTTTGATTTAGCAGTTGGTCGGCGGTGACCCCTAGACTTCCTGCGCTAAGGATCCGGCCCTGGTTCTGGTTGTCCAGGTTTGTCGCATTCAGTTGCACATTGCGTTGAGCGCTCAACGTGCCGCCTTGGTTGGCCAGCTCACCCGCGTTGATGGTCAGGTCACGGCTGGCGATCACCGTCTTGCCGCTGTTGTCGATGCTATTTGCTTTTAAGCGCACATCACCTTGGGCACTGCGGCTGTTATCCGCGTTGACGCCCGCTTCGATGATCCCGTTGTTGTTCAACCGCCCAGCAGCGTCCAGTGTGATGCTGTCCCTGGCCGCCAGGGTTTGCTGATTGGTCAGTGCGCCTTGGGTGGTCACCGACAAGTCAGTACCGGCATACACGGCGCCCTTGGCCTCTACGCTGGCTGCTTTGACCGCCACTGCCGTACCGGCCGAGGTCTGGCCCATGACCACATTGCCCGCTGCATCAATCTGGATATCACCACCGGCGACCATGTCCCCGGATAGTTTCACCCCTACGCCGGCCTCGGTCCCCACCAACCTGACCGCACCCACATACATGCCGCCCAGCGCCGACGAGTCAATCGCCAGGTCCGGTGCCTTGCTGCCGTCCGCCGCACGCGCCGTCGCATTCAACGTGCGCGCGTCCACATCGTTGCGCCCCGCCACGATGGTGAGCTTTTTAGCCTGGATCTGCGCATTGATGGTGGTGGCGCGGGTGATGATTTCGAACTGATCGACGTTGCTGGCGTTCAGGCCGGTGCCTTCGATGGCGACGTTGCCCTGATCCACTTGGTAGCGGCTGATCTGGCCGTTTTCGATGACCGCCTTGCCCGTGGTGAGGGTGGCTTGAGGGGTGTTGATAAAGCCGCAACCGTTGCAACTGATGCCATAGGGGTTGGCCACAATCACATGGGCCGACTGCCCCGCCACTTCGGTGTAGCCACGCAATTGGCTGGGGCTGCCGCCATTCACCTCGTTGAGGATGACACTGGCGGCGCTGCCATTGAAGTTTGGGTTACCCACGATGATGCCACCCAGTTGGGTGGACTGGGTCCGGCTGGTCGCGTTATTGAGAATGACCCCGTTGGCGCCGACGTTGTAGTCGTGGAATTGGTTGTGCGATAGCCCGTTAGCGTTGGGCGCAGCGATGTTGACGATCGGAACGCCGTTACCCGCCTGCCCAAGGCTCGTACCCGGTCCGCTCACGGCAATGCCGTCCGCCTGAGCCAGCAGGGGCTGCCAGAACATGGCGTTCGCCAGTACCAACGCCAACCCGCGCTTGGGCAAGCCCAGGAAGGTAGAACGGCTTTTCAAGGCAGCAGAAGGTTGGCGCGCAAGAAAGGCGAACTGGCAAACGTCCATGTCATGTCCCAATGCCCAAAGGGCGGTAAAAAATTAAAGGAAGAAATCCATACGGAAGTAGATCGGCGCTTCACGTTCAGTGATCGGCCCCGGTCGTTCCAAAGAGTGTGCAAAGGTCACCGTGGCCGCGACGTTCTTGCCGCGTGCAAACAGTTCCAGGGAATTGCTGGTCATGCGCCCATGCTGTTCGGCGTTGTAGCGACCGTGGCGGATCACGCCCTGGTCGTAGCCGAGGCTGGTGCCGTATTCGCTGAACACCGGTTGCATCCAGGCCCAGGTCACCGGGCGGCTCCAGCGCAGGTCGTTGCGCCAGTAGCCGCCGCTGTCGCCGGACAGGCTTTGATCCTTGTAGCCGCGAATCGAGGACTGCCCACCCAGGCTCATGCGTTGCGGGCTGAACAGCACGTCTTCGCTGCGTTGGCCGGTCATCAGGCTACTGAAGCTGAATGACTCGCCCCACAACTTGAACGGGTACAGGTAGCTCACTGTCGCGGTGTATTTGCGGTAGCGCGCATCGGCCTGGCCGGGCCGTGGGTTGTGGTTGGCCTGGGCGTCGAAAGCGCCAATGCCGTCCTGCATGCCCAGGTCGATGTTGAGGAATGAACCGCCAATGCGCCGGCCGTGGTTGATGCCAAACTGGGCTTCGCTGAGGCGGTTGCTGCTCAGGGCGAGCTTGCTGTCTTCGATGAAGTTGTTGGTGCGCAGGTAGGCCACGCCGGTGCTCAAAGAAGTCTTGCTCAGGGCGTCGCGGTGGACGACCCGCTCCAAGCGCAACTGGTGGCTCTGGCTGTCACCGGACTGCTTGAAGTTGAAGCCGCTGGCCTGGGCCAGGGAGCGGTATTCAGTCTCGCTGTAGCTGTAATTGAGGTTCCACCAGCCAAACGGCAGGTTGTAGTTGAGCATCGAGTTGCGCGAGGTCTTCTGGTGGTCGCTGACGGCATCGTGGCCGCCGCGCAGGGAGAGTTGGTCGGCAAGGCCGAGAGGGTTATCCCAATCCAGGCTGACGCCCCACTGCTGCTCGCCAGTGGCGCGCTGGCCGCCGTTGTGACGCGACAGGCCGACGCGCCAGGGTTTCTGCGGGGTGTTTTTGACCAGCACTTCGCTGCCGCCTACTTCTTTGCCAGGAGCCAACTCCATCTGGGCCTGGTTCGAGGGCAGACGATTCAGTTGATCCACCATCTGCTCGATTTCACGCAGGTTGAGCAATTCACCCTTTTTGCCTGGAAAACTCATCGCGAGTTGCCGGTCGGTGATGCCGCTGCCCTGCTCGCCCTTCAATCCTTCGAGCCTGCCTTCGACTACCTGGATCTTGAGCACGCCGCTGGAGAGGTCTTGTTGCGGCAGGTAGGCACGGCTGGTGACCAGTCCTTTGGCCAGGTAGTGGTCGGTGATGACCTTGAGCACCTCATTGAGTTGCGGTACGCCCAGGCATTGCCCGATGTAGGGTTGGACCAGCGCGTGGCGCTCGCTTTCAGACAACGCATCGGCGCCAGTGAGTTCGATGGCCTTGATGGCGAAGCAGCGGGTGTCAGCAGGCGCTGTCGGTTTGGCAGGAGCGACGGCTTTGCCGGGCAGGTCCTTGAGTTCGTCGAGGCGGCGTTGTTGCTCTTGAAGCAGACGATCCTGGCGATCACGGATCAGATCAGTGACGCCCGGGGTGCTCTGCGGGGTCGCGCCTTGGACCGTCCCGGCGAAGCCCAGGCAAAAACAAGCGGACAGCAGGCCGAGCCTGGTCCGGCGTACCAAACGCCACATTTCTAGATCCCTCTATATGGCGTAGTGCCATCAATGAGCGGCGATCTTAAGATGGCGATATAGTGGCGTCAATTAAATGTACAACTTTGTACCACTACCGACTCCAAGAGAATGGGTATTGCCGGCCTTGGGTGGGCCGACTGCTGCCTCTCACAACATCGGCCCTAAGCGGTCGCTCGCCGGTTAACGACGGACCATCGATTCGCCCAGACGTGTCAGAGCTGCACGTAGCTCTCGGTCACTACCGCCTAGCGCATTGCTGGCGATGGCTGCATTTCTCAACAGGATCGACGCCGCATGTTCGATGTGTTCCTTGAGCAGACGGTCAGACGGACCGGACAAGGTCAGCGCCCCTTTCAACTCATGGCCCATGGCAAACACCGGCACTGATACGGCGGTAGTTTCCGGGTCCCGCTCGCCGAAGGAACAGGCCCAGAAGCGTTCGCGGACCTCGGTCAATGCAGGCTCCGCATCGCGGGAAAAGGCCCGAAGGATCTTGCCTGACGCTCCGGCCTGCAACGGAAAGCGCGCGCCTTCCAGCACCGAAACCCGCACCGCACGCTTGGGCTCGACCCGAAACAACACGACGCGGCTGCCGTTTTCCAGCACGTAGAACGAAGAGGTTTCACCGCTTTCCTCAGTGATCGACTCCAGCAAGGGGTGAATCACGTCACGCAGTCGGAACGAGCTCTGGTACAGCTGCGACAAACGCAGAGGCTCAGGGCCGACCGAGTAACGACCATCGGTGAGGCGACGGACGAACCCGGCTTTTTCCAGCGAGGCGATCAGGCGCAGGATGGTGCTTTTGTACAACCCCGTCCGCCGCGCGATTTCGGCCAGGGCCAGACAGTCCTGCTCGATGCTGAAGGCCGACAAAATGGCAAATGCGCGGTCGACGGCAGCCACGCCGCCTTCAGCATTGGCGGCCTGGTCGGAAAGGTTTTTTTCAGATTCGGTAGTCATAGACACTCATTGTCGATTCGTCGCTCGCAGGCGGCGGATGATTCGCAAACCACCCCGCCAACCCGCAAGACAATATCAGAGCCGCCCGATCCCTTCTGAAAAAAGTGCAGCCGCTGCTCACTACTCGCGCAGGAAGAAGCGAAGCGAGACGACCATTGCTGCGGCAACGAACATGATGCAGCCCATGACCATAAGACCTGCGGTGAACGACCCGGTGTAGTCCTTCAAAAAGCCCATCAGGTAAGGCCCGACAAACCCGCCAAACGCGCCAATGGAATTGATCAGTGCGATTCCACCCGCTGCGGCTTGCCCGCGCAGGAACTTGCCCGGCAAAGTGTAGAAAATCGTCTTGCCAGCGATTGTGCCGATCAGCGCTAAAGTAATCCCTGCCAGTGCCGGAACCAGCGCGTCCATTCGCAGCGCCAGGATTAACGCAAAGCCTGCCAGCAGCATGGCCACGGTCAGGTTGAAAATGCCTTTGCCCGTACGGTCCACATGTTTGGCCCAGATCAGTAGCGCTACAGTGGCAAAGAAGTACGGAATGGCCGCAACCCAGCCGATCATGCTGACTTCGACACCATGGGCCTTGAGCATCTGCGGCAACCAGATACCGATGCCGTAGGAGCCCAGGGTGAAGCTGAAGGTGATCGAGCTGAGAATCCACACGCGTGGGTCTTTGAGTGCGGCCTTGAAGCCATGGCTGTGCTGACCTTTGCTCTGCTCTTCGGCGAGCATGCCGGTCAGCACATGGCGTTCTTCGGCGGTCAGCCATTTGGCCTCGGCCGGGTGGTTGGTCAGCACCTTCAAGGTAATCAAACCGAGGATGCACGCTGGCACCCCTTCGATGAGAAACATCCATTGCCAACCCGCAAGCCCGAGCAAACCGTGCATCTGCAACAGCCAGATCGACAGCGGCCCACCCACCAGAAACGAGATCGGCGTGGCCACGGTAAACCAGGCCAACACCCGCGTGCGGTATTGCGCGGGGAACCACAGGGTAAGGAAGAAAATCACGCCGGGAAAGAAGCCGGCTTCAGCGATGCCAAGGATCAAGCGCACAATATAGAAGCTGTACGGCCCGACGATCATCGCGGTGGCGGCAGCGGCCAGGCCCCAAGTGATCATGATCCGCGCCATCCACAGGCGGGCGCCGAAACGGTACATCGCCAGATTGCTCGGCACTTCGCACAGGCAGTAGCCGAAGAACATGATGCCCGCGCCAAGGCCGAACTGCGTGGCGGTCAGGCCCAACTGCTCGGTCATCTGCAACGCGGCGTAGCCGACGCTGGTGCGGTCCAGGTAATTGAAGAAATACGCCAGCGCGAGCAAGGGGATCAAGCGCCAGGCGGCCTTGTGCAGGACGCGGGTCTGTTCGGCATCCAGGGAGCGCACGCTGCTGATATCGCTGCTGTGCGGGGGTGTCGTGACGATGGCCATGACGGGTTTCCTCAGCATTTATTTTTATAAGGCTGACGGCGGGAATGTCCGTCAGCTACAGGAATCAGGAATCCCTTCCAGCGGTATCAGCGAACGATGCCACGCCCGCGCAACGCTTCGATGTCACCCGACGCGTAGCCCATTTCTTCGAGCAGCTCGGCAGAGTGACTGCCCATTTGCGGCACATTGAGGCGGGTATTGAAGCGACGACCATTCATCTCGAACGGCAGCATTGGCACCTTGACCGCGTCGCCATTCTCCAGCGTCAGATGGGCCAGCCCACCCGACTCGTTCAGGTGCCGGTCGTCGAACAGGTCCTGCGGCCGCTGGATCGGCGAAAACGGCAGGCCCGTCTGCTCGCACAGGTCCATGACCTCCTGCTTGCTCATTTGCGCCAGACGCTCGCGGACCTGCGGCAGAATCCTCGCCCGGGCCTGCACGCGCTGGGTGTTTTTCGCCAGTCCAGGGTCGCGCCCCAGCTCTGTAAAGCCAAAACCCTGGCAGAAATTGACCCACTGGCTGTCGCTCACCACGCCCATGAACACCTGCTCATCGCCCAGGGTATTGAACACGTCGTAGATCGCCCAGGCTGACAAACGACTGGGCATCGGCGCGGCAGGCTTGCCAGTGGTTGCCATCTGCATCATGTGTTGCCCCACCAGAAACGCTGAGTTCTCGAACAGCCCGGTCTGCACGAACTGCCCTTCCCCGGTGTTTTTGCGTTGCCACAGCGCCGCCAGAATCGAGATGGCGCTGAACATGCCGCCCATTACGTCATTGACCGAGGCACCGGCGCGTAGCGGGCGGCCTTCGGGACCCGTCATGTAGGCCAGGCCCGTCATCATCTGCACCACCTCGTCCAGCGCAGTGCGATGTTCATACGGCCCCGGCAGAAAGCCTTTCATCGAGCTGTAGATGATGTCCGGCTTGATCGCCTTGACCTGCTCGTAGCCCAGGCCGAGCTTGTCCATGGCGCCGGGACGAAAGTTCTCGGTGACCACATCGGCGCTTTCGATCAGCTTGCGCACCGCGGCCATGCCTTCCTCGGTCTTGATGTCGACCGCGAAGCTTTTCTTGTTGCGGTTGTAGGTCATCCAGTAGCCAGCGCCGGAGCCGGTCAGGCGACGCGTGTTGTCACCCTCGGGCGTCGGCTCGACCTTGATCACTTCAGCGCCGAGGTCCGCCAGCACCAGCCCACAGGTCGGGCCCATGACCATGTGCACGAACTCGACCACACGCACGCCTGCCAGCGGCAGCGCCTGAAGGTTCCGATTGAGCAGGCTCATCGCGCACCTCCGGCGTAATGGAAATTCTTGCCGACGCCTGCGTCAGGGATGAAGCCATACAGCGGCTCTCCCGGCAGGCCCTGTTTCAGCCAGGCGCGAGCGGCCACCAGCTTGTCGATGTCCACGCCGGTGCGCAGGCCCATGGACTCGAGCAGGTAGACCAGATCCTCGGTCACGATATTGCCCGACGCCCCCGGCGCATACGGGCAACCGCCGATACCGCCCTGAGAGGCATCGATGGTGGTGACGCCAACATCCAGCGCCGCGACCACATTGGCCAGGCCCTGCCCACGGGTATTGTGAAAATGCGCGCTGCCGGCCTTGCTGCCGATCTCGTTGCGCAGACGGGTGAACACGCGACGCACCTGCGCCGGATTGGCGTACCCCACAGTGTCGGCGAGCCCGACTTCATCGACGCCCAGCTCGACCATGGTCAGGGCCATGCGAAGTACATCGTCCTCGGGCACCTCGCCCTGAATCGTGCAACCGAACACCGTCGACAGCCCGGCCTCGACCTCGACGTGCGGGAAGCGCTCGTTGCGCAGGGCCATCACCGTACGCACTTCGTCGTAGACCTGTTGATGGGTCTTGCGGATGTTGGCCAGTGAATGGGGCTCGCTGACGGAAATGGGCAGGGTGATCTTTTGTACGCCCGCGTTGAACGCTGCCTCGGCGCCCTTGAGGTTCGGCACCAGCGCGGTAACGAACACGTCCGAACGCTGACGCATGTGCGCCACCAACTCGGCGGCATCGGCCATTTGCGGCAGCAGTCTGGGGGACACGAACGAGCCGACCTCGATCTCCTTCAAGCCAGCGTCGGCCAGGGCCGTCAGCCATTGAAGCTTGAGCGCAGTGGGCATGGTCGCGCTAATGCTTTGCAGGCCATCACGGGGGCCGACCTCGCTGATCAGGATGTCCAGGTTGTTATTAGAGTTCATCGCCGGGTCTCCGGGTGGTGGAATGCAATAGTTCTATCTGACAGAACACTGTTCTGAAATAATCATGAGCCGACAAAATCCCACTGTCAACGCCTCTCATCCCGAGCGATGCGCCAGGGCGCTCCCGAGAGCGTTGGGAGTGCCTGGTGATGAATGGCGAAATGAAAAACAGACAATCCCGGTGGGTTGACAGCTGAAAAAATAAAGCCGAACCTTGTTCTATCTGCAAACACAACGTTCTGTCAGATAGAACAAAAACAATAAGGCGAAAAGGTCTCGTCACCAGCAAGATCGGTGCTTTCCGTTCGCCCCCGTAGGAGCTGATCCTGTGAGCCTGTATGCCCCGCCTCGCGATTTGTCGACCCGCGTGTTCACCACGCTGCCCGAAGAATTCTGGAAAGACGGCGACTCCGACTGGGTACGCGCCAACAAACCAGGGCAGAAGGTCAAAAGCTTTCTCGAAGGGCCGTCCTTCGACCGGGACGGCAACCTGTACGTCACCGACATTCCCTACGGCCGCATCCTGCGCATCGACCCTCAAGGCCACTGGACGTTGATCGCCGAGTACGATGGCTGGCCCAACGGTTTGAAAATCCACCGCGACGGGCGGATTTTCATCGCCGATTACAAGCAAGGGATCCTGACGCTCGCTCCGCACACCGGCGGGGTGACGCCGTTCCTCACTCACAGTCGCAGCGAAGGCTTCAAGGGTGTCAACGACCTATTCTTCGATGCCGGCGGCAAGCTGTACTTCACCGATCAGGGCCAGACCGGCCAGCAGGACCCGACCGGTCGCGTCTACGCCTATGATCTGGAAAAGCAGACCCTCACGCGTCTGATCGACAACGGCCCGAGCCCCAATGGCCTTGTCATGGACCTCGCGCAGAACGCGCTCTTCGTGGCGATGACCCGGGGCAACGCTGTCTGGCGCCTGCCGATCCAACGCGACGGCGGCACCAGCAAGGCGGGCATTTTCACCGCCATGGCCGGGGGCGTCAGTGGCGCCGACGGCATGGCGCTGGACAGCGAAGGCAATCTGTATGTGTGCGATGCCGGTAACGGCTGCGTCTGGGTGTTCGACCCTCACGCCGTGCCGCTGTACCGCATCCGCTCGTGCACCCAAGGCCGCACCCTGACCAACCTGGCGTTCGGTGGCGAGGGCAATCGGCAATTGTTCATCACCGACTCTTCTACCGGTTCCATCCTGGTCGCCGACCTGCCCCATAGCGGCCAGCCGATGTTCTCGCACCACTAAACCCGCAACACGCTGAATCCTGTGCGCCTGCTGCACCGGCTTCGTTCGGCCCGAAGAACGCGAGCCGTCCCGCGCTCGCCCCCTACAAAACCAATAAAAGGGATGCCCATGTTGATCTTTCTGAGCTACGCCATGATCGTCTGCTTCATGTACCTGATCATGAGCAAGCGCCTTTCACCGCTGGTGGCGCTGCTGCTGGTGCCGATCCTCTTCGGTTGCCTCGGCGGTTTCGCCACGCAACTGGGCGGCATGATGTACGACGGCGTGAAGATGCTCGCCCCCACCGGCATCATGTTGACCTTCGCGATCCTGTATTTCTGCATGATGACCGACGCCGGTCTGTTCAACCCGCTGATCAAGGTGCTGTTGCGGCTGGTCAAGGGCGACCCGCGCAAGATCGTTGTCGGCACCGCCGTGCTGGGGTTGTGCGTCGGCCTGGACGGCGACGGCGCAACCACGTACATCATCGCCACAGCAGCTTTTTTGCCGCTGTATCGTCTGACCGGCATTCGTTTGCAGGTCATGGCCACCGTGCTACTGCTGGCCATCGGGGTGATGAACATCCTGCCGTGGGCCGGGCCGTTTTCGCGAGCGGCCAGTGCCATGCATGTCGACATCACCGAACTGTTTTTACAGATGGTTCCCATCATGATTGCTGGCGGTGTATGGGTGATTTTTGCCGCCTGGTGGCTAGGTCGAATGGAATACCGCCGTTTGGGTATTGTCAGCGTCAGCGAAGACAAGGTGCTCGAAGGCTACGCACACGTTCGCCTGAGCGACCCGAAATTTCTGTTCAATGTGGTCCTGACGGTCGCCCTCATCAGCTCGATGATGCTCAGCCTGATGCCGCTGCCGATCCTGTTCATGGTCGCCTTCGGCCTGGGTTGCCTGATCAACTACCCGACGCTCAAACAGCAGAAGGAAGTCATCGGTCGGCACGCCGACAACGTGCTGGCCGTGACCCTGCTGATTTTTGCGGCGGGCATCTTCGTCGGCATCATGGGCGGCACCGGGATGATCAAGGCTATCTCCGATAACCTGATCGCCATCCTGCCAGAGCAGGCTGGCCACGGCATGTCAGTCATCACCGCGCTGCTCAGCATGCCGTTCACCTACGTCCTGACCAACGACGCGTTCTATTTTGGAGTGCTGCCCATCCTCGCCGAAACCGCTGCCCACTACGGCATCGGCCCCCACGAAATGGCCATCGCCTCGTTGATCGGCCAGCCAGTGCACCTGCTCAGCCCGCTGGTTGCCTCCACTTACCTACTGTGCGGGCTGCTGGACATTGACTATGGCGATAACCAGCGGGTCTCGCTGAAATGGACCTTCGGCACCGTGCTGGTGATGTTGATCGCGGCCATCGCAACTGGCGCGATCACGGTCATAAACTGAATGCTCAACAGGTTGATTTGCGGATCTGGATGTCAATGCAGCGAGGCAATTTCAACAACCCTGAACCGGCTCTACCGTACAACCGCTCAGGAATCGCGCTGCGTGCCCTGGCGCAGCGCATCAAGATGTTGTTGGGCCTGGGCGGCTTGGCAATAGGCGTTGAGGATGTCTGCGATCTGGTCGTCATCCAGGGCATGGCCCTCATGCATCAGGCCGGCGGATTGAATCAGGATCTGCGGCTGGGGTTTGTTCAGGGCCAGCGCCTGGTTGCCGAACAGCTGTCGCGTGGCGCGATGCACAGGCAGGGGCGCACCGGGTCGCAAAATCAGTTTCTGCACCGTCAGCCAGCCTTCCTCACTGACGCTGACGTCGGCAATTTCGACGAGATCGACCGGCGCACTCAAGGTGTCCACAAACAACTGGCGGCGGGTCAGGCGCATAAAGGCATGTTGCCCGGCGTTGCGGTGCTGCCAAGTGAGCAGTACGAACACCACGGCCATCACCGCGGCACACACGGCCAAGCCGTTGTAACCTCGGTGCAGCCCGAAGCCCAGCAAGCCCAGGGCAATCAGCAAAAACAGCGGACCGCGCACCTTGTAACGGCGCGAATTGGTGAATGCGGTCTGCTCGGGCACGCGATGGATGACCTGCTCGAGTTCGGCGATCGCACGCTCGCGCTGAGCTTCGCGGGAGTCGGCATATTCCTGACTGAGTGTGCTGGCGAGATCCGACAGCGGATCGGAGGGTTGGGTCATGGGTCATTCTCCTTGAACGATTGATATAGGCGGTGATACAGGCAGCCCGACATCGGAGGACGATGCATGGGTGAGTTGGCTGAACCAGTAGCGGTCGTGCTCGGTAGGCACGCGAGTGGCCTGGGCCAGCAGGTCGTCATCCAGTCGCACGCCCAGTTGCTGCATGCGCAGTGCTGTCGGCGGGTGCGTATCGAACGGGTGCGCGATGACATGGTCCAGCGCTGCCTTGTCCAAGCGCAGCGGTGTATGAAGCAGGTGGTCGGTCAGGGCCTGGATCAGGTTCGGGTGGCGCTCGGTGAGCAGCGTGTGGATCTCCCCGTCGAGCGCGATAACGCGTAACAGTGCCTGGCAGAATAAGCGCTCACCGCCGATGTTGCCGCCCACCCTATCTGCGACCAATTCCTGGGCGCGGCCCCAGTGGTGCACCGCCAGTTGAAAGTGGTGCAGGAAACGCTGCGTCATCCAGATTGCCGGGCGCTCGACCCACGCCGGGTCGGCATCCCCAGCGCTGATATACGAAAAGTGCAGGCACATCAGGCTGAAATGCGCCCCGATCTCGCTGCCCCGTTCGGTGTCGCGACTGCTGAAATGGCCCAGCTCATGGCCGATGATCGACGCCGCTTCGGCCTGGCTCAGGCTCGAGAGGTAGGTCAGCGGCAAGTAAAGGGTGCGCCCGCTGAGCACGTCACCGGCGGGTTGCAGCGCGACATCGACGCTGGTGACGAAAAACGCCTGGTCGATGCCCACCACGATATGGTCGGGCACCGGCGCGCCGGCCGTATTGGCCAGTTGCTCAACCCACGCCCATAAAGCCGGTGCCTTGTCGCGCCCCAGGGTTTGGCCCAGAAACGCCGAGGAAGGCCGGTCCAAGGCGTGCCATTGCCGGCGCAACCGCTCAATCAACCGGCAGCCTGTCCAGAGCACTGTAATCACTGGCACCGCCACCAACAGCATGAACCAGCCGCCGGCCTTGAAGTGGCTCCAGCCCCAGCTCAGTTCATACAGCAGGCACAGCGCCAGCGCGCAGACCAGCAGCCCGGTGTAGGCCACCAACCAGTGGCCCAGAGCACGCCAGCAGAGGAACAGACGGCCGTAAAGAAAATCCTTGGATTGCCGCGCGCGCCATGCGTCCAGCCGCATCTTGAGCCATGTTGAGAGCCCGGCCACCAACGCGGCGATGGCCAGCCAGTACGCCAACCCCGCCAGGGCCTGACGCACACGCAGCCAGGCGTAGTCGCCGTTGACACTTTGCGCCTCCCGCAGCACTTCATCGGCGCGCCAGCTCTGCAGACTGGCCCACCCCATCAGGGCCAGCGGCAGTACCAGTATCGTCAGCGCCCACGACCACCGTGCGAATCGACCCACTGCTCAGTTGGCCTGCAAATAATCGGTCAGGAATGCCTGCGCATTGCCTTGGCTGGACAGGAACTCGTCATAGCCAACGTTCAACGCTTGAGCGTCGCCGGGCAAGTACAGCTCGCCCCAGCCTTGACGCAGCACCAGCACGACGAACTTCTGGCCGTCCACGGTGGTGGAATAGCGGGTGTCCTTGCCGGTCTTTTCCACGGCCATTTTCTGGATCTTCATGTTCCAGTCGTGGTCCACGCCCTCTACCTGCACCAGCGCCTGATTGTCACTGCGCGCGCCGATGCGCAGGGTCCAGACTTTCACGCCGCCTTCGCCGGCATAGGCCAACACTTTTTCCGCGACTTCCGGGCGGTTGTCAGCCTGGGCGATCCCCGCGATCACGGCCAGAACCAGGCCCAGCAGCGCTGCCCACTTGCGATATATCAACATTTACGGCTTCCTCGACAGTTCAAAGCCGACCATTGAAATCAACGCGCCGACGCCTGCCAAGCGGTGCGGCCGTGGCGCACAATAATAAGGCCGTGGCTCACAACAACTGATCGGCCTGCCCGATGTCGATATCATGCAACGCTGCCCAACCGCTCTGACGGACGCTTTTGCCAATGGACCGCCGCAACCCCTATCTGGACACCCACTTCTGCTTCGATCACCCAGAGGCCCTGGACCAGGCCGGTGTATTCGATGACAGCGCGCAGCAGGTCATGGGCAGCGCGATCGGCCATTACCGTGCGCAGACGGTGCGGCCGCACCTGCAGTATTTCGACTGCGATCTGCAGTTCCCCGAACCGTTACGCATCCACAAGGTGCTGCCCGACAGCGTGTGCATCGTGCAGGTACTGGGTGGGCAATGGCAGCATCGGGTAGACGGTCGGCTAAATGAATACACCCCCGGTGCGCCCCATGTGCTGGGCTTGAGCGAAAGCATGGAAGCCATGGACCAGATGCCTGCCGGCAGCCGTGCGCGCATGGCCGGGCTGCGCATCGGCGGCGACTACCTACGCCAATTGGCCGAAGAAGACCCGTCACTACAATCGCTGGCCAGGCTGCTCGACGATGGCATGCACTTTTCAGAACTGCACGGCTGTCGCGCCGTCGGGCGTTTGTTCGAGCGCCTTTATCACTCGCCCTACCAGGGGGCGTTGGAACGGCTGAACCAGGAAAGCCTGAGCCTGGCCGTGCTGGTCGAGCTGGCCACGCACCTGGCGCCACAACCGGCCAAGCCCACGGCCCCGTTGCGCAGCCATTCGGACCTGGCACATGAAGCACGCTTCAAGCTCGACGCAAACCTGATGAAACCACCCGGCACGCTGGCGCTGGCACGGGAACTGGGCGTGGGTGAGACCACCCTCAGACGTGCCTTCAGCCGGGTGTACGGCCAATCGATGCTCGATTACGTGCGCCAGCAGCGCCTGGAACTGGCGCGCACCCTGCTGCGCCAGCGCAAATGGCACGTGGCGCAGATTGCCCACCGCCTGGGGTACGCCAACCCTGCCAACTTCAACCACGCCTACAAGGCGTATTTCGGTCATCCGCCAGGGGCTGAATCATGACGTTCGCTACGCCAACCCTGCCGTCTTTGGTTGAAACCACTGCAGCGACTTTCATGGGGCTTCCCTCTGAATCGTAGGATCAGAGACGGCTTCATGCGGGTCACGCTGTGCGCTTTGATCACCCTCAGAGAAATCCAAGGCAAAAAAAAGCCTGCATCGCTGCAGGCTTCTCTTTATGTCGCTATCTGGCTCCACGACCTGGACTCGAACCAGGGACCCAATGATTAACAGTCATTTGCTCTACCAACTGAGCTATCGCGGAATGCGCCGTATGTTACTGATTGAAAAGGAGAAGTCAAGCTTTCTCTGGCACTCGGCGTGATTAAACCGGATGGCCGGTTGAAACGGCGTGCTCCCTGGCCAGTTCCAGCCAGGCCAGGGCGGCGGGTGGCAGGTGGGCGCTGGCGCGCCAGGCCAGGGCGATGTGCCAGTCGGTGTGGGGTTCGTCCAGGGGGATCAGGGCGATGCCGGGGTGTTGGTGTTTGTGCGCCAGCATGCGTGGCACGAAGGCTACGCCCAGGCCGGCGGCGACCAGGTCGATGATGAAGTCGATCTGCCCGCTGCGGGCGGTCACCTTGGGGGTGACGCCTTTGCGCTCGCAGGCGGCGAGAATCTTGGCGTTGAGGGCGAAGCCGGCTTCAAACAGGATGAACGGCGAATCGGCCAGGTAGGTGAAGTCGATACGTTCAAGGCGGGCCAGCGGGTGGCTGATGGGCAGCACCGCCATCAACGGTTCGTTGCGCACGGGCTGGAAGTCGAAGTCTTCGTCCACCGGCAGCAGCAGCGCAGCCAGGTCGACCTCCCCTGCTTCCAGGCATTCGCGCAGTTTTTTGCTGCCGTATTCGGTCAGTTCGATGTCGATGTCCGGGTAACGGCTGCGGTAGGTGGCGAACATCGTCGCGAACAGCACGCCGCAACCCACCGGCGGCAGGCCGATGCGCAGTACGCCGCGCTTGAGGCCACACAGGTCGTTGATCTCGGCCACCAGGTCATTGCGCTCGGCGAGCAGTACCAGGGCGCGGCGGTAGGCAATTTCGCCGGCCGCCGTGAGTTCGTTGCGATGGCCCAGGCGATTGAGCAGCGGCGTGCCCAGTTCGTCTTCCAGGGTCTTGACCGCCTTGCTCACGCTGGATTGAGTCAAGGACACCACCTCGGCAGCCTGGGAAAATCCGCCCTGGCGCACCACTTCAACAAAGGCACGCAATGTTCTCAGGTTCATCAGTATTCCTTTGGCGACTGGCTGCCAGCGATAAAAGTTGTTTTTATCATGCCAGAGAATTGCCTATCCTGAAGCCACCTTGCCCGTGGAGCCTCTAAAAATGATCATCTCGTCCGCCTCCGACTACCGCGCAGCCGCCAAGCGCAAGCTGCCGCGCTTCCTGTTCGACTACATCGACGGCGGCGCCTACGCCGAGCACACGATGCGCGCGAACAGTTCGGACCTGGCCGAGATCAGCCTGCGCCAGCGCATCCTGCGCAATGTGGACAACCTGAGCCTGAAGACCACGGTGTTCGGCCAGGAACTCGACATGCCGGTGATCCTCAGCCCGGTCGGCCTGACCGGCATGTATGCGCGGCGCGGTGAAGTGCAGGCAGCCAAGGCGGCGGCGAACAAGGGCATCCCGTTCTGCCTGTCGACGGTGTCGGTGTGCCCGATTGAAGAAGTGGCGTCGCAAAGTGCGCAAGCGATCTGGTTCCAGTTGTATGTGCTCAAGGACCGCGGCTTCATGCGCAACGCGCTGGAGCGCGCGCAAGCGGCCGGTGTGACGACGCTGGTATTTACCGTGGACATGCCCACGCCCGGCGCACGGTATCGCGATGCCCATTCGGGTATGTCCGGCCCGTTCGCCGCACAGCGACGCATGCTGCAAGCCGTCGCCAAGCCGCAATGGGCCTTCGATGTGGGGTTGATGGGGCGCCCCCATGACCTGGGTAATATCTCCAAATACCTGGGCAAACCCACCCACCTGGAAGACTACATCGGCTGGCTGGCGAACAATTTCGACGCGTCGATCAGCTGGAAAGACCTGGAGTGGATCCGCGAGTTCTGGAAAGGCCCGATGATCATCAAAGGCATCCTCGACCCCCAGGACGCCAAGGACGCGGTGAGTTTCGGCGCCGATGGCATCGTGGTCTCCAATCACGGCGGCCGCCAATTGGACGGCGTGTTGTCCACCGCCAAAGCGTTGCCGCCGATTGCCGATGCAGTGGGCGATGACCTCACCGTATTAGTGGATTCCGGCATCCGTTCCGGGCTGGATGTGGTGCGCATGCTCGCCCTGGGTGCCAAGGCGTGCCTGCTGGGACGCGCCACCGCCTACGCGCTGGCCGCCGATGGCCAGCACGGCGTGGAAAACCTGCTGGACATCTTTGCCAAGGAGATGCGCGTGGCCATGACCCTGACTGGCGTCACGTCCATCGAGCAGATCGACCGCACCACCCTGGTCTAACCCTGCTGTTCAACGATCCCGCGGGCCTTGAGTCGGGCCAGTTGCTCCGGTGACAAGCCCAACCGCTCGCCGAGGATGTCGTCGGTGTGCTGCCCCAGCCTCGGCGCCGGCCGCTGGTACTCCACGGGGGTGCCGGACATTTTGATCGGGCTGCCGACCATGGCGAACTCCGGGTTCTGCGGATGGGGGATCTTCACCATCAGGTTGCGCGCGATCACCTGGGGTTCTTCCAGGGATTGCGCGATGGAGTTGATCGCCCCCACCGGCACCTTCGAGGCATGGATACACGCCACCCACTCATCGGCACTGCGCCCCAGAAAGTGCGCCGAAAGCAGCGCGACTATCTCTTCGCGATGGGCCACGCGGTCGGCGTTGCGGCGAAAGCGTGGGTCGTCCGGCAGATGCGCCAGGCCGATGCTCTGGCACAGCGCGACAAACTGGCTGTCGTTGCCACAGGCGATGATGAAGTCGCGGTCGGCGGCACGGAACACCTGGTAAGGCACGATATTGGCGTGGGCATTGCCATAACGCTGCGGCACCTTGCCCGAGGCCAGGTAGTTCATGCTTTGGTTGGCCAAGGTCGCGACCTGCACATCCAGCAACGCCATATCAATGTATTGGCCCACGCCGGTGCGCTCACGGCTGAGCAGCGCGGCCTGGATCGCCACGGTGGAATACAGGCCGGTCATCAGGTCGGAGAACGCCACGCCGACTTTTTGCGGGCCGCCGCCGGGCAGGTCATCGCGCTCGCCGGTGATGCTCATCAGGCCGCCGATGCCCTGGATGATGAAGTCGTAGCCCGGCTCCTCGGCACGCGGGCCGGTCTGGCCGAAACCGGTGATGGAGCAATACACCAGGCGCGGGTTGAGCTCGGCCAGGGTTGCGTAGTCCAGGCCGTAGCGGGCCAGGGAGCCTGCTTTATAGTTCTCGATCAACACATCGGAACTCGCCGCCAATGCCCGCACCAACTCCTGGCCTTCGGGAGTGGCAATGTCGATGGCCACGGATAACTTGCCGCGATTGGTCGACTGATAGTACGACGCCTCGCCGGACGACTCACCGGTGTCGGTCTTCATCCACGGCGGGCCCCAAGCACGGGTGTCGTCGCCGCTTTTCGGGCGTTCGATCTTGACCACTTCCGCGCCAAGGTCAGCCAACACTTGCCCACACCAGGGGCCGGCCAACACACGGCTCAGATCCAGCACCCGCAAACCTGTCAATGCACCCATTGTTCTTATCCTGTGAGGTTGGGAAATCAGCCGGCTTTCGGCGCTTCATGGCGCAGGGAAATCCCCAGCAGCGCCCGCCGCCGCAACCACGGGCTGGGGCGGTAGCGCGGGTCGTGGGTGAGCTCGATCATGCGCTGCAAAATCGTGAGCAGGCGTCGTGGCCCGAGGGCATCGCCCCAGGCCAGCGGGCCGCTGGGGTAGCCCAGGCCGAGCTGCACGGCCTGGTCGATATCCTCGACACTGGCGATGCGCTGCTGGGCAATGTCGCAGGCGAGGTTGACCACCATCGCCAAGGTGCGTTGGGCCACAAAACCAACGCTGTCGCCGATCACCGTGACGCCCACACCATCCGCTGCGAGCAAGGCGTGAGCGGCATCGCGCATCGCCGGGGCCGTCAGCGGGTTTTGCATCAGCGTGCGGTGGCGCGACAGGTCCGTCAGCACATCGATGCACAGCGTGCGCGCCGGGTCGGTATCGAAGTGCACGCACGCGCTGGTGGCATCGCGGCCATAAGGCGCCAATAGGCATAACGCCTGCGGCGACGGTTGCGCAGCGTGTTCCAGGTGGGCGCCCAGGTCGATCACCAGGGCACTCAAGCGCTCGTAGTCTTCACTGTTTTCCGTGGCGATCCACACCGGTGGCAGCGGTTGCACCGAGGGCACCGGCTGGGGTTGCGGGCCGTTGATGAGCTGGCCGTGTTCATACTGATAGAAGCCGTGCCCGGTCTTGCGCCCCAGGCGGCCGCCCACCAGCATCTGCCGGGTCAGGAGCGACGGTTTGTAGCGGGGCTCCTGGTAGAACTGGTTGTAGATCGACTCCATCACCGGGTGCGACACGTCCAGGCCGGTGAGGTCCAGCAGCTCCAGCGGCCCCATGCGAAACCCGGCGCCGTCGCGCAGGATACGGTCGATATCGCCGCGCTCGGCGATGCCTTCTTCCAGCATCTTCAGGGCTTCGGTGCCGTAGGCCCGGCCGGCGTGGTTGACGATGAAACCAGGCGTGTCCTTGGCGCGCACGCCGCGATGGCCGGTGCGTGCAACCAGGGCCAGCAATGCCTCACCGACCTTGGGCGCGGTGGCCAGGCCATCGATCACCTCCACCACGCGCATCAACGGCACCGGGTTGAAGAAGTGCAGGCCCGCCACACGCTCGGGGTGCCGGCAACCAGTGGCGATGGCCGTGACGGAGAGTGAAGACGTGTTGGTCGCCAGGATGCACGTGGGGCTGACGATACCTTCAAGCTGTTGCAACAGATCGCGTTTGGCGTCGAGGTTTTCCACGATGGCTTCGACCACCAGGTCGCAATCGCGCAGGTCCTCAAGGCGGTCGACCACTTGCAAGTTGGCCAACGCTGCATCCATCGCCGCCTGGCTGATCTTGCCCTTGCCCACCAACTTCGCAAATGTACCACCGAGGCTGTCACGGGCCGCTTGCGCAGCGCCGTCGCGAGCATCGAACAGGCATACCCGAACACCGGCCTGAGCAGCGATTTGCGCAATGCCCGCGCCCATGACACCGGTGCCCACCAGGCCCAACGTGTTGATAGCGTCGCTCATGCTTATTCCCCCCGGTACTGCGGCGTGCGTTTTTCGAAGAACGCCGCAGCGCCCTCCTTCTGGTCCCTGGAGTCGAACAACAATTGGAACGCCTTGCGCTCCAGCACCAGGGCGCTTTCCAGCGGCAGGTCGGCACCGGCCAGCATCACTTCCTTGATCTGCTCCACCGCCAACGGCGGCAGCGCGGCGATCTGCGCGGCCAGTTCCAGGGCGCGGGGCAGTGTCTGATCGTCGCTGACCATCTCGCTGAGCATGCCCATGGCCAGGGCTTCCTTCGCGCTGACCAAGCAGCCGGTGAGCGCAATGCGCATCGCCTGGAATTTACCCACCGCCCGCACCAGCCGCTGGGTGCCGCCCGCCCCCGGCATCAAGCCCAGCTTGACCTCCGGCTGGGCAAACCGCGCCGATTCACCCGCCACGATCAGGTCGCAATGCATCGCCAGCTCACAGCCACCGCCCAGGGCAAAACCATTGACGGCCGCGATCACCGGCTTGGGGCAGCGACTGATGGCTTCCCACAGATATTCGGTGTGGCGGCGGTACATATCGATCGCCCCGGCGGCGGCGAACTCCTTGATATCCGCGCCAGCGACGAAGAACTGTTCGCCCCCGGTCAGCACAATGGCGCGCACATCCTGACGGCGAGCCAAAGCGCGGAAGTGCTCGGCGAGCGCCTCACGTACCTGGGCATTCAGGGCGTTCTTGACTTCGGGTCGATGGATACGGACCACGGCCACGCCATTGTCCTGGACATCGAGGGTCACCACGGGTGGGTTAGCGTTGGTCACATTGACTCCTGCTGCACTGTTCTTGTTAGTTGGATTGCACTTGTTTCGCCATGCGAAATAACATTCCGTATTTATCGATAATCATAAGTATCGTCCCCACAGGTGTAAACGTAAAAACCCGAACTCATGCACATACAGTCTTTAACCTGCTGTTTTATCGGGGTTTATCGCATCAAATAATCGCCAAGCAAAAAGTTGCTTAGTTTCGCTGTGCGGAATACTATTTTGTTTTGTTGATTTTATAAAAAAATGAGGCTTAACATGCGCCGTCGAAACCCGGACTCGGACAACAACCAAGTCCCAGCAGGCAACAACGCCTTCGAGCATTTGTTGATTGACCCGATGCACAACGATGAGGAGGAAGACAAGGACCGCCAGTTCGTCACCGCCCTGGCCCGTGGCCTGGAACTGCTGCGCTGTTTCACGCCGAGCGAGAGTGTGCTGGGCAACCAGGAACTGGCGCGCAAGACCGGGCTGCCGAAACCGACGATCACCCGCATGACCCACACCCTGACCCGCTTGGGTTACCTCAGGCACCTGCCGCAGTCGGGCCGGTACCAGTTGGAGGTGGGCGTGATGGCCTTCGGTTACGCCATGTTGTCGAACCTGTCGATCCGCGCCGTGGCCCACCCGTTGATGGAGACCATGGCCAAGTACGCCCAGGCGGCCGTCGCGATGGCCACCCGCGACCGCCTCGACGCGGTGTACCTGGATGTGGTCCAGGGCGAAGCCAACATGACCATGCGCCGCCAGGTCGGTACACGGTTGCCGTTGCACTTGAGTTCAGCAGGCCGCGCCTGCCTGGCAGCGATGCCGGAAAACGAGCGGGAGTTCATTCTCGACCACATCCGCCAGCGCCATCTGGAGGACTGGCCGAACATCCGCAAGGGGCTGGAACGCGCCTTCCGGGACTACACCGATTTCGGCTATTGCATGTCGATCGGTGAGTGGCACCGCGATGTCAACGCCATCGCCGTACCGCTGCGACACGCACAACACGGCTTGCTGGCGTTCAACTGTGGCGGACCGAGTTTCCACCTCTCCCGGGAGAAACTCGAAGACGACATCGGCCCCCGCCTCAAGCACATGGTGAACAATATCGAGGCCGCCACCCGCTAGCTGGACAGGTGCATGGCCTCGGCAGATTGACGATAACAGGCCCGCCGAACGGGCCGCTGAGGGCTGCACATGATCCGAGACGCACAAACCCTGCATATCCTGGTGGACGCCATTGCGCAGTTCGTCGATGAAGCGCTGATCCCACGGGAAAACGAAGTCGCCGAAACCGATGAAATCCCGGCGGACATCATCAGCCAATTCCAGGACATGGGCCTGTTCGGCCTGACCATTCCCGAAGCCTACGGCGGCCTGGGCCTGACCATGGAAGAAGAGGTGACCATCGCCTTTGAACTGGGGCGCACCTCCCCGGCCTTCCGTTCGTACTTCGGCACCAACAATGGCATCGGCTCCATCGGCATCCTGCTCGACGGCACCGACGCGCAGAAGGAACATTACCTGCCGCTGCTGGCCAGCGGCGCGCTGCTCAGCTCGTTCTGCCTCACCGAACCCGACTCCGGCTCCGACGCCGCCTCGCTGAAAACCACCGCCGTACGCGATGGCGACCACTACGTGATCAACGGCACCAAGCGCTTTATCACCAACGCACCCCACGCCGGGATTTTCACGGTGATGGCGCGAACCGACCCGGCGATCCGCGGCTCGGGCGGTATCAGCGCGTTCATCATCGAACGTGACACGCCAGGCCTGTCCCTGGGCAAGCGCGATCACAAGATGGGCCAGCACGGCGCGCACACCAGCGACGTGATCTTCGACAACGTCCGCGTGCCAGCCAGCCAGTTGATCGGTGGCGTCGAAGGCGTGGGTTTCAAGACCGCCATGAAGGTCCTCGACAAAGGCCGCCTGCACATCGCCGCCGTCAGCGTGGGCGCCGCCGAGCGCATGCTGGGTGACGCGCTGAACTACGCGATCGAACGCAAGCAATTCGGCCAGCCGATTGCCGAGTTCCAGCTGATCCAGGCCATGCTCGCCGACAGCAAGGCCGAAATCTATGCGGCGCGCTGCATGGTGCTCGACGCCGCCCGCAAGCGTGACGAAGGCCGGGACATCGGCACCGAAGCTTCTTGCTCGAAGATGTTCGCCACCGAGATGTGCGGTCGCGTCGCTGACCGCTGTGTGCAGATCCACGGCGGCGCCGGCTATATCAGCGAGTACGCCATTGAACGTTTCTACCGAGATGTGCGCCTGTTCCGCCTCTACGAAGGCACCACGCAGATCCAGCAATTGGTGATTGCCCGCAACATGATTCGTGCGGCGCAACGCTGAGCACCACCCATACCCAATGCCCTAACAACTACAACAAGGTATCGCTATGGAAGTCGCCGCATCGGCGGGCGCGTTGTCGCCTGCAAAAAGCAAACTGTGGATCATTGTCTTTATCTTCTGCTTCCTCGGCCTGTTGATCGATGGCGCAGACCTGATGTTGCTGTCCTACAGCCTCAGTAGCCTCAAGGCCGAGTTCGGCCTGACCAGCGTCGAGGCCGGCAGCCTGGGCAGTTTCACCCTGGCCGGCATGGCCATTGGTGGCATCTACGGGGGCTGGGCCTGTGACCGCTTCGGCCGGGTCAAAACCGTGGTGTGGAGCATCGTGCTGTTCTCCGTGGGCACGGCGATCCTGGGCATGACCCACAGCTATTGGCAGTTCGCGAGCACGCGGTTTTTCGCCTCCCTCGGCCTGGGCGCGCTGTATGTGGCGTGCAACACGTTGATGGCCGAATACGTGCCGACCCGCTACCGCACCACCGTGCTCGGCACCCTGCAGGCTGGCTGGTCGGTGGGGTACATCGTCGCCACGCTGCTGGCAGGCTGGATCCTGCCCGAACACGGCTGGCGCTGGTTGTTCTACGTGGCGATCATCCCGGTGATCCTCGCCGTGCTGATGCAACGCCTGGTGCCAGAGCCTCAAGCCTGGCTGACCGCACGCGCCGAGCGCGCGCAGGAGAAAGCCAATGGCACCCGGCAAGCCCAGCAGAAAAAGCCCGACGGCATGTTCAAGCTGATCTTCAGCGACCCCAAGGCCAGCCGCATGTTCCTGCTCTGGGCCTTGACCGCAGGCTTCCTGCAGTTCGGCTACTACGGTGTGAACAACTGGATGCCGTCCTACCTGGAAAGCGAACTGGGGATGAACTTCAAGTCGATGACCAGCTATATGGTCGGCACCTACGCCGCGATGATCTTCGGCAAGATCCTTGCGGGGTTGGCGGCGGACCGCCTGGGACGTCGCGCCGTGTTTGCGTTTGGCGCCCTGGGCACGGCGGTCTTCCTGCCGGTCATCGTGTTGTTCCAGAGCCCGGAGAACATCTTGTGGATGCTGGTGGTGTTCGGTTTCCTGTACGGGATTCCCTATGGCGTGAATGCCACCTACATGACCGAAAGCTTCGAGGCGAAGTTTCGTGGTTCGGCAGTGGGCGGGGCCTACAACATCGGGCGCATTGGTGCGGCAGTGGCACCGGCAGCCATTGGTTTCCTGGCGTCCCATGGCTCCATCGGCATGGGGTTCCTGGTAATGGGCGGCGCGTACTTCATCTGCGGCGTCATCCCGGCGTTGTTTATTCGCGATAAACAGTTCGATCCGCAAAAACAGTAAGCGCGGCGCCCGCTTGCCAAATAACTGGCGTCATCCTTCGGCGACTGTTTTTAGCGATAAAAACAGTCGCTTGATTTGTAAGGCTTTTTATTTAATTGAACGAATGTGGCATGAAACTCGCTCTAACCCTCTCCAAGCAGGTTAAGCGATGACAAGACGTGCGGCAGTGCCCAGGGGTTATAACCCACGGTAAAGCGGTCTAGACTGTAATTCATGTTTTACGGAACTGAAGGAACAGTAAGACGCCTGGCATTCGCCACTCTCATCGAGCCTGTAAGACAGCTGAGTGCTTAGAGGCCGAACGGTTATGAAAACACCTACCCAGACCCATGCAATTGACTTTGACAGTGCCAAATTGCAACGCCTGGGCTTTGGTCAACCCGCCCTCCTGCCGCGCCGCCCCACCACCGTTATCGAACTTCGCCAGCAACTGGGCCAGCAACTGCAAACCAGCCTGGAACCGGAGCGCATTCTCGCGCTGTTCTTCCGTGAGATCCAACGCCTGGTGCCCCTGGACGCCCTGCACTACCGTCACCAGGCCAGCGACCTGCGCCTGGAGTTCGGCCATCGCGGCCATCACTCGATGAGCTACAGCCTGAGCCATGAAGGCGAGCACCTGGGCGAGCTGATCTTCCGGCGCAACCAGCGCCTGGCGGAAGAAGAACTCGGCCAACTTGAATCGCTGCTGGCGACCCTGCTCTACCCGATGCGCAACGCCCTGCTCTACCGCGCCGCCACCCGCAGCGCGCTGCGTGACCCACTGACCGAGACCGGCAACCGCATCGCCATGGACCAGACCCTGCAACGGGAAATCGACATGGCGCGCCGCCACCTGAACCCGCTGTCCTTGCTGATGCTGGACATCGACCACTTCAAGACCATCAACGACACCCACGGCCATGCCGCCGGCGACAACGTGCTGCGCACTGTGGCGGCATCGATCAAGAGCCAGCTGCGTAACGTGGACATGGTGTTTCGTTATGGCGGGGAAGAATTTCTGATCCTGCTGTCCAACACCGGTCGCGATGCGGCGGCGATGGTTGGCGAACGCCTGCGCCAGGCGACACAAGCCCAGGATTATTGGGCGGACGGAACGCGGATCGAATTGACGGTGAGCCTGGGTTGCTCGACCTTGCTGCCCGCCGAATCTGCCGAAAGCCTGCTGCGCCGGGCCGACAGCGCGTTGTACGTGGCCAAGCGCGAAGGCCGCAACCGCCTGGCGATGGCGGGGTAAACCCCTTCAGCTGTAGCGAACTGGCTTACTGTGGCAATAAGGCTTGTTGGGGTAATCGGGCATGTTGTGGCGAGCGGGCTTGCCCCGCGTTGGACTGCGCAGCAGTCCCATGCTTTTTGAATAAAAAGCGGGCCGCTTCGCGGCCCAACGCGGGGCAAGCCCGCTCGCCACAATGGTTACATCAAGCCTCGCTGGCAACCCGCGCCTGGCGCTCACGCATCACCGCTGGGGCTTTTTCTTTCTCCAGACGCATGCAGCTTTCCAGGAACAAATACATGTAGTCGTAGCTCTTGCACACGGCTTGGCGCAGTTCCGCCTGCAATGCCTTGGTGGGGTTCATCCCGGCCAGGGTGCAGATGATTTCCAGCGCTTCCCACGGGTGGGCGTCATCGTACTGGGCATGCATCTTCAACCACTTCATCGCACGCTTGCGCTCTTCCTCGGGGAAGGCCGCCGCGTAGACACCGGTGGAACACACCACGGCGGACCACTCGCCGGTTGCGCCTTCAATCGCGTAGTTGGTCGCGGCGATGGCCACGATCAACGAATCGGCCGAGCTGGTGTGCCAGCACCAATGGCTGAGGGCATGCAACTCCGGCGGTACGTCCTGGGCTTGCAATTCGTCCAGGCTCACGCCGTGGGCACGGGCCCAATTGACCCAGTAATCGGCGTGGTTGAGTTCCACGCGAATATTGCGCATCAGCCAACGCCGCGCCATGTCCTCCCCAGGATGGCGGGCAAATTTGGTCTTGGTGAGGTTCTGTGCCATGTACAAGGCAAACTGCTCCACCACCGGCCAGCCACCGATCAGGTAGTGGCGCATGGTCTTGGCGCTGAGCGTGTTGTCGCGCATGCGCTGGTACAGTTCGTGTTCGACAACTCGGCGCTTGCTCTCGCTACAGTCCAGGATCAGTTTCTGAGCCCAGGCGGGGTAACTCGAGGCTTCCATAAGCGGGCCGGTTCTGTTGAATGTGTCGATCACTGTAAGGCTCCTTTTTAAGTGTGATTGTACAGACCAGCAAAGTTTTCAGCGGAATGTGCCGGGCGCCTTGAATAACAGAGGCTGCGGCCGCACAGGTCGACACTGCAAGCTATCAAAGGTAAACAATTGCGGTCGTTCAATCAGGTAGCCCTGAGCGTAATCCACACCAATTTCGAGTAACGCCTGTTCGATGTGCGGTGTCTCGACAAACTCTGCAATTGTGCGCTTACCCATGACATGGCCGATGTGGTTGATCACTTCGACCATCGCGCGGTTAATCGGGTCGTCCAGCATATCCTTTACGAAACTTCCATCGATCTTCAGGAAGTCTACAGGTAAATGTTTGAGATATGCGAACGAGGACATTCCGGCACAAAAGTCATCCAGCGAAAAATGACAACCTAAGGCTTTGAGTTCATTGATAAATCGGATCGCACTGCCCAAATTTGCAATTGCGCTGGTTTCAGTAATTTCAAAACAGATCATGCCCGGTGGAATATTGTATGTATGAAACTTCTCACGCAAAAACCCGAGGAAGTCATCATCGCCAATGGTGATGCCTGACAGGTTGATCGCACACATCGCCATGGGACGCCCCGGGCGCTCCTGCAGGCATCGGCTGATGATCTTGAACACATTTTCTACTACCCAGCGGTCCAGGGACGTCATCAAGCCATAGCGTTCGGCGGCTGGGATAAAGCTGTCCGGAAGGATGATGCGGCCAGCCTCGTCATGCAGGCGCAGCAGGATCTCGATGTGCCCATCGCCACCGTCAGTGTGCCCCAGGGGTGAGATTTCCTGGGCGTAGAGGCAGAACCGGTTTTCTTCCAGGGCCATGTGCAGGCGCTGCACCCAGGCCATTTCGCCGAAGCGCACGGACAATTCCGAGTCGTCGGCGTGGTAGACCTGCACGCGGTTGCGGCCCTTTTCCTTGGCCATGTAGCACGCCATGTCGGCGGCGCGCAGTGAGGTTTCCAGGGTCGTCGGGGTATGCCCAAGGTGCACCAGGCCGATGCTGACGGTGGTCATGAACGGCCGGCCCTTCCATACGAAGTGCAGGCTTTGCACCGTATGACGCAGACTCTCGGCGATTTTTTCAGCCGCGGCCGCCGGGCAGTTCTCCAGCAGAATGCCGAATTCATCGCCGCCCAGGCGCGCCAGGGTGTCACCTTCACGCAGGTCCGATTGCAACAGCGCGCAGATATGCCGCAACAACTCGTCGCCTGCCGCATGGCCACAGGTGTCGTTGACCAACTTGAACTGGTCCAGGTCGAGGAACATCAGCGCATGCCGCCCGCCCTGCTGCGTCCCCATGGGGTGGAGCACCTGCTCCAGGCGGTACTCGAACTCACGGCGGTTGGCCAGGCCGGTCAGGGCGTCATGGGTCGCCTGCCAGGACAGGTTGGCGATGTATTGACGCTCCTGGGTCATGTCGTGCAGCACCAGCACTGCCCCGGTCACCTTGCCGGCGCTGCGGATCGGCGCGCCCACCAGGGTCACCGAGACCGTGCTGCCATCCAGGCGCTGGATGGTTTTCGAATGCTCGCTGCCGCCGCCGAGCTGGCCCTTGACGATATGTTCGATCAGGGTAAAGCCATCGGGCTGGGCATTGTCATCCAGCAGATTGAACAGCGCCGCCAGGGGCAGCCCCTGGGCCTGGGCAGAATTCCAGTGGGTCAGCGCCTCGGCCGCCGGGTTCATGTAGGTGATGGCGCCATCGACATCAGTGGTAATCACCCCGTCGCCAATCGACTCCAGGGTGATCTGCGCCCGCTCCTTCTCTTGCTGCAGAGCGTCGGCAAAGGCATGGCGCTGGGCCAGCAGTTTATGCGTGCGCAACAGCGCCAGCACAATCAGGCCCAGTGCCGTGGCCAGGTTGGTGATCACCAGCAGCCGCAGGATCATCCGCGAACCTTCGCCCAGGGCATCGCTGAACGCCTTGGCAGCGGGCGTCACACCTTCGTTGATGGCGGTGATATGCGCCTTCCATTGGCGCACATCGTTGGCGCTGACCTGGTCACGGGTGATTGCACCGTGCATCTCGCGCGCCAGGTCATCCAGTTGCACCAGGTAGCCATCGCCCACGGTCCAAAGTTCGATGGCTTTTTCCAGGTAGCTGAAATGGCGGAAGTTGAGGTACAGCCAGATCAGACTGGCGACGTCATCCGGGTGGTTGCCGCCCTTGAGGATACCCGACCGAGCGGCCGCAAGATCAGGGGTGGAGCGGTCCAGGGCGACACGCAGTTCATGCCCGCCCTGGGGCACGGCGATCGCCTGCTGGTATTTGAGGTAGGTGGTTTCGTCGCGGTTGTCGGCATACAGCGTCAGGTAGTAGATCGCGTCTTTCTGGCCCTTGGACCACAGGCTTTCGCCAGCCACATAACCGCGCACCGCCGAGAGCACGTAGAGGCTGACACAACCCAACAATGCCTGGAACAGCACCACGGCGATAAAGGGCCAGACAATGCCCAACAACCGTGGCGTTCCGAGAGTCCGCTTTTGCTTCATGAAGCCCCTTGCACATGCACTGCTGGATACGCACGCGAAACACCGCTTCCGATAGCTCAGCCTAGGCTAAATCAACGTACTTGTTGCAAGTGCCCATAGAGTTTGGCGTACAAACCACCGTCAGCAATCAATTGCTGATGGTCGCCATCCTCTGCAATGTGACCGCCGTCGAACACTAAGACTCGATCTGCCTGCTTAACCGCCGACAGGCGGTGGGCGATGATCAGTGTAGTACGGCCGCTGAGGAAGCGCGCCAGCGCCTGGTGCAGGTTGTACTCGGTGGCGGCGTCCAGGGCGGAAGTCGCTTCGTCGAGGATCACCACTTTCGGTTCGGCCAACACCATGCGCGCAATCGCCAGGCGCTGACGCTGGCCGCCGGAAAACCGCACCCCGGAACGCCCCACCACACTGTCCAGGCCCATGGGCAACGCCTTGACGGTCGCATCCAGCTGGGCGATTTCCAGTGCCTGCCAGCAGGCCTGGTCACTGCGCTCGCGGCCCATGGTCAGGTTGGCGCGCACGGTGTCGTTGAACAGAGCCGGGTGTTGCAGCACCACGGCGACGTGCTCGCGGATGGTCTCCAGGCCGATTTCCTGCTGGGTGGCACCGCCAAAGCGGATCGTCCCGGCCTGGGGCGTGTACAGGCCCAGCAGCAGTTGCACCAGGGTGCTTTTGCCACCGCCGCTGGCGCCGACGATTGCGACCTTCTCGCCGGGCGCGATGGCCAGGTTCAACTGGTCGAGGACCAGGTCTTCGCCATAACCGAAATTCAGGCCACGTACTTCGATGCCGACGGTTTCGCGCCCGGTAAACGGGTCTTCGCCGCCCGCGTATTGCGGTTCATCGGCCCGCGCCAGCAGTTCGTTGATCCGCGTCAGCGCCCCGCCCGCCGCGTAATAGGCGTACTGCAGGTTCAGCAACTGCTCCACCGGGCCGATCATGAACCACAGGTAGCTGAACACCGCGAGCATCTGGCCGATGGACAGGTCGGAGAACAGCACAGTGAGCATGGCCGCCGCACGGAAGATGTCGATGCCGAACTGGAACAACAACCCGCTGGCGCGGCTCGATGCGTCGGTTTTCCACTGGGAATGGATCGCGAAGTCGCGCACTTCCTGGGCCCGCTGGCCGAGGCGCCCGAGGAAGAAGCCCTGACGGTTGCCGGCGCGCACTTCCTGGATGGCATCCAGGGTTTCGGTCAGGGCCTGGGTAAACCGCGAGGTGCTGTCGTTCTCCAGTTTCTTCAGGTGTTTGACGCGTTTGCCCAACTGCACCGTGGCGTAGATCACCAACGGGTTGAACAGCAGGATCAGCAGCGCCAGTTGCCAATGCATCCACACCAGGATTGCCGACGTGCCCACCAACGTAAGCATCGCCACCAGGAACCGGCTGAGGGTTTCGCCGACGAATTTGTCCAGGGTGTCCAGGTCGGTGACCAGGTGGGTGGTGACCGTGCCACTGCCCAGGCTTTCGTATTCGCCGAGGGAAATACGCTTGAGCCGCTCGATCAGGCGCACGCGGATGCGGTACACGATGTCCTTGGCCAACCGCGCAAACAGCCGCGCCTGTACCACGTTGAACACCAACGCGCCGCAGCGCAGGAACAGCGTCACCAGCAACATCAGGCCGATATAGCCGGCGGCTTTCTGCCAGCCCAGGGGCAAGGCGTGGTTCATCACCTTGAGCGCGGCATCGCCACGACCCAGCAACACTTCATCGACCAGCAACGGCAACAACAGAGGGATGGGCACGCTGCACAGGGTCGCCAGCACGGCGACGCCATTGGCGATCCACAGGGACTTCTTGTGGCGCAGGGCCAGGCGGCGGATTTCCGCCCAGGTCAGGCGGTCGGTGCGTTGAGGTTGCTCATGCACAGGTGGCTCGCTCCAGCCATCGGCCCAGCAAAGGCGAAAGCTCGGACAGCGGCTGGTAACCGTTGGTCAGCAACGCCAACTGGCCATTGCGCTCGGCCAGCAGCGTCGGGAAACCGGCGATGCCCAGGTCCTGTACCCAGGTAAAATCGGCAGCGGTGGCGGCGTGCTGCTCGGCGCGGTCGAATTCGCCGGCAAACTCGATGCGCGGGATGCCTGCCCGCTCGGCCAGTTCCACCAGCACACTGGCGAGAGTCACGTCGCGGCCCTCGACATAAAACGCGCGCTGGATCAGCCCCAGCAGCTTCCATGCACAATCCGGCGCCAGGCTGCGCGCCGTGACGATGGCGCGGCACGCCGGCTCCGTGTCATACACAAAACCGTCGGGCAGTGCGCCGTCACGCTTGAACGGCTGGCCGGTGGCGTCGGTCACCGCCTGCCAGTGCTCCAGGATATAGCGCCGCGTGGTCGGCTCCAGCGCCGCGCCACTGCCGGTACGCAAGCCGCCCACAACCAGGTGCAGCTCCACGCCGGCCGCCTGGGCCTGCTCCACCAACGCCTCGGCCACCGGGGCAAAGCCCCAGCACCAGGAACACATCGGGTCCATCACATAGAGCAGGCGCGCGGACATGGCTCAGGCCTCGGAAGGAGTTTGCTTGTAGTTGAAACCAATCGGGTGCGGCATGTTACGGGCCTTGGCCAGCTCGATCTGCTTCTGCCGGTCGATCGCACTGCGGCGGGTCTTCTCCGGCAGCTTATCCCAGCAATGCGGGCAACTGATGCCCGCCACATAGTGCTCGGAGGCGCGGTCCTCAACACTCACGGGTGTGCGGCAGGCATGACATTGATCGTAGTCGCCTTCGCTCAAGTCGTGGCGCACGGTGACGCGATTATCGAAAACAAAGCAGTCGCCCTGCCATTTGGTTTCTGCCTGCGGCACCTCTTCGAGGTACTTCAGGATGCCGCCCTTGAGGTGGTAGACCTCATCGAAACCCTCACTGAGCATGTAGCTCGAGGCCTTCTCGCAACGAATGCCGCCGGTGCAGAACATGGCGACTTTCTTGTGCTTGGCCGGGTCGAAGTTGGCTTTGATATAGTCGGGAAATTCGCGAAAACTGGTGGTTTTCGGGTCGATCGCGCCTTCAAAGGTGCCGATGGACACTTCGTAGTCGTTACGGGTGTCGATCAACAGCACTTCCGGGTCGCTGATCAGCGCGTTCCAGTCCTGCGGGTCGACGTAGGTGCCGACCTTCTTGTTCGGGTCGACGCCTTCGACGCCCAGGGTCACGATCTCTTTCTTGAGCTTGACCTTGGTGCGGTAGAACGGCTGGTCGTCGCAGTAGGATTCCTTGTGGTCGATGTCGACCATGCGCGGGTCGTTCTTCAGCCAGGCCATCAAGCCATCAATGCCTTCGCGGCTGCCGGAAACGGTGCCGTTGATGCCTTCCTCGGCGATCAGCAGGGTGCCTTTGATGCCGTTGTCGAGCATCGCCTGCAACAGTGGCTCGCGCAGGGCGACGTAATCTTCGAGGGTGACGAACTTATACAGTGCCGCCACGACAATCGGTTGAGTCATGGGTGTTCTCTCCAGGTGGCTACCCTCGTAAGGGGTGAACCGGATGCAAAAAAAACGCGCCGTCTAGGCGGCGCGTCGCGGATTCTAACAAATGCCCGGTGTCAGAGACACCCGATCATCAATCATGCCCGCCGGCGCAGGTCGGCGAGGCCGGGGCTGCGTCGATTTTCGCCCACTCTTCAGGCGTGTAGGTATGCAGCGCCAGCGCATGAAACTCGCTCATCAGGTCACCCAGGGTGGCGTAGACCTTCTGGTGGCGCTTGACGCGGTTGAGCCCCTCGAACTGCGGGCTGACCAGCACGGCCTTGAAGTGGGTCTGCAACCCACGGCTGTGCATGTGGCTTTCGTCCAGCACACTCAGGTGGTCGGTGCCCAGGGCGGCAAGCGCCGTTTCGATACGCTGTTGCATGGTCATTCCTGCTTACTTCTTCTTGGCCGGGGCGGCGGCTTTAGGCGTCAGCTCGTTGGTCATGTCTTCCAACAGCTTGTTCACCACCGGCACGGCGCTTTCCAGCTTCGCCTGGGTCATCTGGGCCGATTGCTGGGTCAGTTGCGGCATTTTTTCCAGGACTTTCTTGCCCAGTGGCGACTGGTAGAAGGCAACCAGGTCCTTGAGCTCGGATTCGCTGAAGTTGGTGGTGTAGAGCTTGACCATGTCTGGTTTGAGCTTCGGCCAGCCGATGGCCTGGTCGAGGGCGGCGTTGGCCTTGGCCTGGTAGCTGTCCAGTACGGACTGCTTGGCGGCAGGCGCCTTGGTCTGTTCGAAACGCTGGGCGAACATTTGTTGCACTTGCATGTACACCGGGGTACCCAGCTTGTCGGCGTGGGCCAGGGTAAGGAAGGCTTCGGCACTGGCGTTGTGGCTGGCGGTATCGGCAAGAACCTGGCCGCTGGCGCAAACCAGAGCAACCGCGGTACAGATGGCACGAAGACGAGTCATCGAGTTTCCTTTTCTAGCAGGCGAGGTAAGACCCCAAGGGCGACCATTCTGCGCCTAAAAAACCTCAGGGCTCAACCCCGGGCCTTGTCGGACAGGGATTGCCCGATGAAAAGTCTTTCAGGGGAACCCCCGAGGCTCTTCACAGCCTAAACTGCGCAAACGAACCTGAAGGAGTGTGCCCGATGAGCCGTATCGAAACCGACAGCCTGGGAGAAGTCGAAGTCCCGGATGACGCTTACTGGGGCGCCCAGACCCAACGTTCGCTGGTGAACTTCGCCATCGGCGAGCAGCGCATGCCCCTGGCGGTGTTGCACGCCCTGGCCCTGGTCAAGAAGGCGGCGGCACGGGTCAACGACCGCAACGGCGACCTGCCCGCCGACATCGCCCGCCTGATCGAACAGGCCGCCGACGAAGTGCTGGCCGGCCAACATGACGACCAGTTCCCTCTGGTGGTGTGGCAGACCGGCAGCGGCACCCAGAGCAACATGAACGCCAACGAAGTGATCGCCGGTCGCGCCAACGAACTGGCGGGCAATAAGCGCGGCGGCAAGAGCCCGGTGCACCCCAACGATCACGTCAACCGTTCCCAGAGTTCCAATGACTGCTTCCCTACCGCCATGAGCATCGCCGCCGTGCAGGCGGTGCATCAACGCTTGCTGCCGGCGATTGCCACCCTGTCCGGCGGCCTGGCAGAGCAAGCCGCCAAACATATGAAGCTGGTGAAGACCGGGCGCACCCACATGATGGATGCCACCCCGATTACCTTCGGCCAGGAGCTGTCGGCATTCATCGCTCAACTCGACTACGCCGAACGTGCGATCCGTGCCGCCCTGCCCGCCGTGTGCGAGCTGGCCCAGGGCGGCACCGCCGTGGGCACCGGGCTCAATGCGCCCCATGGCTTCGGCGAGGCGATCGCCTCGGAGCTGGCGGCGCTATCGGGCTTGCCGTTCGTCACCGCGCCGAACAAATTCGCCGCCCTCTCCGGCCATGAGCCTCTCGTAACGCTGCACGGCGCGCTGAAAACCCTGGCCGTGGCCCTGATGAAAATCGCCAATGACTTGCGCCTGCTGGGCTCCGGGCCGCGCACCGGGCTGGCCGAAGTGAAATTGCCGGCCAACGAACCGGGCAGCTCGATCATGCCGGGCAAGGTCAACCCGACCCAGTGTGAAGCGCTGTCGATGCTGGCCTGCCAGGTGTTGGGCAATGACGTGACCATCGGCATTGCCGCCAGCCAGGGTCACTTGCAGTTGAATGTGTACAAGCCGGTGATCATCCACAACCTGCTGGAGTCGATCCGCCTGCTGGCCGACGGCTGCAACAACTTCCAGGAACACTGCGTGGCCGGGCTGGAGCCTGACCCTGTGCAAATGGCGGAACACTTGGAGCGTGGCCTGATGCTGGTCACCGCGCTCAACCCGCACATTGGCTACGACAAGTCCGCCGAGATCGCCAAGAAGGCCTATGCCGAAGGGCTGACGCTGCGGGAAGCCGCGCTGGAACTGGGCTACCTCACCGATGCGGAGTTCGACCAGTGGGTTCGCCCCGAAGACATGCTGGGCACCTAGCCTAGGACGCCAGGCGCAACCGCCGGGCCCTGAGCCCGGCGAGCAACGACGGCGCCAGCGCCACGGTTGCCGAACCCAGCACCACCACCAACGCCCCGGCATAGCCCAGGGCGTTGATCTCTTCGGCCTGCACATAGTCGGGCCACAGCCAGGCCGCCACGGCCACCGCCACAAAGGTCACCAAAGGCGTGAGCGCCAGGGTCGCACTGACCCGCGAGGCTTCCCAGTGGGCCAGCGCTTCGGCAAAGGCGCCGTAGGCCACCAGGGTATTCATGCAGCATGCCAGCAATAGCCAGCCTTGCAGCGGGCTCAGGTCCAACGCCTCCAGGGGATGTGCCCAAGGCGTGAGCAACACGGCGCAGGACAGGTAGATCACCATCATCACCTGCAGCGAGTTCCACACCGTCAGCAGTTGTTTCTGGCCGAGGGCGTAGAACACCCAGATCGTGGTGGCAAGCAGGACGGTCAGCACGCCGGCGGTGTAGGCGCCGAGCGAGGTCAGCAGTTCTTCCAGGCGCTGGTTGAAAAACAGGCCGAAACCAATGATCAACACCACCAGCCCCACCCCCTGTCCCAGGCTGAAGCGCTCCTTGAAGACGAACACACTGGCGACCATCAAAAAGATCGGCCCCATCTGCACCACCAACTGCGCGGTGCCGGGGCTGAGCAATTTCAGGCCCACCAGATACAGCACGTAGTTGCCCACCAGTCCGCACACCGCCATCGCCACCAGCCAACCACCCCGGGGGCCAAGCACCTTGCGGCTGGGCAAGCGTTTGGTCAGCGCCAGGTAGACGAACAGGCAACTGCCGGCCACGATCAGGCGAAACCAGGTGACGGTAATCGGGTCCATCACCTGCAGCACCTGCTTGAGTTTGATCGGCAGAATGCCCCACAGAAACGCGGTCAGCAGGGTCAGGAGCAAACCATAGACCCAGCGGCCGGAAGAGATGTGCATGAGTACCCCAGAAGCCGGAGGAAGTGGAGCCGCATTCTAGGGGCACCCGATGCACTTTGTGTAGCGAACACTTAATTTGCCGATCAGCGCACTGCTTCGAACAATCCGGTGGCCCCCATGCCGCCGCCCACGCACATGGTGACGATGCCGTAACGCAGGTTGCGTCGCTGCAACTCACGCACCAGGTGCCCCACCTGCCGCGAGCCGGTCATGCCGAATGGATGCCCGATGGAGATCGAACCGCCATTGACGTTGTACCTGGCATTGTCGATTTCCAGGCGATTGCGCGCATACAGGCATTGCGAGGCAAACGCTTCATTAAGCTCCCACAGGTCGATGTCCGCCACCTGCAACCCCTTGGCCTTGAGCAACTTGGGCACCGAGAACACCGGGCCGATGCCCATCTCGTCCGGCTCGCAACCGGCCACGGTGAAGCCACGGAAAAACGCCTTGGGCTGGAGCCCCAGTGCAAGGGCTTTCTCCAGGCTCATCACCAGCGTCATCGAGGCACCGTCGGAGAGCTGCGACGAGTTGCCCGCCGTCACCGAACCATCCTCGGCGAACACCGGCTTCAAACCTTGCAGACTGGCCAGGGTAGTGTCCGGGCGGTTGCAGTCGTCACGATCGACCACACCTTCCAGGATCTGCACCTCACCGGTGTTCTTGTCTTCGACTTTGTACTTGACCGCCATCGGCACGATTTCATCGCTGAAAAGCCCATCGGCCTGGGCCTGGGCGGTGCGCTGCTGGCTTTGCAGGGCGTACAGGTCCTGTTCTTCGCGGCTGACGTGGTAGCGACGCGCGACGATCTCGGCAGTCTGGCCCATGGGGAAATAGATACCCGGCACCTGCTCTTTGAGCAGCGGGTTGATCAGGTTGTCGGTATTGACGCTTTTCATCGTCAGGCTGATGGACTCGACACCGCCGGCGACGATGATATCGCTGCAACCCGACGCAATCTGGTTGGCCGCAATGGCAATCGCCTGCAAGCCCGAGGAGCAGAACCGGTTGAGGGTCATGCCGGCCACGCCGGTGCCCAGTTGCGAGAGCACCGCCACATTGCGCCCGATGTTGTAGCCCTGGGCGCCCTCGTTGGAGCCGGCGCCGACGATGCAATCCTCCACCGTCGCCGGGTCGATGCCGTTGCGGGCGAGCAGCGCGTTGACGCAATGGGCCGCCATGTCATCGGGGCGGGTCTGGTTGAACTTGCCGCGAAAGGACTTGGCCAGGCCGGTTCGCACACTGTCGACGATCACTACTTCACGCATGGGCTACCTCGATCTTGTGGTTGTCGGATCGAGCATAGATCGCGCCCCGCGCCACCGCGACGATCATTCACCCCATAGATACAAAACCATGGCGACGCGGCTCACTGGGGTGAGCAGACTTGTTGTGGTGGATCGGCTCATTGTGGTGAACCGGCCTGTTGTGGTGAGCAGGCTTGCCCTGCGTTGGGGTGCGAAGCGGCCCCGAATCAGGCACCGCGGTTCTTCAGGCACGACTGAGTTGGCAGGTTTTAGGGCTGCTTCGCAGCCCAACGCGGGGCAAGCCCGCTCACCACAACAAGCCCGCTCACCACAGCACGCTGCGTCATTTTTTCTTTTTCTTTTTGTCGTGCTTATCGGACTTGGCGAACGCCTCTTCCAGCGCCAGGTTGATGGTGCGCAACACCTTGACCCGGGCCCAGCGCTTGTCGTTGGCCTCCACCAATGTCCAGGGCGACACCTCGGTGCTGGTACGGTCGACCATATCGCCCACGGCCGCGCGGTAGTCATCCCATTTGTCACGGTTGCGCCAGTCGTCTTCGGTGATCTTGAAGCGCTTGAAGGGGATTTCCTCGCGGGCCTGGAAGCGCTCCAGTTGCGTGTCCTTGTCGATGGCCAGCCAGAACTTGACCACGATCACACCCGCATCGCGCAGTTGCTCTTCGAAGTCATTGATCTCGCCATAGGCGCGCATCCAGTCCGCCGGGGTGCAGAAGCCTTCAATGCGCTCCACCAGCACGCGGCCATACCAGGAACGGTCGAACACGGTGAACATGCCGCGCGCCGGGATCTTCTGCCAGAACCGCCACAAGTAAGGCTGGGCGCGTTCGTCTTCACTGGGCGCGGCAATCGGCACGATGTGGTACTGACGCGGGTCCAGCGCCGCCGCCACCCGACGGATCGCCCCGCCCTTGCCCGCCGCATCGTTGCCCTCGAACACCGTGACCAGGGCGTGCTTGCGCATGCGCTTGTCGCGCATCAATCCGGAGAAACGCGCCTGTTCGGTGATCAGTTGTTCTTCGTAATCGTCCTTGTCCAGGCGCTGGGACAGGTCGAGGCTGTCGAGCAGGCTCTTCTTGTCCACCGACGCGATCAACGGCGCCGGGTTCATGCCGCTGGCCTTGCCCTTGGACAGCTTGAGCGCATTCTGCAGGCCTTCGAGCAGCAGTTTGCCCACGGTGAGGCTGCGGTAGTTGCTGTCCACGCCTTCGATCACATGCCACGGCGCATAGTCGCGACTGGTGCGGCGCAACACGCGCTCACCGAAGTGCACGAATTTGTCGTAGGTCTCGGATTGCTGCCAGTCCAGCGGGCTGATGCGCCAACTGTGCAGAGGGTCATCGGCCAGGGCCTTGAGCCGCGCCTTCATCTGTTTCTTGGAGAGGTGGAACCAGAACTTGAAGATCAGCGCGCCTTCATCGCAGAGCATTTTCTCCAGGCGTTCGGCGCCGGCGATGGCCTGGTCGAGGCGGGCGTCCTTGATCTGCCCATGTACGCGGCTTTGCAGCATCTGGCTGTACCAGTTGCCAAAGAAGATGCCCATGCGCCCCTTGGCAGGAAGTTGGCGCCAATAGCGCCAGGCCGGCGGGCGCGCCAGTTCTTCGTCGGTCTGCTGGTCGAAGGTGCGCACTTCGATCAGGCGCGGGTCCATCCATTCATTGAGCAGCTTGACCGTCTCGCCCTTGCCGGCGCCTTCGATACCGTTGATCAGGATAATCACCGGGAAGCGCTTCTGCTGCTGCAGCTCGTACTGCACTTCCAGCAGGGCCTCGCGCAGGGCCGGCACCTCGGCCTCAAAGGTGTCTTTGTCGATGGCGTGACCGATTTCGGCGGATTCGAACATGGGCAGCTCCGTTTCAAGATGGCTCAAGACTAGCGGATTAGGCAGCAACACGCGGGAGGAAATTCCACCGGCGCTTGCCATGGATCAATTCAACGCCGGTTGATCGGCTAGAATGGCGGCCTTGCCTTTACCGAGCCGCCCATGAACCCCATCACCCACGCCCAACTCGACTGGGATGACCAAGGTCGCCCGCACTCGCGGATCTTCGACGATGTGTACTTTTCCGATAAGTCAGGCCTTGAAGAAACCCGCTACGTGTTCCTCGAACAGAACCGTTTGCAGGAGCGCTTTGCCGCGCTGCCCGCCGGTGGGCGGCTGGTGATTGGCGAGACCGGGTTCGGCACGGGGTTGAATTTCCTCTGCGCCTGGCAACTGTTCGAACAACACGCCGTGGCCGGTGCGCGCCTGCATTTCGTCAGCGTGGAAAAGTACCCGCTCAGCCATGCCGACCTGCAACGCGCCCTGCTGCTCTGGCCGGAACTGCAACCCTTCGCCGAACAACTGCTGGCGCAATACATTGCCATCCATCAGGGCTTCCAGCGCCTGGTGCTGGATAACGGTCGCGTGACCCTGACCCTGCTGATCGGCGACGCCCTGGAGCAACTGCCCCAACTGGACGCGCAGATCGACGCCTGGTTCCTGGACGGCTTCGCCCCGGCGAAAAACCCGGATATGTGGACCGCCGAGCTGTTTGCCGAACTGGCACGCCTGGCGGCACCGGGTTCGACCATCAGCACGTTTACCAGCACCGGCTGGGTGCGTCGGTTGATCAACGCCGCCGGGTTCAAGATGAAACGTACGCCGGGCATTGGCCACAAGTGGGAGATCCTGCGCGGGGAGTTTCTCGGTTGGCCGACCGACACGCCGGTACCGGTCGCGGCCAAGCCGTGGTTCGCCAGGCCGCCCGCCATTACGGGTGACCGCCACGCACTGGTGATCGGCGCCGGCCTGGCGGGCTGTGCGACGGCGGCCAGCCTGGCGGCCAGGGGTTGGCAAGTCAGCCTGCTGGAGCGCCATGACGGCGTGGCGCGGGAAGCCTCCGGCAATCCCCAGGGCGTGCTGTACCTGAAACTGTCGGCCCACGGCACTGCCTTGTCGCAGTTGATCGTGGCCGGGTTCGGCTATACCCGTCGAGTGCTGGAGCACTTGCATCGCGGCGTCGACTGGGACGGTTGCGGCGTGCTGCAACTGGCCTTCGATGCCAAGGAGGCCCAGCGCCAGGCGCAACTGGCCGCTGCCTTCGCGCCGGACTTGCTGCACCTGCTCGACCGCGACCAGGCCCAGGCCCGCGCCGGTATCGCACTGGCACACGGTGGGCTGTTTTTCCCCGAAGGCGGCTGGGTGCACCCACCGGCATTGTGCGAGTGGCAAGCCCATCAACCGGGCGTGACCGTGCTAACCCACCACGATGTGCTCGACCTGCGTCATGTCGACGGTCAGTGGCAAGCCTGGGACGGTGAACACCTGCTGGCCAGCACCAGCGTGGCGGTGCTGGCCGGCGCCGCCGAAGTCCAGCGGTTCGCCGACCTGCCCCTCAAGCGCATTCGCGGGCAGATCACCCGTTTGCCGCAGACCGCCGACAGCCAGGCCCTGGCCACGGTGGTGTGCGCCGAAGGCTACGTCGCCCCGCCACGCCTGGGCGAACACACCCTGGGCGCCAGTTTCGACTTCAAAAGCGATGACCTTACGCCCACCGCCGCTGAACATGCCGAAAACCTGGAGCTGCTCATGGGCATCTCCGAGGACCTGGCCCAGCGCCTGGGCGCCGACACCCTGGAGCCGGCGACCCTGGAAGGTCGCGCCGCGTTCCGCTGCACCAGCCCGGATTACTTGCCGATTGTGGGACCACTGGCTGACCGCCAGGCGTTCGACCAGGCCTACGCCGCCCTGCGCAAGGACGCCCGGCAAGTGCCAGGCACCGCTTGCCCCTGGCTGGACGGGCTTTACGTCAACAGCGGCCATGGCTCAAGGGGGCTGATCACCGCCCCGCTGAGTGCGGAGTTGCTCGCCGCCTGGCTGGACAGCGAGCCGTTGCCGGTGCCGCGCGCCGTGGCTGACGCCTGCCACCCCAACCGGTTTGCCGTGCGGGCGCTGATCCGTACCACCACCGGCAAGGTCGAGTGATCAACCGGCTGGGGCCTCACACACGGAGCCCAGCCCTTCGGCCCTGATGGCATCCTCGGTCAAGCGCTCGATCAGCGCGCTTTCAGCCTGCTCCCGTTCACTGAGGACGGTGTGCATGCGACTACGGTAATCGGCATCGCTCAGTACCAGGCTTTGCTCGAAGATGTCATTGAGGCGCTCGTCATAGGGCGAACTCAAGGCCTCGAAGCGAGCCGCATGGGCACGCTTGAGGTAGTCGGTCCAGAACGGCAGCTTCTTGAGATACGTCATCAGCTCGGGGGACAGCTCGGCCAGCGTGACTTCAGCCTTGGCTTCATCCAGCGCCAACTGAGTGACCTCACCCAGCCGCGAATAACGCATGTGCCGAGGCTGGCCGGGCAAATAGAATTCGCCGACCAGGCCTGTGCGGAAAGCCAGGCTGACCTCCAATGGATCGGCGGCAGGATGCAGGCCACTGTGACGGCGCGCAATCGCCTCCAACTGCTCCAGGCGAAACAGGCCACGACCCAGTTTCAACAGCGGCCTGGGCGTCAGCGCACGCCCCTGGATGAGGGCCTTGGCATCGCTGATTTCCACCAGGACTTCCAGGCTGCTGAAGTTGACGGCGGCGGCATCGTCACAATTGATCGGCGTGGCGGCCCGTTCGAATACTTCCTCACGCAGTTCGCTGTTCATTGCGGCAGCCTCCAGCACCCGCCATACGCGGCGCTGCAGGTCCTCACGCACGAACTCGGCGTCTTTGGTGCCGCCCAGTTCCGCGAGCAACTTGAACAGGGCGTCCGACCGGTAATCGTCCTTGAGGCCCGTCCACGTGAGACTCTTAGCCGCATAGTCCGCCATCCGTTCGTCCGCCAGCCACAGTTCGCGTGCGCTCTGCTCGTTCAAACGCGCAATATCATCTTCCAGGAACCCCATGCCCGGACCGTACGCCTGCCGGTAATGTTTCAGGGCCAGTTGGCTTTGAGCCGATAACGGGTTGTGCCGCAAGTTGACACCCAGGGCAAAGTTTCGCGGCACGCGCAACAGCCACTCCGGCAGCACGCTGATGTCATTGGCGCGCAAATCGATCTGTTCAAGATAAGGCAGGCGCCACAGGTCCTTGGGCAGTTCCTTGAGCCGGCAGTTGCGTAACACCAGGTTGCGCAGCGCGAACATACGGCTGATATCCGGCGGGTCCAGCAGCGGGTTATCCGCCAGGCTCAACACCTTCAGGCGCGTCAGATCGGCCAGCTTGGCACGGGTGTATTCGGTGAGCTGGAGTTTGTTGTTGCTCAGGTACAACCGCTCCAGGCCCGGCATGTGCGACAGGGCTTCAGGCAGCCGGGTAATCTGGTTTTCGCCCAGTTCAAGGGTGCGCAGCCCCTTGAAGTGGCTGAGGAAATACGCCACATCGTCGGTCAGGTTCAAACGGCGCAATGACAAATGCTCGACGTGATCGAAGCGCACCTGTGCGGGTAATGTCGGCAGAGGGCCGATGACCATATCATCGAGCAACAGCCCTGGAACCTGGCTGGCGCGCTCGTCGGGCAGGGTCGACATCCGTCGCCAGCACTTTTCGATGCTTTTCGCCGCCTGGTGGCGACTCAATCGATAGTCCCACAGGGGGTCGGCCTGCACGATATTGACAGACCTCTCGGCACGCCAGCGTTTGAGTGCCGTGTGCAGCGCTTCAAACTCCTGCTCACGTGCCTGGACCGCCTTGGCACGAGACAGGTGATCATGGCCCGCATCGCGCAAGAAATCGTTGACCTGCGACGGACTGAACAAGGGATAAAGCTTGTTGACCTTACGCACCAACGCCGCCGGGAAATGCTCTGCCTCGCCCCGCGCCGACTGGGTACAGATCAGCGGTTCTTCGTCCAGCAGCCCGCGTTCCGGCCACAGGTGACGGGCGACTCTGTCACGCTCATGCACCGTGGTGGCACGCAGGCGGCCCCGCAGGTCGGCCGCCTCATTCTCAGCCTGGAGCTTCAATGCAATGCGCTGGCGTGGCAGCAGGCTATCGAACAGCGCCGTATACAAGCCGTCCGCGCCTGTCGCGACCGGCCCCAGGGCCTTGCCTTTTTGATCGAAGGCCTGATACCCCTGGGGCGTACTGACCAGGGTCCTCTGCGTCGCAGCTGTTGAAGCGCCCGCCTCGGCCAGCACCGCCCCGCTCAGGGTGTGCCTGCGTACCTGCAATGCCAGGTCTCGGGGCCAGCCGGGCATTCGCTCCAGCATACCGACGGCCACGCGTCGGGTGCCGTCCCCCGCCAACTCCGGCCAGTACAGGCCCATCAGCGCGCGGTCCTGCTCCAACTGGTCCACCGCCTCGCGTGCCCGCTGGGCAAGCACCAGTGGTACTCGGCCAGTGGTGCGCAAATACCGGCGCTCCCACAATGTGGCCTGTGAGTACAGCTCCCACGCCACACGGGGCGGCAGTTGTTTGAAGCGGTCGCACAACGGCACCAATTCGTTCAGGGCAACCCCGGCGTAATAGGTGTACAAACGGTCGAGCACGGTTTGATGCCGGCTACGCAGCGTGTCCAGCAGACGCCGCTCCAGTGTGCTGCGCATGTCGTCTTCCGCCACGCCCTTGCCCAACAGGTCGACACGCTCCTCGTCGCTCAGATGCTCCAGCAAGGTGTCCATGACCCGCCCGTCCCTCAACTCCTTGCGGGTAATATGGATGCTCAGATCCTCATAATCGAAAGGTGCTGTTTCCGGATGCCTTTCCAGCAGTTCGCCCTCCTCGTCCAGCACCTCGAAAAAACGCCCCTGGGGCCAGCCTGGCACCAGCGGCAATGCGAACAATTGGGCGCGTGCGGTACTCGCATCCGGACGTTCACCACGCGCCAGGTACTCCATCAGTTCACGGACCCTGTCGTTTTGCTTGTAGCGCAGCACGCTGTCATGAAAACGCTCGGGTAACGGCTCGTAGGCACTGCCCAATGCCCGCAAGTGTGGCAGGGTCATTCCGGTGAGGGTTGCCAGGTTCGACAACGGCTCAGCGGGCAACTCCTCAAGGCTTGGATCCAGTCGCCTGAGGCTGTAGACGAGGTCTTCCCATTGCAAGGGGCGCTCGTAGACGTGCTGCCAGCCACCACGGAAGTTGTGCTCCAGCGGCGGGCGGTAAGCCTGCGGGCGCTGTGGATGAATAACCCGCCACTTCTGCAGTTTGGTATCGAAGGCAACCGAATAGTGGTTTCCCCCCATCCGGATGTAAGAGCGGCCGTTGACTTGGTAGACGCCTCGAGAATTGACCACGGCCTGGTGTGCGACCGGCTCAGGCTGTCGATAGGTATTGAGCCTTGGCCGCCAGAGTTTCTGGCCCTGGTCGGCAGTGGTGACGGTTTCGAACTTCTCGAAGAACTCCGTAGAGGTTGTCAGGGTGCGCTTCAACGTCCCCACTACCCGCCCCCCCGCCACAAACAAAGCCATGGCCGCAACGTTTTCGGCCACATTCACCAGATGCCTGAGGGCCTCGGTATGTTCATCGTGCTGCCAGTCCTCGACGGCCTCGAACACTTCCCCCAACAGCTGTCCGATGGCTACCCCGAGCATCAACTGACCCAACACCGGCACCACCAACGCCGCCACATTCAGCAGGTCCAGCCCCAGGTCCAGATAGCGCTGCATGCGCTCTTCACTGGCTTGCTGGTCGACCTGGGCCTTGGGCACCGCCAGCACTAACGCATCCAATTGAATCTTGCCCACGAATGCGTGGAAGAAGAACCCTGTCAGGCTGGTCGTGACGGGTAAGGCGCGCAGCTGGCCAACCTTGCGCGTCATGTCGAACGATTCGAAAAAATCCAGGCGGTTGGACTCATCCAGGTACCCTTCGAAAAACGTCCGGTAGCTCTTGATTTGCAGCTTCAAGGACAAGTACACCTTGAAGTCTTCCAGCGTCGGGTACTCGTACCAGGGCCTGGAGGGTTCGTTAGGCATGTAGACAATAAAGGGGCCGGTATCCAGGCTGCCCGGTACGCTGCCGGAAAACACCAATACACTCCACACACAGGTGTCATCGATGTTCACGCCTTGCCACGTAGTCAGACCGTTGCCCGGCACCTTGCTCTTGAGCTCACTGGCCGGACGGTCGAAACCGATCAGCTTGAGCAACCGCGCGTAGGTCCCGGCTTCGATATGCCCCTTGCACAAGGCAATATGCAGATCCATGCGCATGTCCATGAGTTTGCCCAGGCCAATACTGACAGCAGCCTGGTTGTAGGAACTGACTTCCTCTTTGCTTTTCGGGTCGGGCAGGTCGAAGACCTCTTCGATGTGTTTTTGATAGAGCGCCCCCAGGTCCAGCTCCCGGCAATAACCGACAAATTCGGGCACCGTCATCCCGACCATCGGCTGCTTGGTGGCCGCAGAGCGCACCACAGCGGCGACGGACATGCCCCCGGGCTCGGCGCGCGCGTCAGAGAAGTTCTGCATCGCTGCATGCAGCAGGCTTTGCTTTGTATAGGTAACGGTCTGGAGCAAGCCGCCCCCCAGGTCAGGGTTGACGCCGGTGAGCTTACGTTTGGGCAACTCCAGCAGGTCTTGCCTGACATCCGGCGAATCAACCCCTTTGGCCCGCAGAAAATTGGTCAAGCGCTCTGCGCAGTATTGATCCAGCGGTTCCAGGCGCTGTAACAGGTAACGGACGTTCTCACGGATCGCCTTGCTGTCGATATGCGCCTGTTCAAGGGCCGTGAGGGTCGAAGCGTCGGCCCCAATCAACCAGCGCGGGACGGTTTTGCGCAAAACCTGCGCCTTGTCCAGATCGCCGGTCATGTCGAGCAATGCCCTGTCCATTTCATCCTGGGTCGCCCCTGCGGCGACCTCACTCAAATCGCGGTTTTGCGTCATCGGCATGCTTCCTCAGCCAGCTGAACATGACGCCAAACGATAAGCCTGGCCTGGGTCACAACCGGGTATTTGTATACCGCCTTACGACAGACCCATTCCGCTTATAACCGATTGATCTAAAACTCCACGAATAGCCCCGTGTCAGTTTCTGGGTACGCGCCCTTTTGGGCGTATTGAGTTTTATGCTCCCCAACGGAAAAACCGGTAAGGAATTTATGTGCGGATTAGCTGGAGAATTACGTTTCGATGCCCAACCTGCCGACCTGGCGGCAATTGAACGCATCACCCATCACCTGGCCCCGCGAGGCCCCGACGCCTGGGGCTTTCATGCCCAGGGGCCGATTGCCCTGGGCCATCGGCGCCTGAAAATCATGGACCTGTCGGACGGCTCGGCCCAACCGATGGTCGATTCGCACCTGGGCCTGAGCCTGGCCTTCAACGGTGCGATCTATAACTTCCCGGAATTGCGCGAAGAGCTGGAAGCCCTGGGTTACGCCTTCTATTCCGGCGGCGACACCGAAGTGTTGCTCAAGGGTTACCACGCCTGGGGTGAGGCACTGTTGCCCAAGCTCAACGGCATGTTTGCCTTCGCCATCTGGGAACGTGATGCCCAGCGCCTGTTCATCGCCCGCGACCGCCTCGGCGTGAAGCCGTTGTACCTGTCGCGCACCGGCCAGCGCCTGCGCTTTGCCTCGGCCCTTCCGGCGCTGCTCAAGGGCGGCGATATCAACCCGATCCTCGATCCGGTAGCCCTGAATCACTACCTGAATTTCCATGCGGTGGTGCCGGCACCACGCACCTTGCTGGCGGGCATCGAAAAACTGCCGCCGGCCAGCTGGATGCGTATCGATGCCAGCGGCAAGACTGAACAGCAAACCTGGTGGACCCTGCCCTACGGCCCGCGCGAAGATGAAAAAAACCTGAGCCTGGAAGACTGGACCGACCGCGTGCTCGACAGCACTCGCGAAGCCGTGGCCATCCGTCAACGTGCCGCGGTGGATGTGGGTGTGCTGCTCTCCGGCGGGGTCGATTCGAGCATGCTCGTCGGCCTGCTGCGTGAAGTCGGCGTACAGGATTTGTCGACCTTTTCCATCGGCTTTGAAGACGCTGGTGGCGAGGCCGGCAACGAGTTTCAGTACTCGGACCTGATCGCCAGACACTACGGTACGCGCCACCACCAATTGCGCATCGCCGAAAGCGAGATCATCGAACAACTGCCAGCGGCGTTTCGCGCCATGAGCGAGCCGATGGTCAGCCATGACTGCATCGCCTTCTACCTGCTGTCGCGGGAAGTGGCCAAGCACTGCAAGGTAGTGCAAAGCGGCCAGGGCGCCGATGAGTTGTTCGCCGGTTACCACTGGTACCCACAGGTCGACGGTGCCGCCGATCCCTATATGGCTTATCGCGATGCATTTTTTGACCGCAGCTACGACGACTATGCCGCCACTGTCGCGCCCAAATGGCTGACCGCCAACGACGCGGCTGGCGATTTCGTGCGCGAACATTTCGCCATGCCCGGCGCCGATGCGGCGGTGGACAAGGCCCTGCGCCTGGACAGCACGGTGATGCTGGTGGACGACCCGGTCAAACGCGTCGACAACATGACCATGGCCTGGGGCCTGGAAGCGCGCACGCCGTTCCTGGACTACCGCCTGGTGGAGCTGTCGGCCCGCGTGCCAGGTAAATTCAAGTTGCCCGATGGCGGCAAGCAAGTGCTGAAAGAAGCGGCGCGCCGGGTCATTCCGAGCGAAGTCATCGACCGCAAGAAGGGTTACTTCCCGGTGCCGGGCCTCAAGCACTTGCAGGGCGATACCTTGAACTGGGTACGCGAACTGCTGCTCGACCCGAGCCAGGATCGCGGCCTGTTCAACCCCGCCGCGCTGGACCGCTTGTTGACCGACCCGCAGGGCCAATTGACGCCGTTGCGTGGCTCCAAGCTGTGGCAACTGGCAGCGCTGAACCTGTGGCTCAGCGAACAAGGAATCTGATTGATGAAACCTCTCGCAGCGGCCTATAGCCAACGCTTGATCAAGGGCCAGGCGCCGACCTACGAGCGCCTGCAGGCGCGCCTGGCGGAAGACGGCAGCCCATTGGCCGCCGAGCCGATTGCGGTGCATTGCGGCTGGGGCCGGTTGCTGATCGGGCATACCTTTCCCGACCCGGCCAGCCTGGCCCAGGAACTGCTCCATGAGCAGCCGGGTGAGCGTGACATTGCCCTGTACGTGGCGGCGCCCCAGCAGATCCTGGGCATCGATCCCCAGCAGCTGTTTCTCGACCCCTCCGACACGCTGCGCCTGTGGTTCAGCGACTACCGCCCGGCTACCCGGGTGTTTCGCGGCTTCCGCATCCGGCGGGTGCAGACGGAGGCCGATTGGCTGGCGGTGAACCAGCTGTACCAGGGGCGCGGCATGTTGCCGGTCGACGCCGAGCGCCTCACGCCGCGCCATCAGGGCGGCCCGGTGTACTGGCTGGCGGAAGATGAAGACAGCGGCGCGGTGATCGGCAGCGTGATGGGGCTGAATCACCAGAAGGCGTTTCATGACCCGGAAAACGGTTGCAGCCTGTGGTGCCTGGCAGTCGACCCGCTGTGCACGCGCCCCGGCGTGGGCGAAGTGCTGGTGCGTCACTTGGTGGAGCACTTCATGAGCCGTGGCCTGAGCTACCTGGACCTGTCGGTGCTGCACAATAACCGCCAGGCCAAGAACCTCTACGCCAAGCTCGGTTTTCGCGCGCTGACCACCTTTGCGATCAAGCGCAAGAATGGGATCAACCAACCGTTGTTCCTCGGCCCTGGCCCGCAGGCGGGGTTCAACCCCTATGCGCGGATCATCGTCGAGGAAGCCCATCGGCGCGGTATCGATGTACAGGTGGATGACGCCGATGCCGGGCTGTTCACCCTGAGCCATGGCGGGCGCCGTGTGCGTTGCCGTGAGTCCTTGAGCGACCTGACCAGCTCGATCAGCATGACCTTGTGCCAGGACAAAAGCCTGACGCACAAGGTGCTGAAGGCCGCCGGTTTGAAAGTACCCTCGCAGCAACTGGCGGGCAGCGCGGATGACAACCTGGAGTTCCTCGATGAGCACCAGCGCATCGTGGTCAAGCCGCTGGATGGCGAGCAGGGTCAGGGCGTCGCCGTGGATCTGCAAAGTATCGAAGAGGTGCAGCAAGCCATTGAAGCGGCGCGGCAGTTCGACAGCCGTGTGTTGCTGGAAAGCTTTCACGAAGGCCTGGACCTGCGCATCCTGGTCATCGGCTTCGAGGTGGTGGCCGCCGCGATCCGCCGTCCTGCGGAAGTCACCGGTGACGGTCATCACTCCATTGGCGCATTGATCGAAGCCCAGAGCCGCCGTCGCCAGGCCGCCACCGATGGTGAAAGTAAAATTCCTCTGGATGGTGAGACCGAACGCACACTGAAAGCCGCTGGCTATGACTACAGCAGCATCCTGCCCCGTGGCCAGACCCTGGCCGTGCGCCGCACCGCCAACCTGCATACCGGTGGTTGCCTGGAAGACGTCACCGCCATCCTCCACCCCACGCTGGTGGACGCCGCCGTGCGCGCCGCCCGCGCCTTGGATATTCCCATGGTGGGCCTGGACCTGATGGTGCCCGCCGCCGATCAACCCGAGTACGTGTTTATCGAAGCCAACGAACGGGCCGGCCTGGCCAATCATGAGCCGCAACCGACCGCGGAGAAGTTTGTGGATTTGTTGTTTCCCCACAGCCAGCCTGCTACTCAATAACCCTGTGACCAGGGGACCTCTTGTGGTGAGCCAGCTAGCCACAACACGGCTGCTCGCCACACCTCATCAGGAGTCTTTATGAGCCGAAACATCCCCGAACCGGATCTGAACTACCTGCAAAAAGTGCTGCTGGAAATGCTCGCCATTCCCAGCCCCACCGGATTTACCGACACCATCGTGCGCTACGTCGCCGAGCGCCTGGAAGAGCTGGGCATCCCCTTTGAAATGACCCGGCGCGGCACCATCCGCGCCACCCTCAAGGGCCAGAAAAACAGCCCCGACCGTGCGGTATCAGCACACTTGGACACCATTGGCGCCGCCGTGCGCGCCATCAAGGACAATGGCCGCTTGAGCCTGGCGCCGGTGGGTTGCTGGTCGAGCCGCTTTGCCGAAGGCAGCCGCGTCAGCCTGTTTACCGATAACGGCGTGATCCGTGGCAGTGTGTTGCCGTTGATGGCCTCCGGGCATGCGTTCAATACCGCCGTGGATGAAATGCCGGTGAGCTGGGACCATGTGGAATTGCGCCTGGATGCCTACTGCGCCACCCGTGCCGACTGCGATTCCCTGGGCATTGGCATCGGTGACTATGTCGCCTTCGACCCGCTGCCGGAGTTCACCGAGAGCGGGCACATCAGTGCCCGGCACCTGGACGACAAAGCCGGCGTTGCCGCGCTGCTGGCCGCGCTCAAGGCCATCGTCGACAGTGGCGAGCCGTTGCTGATCGACTGCCATCCGCTGTTCACCATCACCGAGGAAACCGGCAGTGGCGCAGCGGCCGCGCTGCCCTGGGACGTCAGTGAGTTCGTCGGCATCGACATCGCCCCGGTCGCCCCCGGCCAGCACTCCAGCGAGCATGCGGTGAGCGTGGCGATGCAGGATTCCGGCGGGCCATACGACTATCACCTGTCGCGGCATTTGCTGCGCCTGGCGTCGGACAATGAGTTACCAGTGCGCCGCGATTTGTTCCGCTACTACTTCAGCGACGCGCACTCGGCCGTCACCGCCGGCCACGACATCCGCACCGCGTTGCTGGCGTTCGGCTGCGATGCGACCCACGGTTACGAGCGCACGCATATCGACAGTCTGGCGGCGCTGAGTCGTCTATTGGGCGCCTACATTCTCAGCCCGCCCGTGTTCGCCAGCGACGCGCAACCGGCACAGGGTTCCCTGGACCGGTTCAGTCACCAGATCGAGCACGAGACGCAGATGGAAAGCGACACGCGAGTGCCGTCGGTGGATAGCCTGGTGGGCAACAAGTCCTGAGACTGGCAACTACGGTCCCGGCGCAGTAGGATCGCCGGGATCCATCACCCGAGGCTTGTATGCTGATTCCCTACGATGCACTTGAAGTCGACACGCTCACACGCCTGATCGAAGACTTCGTGACCCGCGACGGCACCGACAATGGCGATGACACGCCGCTGGAAACCCGCGTACTGCGCGTGCGCCAGGCACTGACCAAGGGCCAGGCGCTGATCGTGTTCGACCCGGAAAGCGAGCAGTGCCAGTTGATGCTCAAGCACGACGTGCCCAAGCATCTGTTCGACTGACGTCAGAGATTGGGCACCGGCACCGGATGGGTGCTGGCGGCCTGGCGCTCGCGGATTTTCTGATGCACCTCCGCGCGATGTACATGCACCCCGGCCGGCGCTTCAACGCCAAACTTCACCTGGGTACCGTTCAACTCGAGGATATGCACGGCGATGTCATCGCCAATGGAGATGACTTCGCCTATGGCGCGGCTTAGAACCAGCATGGCGGTTGTCCTTTTAACAGTGAAAGGACCTCGACCATGCGCGCAGGCTGTGGTGTGCATCAATGGCTTGCCGTGAAATCAGGCACTACTTACATGTGTAGGTAAAATGCCTGACAGACCACTTCCCGGTCAGCCTTTGACGGCCTGTGCCTTGGCGCGCATTTTGTCGGCCATGCTGGTCATTTCGTCATACAACAACTGCGGGTTCTTTTGCTTCAACGCCCATGCCACGCGCCCCTGTTCGTGGGGCAGGATCATGAACTCACCTTCCGCGACCCGCTGGTAGATGTAATCGGCGATATCCGCCGCCGAAATCGGCGAACTTTCCAGCAACTTGCCCACCTGGGCCTTCATGGCCGGGGTCGGCCCACGGAAGGAATCCAGCAGATTGGTCTGGAAGAACGATGGGCACACCACATGCACACCGATTTCCTGCTGCTTGAGCTCCACCAGCAGACTCTCCGACAACGCCACCACACCCGCCTTGGCTACGTTGTAGTTGCTCATGGCCGGCCCCTGCATCAGCGCGGCCATGGAGGCGATGTTGATGATGCGGCCCTTGCTCTTTTCCAACAGCGGCAGGAACGCCTTGCAGCCCTTGACCACGCCCATCAGGTTGATTGCGATCTGCCAGTCCCAGTCCTCCAGGGACAACTCGGCAAAGAAACCGCCTGACGCCACGCCTGCGTTGTTGACGATCACATCGATACCGCCCAGCTTGACCTCACAGGCCTGGGCAAACGCGGTGAGCTGGCTGTAGTCGCGCACGTCGCAGCGCTGGATAAAACCTTCGCCACCGGCCTCGCGCACCAGCCTGAGGGTTTCCTGCAGGCCGGGCTCGCTCACGTCCGACAAGGCCAACTGCCAGCCCTCACGGGCCCAGCGCAGAGCGATTTCACGACCCAGGCCGGACCCGGCGCCAGTGATCATCATGCGATTTTGCATAGGAAGTTGCCTTGTGGTTCACGGAAGAAGTGACCGGCAGTGTAGCGAAGGTTTTTCCTACACCCACCCACCATCAGAGTGATGAATGCCCCTGGCAAACCGTGGGCCGGGTCGGATGTTTGCGTATAGCCTAAGTTCAATATTTTTCAACTAACAGGTTTAGTTGCGAGCGCATTAAAAGAAATAAGCCTGTGTGCGAAATGCTTTAAAAAAATACTGAATTTTCTGCGAAGAAGCATAGTCGGAGTTGTTAAGGCGTCTGTCTTTAATATGCGGGCCTATCGTTAAACAACCGGTCTTTGCAGAAGGCCAATAAGGAAAAAAACCATGAGCCTCATTCTGATCATTATCTTGATCCTCCTGCTGGTCGGCGGTCTGCCAGTGTTCCCTCACTCACGTAATTGGGGTTATGGCCCGTCGGGTATCCTGGGCGTTGTCCTGGTGGTGCTGCTGGTGCTGTTGTTGCTTGGGCGTATATAAACGCCAGGCAAAAAAAGAGGCCCTTTAAAGGGCCTCTTTTTTATGGCCGGTTAATTAGTCCGGCTTGCCGTTGACCACACCTGCGGTGTTATCCAACAGGCTCTTGGTAGCGGTCTGCAGGAACGACTCGAGTTTCTGCTTCAGTGCCGCCTCGTCCGGCGACTCGGGGATCACTTTACCGGTTGGGTTGGCGCCCAGTTCGTATTCCCACAACTTCGGTGGCATTTCCTTCGGCAGCACCAGAATGCGATCTGCCGTCACCAATGCCACGGTTTGATCGCTGCCCGATGGCTTGATCACACCAAAACCCTTATCGCCTTCCGGCAGGTTCAACAGGTCACGGCCCCAGCACTGGTGCAGGGTATCGCCACCCAGGCGCCCCATGATGGTTGGCACGATGTCGATCTGGGTGCCCACGGTGTGGTCACGCTCGCCGAACTTTTCCTGCATGCCTGGCGCGATCATCAGCATCGGCACGTTGAAACGGCCCAGGTCCATTTCGGTGATCTGCTGCTCGTTGCCGAAGCCATGGTCACCCACGATGACGAACAGGGTTTCCTTGAAGTAAGGCTCCTTGCGGGCCTTCTCAAAGAACTGGCCCAGGGCCCAGTCGGAGTAGCGCATGGCGGTCAAATGCTCGTTGAGGCTGCCACGGTCGGTGACTTTCTCAACTGGCAATGGCGTCGGCAACGCGTACGGCGTGTGGTTGGACAGGGTTTGCAGCAACGCATAGAAGGGCTTGCCACCTTCACGCGCCTTGAGCTCTTCCAGGCCACGGTTGAACATATCCTGGTCAGACACACCCCACGTCGGGTCGGAGAACACCGGATCGACGAAGTCATTGCGACCGATGAAGTTGGTCATGCCCTGGTTGCTGAAAAAGCCCGACTGGTTGTCCCAGGCGAAATCGCCGTTGTACACATACACGTCGTCAAACTTGCGCGCGCTGAGCAACTGCGGCAGGCCCGACAGCTTGTGGCTGCCTTCCGGGGTCTGCATCAGGTATTCGAAGCCCGGCAGGTTCGGGAAGCACGCCATGGTGGCGAACATACCCTGGTGGGTATGGGTGCCGTTGGAGAAGAAACGGTCGAACAGCAGGCCTTCCTTGGACAGTTTGTCGAAGTACGGCGTGATGTTGCCCGGACGACCCAAGGCGCCGACCGAGTGACCGGCGAAGCTTTCCATGAGGATCACGACCACGTTCTTGATCGGCAGGGTCTTCTCGGCCGGCGGCATGTAGTCGCGGCGCACGGCGGCGATGTCGGTATCCACCAGTTTCTCTTGCGGCAGCACCAGCATGTCACGCACGGTCTGGGTGGCCAGCGGCTGGTCGAGGGTGGCCTTCCAGATATTGGAGCGATCTTCGGAGAACCGCGACTTGGCCGCGGCGATCAGCGACAAGGTGCCGTTGAGGCCCAACTGGTTGGCGAAGTTCGAATCCGTAGTGTAGACATCCCCCCAACGCAGCGGCGGCCCCTGGCGCAGGGTGCCACGGATGGCGACCACGGCGATCAGCAGGCAGACCACGAACACCGCGATGCGCGTGTACCACGGCGCGACCTGGCGGGTACCGATGCTGCCACCGCTGAACGGGCCACGCGGGCGTGTGGCGCGGTCGGCGCCTTTGAACGCCATGCTCAGGATCAACGTACCCACGGCCCAGGCCAGCAGGTAGCGCACCACCGGGAAACCGTACCAGAGCATGCTCATCACGGTCTTCGGGTCTTCCTTCACATATTGGAAGACCAGGCCGTTGAGGCGCTGGTGGAACTCGCGGTAGAAGTCCATTTCCATCAGGCCCAGGAACAGGGCGATGCTGGACGCGACGGTCAGCCACAAACGGAAGAACCCGCGCGCAGCCATGGCGCGGACGCTGAACAAGGCCAGCAGCAGCGGGACCAGCAGGTACATCACCAGGCGAATGTCCAGGCGCAGGCCATTGCCGAACGCTTCGAGGAAGGTCGAGGCCGGCGTGTCGAGGATCATTTCGCGGTTGTACACCAGCAGCGCCAGGCGCAGCAGGGAGAACATCACCATCATGACCAGTGCGCAGAGCAGCGTGTACGCCAGATGGGATTTGACGGTCGGTTGCAGCAGGCGATTAGAAGCTCGCTGCTGACTCAGGGCGTCCGGGTTTGCCATGTCGTTTCAGGACCCATTGGAAGTTTAAGTGACGAAGTAGTGCAGTGGCGCGAATGGTGCCCGATCAACGGCGGCAAGGCTATTAATTACTGAACGTGCACCGGCGCTCCGCCTTTAGTGGCTCTTGGGACAGGGCCTTGGCAGGAAGATAAAGCCGGCGAATTGTCTTGGAAGGGATGTGAAAATTTTGTGCAGCGAATATTTCGAAACACAAAATGAATTGAAGGGAAAAGCCGTGGCCCGACAGCTGCCGAGCCAGGGTTCGACAGCTGCCAGGTGGTGTGCGAGATCAGATCCGCACATTACCCCGTGGTCCGGCAATCGCCCAGATGATCAGGCCCAGCACCGGCAGCAGCAGGATCAACAAGATCCACAACACCTTGGCGCCCGTGCTTGCGCCGCTTTTGAATACGTTGATGATCGCCCAGATATCCAGCGCGAGGATGATCAGCCCGATCAAGCTATTAAACGTGGAACCCATGGTGTCGCTCCTAAGTGAGGGCATGCCCTTGTAGGATAGTCAGCCCTGGCGGGGGTTCCGTTTTATTTCAGACGTGAACCGCGACTTTCAGCGCTTCCAGGGACGGTTCGCCCTTGATGCCGACTTCGGCGCACAGCTCCAGCACGCGCGGCAGGTCGTTGCCGTAGACCAGTACCGCCTGGATCTCGTCATCCAGCAGCTGGCTGAAGTTGAGCAGCACATAGCCGCCATCCTCCGGGCTGAGGGCGCTCATCTGGATCTGGATGCGGTTGAGTGCGGTCAGGTCTTCGGTCTTGGCCAGTTGCTTGGGCTTGAGGTTGAACGCAACGCCCGGGCCGAACGACGCGACGATCTGCGCGAACAGGTCACCATAGGTGTCGGCCTGGAACAGCACGGTGTCCGGCAGGCTGCCGACCACCACCCACTCACCCAGTGGGATGGGAAAGGTGTCGTCGTAGTTGATATCCGGGTTGGCCGCCAGAAACGCGGCCGGGTCGGCGTAGGCCTGGGCCGCCTCATCGGCGATGCGCGCCACCTCGTCCTCACCCATGACGCCGGCGCTGATTTTGCTGATGAGTTCGACGAGGGCGGTTTTCATGGGAATGGTCCTGTAGCGGGCTGGCTTTTGAGGGCGCGTAGCCTACACCAGTTTCTGCAACTGCGCCGCCGTATCCACCGCGCCCATGGTCTGCGCCGCGGCCAGTGCGGTGGCGCCATTGGCGTCGGTGGCCTTGGGGTTGGCGCCCTGCCCCAGCAGGTAATCGACCATTTCCACGCGATTGAACATCGCCGCCATCATCAACGCCGTACGGCCGTCGGAAGACGCGGCGTCCACCGGCGCGCCTCCGTCGATCAGCGCCTTGACCACGTCCAGGTTGCCCTTGAACGCTGCACCGGCCATCGGCAGCTGGTTCTTGTCGTTGGCGATCTGCGGATCGGCCTTGAACTCCAGCAGCACTTTTACTGCCTCGGCATGGCCGTGATAAGCCGCGAGCATCAGCAAGGTGTCGCCGTTGTGGTTGCGCAAGTTGGCCGGCAAGCCTTTGGCCAGCAGCGCAGCGAGCATGGCGGCGTCGCCTTTGCGGGCTACGTCGAAGACCTGCTCGGCAAATTCGGCGGCTTCGTCTTCAGTCATTTGTTTGGCTTGGTCTGACATGTGGGGCTCCTTGTCTGGTCCTCTATATGGCGCCCAGTGTCGCGAGGGAGTTCCCCCCTGTCATGGCTTTTTTGTCAAAAGCGGCCATAGGCAGAATCAATGGCGCTACTTTAATAACGAAAATGCCCAGCCTGGATCTGCGCCAGCAATTGCCCGGTGACCGGCACATAACTGTCCGACCCCGGCAGCCAGGCGTAGACCGGGTCATTGCCCGCCTTGTCCGGGTCGAAGGCTTCCTCCTTGAGCCGCACCTTCTGATATTTGAAGGTGCCGGTGGTTTCCATCTTCACCTTGATCCGCAGGAACAATGGCACGGCATAGTGCGGCAACTGGCCGTGGGCGAACTGCAGCAACTCACGCATGTCCAGGGCAGCCAGCGATTCGCTCGGGGTGATGGCGACCATGCCGGCACGGCCGTTGGTGTTTTCGATTTCCACGCCATAGGCCACGACTTCAGCGATCTGCGGGTGTTGCAACAAGATGTTCTCCACTTCGGTGGTGGAGACGTTTTCTCCCTTCCAGCGATAGGTGTCGCCCAGGCGGTCGACGAACTGTGCATGGCCGAAGCCGATGCTGCGCACCAGGTCGCCGGTATTGAAGTAGCGGTCGCCCTTCTCGAACACATCCGTGAGGATCACCTTGCGGTTTTTTTCCGGGTCGGTGTAACCGTCATAGGGCGACTTTTCATCGATCCTGGCCAGCAACAAGCCCTGCCCGCCGGTCTTCACTTTGTGCATGAAACCATCGCCGCCACGGATCGGTTCACCCGTGTCGTGGGCGTAGTCCACCAACGCCCAGTGTTGCAGGCAAAAGCCGACGGTGTTGTCGAAATTCAATATGTTGGTAAAACCGATATTGCCGTCGCTGGCGGCGTACAACTCGCAGACATGCGCCACGCCGTAGCGCGCCTTGAACTGCGCCCACACGCCAGGGCGCAGGCCATTGCCGACCATCTTGGTCACGCGATGATCACGGTCGTTTTCGGCCGCTGGCTGGTCGAGCAGGTAGCGGCATAGTTCGCCGACGTAGCCGAGGGTGGTCGCCTTGAATCTGCGCGCATCCTCCCAGAACTGACTGGCGCTGAACTTGCGCCGGATAGCGAAACCGGACGCCCCGACAATCGCCGCGCCCCAGCACACACAGAGGCCGGTGGCGTGGTACAGCGGCAGGGTGCAATAAAGAACATCCTCCGGCCCCATGTCCAGCGCAATGCTGCCGAAGCTGATCGCGGTCTTGGTCCAGCGGCCATGTTTCATGATGCCGGCCTTGGGCAGCCCGGTGGTGCCGGAGGTATAGATATAGAAGCAGGGGTCGTTGAAGAAAATCTGCGCGGTACTCGGCAGGTTATCTACCGGGCCACCGGCGCTGGCAGCCATCAGGTCACAATAACCATCGGGCAGCGCATTGGCTTGCTGGTCCGCGACAAACCAGGTTCGTTCAGCGGAAATGCCCACCTGCTCACGTACCGCGTCATAGGAAGCCACCAATTCCGCACCGGCCACAATCGCCACCGGGTTCACCAGGTTGAGGCTGTGCAGCAGCGCCGCCTGGGTCTGCGCGGTATTGAGCATCGCACAGACGCCGCCCAGCTTGGCCACGGCCAGCACACTCAGCAGCAACTCGGGACGGTTTTCGATAAAGATCGCCACCACATCGCCCTTGCCGATGCCCTGGGCTTGCAGATGGTGGGCAATACGGTTGGCCTGCTGGTTGGCTTCGCTGTAGCTGAGCACGCGGTCGCCGTACAACAAGGCTGTGCCATCCGGGTTGCGCAGGGTGGCTTGTTCAAACTGCCAGCCCAGGCCACAGGGCTGAGCGGGGTCGGTGACATTGGCGGCCCGCATGCCGCGCACCACCCGAGGCAGAGCACGAACAATGGCCGGCACCTTACGCAGCATCATGCCCCAGGTGATCATGTCGTTTTGCGGGTGGCGCATGGGAACGTCCTTTTTCTTATTGTTCGTAAACCTTGCAGAAAAGTACGTCAGACCCTCTTCGGCTGTACACGCAGGATTTGAAAAGTTTTGTATCCCGATAAGCGAACGCTGAAAAAAGGAATTAAGCCAGGCAGAGAGAGTCATTATGAGTAGTGAGGCACCTGCCCGAGCGCGCCCGGCAACGCAAAATGCAGGATGCATGATGACCATTCATGCAAATTGCACGAATCCGGAAATTTTGTATTTTTATAAGCTATTGATTTCTAACGATATTTATCTAAATCACTAGCTGGCACAATCACTGCACCTATCTCTCCATGCTTGCCCACTTGAGCCAACGGAGCTGATAGACATGAGCCTGATCCAAGATAAATTCGCTTCAGTATTCTCCAACTACGATGTCACCACCCAGCCTCGTCCAGACGGCGGCATCCTGCTGACCCTGCGCAACAGCGAAGGTAAACAGGTCAAGCGTTCGATCTCCTATCAGCAGTTGCACACTGCCGATCAGCTGACCTGGGTCATCAGCGCCATTCGCCGCGACCTGGCTGAACAGGCCAGCGAGTTGCCGCAGATTTCGATGCTGCAGAGCCAGAACCGCTTTGCCTTGCCGACCTACCACTCGGCTTAAGCCTGAAATACCCAAAAGGGCCGCGACGCATTGAGCGTCGCGGCCCTTTTTCATGGGTTCAACACAGCCCCTGGCGGCTGGCTTCATTGACGGCTTGTACCCGATTGGTTACTTGCAGCTTGCAATAGATATTACGCAGGTGGAATTTCACGGTTGCTTCGGACGTGGCGCGTATCTGGCTGATCTCCCAGACGGTCTTGCCTTCCGAAGCCCAGCGCAGGATTTCCAACTCCGCCGGAGTCAGGGCCTTGCCAGCCAGGTTCAAACGTCGCCTGACTGCATTGGGTACCGAATATGGCGGTAGAAACGATTCCTTGGGGCCACTCATTAGTTCCTCTCCTTTCTCTGGCTCATGCCGCCCCCTCTTCGGATTCCTCCTATTGACAGGTGACATAAACATTGATGTCGCAGAGGGTTACATAACGAATGGTATTAAGGCGCAGGCCCGCGCATAAACATCCAAGCCTTACAGAAGTTTAAGTTTCTTCCCACAGCAACTTCCAACCTTCAGGGGTTGTAGTTTTTGATCGGTGGGGATTAGTCGTCCAGGCCGGGGAAACGACTGGCAATATCGTCCTCGGTGAACTCCGGTATGCATTCTTCAAGCGTATTGAACAGCCGCAGTGTGACAAAGTGCGGGTTCTCCCCCATGTCAATCCAGTGCGGCATACCGGCCGGGATCACAAGCAGGTCGTTTTTCTCGCAACGCACGGCGTATACATAATCGCCTATGTGCAGGGAAAACAGCCCCTGCCCTGCGATGATGAAACGTGCGGCAACTTCGCTGCAGCGGCGCTCGGCAAGAAAGCCCGCACGCACCTCGGCCTTCTGGAGATGATCCTCCGTCACCCTGAGCACCTGCGCATCCGCGTAGCCCAAGGCTTGAATCTGTGCCTTGTACGCCGCAATCAGTTGCGCATCTGTGGCCCCCTTCTCGATAGAAACGGGTGGCCAACGCTCAAAACGCACGCCGTGCTCGGCCAGGGTCGCAGCAATATCCTCGGGGTGGGTGAGGACCTTGTTCGGGGTGTCCGGTGAAGCAGCGCAGTAGACGGCGACATAACTCATTGAAGGGTTCCTTGGTTCTGCTCGTGCAATCGAAGACCGATGATAAGGGCGGCGGCCAGGGCCGCGACGCTCGCGATACTGAAGGTCAGGGTCGGCCCCAACAGGTTCCAACTGTAGCCGGCATACAGCGCACCCAGCGCACCGCCGGTGCCGGCCAGGGCGGCGTAGAGCGCCTGGCCCTGGCCTTGTTGCCGGGCACCAAAACTGCGTTGCACAAAGGCAATCGAGGCTGCATGAAAGCTGCCGAACGTGGCGGCGTGCATTACCTGCGCCAGCAACAGCACCCAGAAATACTCGGCAAACGACCCCAACAGCAACCAGCGCAATGCCGCCAACAAGAAGCTCGCCAGCAGTACACGACGCACCGAAACGCGCGTGAGGATGCGGCTCATACCCAGAAACATCAATACTTCCGCCACGACCCCCAGCGCCCAGAGCATGCCGATCACGCCCCGGCCGTAACCCAGGTGTTCAAGGTGCAGCGTGAGGAAGGTGTAATACGGGCCGTGGCTCAGTTGCATCAATGCCACGCAAGCATAAAACGCCAGCACGCCGGGGCTGCGCAATTGCTTGAGGAAGCCGTCGCCCGCCAGACGATTGCCGTGGGTCGCGGGCTGCGCATTCGGTACCCACAGGCTGGCGCCGATGATGCCGGCCATGATGACTACGACCACCACCGGGTAGATGTCCAGGCTCAGCCAGTCGAACAAGCGGCCCATGATCACCACGGTGAGGATAAACCCGATGGAGCCCCACAGGCGGATCTGGCTGTAGCGCGCCGTCTGCTTTTGCAGGTGCGCGAGGGTAATCACTTCAAACTGCGGCAGTACCGCGTGCCAGAAGAATGCATGCAGCGCCATGACCAGGGCCAGCCAGGCGTAGGTATGGCTGACGAAGATCAGCGAAAAACTCGCCAGGGTGCACACCGCACCAAAACGCACGATGGCCAGGCGCCGGCCGGTGTAGTCGCCCAGCCAGCCCCACAGGTTGGGCGCCACGCAACGCATCAGCATGGGGATGGCCACCAGCTCGCCGATGCGCGCGCTGGAGAACCCGAGGTGATCGAAGTACAGCGCCAGGAACGGCGCGGTTGCCCCCAGGAGGGCGAAGTAGAACAGGTAGAAGCTGGAGAGGCGCCAGTATGGGAGGGCTGTCACAGCAGCGCCGTCACAACTGGGCCAGCACCGGCGTACTCACGCGCACATCGGCATTTTGCCCGCGATTGCGTAACAGGTGGTCCATCAACACGATGGCCATCATCGCTTCGGCGATCGGGGTGGCCCGGATGCCGACGCATGGGTCGTGGCGGCCCTTGGTGATCACGTCCACCGGGTTGCCATGCACGTCGATCGAACGCCCTGGCGTGGTGATGCTCGACGTGGCCTTGAGCGCCAGGTGCGCCACGATCGGCTGGCCGGAGGAAATACCGCCGAGGATGCCGCCCGCGTTGTTGCTGAGGAAGCCTTGCGGGGTCAACTCGTCACGGTGCTCGGTGCCACGCTGGGACACACAGGCAAAGCCGGCACCGATTTCAACGCCTTTGACGGCGTTGATGCTCATCAGCGCATGGGCCAGTTCCGCATCGAGGCGGTCGAAGATCGGCTCGCCCAGTCCCGGCTTCACGCCTTCGGCCACCACGGTGATCCTCGCGCCGACGGAATCCTGGTCGCGGCGCAACTGGTCCATGTAGGCTTCCAGTTCCGGCACCTTGTCCGGGTCCGGGCTGAAGAAGGCGTTGTCCTCGACGCTGTCCCAGGTCTTGAACGGGATTTCAATCGGACCCAGTTGGCTCATGTAGCCCCGGATCACGATGCCCTGGGTGGCCAGGTATTTCTTGGCAATCGCACCGGCGGCCACGCGCATGGCGGTTTCGCGGGCCGAACTGCGGCCGCCGCCACGGTAGTCGCGCTCGCCGTATTTGTGGTGGTAGGTGTAGTCGGCGTGGGCCGGGCGGAACAGGTCCTTGATCGCCGAGTAGTCCTTGGATTTCTGGTCGGTGTTGCGGATCAGCAGGCCGATGGCGCAACCGGTGGTGCGGCCTTCGAACACGCCGGAGAGGATCTCGACTTCGTCCGGCTCCTGGCGCTGGGTGGTGTGGCGGCTGGTGCCGGGCTTGCGGCGGTCGAGGTCACGCTGCAGGTCTTCCAGGGACAGTTCGAGGCCTGGCGGGCAGCCGTCGACAATGGCGACCAACGCCGGGCCATGGCTTTCGCCCGCGGTGGTGACAGTGAACAGCTTGCCGAAGGTATTGCCGGACATGCAGGGCGCTCCGTGAAATCAGTTGAATCAAGTCAACCGTAATAACTTAAGGCGGCCAGTATACGCAGGCTAACCGAGTAGTTCATCCTCGAAACCTTCCCGGTAGACCTTGGTCCAACCGGCACCTTCCTCATGATGGCGCGATGATGCTGCGAGTTCTGCTTTTGACCCTCACCCTGTTTTCCAGCGTTGGCTTCGCCGCCTCCCCGGTCGTGCTGCAAAGGCCCATCAGCCTCGACACCGGCAGTGGCGAGCTGTCTGGCTCACTCTTGTTGCCCAAATCCGACAGGCCAGTCCCGGTTGTACTGATCATCGCCGGCTCCGGTCCCACCGACCGCAACGGCAACAGTGCCGACGGCGCGCGCAACGACAGCCTCAAGCGCCTGGCCTGGGTGCTGGCGCGGCACAATATCGCCAGCGTGCGCTACGACAAGCGCGGCGTCGCAGCCAGCCTGGCGGCCACGCCGGATGAGCGCAACCTGACCCTGGATGCCTACGTGGCCGATGCCGTGGCCTGGGGCAAGCTGCTCAAGGCCGACAGACGCCTGGGGCCGTTGATTGTGCTGGGTCATAGCGAAGGGGCCTTGGTGGCGGCCCTCGCCGCGCCGCAACTGGACCCGGCCGGCGTCATTTCGTTGTCCGGCAGCGCACGCCCGGTAGACCAGGTGATCCGCCAGCAGTTGGCCGATCACCTGCCCCCCGCCCTGCTGCTGCGCAGCAACGAGATCCTCGATCACCTCAAGGCCGGCCAGGTGGATAACGACGTGCCTGGCCCGCTGGAAGGTATTTTCCGCCCCAGTGTGCAGCCGTACCTGATCAGCCTGTTCCGTGCCGACCCATCGGCCGCTTTCGCCCAGTTGCGCATGCCCGCGCTGATCATCCAGGGCACCCACGATATCCAGGTGGGTGTGAGCGACGCCCAGCAATTGAAAAAGGCCAAGCCCGACGCGCAGTTGGCGGTGATCGAAGGCATGAACCACGTGATGCGCATCGTGCCCAACGATGTGAAGCAACAATTGGCCTCCTACAACGATCCGCAACTACCCCTCGCCGCCGAGCTGGGCAGCCGCGTCGTGCGTTTTATCGAAGGACTTCAACCCCATTAAGCGACTATTTGCCTCCAGTCCTGGGAAAACCGGCCGATAAGCCCTGGGTCGACAGTAAAAAGACTGTCGGCTCGCTGGGCTTGGACAGGATCGCGCCGCATGACAACCACTGAAGCAACACCGGAATCCACCGCCGACACCCCGGCTGAAAAAACCGAGGCCGTCGACGCGGCGCCCCTGCCGTGGGCGGATGTCCAGGCCGAGCATTTCAAGATGCTGCGCCTGGCCCCCCTGGCCACCGACCGTGCCACTGGCGTGCGGCCGTTGCGGTTCGTGCAGTTCGGCTACGCCGAGCGCAATGACAAACACCACAGCCTGCTGCGCATGGTCATCCAGCTGCCAGGGCAGCGCGTGCGCCGTGAGCAGAACCACCTGGATATCTGGGTCGACCACGACAAGCACCGTGTGCACTTCGGCCCTGGCAACAGCCTGGAAATCGAACCAGCCAACCGGGGTATCGGTCGCTTCCTGGTGGCCCAGGGCGCCGCGTGGGCGAAGAAGAAGTGGTCACACTACCGCGTCGACGGCGTCGACCTGGCCAACAAAGATGCCTTGAACGAGGCCACCCGCCTGCGCCGCGATCACTTCCTGCGCATCCAGGGCTTTGATGTGGCCTACGCCGATGTGCAACACCTCAAAGGTAATGTGCAGCCGGGCAAGGTCGGTGATGTGCTGGACAGTTGGAACACCGAGAAGGTGCAGTTCGTGGAGATTCTCGAAGCCGCGCAGATGCTGCAACAGGCTGAGCAGAACCTGGCGGAGCAGGAAGTGAAGCTGCGCAAGGAAGAGGAAAAGGTCACCAAGTTCAAGCGTGAGGACAGCGGGTTGCGCTTTACCATCACCTGCCTGGTGGCATTTACGGTGTTCCAGGCGGGGTTGTTGATCTGGATTGCCACCCACCGCTGAAATGAGTCTATGCCTAGAAATAAGGTCTGAATGTGGGAGGGGGCTTGCCCCCGATAGCTGAGTGTCAGTATTTGGAGTAGCTGACTGATCCACCGCCATCGGGGGCAAGCCCCCTCCCACATTGGCCCTATTCGTTCAGTAAGGTGGGTTAAACGCGGGCGGCAAACACCGCCTGATGTTGGCGGCACTGCTCCGCCGTCAACATGAACACCCCATGCCCACCACGCTGGAAGTCCAGCCAGGCGAAGTCCACTTCCGGGTACAACGCCTCGACGTGCACCTGGCTGTTGCCCACCTCCACGATCAGCAAACCTTTCTCGGTCAGGTGGTCCGCCGCTTCGGCCAGCATGCGCCGCACCAGGTTCAAGCCATCATCGCCACAGGCCAGGCCCAGTTCCGGTTCGTGCTGGTATTCGTCGGGCATGTCGGCGAAGTCTTCGGCATCCACATACGGCGGGTTCGACACGATCAGGTCAAAACGCTGGCCCGGCAGACCGTCGAAACCGTCACCCTGCACGGTGTACACGCGCTCATCGACGCCATGGCGCTCGATGTTCTGGTTGGCCACTTCCAGGGCTTCGAACGACAGGTCGCCCAGCACCACTTCGGCGTCCTGGAACTCGTAGGCACAGGCAATGCCGATACAGCCGGAGCCGGTGCACAGGTCGAGAATGCGTGCCGGCGGTTGCGCCAGCCAGGGTTCGAAGCGGTTTTCGATCAGTTCGCCGATCGGTGAACGGGGGATGAGCACGCGTTCGTCGACGATGAACGACATGCCGCAGAACCACGCTTCGTTCAACAAGTACGCGGTGGGCACGCGCTCATGGATGCGCCTGTGCAGCAAACGTTGCACATGGGAAACTTCCTCTTCCTCCAGGTTGCAGTCCAGATAACTGTCGGCAATCTCCCACGGCAAGTTCAACGCGCCGAGCACCAATTGACGGGCTTCGTCCCAGGCATTGTCAGTGCCATGCCCGAAAAACAGGTCTTCCCCATGGAAACGGCTGACAGCCCAACGGATGTGGTCGCGCAACGTGCGCAGGCGGGATGTGATCACGGGGGCAAGCTCCTGGAAAAAACGACTGGTGATTCTAACAGCCTTCACCTGTACCGACGATGTACGAAACCCCGCGCCCATCCGTCGGATTTCATCCGAATTGCCATCATTGTGTCAAACAGGCCCACCTCTTGACATGGCTACACGTCAACAACAGCGTACCTTACGATGGTAGCGATTCACAGAACCGCTCAGCCAGTGGACAATGTCGCAAAAGCCCCCCTCACAGGAGCCCCAGAATGTCCGTTCCAAAGACGATGTTTCAACTCAGCGGTCGTGGTTACGCAGCTGCGAACCTCAGCCATGCGACCCTCGTGATCATCGACGCCCAGAAGGAATACCTCAGCGGCCCGCTCGCCCTCTCGGGCATGGACGCGGCCGTTGGTAACATCAAGCAACTGGTCGCCGCAGCGCGCAACGCCGGGCGCCCGATCGTGCATGTGCGTCACCTGGGCACCGTTGGCGGCTTGTTCGACCCGCAAGGCGAACGGGGTGAGTTCATCCCGGGCCTCGAGCCTGCAGGCGACGAAACCATCATCGGCAAACTGCTGCCCAGCGCATTTCACGGCACCGGCCTGGAAAAACACCTGCAGGACCTCGGCTCCCTGGACCTGATCGTCTGCGGCTTCATGAGCCACTCCAGCGTCAGCACCACCGTGCGTGCCGCCAAGAACCTGGGCTTTCGCTGCACCCTGGTGGAAGATGCCTGCGCCACCCGTGACCTGCCTTACAAAGGCGGCATCCTGAGCGCCGCGCACGTACAGCAGACCGAAATGGCCATCATGGCCGACAACTTCGCCACCCTGGCGTTGACCAAAGACCTGATCTGATCGACCTTCTGATGAGCGGTGCGGCAATGTTTATTGCCCCGCTCATCCGCAAAGCCTTTTCATTTGGCGCATTTACCCCTCGCCCCGGAACAACCTGTGTATTGTCCGGTCGAAGGGCCGATACCCTGGAGGAAAGGTCGGAATGAAGATATCCGATGGTTTTGATGCTCGTCGCTTGCGCCCCAAGGGCCCGAGCAACTGGCGTCTGCGCCTGGTTGCCGGCATCGCCGCGCTGCTGGCGATCGTAGGTCTGCTGTTGACCGGCGCTGGTGGCGCCGGTCTGTCTGGTCACTCGCCGGCCCTTGGCGAGCTGAATGCCAGCCCTGGCGGCTCGGCTATCCTGTTGGGGGTCGGGCTGCTGGTACTGTGGTTGGGCGTATGGTTGTGGCGGCGCAGCCGTCGGAAAATGCGCCAGCCGTTGTCGCTTAATATCGCTTCGCACCTGATGAAAAAACACGACTGATGGCGCTTGGATAGCGTTTCCTGCGCCCCGGCCGCCGCGATTTAGGTAAACTGCCCGCCCTTCGCGGAGGCTGACATGCAAGACGACGATTTTTCCCTGTTCAAAAACGAGCTGCGCGGCGTCAAGCCGATCAAGCACGACCGCGCCGACACCGGCAAACCCAAGGCCGACCGCGCGCAGATCGCCAAGCTGCGCCAGGCCGCGACCGTGCGCACCGATGCCACCACCGTGGACGGCCTGTCGGACCAGTTCGTGATCGACGTCGGCCCCGAAGACGAGCTGATGTGGGCCCGCGACGGTGTGCAGGAAAGCCAGATGCGCAAGCTCAAGATCGGCCAGATCCCGTTCGAAGGCAGCCTCGACCTGCACGGCATGACCGTGGAAAAAGCCCGCGAAACCCTGTGGGCCTTCCTCGCCGAAGCCACCAAATTCGAAATCCGCTGCGTGCGCGTCACCCATGGCAAGGCCGTGCGGCTGGACGGCAAGCGGCCGATGATCAAGAGCCACGTCAACACCTGGCTGCGCCAGCACGCCCAGGTACTCGGCTTTACCTCGTGCCAGGCCCGCCACGGCGGCGCGGGGGCGGTGTATGTGATGCTCAAGCGGACCATGATGGAAGGGCGCGACGAGTAACAAGTGCCATCGTCAGGCTTGCAGCGATGTGCCCGCCACCGTAACCTTGCGCTTTGCGAAAATCCCACAGGTAGTTTCATGTCCCTGGAACAGAATTACACCGCGATCCTCGGCCAACTCGGCGAGGACGTTTCCCGCGAGGGCCTGCTCGACACGCCAAAACGTGCCGCCAAGGCGATGCAGTACCTCTGCCGCGGCTATGAGCAGACACTGGAAGAAGTCACCAACGGTGCCTTGTTCAGCTCCGACAACAGCGAAATGGTGCTGGTCAAGGACATCGAGTTGTACTCGCTGTGCGAACACCACCTGCTGCCGTTTATCGGCAAGGCCCACGTTGCTTACATCCCGAGCGGCAAAGTGCTGGGCCTGTCCAAGGTCGCGCGGATTGTCGACATGTATGCCCGCCGCCTGCAGATCCAGGAAAACCTCAGCCGCCAGATCGCCGACGCGGTGTTGCAAGTCACCGGCGCCCTGGGCGTGGCCGTGGTGATCGAGGCCAAGCACATGTGCATGATGATGCGCGGTGTGGAGAAGCAGAATTCGTCGATGATCACTTCGGTGATGCTGGGTGAGTTCCGCGAAAACGCGGCGACCCGCAGCGAATTCCTCAGCCTGATCAAGTAACGGGCTGCTTAGGAAAAGACCGGCGTTCATCGCCGGTTTTTTTTCGCCCGCAGAATTCAGGTAAGCTGCCGCCCCTCAGTTATGGGCAAGAGGTTTAAACCATGTTGGTCAAAGCACTTCGAGTCGGCCTCGGCCAGATCATCATCGCGGGCGACTTCCTGACCCGTCCCCGTAAAAAACAGCGCCCCGCCGAACAGCAGGCGCAGGTGAATGCAGCGGCCAAGGAACTGACCCTGTATCAGTTCCACGCCTGCCCGTTCTGCGTGAAGACCCGTCGCACCCTGCACCGCCTGAATGTGCCGGTGGCGTTGAAGGACGCGAAGAACAACGAGCAGGACCGCCAGACCCTGCTGGAGCAAGGCGGCAAGATCAAGGTGCCCTGCCTGCGCATTGAAGAGAATGGCCAGACCACCTGGATGTATGACTCCAAGGTGATCATCGATTACCTCGACAAGCGTTTCGCTGCGGTCTGACAGACACTGGATGACCCATGTGGGAGGGAGCTTGCTCCCGATGGCGGTGTATCAGTCAACTTACTGTGTGACTGACACTCTGCTATCGGGGGCAAGCCCCCTCCCACATTTACGGTATTTACAGGTCGAGATCCAATAATGCAGAGCCCAGGCACTTGCCATGGGCATCCAGCGCCAGCGAGCGGGTCACACCGCCGCGCAGGATGCCCGGCAGCACGAAGTTCAGTGCCTGTACATTCGCCAGCTCATAGCGCCGCACCGGTGCGGCGCCTGGCTCCAGTAGATCCGCAAAAAACCCAGCCACACGCTCGACGGTCAGCTGTTCGCAGAGCCAGGGGTAATCCTCGGCACGATAGGCAATGATCGAAATGTTCGACGTATCGCCCTTATCCCCCGTGCGGGAATGGGCCAGTGTGTGCAGCTTCATGCTTCGATCCTCGGGTTGACCGCATCACGCGGCAGCAGCAACGACGCCACCGCCACCACCTGCCGCACGCTCTTGCTCGCGCCGCCGCCACCGGACGGGCCATTGGTGTAAAGGGTTTCCACTTCGTTGCCGACGCGCACCGCTTCGCTGCGCTCTTCACAGCGAGCCGCCACGCGCAGGCGCACTTCCCAGGGCTCCACCGTGCTGCGCGGGCCGTGCAGCGAGTCCATGCCGATCAGTTCGGCACGCACGTCCTGCATCTTCACGCCTATCAACTCAAGGCGCTTGAGCACGACATCCCGCGCCAGCTGCGCCCGTGCGACAGCACCGGGGCCGCCGTAGGACATCTGCCCTTCGCCGATCCAGCCGTCCAGATATCCAACACTCACCTTCAACCGTTCGGGACGCGAACGACCACCAGCACCTTGGGCACGAACGCGATCAGCGCCCTCCTCGACAAAGCACACCCGTGAAAAATCGGCGGTCACATCCGGCGTCAGGTACGCCGCCGGATCATGCACTTCGTAGATCAGTTGCTCGGTGCAGGTGGCACGGCTGACCCGCCCACCGGAGCCGGTGACCTTGGTGATCACGGCCTGGCCGTCAGCATCAATCTCGGCCAGCGGGAAACCCAGGCGCGCCAGGTCATCCACATCCTTGAAACCCGGGTCGGCAAAATACCCACCGCTGACTTGCCCGGCACATTCGAGCAAATGACCCACCAAGGTGCCGCGTCCCAGCCGCGGCCAATCGTCCGCCATCCAGCCGAACTCAAACATCTGCGGCGCCAGGAACAGCGAGGGATCGGCCACGCGCCCGGTGATCACCACGTCCGCATCGGCGTGCAATGCCTGCAGAATGCCGTCGACGCCCAGGTAGGCATTCGCAGAGATCAACCGTTCGCCCAAAGAGCCGACGCTCTGGCCGTTATCCAGCAGAAACTCGGGCTGCAACATCGTCAACACGTCGTCGCCCACCACAGCGAGCACCTTGAGATCCAGGCCCAACTCAACAGCAATTCGCCGCACTTCGGCCGCCGCCGACACTGGATTGGCCGCGCCCATATTGGTGATCACCCGCAGGCGACGGCGCCCGGTCTGCACCCCCACAAACGGCAGCACCCGGCGCATGCGCTCACTCAACAGCGGATCGTAACCGCCCTGCGGATCGCTGATCCGCGCCTGTTGCGCCAAGGCGATGGTGCGTTCAGCCAGGCATTCGAATACCAGGTAATCCAGGCCGCCGTGTTCGGCCAACTCGACCGCAGGTTCGATACGGTCGCCGGAATAGCCGGCACCAGAACCGATGCGCAAGGTTTTCATCTCAAATCACTCCCAGGAGCAACGCAGTCAGGGTCATCAACACCGACGCGGCAAACAGAAACGGAATGGTGAAGCGCTGGTGATCGGCCAACTCGATCTTGCACAGGCCCACCAACAGGAAAGTCGCAGGGGTCAGCGGGCTGACCGGGAAGCCGGTGGTGTGCACCCCCAGCAACGAGGCCTGGGCCACTTGCAGCGGGTCGACGCCCAGGGCCTTGCCGACTTCGGCGATCACCGGCATCACGCCGAAATAGTAGGAATCGGGGTCGAACAGCATGCTCAACGGCATGGAAATGAACCCCACCACCGCCGGGATCAACTTGCCGTGACCCGCCGGAATCTGCGCCACCGCTACTTCGGCGATAGCCTTGAGCATGCCGGTGCCCTGCATGATCCCGGTGAACACCCCGGCGGCCAGCAGGATACTGGCCATGGTCAGGGCGGTCTTGGCATGGGCATCGATGCGGGCACGCTGGGCATCTACGTTCGGGTAGTTGATGCACAACCCCACTACGGTGCCGAGCATGAACATCACCACCGGGTCGACCCAGCCGGCGATCATCACCACCATCACCAGCACGGTCAGGATCAGGTTGACCCAGAACAGGCGCGGGCGACGCAGCTTGATATCGTCTTCACTGAGCACCCGTTGCGGCACCGCATCCACCGTAGAGCCGGCGCCGAGGCCCAGGCGTTTTTCTTCGCGACGGCCCAGCCACCAGGCACAGGCAAACACAAAGATCAGGCCGACGATCTGCACCGGGATCAACGGCTGGAACAGGTCCGCCACCGGCACGTGCAGGGCCGCTGACGAGCGCAGCACCGGGCCCGTCCACGGCAGGAAGTTGACTCCGGCCGCCATCGCGCAGACACAGGCCAGGATGCGCTTATCGATACCCAGCCGCGTATACAGCGGCAACATCGCCGGCACCGTCACCAGGAACGTCACCGCGCCGGAGCCGTCCAGGTGTACCAGCAGCGCCAGGGTCGCGGTGCCTACAACAATGCGTGTAGGACGCGTCCCTACCGTGCGCAGGATGCGATCAATGATGGGGTCGAGCATGCCAGCATCGGTCATGATCCCGAAAAACAGGATCGCAAAGACGAACATGCCGACCACGGGGGCGACGTTCTTGATACCGGTGATGATGAAGGCGCTGGTTTGCAGGCCGAACCCGCCGAGCAGTGCGGCGATGATCGGCAAGGCGATCAGGGCCACCAGCGGCGAGAGGCGTTTGCTCATGACGGCAGCGAGCAGGCACAGGATGGTGATGACACCCAGGGTAGCGAGCATGGGTTACTCCAGAGCGACCTTTTTGGCCGGTTATTGTTTTCCCTGGAGTATTGGAAGCAGGTTAGTCTTTGTAAATTGGAATATTCACCCGCTAGTGTTCGGAAAAACAAAATGAAGAACAGTATCCAACACATTCAGGCGTTTCTTGCCGTGGCCCGTACTGGCAGTTTCACCAAGGCGGCCAATGAGCTGCATCTGTCGCCTTCTGCGCTGACGGTGCAGGTGCAACAACTGGAAGACTGGCTCGGCGTCGCCCTGCTCGACCGCAGCCCGCGCCACGTCAGTATTACCGCCGCCGGCCAGGAGGCCCGCGGGCCAATGGAAAAACTGCTGCTGGACCTGGACAACATCGTCAGCGGGTCCCGCGACCTGGCGGCGTTGCGCCGAGGCGTGGTGACCATCGCCGCCCTGCCCTCGGTCTGTGCCGGCAGCCTGCCACCGGTACTGCGCCTGTTTCGCGAGCGCTTTGCCGGAATCGAAGTGCGCCTGCATGACCTGGTGGCCCATCGCATACACGCCCAGGTGCGGTCCGGCGAGGTGGATTTCGGCATTGGCGTGCGTGCACGGCTCAGCCATGGCCTGGAATTCGTGCCAGTGCTGAACGATCGCCTGTGCGCGTTTGTACCGGTCGGTCATCCGCTGACCCGCCATCGCAAACTGACCCTGGCACAACTGGCGGACCAGCCGATCATCCTCACTGGCCGCGACAGCAGCGTGCGCGAGCAAGTGGATGCGCTGTTCGATGAGACACGCCTGACGATGAACGCGGGCATGGAGGCCAACTACATGTCGACGGTGCTGGCATTGGTGCGCCAGGGGTTGGGGATCAGTGTGCTGCCGGAATCGGCGGCGGACAGCCTGGCGGGGTTGAAGCGCATCCACATCGAGCATCCCGGCGTAAACCGGGAGATCGGGTTGATCAGTCGCAGCGGGATGGGCCTGAGCCCGGCGGCGCAACGCTGCTTTGACTTGCTGAACGAAGAACTGAATGTGGGAGGAGCAAGCCCCCTCCCACAGGTTTAACCGAGCATGGCCACATGCTTGGGATGGCTGGCAACCCTCTTCAACCACGCCTGCACAGCCGGATAAGCCTCCAGCTCAAAACCACCCTCATTGGCTACATGGGTATAGGCATACAAGGCCACATCGGCGATGGAGAACTGCTCGCCCACCAGGTACGGCGTCAGTTGCAATTGGCGCTCCATGACCTTGAGTGCCTTGTAACCGCCTTTGTGCAGTTTCTTGTATTCCTCCAGGCGGTCCTCGGGCAGGCCCAGGTAAAACTGGATAAACCGCGCCACCGCAATGTACGGCTCATGGCTGTACTGCTCGAAGAACTGCCACTGCAACACTTGGGTGCGCAGGCGCGGTTCGGTGGGCAGGAACTCGCTGCCATCGGCAAGGAAGTTGAGGATCGCGTTGGACTCCCACAGGCAGGTGCCGTCTTCCAGTTCCAGCACGGGGATCTTGCCGTTGGGGTTCTTCGCCAGGAACTCGGCGGTCTGGGTGTCACCCTTGAGGATGTCCACATCGATCCATTGGTACGGGATGCCCAGCAGGCTGAGCATCAATTTGACCTTGTAGCAGTTGCCCGACTTGTAATCGCCATAAACCTTGTACATGGGGCTCCCCTTATGCCGCTTGCGCGTGCTGTGCTTGACGGACCACCGCGGCCAGGCGCTTGAGACCTTCGTCCAAACGGGCCGGGTCGATATGGCTGAAATTGAGCCGCAACGAACCCAGGTGTCGGTCGGGCTCGGAAAAGAACGGTTCACCGGGCATGAACGCGACGTTCTGGTCGAGCGCTTGAGCCAACAAGGTGCGGGTGTCGAGCGGCTGTTTCAAGGTCAGCCAGAAGAATAAACCGCCCTGGGGCACCTGCCAGTCGGCCAGCTCGACGAAGTGACGCTCCAGCGCCGACTGGAAAGCATCGCGGCGCTCGCGATAAAAGCCGCGCAGTTGAGTCAGGTGCTGCTGGTATTGCTCCGTGCCGATCCACTGCATGGCCTGCCATTGGCCGACGCGGTTGGTGTGCAGGTCCGCCGATTGCTTGAGCTTGAGCAGGTGCGGGAACAGGTCCGGGCTGGCGATCAGATAGCCCACGCGCAGGCCCGGCAACAGGGTCTTGGACACGGTGCCGGTGTAGATCCAGCTGGCTTTTTTCAGGCGCCCGACGATGGGTCTGGCGCTGCCGCCGTCGAAAGTCAGTTCGCGGTAGGGTTCGTCTTCGATCAGGGTCACGCCGAATTCGTCGAGCAAGGCGGCGACGGCTTCGCGCTTGGCCTCGCTGTAGCGCACGGCCGAGGGGTTCTGGAAGGTCGGGATCAGGTAGATGAACGCCGGGCGATGGCGTTCAAGGTTGGCACGCAACGCATTCAGGTCCGGGCCGTCGGCGTCCAGTGGCACGGTGAGGCAATCGGCGCCGAACAGTTGGAAGATCTGCAACGCGGCCAGGTAGGTCGGGCCTTCCAGCAGGATCCGGGTGCCCTTGTCGATGTACAGCTTGGCCGCCAGGTCGAGGGTCTGCTGGGAGCCGCTGACCACCAGCACCTGGCTGGCCTGGCACGGCACGCCCAGGGCACGCGCCTCGGCAGCGAGCAATTCGCGCAACTGCGGTTCGCCTTCGCTCATGCCGTACTGGCCGATGTTCAGCGGCATGTCGTCCCAGTTCAAGGCAGGCAGCATGGCTTCGGCTGGCAGGCCTCCGGCGAACGACATCACTTCCGGGCGCTGGGCTGCCGCGAGGATTTCACGGATCAGGGAGCTTTTGAGGCGCGTAACACGTTCAGAGAAGGCCATGGGGTCACCGGTAGCGAAGACTGTGGGAAATACGTCAAACTGGTTGACCGAAATTACGACGACTCGCACGGATACGTCAATATGCTTGACCTTAAAAACCCAACCGCCCAGCAGGCCGCGATGGAAGCGTTTTTCTTCGGCTACCAGGCGTTTACCGCCAAGGCCGACGAAATGCTCGAGCGCCGCGGGCTGAGCCGGGTGCATCAGCGCATCGTGTTTTTCATCGCGCGCTACCCGGCGCTGAGCGTGAAGGAACTGCTGGAACTGCTCGGTGTGAGCAAGCAGGCACTGAACATCCCTCTGCGCCAATTGCAGGAGATGCACCTGGTCAACAGCGTCGCGTCCGAGACAGACAAGCGCAAACGCCTGCTGGAATTGACCGAGGAAGGCCTGCGCTTCGAACAGTCACTGCGCCGCGAACAGGTGAAGTTGCTGCAACGTGCCTTCAGTGACGCCGGTGAAGACGCGGTGGTTGGGTGGCTGGCGGTGAATCAGGCGCTCGCCAACCAGCCCTGACCCTGTGGTTGCCTTTCATCTATTTGGTGCAGCGGATAGAAAACATTATTTGCTTTATTTGTATACAAAAGCATAATTCGCTTCGTGCGAGTTCCTGACCTATTGGTCAACAAACCCGCCAGTACCTCTCAGCGCTTGCGCGCTGGCCATAACAATAAAATGCTTGAGGAGTACTCGCTGTGGATAGCCGCAAATCCGAAGCCCCGACGCTGGACCTTGCCCCCTCACCAAACGGCTGGCTGGAACGCCTGTTCAAACTGCGCTTGCATGGCACCACAGTGAAGACCGAGCTGATCGCCGGCCTCACCACCTTCATCACCATGGCCTACATCATCTTCGTCAACCCTAACATCATGGCCGACGCGGGCATCGATCACGGTGCGGCGTTCGTCGCCACCTGCATCGCCGCCGCACTCGGTTGCCTGTTGATGGGGCTGTATGCCAACTGGCCCGTGGGCCTGGCGCCGGGCATGGGTTTGAATGCGTTTTTCACCTACACCGTGGTTGGTACCATGGGCTACACCTGGCAGACCGCCCTCGGCGCCGTGTTTATCTCCGGTGTGTTGTTCATGTTCCTGACCCTGTCCCGGGTGCGTGAATGGCTGCTCAACAGCATCCCCGTCAGCCTGCGCCACGCCATGGGTGCCGGCGTGGGGTTGTTCCTCGGGGTGATCGGCCTGAAGACCGCCGGCATCATCGTCGACAGCCCGGCGACCCTCATCAAGCTCGGCTCCTTGCATGAGCCTGCGCCGCTGTTGGCGGCGGTGTGCTTCTTACTGATCGCGATTCTCAGCTACCACCGGGTTTTCGGCGCGATCCTGATCAGCATCATCGCCGTGACGCTCGCCGGCTGGGGCCTGGGCCTGGTGCATTACAACGGTTTCATCTCCACCCCACCGAGCCTGGCGCCGACCTGGATGGCGATGGACGTAGCGGGTGTGTTCAATGTCAGCATGATCAGCGTGGTATTTGCCTTTCTTTTTGTACACATGTTCGACACCGCAGGTACACTGATGGGCGTCGCGCAACGGGCCGGATTGGTCAATGCCGACGGCAAGATCGACAACCTGTCCCGTGCATTGAAGGCCGACAGTGCCTCCAGCGTGTTCGGTGCCATGGTCGGTGTGCCGCCGGTGACCAGCTACGTGGAAAGTGCTGCGGGCGTGGCCGCAGGTGGCCGTACCGGGTTGACCGCCGTCACCGTCGGCGTGCTGTTTGTAGCCGCGATGTTTTTCGCACCGCTGGCCGGGATGATTCCGGCCTATGCCACCGCAGGTGCGCTGATTTACGTGGCAATGCTGATGATGGCGAGCATGGCCCATATCAACTGGGATGAAGCCACCGACAGCATTCCGGCGATTGTCACCGCGATCATGATGCCGCTGACGTTCTCGGTCGCCGATGGGATTGCCCTGGGGTTTATCACCTACGTGGCCCTCAAGGCCGGTACCGGCAAGTACCGCGAGATCTCCGTGAGCCTGTGGGTGCTGTGCGCGATTTTCATCGCGAAATTCATATTTCTATAAAGAGGAGCAAGGCATGAGTCTGGAAACCTGGTTGTTGTTCAGTGGCGCGGCATTGGTGGTGATCCTGATCCCCGGGCCGCTGTCGTTGTTGATGATCAGCAACAGCCTCAACTATGGCTTGCGCCGCTCCTACCCTGCATTCCTCGGCGGCGTGACGGCCTCGATCTGTCTGCTCAGTGCTTCGGCGCTGGGCCTGGGTGCCCTGCTGCTGGCCTCGGAACAACTGTTCAGCGCGCTGAAGATCGTCGGCGCGCTGTACCTGTTTTATCTCGCCTGGCAGAGCTGGCAGCAGTCGCGTCAACCCAGCCAGGGAGCCGAGGTCCCGCAGGCCGCGCCGACGCCACGCTTTCGCGCCCTGTTCGGGCGTGCGTTTGTGCTGGGCGCCAGCAACCCCAAGGACATCCTGTTCTTTGCCGCGTTCCTGCCGCAGTTTCTCAACAGCCAGCAGCCGTTCCTGGCGCAGTTGCTGATCATGATCGCCACCTGGACCGTGCTCGACCTGCTGTGCAAGCTGGCCTACGGCTTGAGTGCCCACGGCGCTGCGCGCTACCTGCGCAGCGGCAAGGGCCAGAGCTGGTTCAACCGGATCAGCGCCGGGCTGTTCGGCGGCGCGGGTGCACTGTCGTTGCTCAAGGGCTGACCCCGCCGAACTTGACGAAAAACACCGTCGGGTCGGATCGCGGCGCCCACTGGATACCGGCAATGATCTTGACCAGGCGGTGCTGATTGAGGGCCTGGTTGATCTCGGGAATATGCTCTGAATACGTGCGCGCCACACTGCGCCGCCTGAACCAATCGTCGGTCAGTTGAACGCTGCTGGCGGAACGCAGGTTGACGGTGCTGTCCTTCACCCAGCGGGTGAGCACGTAGTATTTGGCGGTGGATCTGGGGTGAGTGCAAAAGTAATCCACCGAATACTGACCGCCCATGCGCTTTTCAATCGCGTGGGTGACAAACCCTTGCTGCTCCAGCACCTGCGCGACCGCCGTCTGTACCAACTGAGCCCTGAGACTGGCGTTTTCCCGGGTGGTCATGCGCAAGGAGGGGTCCAGGGGCACAGGCAGGTTGTAATCCAAGCGTGTAAACCCCGGTGAGCGGCCTTCATAGCCGATATAGAAACTCAAACGCCGCCGGCTGTAGGTGGCACTCAGCAGTTTCAGCAGGTCGTCGGTGCGCCCCACGGCGCCGGGGGCAAGCCACTGGTCCAGCGTGGCGCGGAGGGTCAACAGGTGGCTGGCCGTGACCTCACGGCCGGCGTCGGCCAGTTCGATCAAGCGCTCGCTGACGTAGCGCCTGCTGAGTTCCCTCATCCGGGGGAAAACCCTGCCCACCGTGTTCTCCAGAGGTTCCAGGAACAGCACCGGCCGCGCTTTCCAGAGACCATCGGCTCCCCGCACCGCGGGGATCGGCTGTTCAATGAAACCGGCACCGAGCCAGTAGTGGATGTCGGTGACCGCTTGAGGGGCCAGCGCGCGGTTGCGGGTGAGGAAGATAATGTCCTGGAACGACGAGCGGGTTCCTTCGGGCAGCAGCCTGAACAAGCGCCCCTCCTGCCGAAGCACCTCAAAGGCGCGCTCCCCCTCTCCGCCCACCACACGGAATATCCCCTGCTCGGGCAGCAGGTCTGTCAGCGCCCAACGTGAATCGAACCCCCAGCCCTGCCCCGCCCCAGGCAGAGGGGCCGCGCGCGCCACGTGCTCCTGCAGGAGCACATGAGAGGGCGGCGACCACTCCTGGACGCGGGGAGGCGTCGCCCATGGCCGCCACATACCGGTGCTGGGCCCTGGCTGCGGCTGGGCCGGCGGAGCATCGGCGCCGAGCAGCCATTGCCCGGGTTCCTCGATGTACAGAATCAGCTCGTTTTGCACATCATCCTGTGGATGTCTGAGACGCAGCACCTGTTCATCCTGGCGTCGATAGACCGGGTATTGATGGGTATCGTCGACCACAAACTGCTCGCCACCCTTGACGTAGGTGCCCCGATTGCCCGGTCCCTGCAACTCGACGGCGGCATTGGGCGGCAGGTCTTTGCGAAAACGCTCCAACACCTTGGCCGGGAAGGTCGCCGACGGTTTGAGCGTAGACAGCCCGCCCCCGGCCATCCCTTGGCGACGATGCAGCCGGCCCAGTGCACCCAGCATCGATGTGCGTACGGCTGCACTCCCCGTTACCCGCGCGCCCTTGGGCCCGGGCATGAACGCGCTCAGCAGATCCACAAAACCCAGTAGAGTGACAAACGCCAGGTCCACGGCGTCCCCGGCCTGGCGGCTGTGATGAAAGCGCCGGGCCGCCAACAGAATTTCGTAAAGACTGACACCCAGGCCAATCACCGGCACGAACGACAGTAACCCACGCAATGTGGCGGCGTGCTGCTCACCCAAGCGCTCTTGCCGGTAGGCCGCCAACGCCTTGGCCGACACCGCTCGCCCTTGTGCACGGTGCTGGATTTCGAGGAGTCTGGCATGGGCCAGCAGGGACAGCGCATGGCTGGCGGTGGTCGCGCTGAAGTCGAGCCAGTCGTTCGGGGCGGCGCCGATCTGCTCGTTGATCTGCGCGTGGATATCCTCCACGGCCACCGCCGGCACGCGGTGCTTGACCTTGAACGTGCGAATGAATCGGGCGATTGCCTCGATCGTTTCCAGCACATAAAACCCACGTACCGGCGCATACACCAGCTTGGGACTGCCGAGAGCAAGCATGGCGCCTGCGCCGCCGACGGCGGAATAGCTGGCAATGGCCTCTGCCTCCCACCCCGGCGCGACTTGACGGGCCAGCGCCTTCACATTGGCCGGCGTCGCCCAGGCCTTGTTCAATCCGGCGACAGCCTGCGCTCGGCTGGCGTACTCGGTCATGGCCGGTCCGTCCACTGCGGCAGGCCAGTAGACCAGCCACAACCCTGAGGACTCGTCGTGGATCACCAGTATCCCGGCGATGTGACGGTCGTGTTCCAGGGTATGGCCGCGAAGACGCACGAAGTGCAGTCGCAAGCGTTGCCCGCCGAGGTTCAGGTCAGCCGCCATCGCGGCGTTCAGCACGCCCTGGGCGGCACTGCTCAAGCCTTGCCGCGCCGCCGAAAACACATGCATTCGCGCCTCTTGGCGCAGCATTCGGTGAATCAGGGCATCGGGCAACGGTGGGGACGCGGAAGCAGACGGATAGAACACCTTTTGGATCAGCGTGTCATAGCGCCCGCCAATATCCAGGGCTGACAGGGTCTTGATCAAGTAGCCCGGGTTCAAGCGTTGCCGCCACTGTGGCGCCAGGTAGCGCGCGCGGTTCAAGCGCCACTCGGTCCAGGGCGCCTGGGCATCCAGGTTGTGCAGGGCCAATTGCAACAGACTGAACGTGGTGCGTTGCGGGCTGACGACTTTCTTCACGTCCCGCTCGCCCACCCCGCACTGGCTGGTCCACCCGCAAAAGTAGGCACTGACATCATCGGGCATATCCAGCAAAGGCTGATCGATGTCCACCTCCGGGTACAACCCATCCAGCGTCAACTGAGCGATCAACCGCGTGCGCGCAAACACTTCCAGCTCCGGCAATTCACGCCAGAGCTTGGCTTCGAATGCCTGGGCACTGCTCAGATAGTGCAGTTGCAAACGTCGGTATGCATTGCGCTGATCAGCCTGCGCCTGGCCCAGCCACGCCGGCAGTTTTTTCGCCTGGGTGGCGGCGAAGCGCAGCAGATCAAGGTTGGCCATGGCGTGGGTCAATGCATCATGGGCCGACACCTGTAGGTGCTCACGCAACTCGGCAGCCAACAGCATCCGAATCAGCGCCGGGTCGTGGACTTCACTGAACGGCCGCGAGCCCTGATCCGCCTCCTGGTCGAGCCGGGCATAGTGGTGGATCAGTTCAGTGAACCCATGATGCAGCACATGTTCCTCAAGCACTTCATACGTCACCGTAACGGTCGATGTGGCTTTCAACGCCTGACGCCGATCGCGCCCCACGCAGTGCCACAGGGGCGATCCGTCACGGCTGCCGAGGCTCGCCCGCAGGCGTGCGGATAGCGTCTCCAGGCTGTCGAACTCAGCCAGCCCGCCAAAACGCCCGGCCACACACAGCAGCACGGGCTGCGTCCGACCCGGGGTGGCGTGAGCCTGTTTTGTCGTTACCACGAACGCCCCCAACGCCCCCTGGCCACCCAACAGCACCCGCAGTACGCAAGTATCGCTGCCCTTGCGGTCGCTGGCCTGGGGTTTGTTCAACACTTCAACCAGGCGCTGCAAGGGCGCCTCGCCTACCAGTTTCAAACGTTGTAGCCGTTGCGCCTCATGCAACAGCGCCTCACGCTGGGCGATCAACAGCAAGGTGGTGCGATTGCGCGTGCCGCCAGGGTGCTCCAACCAGAATGCCGGGCTCAGCAGGCGCTCATCCGGCCCTTTCAACAAGGCCTGCACCGCATCAGCCTGTGTTTGCCATTGCCCATTGAGCGTGACCAGCGCTTCATAAGCCGTACTCTCCCGACTCGGGTCCTGTAGGTCGAGCAACCTCATGAGGTGCTTTTCATAGCGCTCCACCTGCTGCTCGCGGCAGCGCAGGGCCATCCCGAAAGGCAGTTGGCCAAGGATGATTTCATCCGCACGCCGCGTTGCGTCCCAGCCCAACAAGGTCCCCAGGGAAGCGCCCAGGCGCTCCACGATCGCCAGTCGGTCCCGGCCTTTTTCGATAAACCGCAGCAAGCGCGCCGTGTCACGCCCCAGCGAAGCCGGTGCGGCTACTGCCGCGTGATTGATCGACAACGCACACGCCAGTTCGTTATCCCATTGCGCCTCAAGCACGGCGATTGCACTGTGCTGCAAGGCATCGCCGGCCAGGGCAGCACCACACGCCAACCGCGTCTCGCCGTGGCAGGCTTCGTGGCGACGGCGTAGCGGCAGGCACTGCCACAGGAAGCTGAACAACTCGCCGTTCAACAGGCTCGTCAAGCCGCATTGCACCTGTTCCCAGGTGTTGAACTCATAGAATGCGCGGGCCATCCCTGGCAGATAGATCACGTGGGGCGCCTGCTGCGCCGCGCCCTCACGGTACAGGTGCAGGGCGCCGGGAATGGTCAGCGCTGTCTGAAACGTACCGGGCCACAGCACTGTGCTGACGCGCACGCCAGCCCAATCGCCACCCGCGCGCTGGCGTGCCTCGTCGGAAGGCGCGTCCGCCACCTGCTGCACCATCGCCCAACCCGCGTCCGACAGTTCATCCAGTTGGTGAGCCAGGAAACCGGCGTCGATGAACAAGCGCTTGCGCAATTGCACCCAACGCGCCTGGCGCGTCAACCACGAGCCGTACGCCAGATGCCGCCAGTAATCACGCATCTGGTTGTCGAGCCGAGCCATCAACGCCAGGCCCTTGACCTGCTCCAGCGCCTGCAGGGCGGTAAAAGGCAGTTTGCGCGCAGGGTCGTCCTTGAGGCTCAGCGCGGTGTATTGGTTGAGGTTGATCGGCAAGGAAGGATCACTGAACAACGCCAACGCGCGCTCGGTCAGGCTGTCGACTTTCTGCGCGGGACGTGGCGGCAGCGGCTCGGTGAACAGCAGGTTGTCCGGGTCGAGACCGAAGGCTTCCTGCAACGCGAACCGAATCACCCGCAACACCCGTGGCGCCCTGCCGATCAGACGCTTGAGCGCCTTTGAGGATTCGATGCAGCGCGCGTTCACGCCGTGCCATTGGTTGATCACTCGACTGGGTTGGGCGGATGCGTTGAGACGGCGCGTCAGCAAGCGGCGGACGGCTTGATCACGGTCCTCGCGGGCTTGAACGGGACTGTCGAGATCATGGGATTCGGCGGGGATTGTGTCAGGTGCCGAAACTGCGGGGTTAAGGGGATCAGAGCTCATGACGGCGTCTTCTTGTACGAAAGAAGCCGAGCCTAGGCCTCATCCCTCTAAGGTGTGCGTCACATAATTGAACGGGCGCATGGACCAACGCCCGGCGAAAAAAAGCCCGCAGTGTGCGCGGGCGAAACCAACGAAGAGCTTTGGGGGTGTGAAGCGAGGTGACGCTCAGCTACCGCGATAGGTGGAGTAGCTGTAGGGCGAAATCAGTAGCGGGACATGGTAGTGATCCTGCTCGGCGCTGATGCCGAAACGCAGCACTACCACATCGAGGAAGGCCGGCTCCGGCAGTTGCACGCCACGGGCGCGGTAGTAGTCGCCGGCGCTGAATTGCAATTGGTACACGCCGCTGCGGTAGTCATCGCCTTGCAGCAACGGTGCGTCGCAGCGGCCGTCGCTGTTGGTCTGCGCGGTGGCGACCAGTGCCAGCTGCGCGCCTTCGACGCGGTACAGCTCAACCTTGATTGCGCTGCCGGGGCAGCCGTGCGCGGCGTCCAATACGTGTGTGGTCAAGCGTCCCATGGCATCTACGCGCCTCCTGTGGTCAATAGAAGAGTGATCCGCACTTTTTCAGGGCATCGAAAAAGCCGGCGATGATCGATTAAGACACTTTTTAAAAAAATTGTACACAATAAAATTCACAAACTCTTAGATCCGCCTGCTGCCATTGCTCAACAGCGCAATCTGCGCGTTATCCTTGCTTTTAAACGACCTTTTGTCCATTAGCTGACCAACCAGGCAAGTTTCTTGCTACACCAATAGTTCAGGGCTCCGCCGAAAAAATGCAGAAATGTAGGCTTACAAAGTGCGCGATAAGTTGTATACAATCACTCATCGCTACTACGACGAACAAGAAGGAAGACTGCAGTGAGCGCTGACTACCCACGCGACCTGATCGGTTACGGCAGTAACCCTCCTCACCCCCACTGGCCGGGCAAGGCGCGCATTGCGCTGTCTTTCGTACTCAATTACGAAGAAGGCGGCGAGCGCAATATCTTGCACGGCGACAAAGAATCCGAAGCCTTTCTCTCCGAAATGGTCTCGGCCCAGCCCCTGCAAGGCGAGCGCAACATGAGCATGGAGTCGCTGTACGAATACGGCAGCCGTGCCGGCGTATGGCGCATCCTCAAGCTGTTTAAAGAATTCGATATCCCGCTGACCATCTTCGCCGTGGCCATGGCCGCGCAGCGCCATCCGGATGTGATCCGCGCCATGGTCGACGCCGGCCATGAGATCTGCAGCCACGGCTACCGCTGGATCGACTACCAATACATGGACGAGGCCCAGGAGCGCGAGCACATGCTCGAAGCCATCCGCATCCTCACCGAACTCACCGGCGAACGCCCACTGGGCTGGTACACCGGGCGCACCGGCCCCAATACCCGGCGGCTAGTCATGGAGGAAGGCGGCTTTCTCTACGATTGCGACACCTACGACGACGACCTGCCCTACTGGGAACCCAACACCCCGACCGGCAAGCCGCACCTGGTGATTCCCTACACCCTGGACACCAACGACATGCGCTTCACCCAGGTGCAGGGTTTCAACAAGGGCGATGATTTTTTCGAGTACCTCAAGGACGCGTTCGACGTGCTCTACGCCGAAGGGGCCGAGGCACCGAAGATGCTTTCCATCGGCCTGCACTGCCGCCTGATCGGCCGCCCGGCGCGCCTGGCGTCGTTGAAGCGCTTTATCGAGTACGTCAAAGGTCACGAGCAGGTGTGGTTCACCCGCCGCGTCGACATTGCCCGCCACTGGCAGCAAACCCACCCCTACACGGGAGCGGCGAAATGACTGCGTTCCACGGCCTGAAACCCTCGATCTTGAGCCGCGATGAGTTTGTCGCTGCCTTCGCCGATATCTACGAACACTCGCCATGGGTGGCCGAAAAGGCCTTCGACCTGGGCCAGGATGCTTCGATCGACCAGATCGAAACCCTGCACCAGCGCATGAGCGACATCCTGTTGAGCGCTGATCATGCCAGCCAGCTGGCGCTGATCAACGCTCACCCGGACCTGGCCGGCAAAGCCGCCGTCCAGGGCCAACTGACCCAAGCCAGCACCGATGAGCAAGCTGGCGCGGGGATTCACCAATGCACGGCCGAAGAGTTCTCGCGCTTCACCGAGCTGAACGACGCCTACAAGGCCAAGTTCAAGTTTCCCTTCATCATGGCGGTAAAAGGCAGCAACCGGCATCAGATCCTCGCCGCGTTCGAAACGCGCATCCACAATTCGGTGGACACCGAGTTCAAATGCGCGCTGGACGAGATCAACAAGATCGCGTTGTTCCGTTTACTGACCCTCTAAACGACCATCCCCAGCCACTTTATCTAAGGCAGACAAGAAGAATGAAAGCTTACGCCGTACCTTTCGAGAAATTCGTCAACCTGGCCGACGCCCGCCTGGGCACCAAGATCATCTCCGTCACCGATGACTGGTTCGCCGACGCCAATCGCCTGTTCCAGCCGACCCCGGCCGTATGGAAGGAGGGCGTTTTCGATGACAACGGCAAGTGGATGGACGGCTGGGAGTCGCGCCGCAAGCGCTTCGAAGGCTACGACAGCGCGGTGATCCGCCTGGGTGTGCCGGGCTCGATCAAAGGCGTGGACATCGACACTTCATTCTTCACCGGCAACTTCCCGCCATCGGCCTCCCTGGAAGCCTGCTTCCTGACTTCGGGCGAGCCGGATGACAACACCCAGTGGGTCGAAGTGCTGTCCGCCGTCGAGTTGCAAGGCAACAGCCACCACTATCACGAGATCCACAACGACCAGGCCTTCAGCCACCTGCGTTTCAACATCTACCCGGACGGCGGCGTGGCGCGCCTGCGCGTATACGGCGTGCCGTTTCGCGACTGGTCCTCGGTGGGCGACAACGAACAGGTCGACCTGGCGGCAGCACTCAACGGTGGCCGTGCCCTGGCCTGCTCCGATGAACACTTCGGCCGCATGAGCAACATCCTCAATCCAGGCCGTGGCATCAACATGGGCGACGGCTGGGAAACCGCGCGCCGTCGCACACCGGGCAATGACTGGGTGATCGTGGCGCTGGGTCACCCGGGCGAGATCGAGAAGATCATCGTCGACACCCTGCACTTCAAGGGCAACTACCCGGACACCTGCTCGATCCAGGGCGCGTTCGTGAAGGGCGGCACCGACAGCCAGATCGAAACCCAGTCGCTGTTCTGGCGCGAACTGCTGCCGGCGCAGAAGCTGGAAATGCACGCCGAACACACCTTTGCCGAGCAGATCAAGGCGCTGGGGCCGATTACCCACATCCGGCTGAACGTGTTCCCGGATGGTGGCGTGAGCCGCCTGCGGGTCCTCGGTAAGGTAGCGAAATAAGGGTGGACCCCATCGCGGGCAAGCCCGGCTCCCACAGGAGTATGCGGTCAAATGTGGGAGCCGGGCTTGCCCGCGATAACGGTAGACCAGACACCATCACACTCGAAAATTTAAGAAGACAGCCATGCGCACACTGATGATCGAACCCCTGACCAAAGAAGCCTTCGCCCCTTTCGGAGACGTTATCGAAACCGATGGCAGCGATCACTTCATGATCAACAATGGGTCGACCATGCGCTTCCACAAACTGGCCACGGTGGAAACCGCCAAGCCAGAGGACAACGCCATCATCAGCATCTTCCGCGCCGATGCGCAGGACATGCCGCTGACCGTGTGCATGCTGGAACGACACCCGCTGGGCAGCCAGGCTTTCATTCCGCTGCTCGGCAACCCCTTTCTGATCGTGGTCGCGCCACTTGGCGATGAACCTGTATCGGGCTTGGTCCGCGCCTTCGTCACCAACGGCAGGCAGGGCATTAATTACCATCGCGGCGTCTGGCACCACCCGGTGCTGACGATCGAAAAGCGGGATGACTTCCTGGTGGTTGATCGCAGTGGCACAGGCAATAACTGCGATGAGCATTTTTTCAAAGAGGATGAGCGGTTGATCCTCGCCCCCCACCAATAAGAGAAGGTCTGATCACCCGACAACAAGGGTGACAGGCGAGAGGTAAAGACTGTGGAAGCACATTTGATGGAATGGCTGAACCTGAGCGTGCGCTGGGTTCACATGATCACGGGCGTCGCGTGGATCGGCGCTTCTTTCTACTTCGTCTGGCTGGAAAACAACCTCAATCGCGTCAACCCCAAGAGCGGCCTGGCCGGTGACTTGTGGGCGATCCACGGTGGCGGTATCTACCACCTGGAAAAATACAAACTGGCCCCACCGACCATGCCGGACAACCTGCACTGGTTCAAATGGGAGGCCTACTTCACCTGGATGTCGGGCATTGCGCTGCTGTGCGTGGTGTTCTACTGGAACCCGACGCTGTACCTTCTGGCCCCGGGCAGCAGCCTCAGTGGCCCGGAAGGCGTGTTGCTGGGCATTGGCTCACTGTTCGCCGGCTGGTTCATCTACTCCTTCCTCTGCGACTCGGCCCTGGGCAAGCGCCCTGCCCTGCTCGGTTTCATCCTGTTCGTGCTGTTGATTGCCGCCGCGTACGGCTTCAGCAAAGTGTTCAGTGGGCGGGGTGCGTACCTGCACGTGGGTGCGGTGATCGGCACCATCATGGTGGGCAACGTGTTCCGCATCATCATGCCGGCACAACGCGCGCTGGTGGCGGCGATCGCGGAAAAACGCACGCCGGACCCGGCGCTGCCCGCCAAAGGTCTGCTGCGTTCGCGTCACAACAACTACTTCACCTTGCCGGTGCTGTTCATCATGATCAGCAACCACTTTCCGAGCACCTACGGCAGCCAATACAACTGGCTGATCCTGGCGGGCATCGCGGTGGCGGCGGTGTTGGTGCGCCACTACTTCAACACCCGGCATAACAGCCAGAAGTACGCGTGGACGTTGCCGGTGGGTGCACTGGCAATGATCTGCCTCGCCTACGTGACCGGCCCCAAGCCGCTGGCCGAAGTGGCCAAGGCCCCGGCGGCCATCGAGTACCAGCCGTTGCCGGAAACCGCACTGGGCGGTGGCTTGAAACCGGCAGCGCCTGCCGCCCCCGCCGCTGAACCTGCGCCGGCCCAGGCGACGATTGATTTCGACAAGGTCCACGGGGTGATCCAGGAGCGCTGCGCCGTGTGTCACTCGGCCAAGCCCACCAGTCCGTTGTTCAGTACGGCTCCAGCGGGTGTGATGTTCGACACCCCGGCGCAGATCCAGCAGCAGGCCGCACGTATCCAGGCGCAGGCCGTGGCGAGCCAGATCATGCCGTTGGGCAACATCACCCAGATGACCCAGCAGGAGCGGGATTTGATTGGCACCTGGATCAACCAGGGGGCGCGTACCAACTGACAGGCTGGCGCAGATCCAAAGGTGGGAGGGGGCAGCCCCCCTCCCACAAGGGTCTCCAGTGTTTTGAAGATCGAGTTCCACCCGGCAATTGAATGCCGAACAACACAACAATAAAAAGATCCGAGGTGTTGCATGACCGAGTTAGCCGAACCGCAGATTCCCGCCGCACCCGCCCTGGTGCGGCTGCCCCTCTTGCAACTGATTCTGGTAGGCCTGCAACACGTCTTGCTGATGTACGGCGGCGCCGTCGCCGTGCCCTTGATCATTGGCCAGGCCGCAGGCCTCGGCCGTGAAGAAATCGCCTTTCTGATCAACGCCGACCTGCTGGTCGCCGGCATCGCCACCCTGGTGCAGTCGTTCGGCATCGGCCCGGTGGGCATTCGCATGCCGGTGATGATGGGCGCCAGTTTTGCCGCCGTCGGCAGCATGGTCGCCATGGCCGGCATGCCCGGTATCGGCTTGCAGGGCATCTTCGGCGCGACCATCGCTGCCGGGTTCTTTGGCATGCTGATCGCACCGTTCATGTCCAAGGTCGTGCGTTTTTTCCCGCCGTTGGTGACCGGCACGGTGATCACCGCGATTGGCCTGTCGCTGTTTCCCGTGGCGGTGAACTGGGCCGGTGGTGGCAGTGCCGCCGCGACTTTCGGCTCACCGGTCTACCTGGCGGTTGCCGCGCTGGTATTGGCCACCATCCTGCTGATCAACCGCTTCATGCGTGGCTTCTGGGTGAACATCTCGGTGCTGATCGGCATGGGCTTGGGCTACGCGTTGTGCGGCGCCATCGGCATGGTCGACCTCAGTGGCCTGGCCCAGGCGCCGTGGGTGCAGGTGGTGACGCCGTTGCACTTCGGCATGCCCAAATTCGAGTTGGCGCCGATCCTGTCGATGTGCCTGGTGGTGGTGATCATCTTTGTCGAGTCCACCGGGATGTTCCTCGCGCTGGGCAAGATCACCGGCCAGGACGTCACGCCGAAAATGCTGCGGCGCGGCCTGCTGTGTGATGCCGGTGCGTCGTTCTTTGCCGGGTTCTTCAACACCTTCACCCACTCTTCGTTCGCGCAGAACATCGGCCTGGTGCAGATGACCGGCGTGCGCTGCCGTTCGGTGACGATGATGGCCGGCGCATTTCTGATCGTGCTCAGCCTGCTGCCAAAGGCGGCGTACCTGGTCGCGTCGATCCCGCCGGCGGTGCTGGGGGGCGCGGCGATTGCCATGTTCGGCATGGTGGCGGCGACCGGGATCAAGATCCTGCAGGAAGCCGATATCGCCGACCGGCGCAACCAATTGCTGGTGGCGGTGAGCATCGGCATGGGCCTGATCCCGGTGGTGCGCCCGGAGTTCTTCGCGCAGCTGCCGCTATGGATGAGCCCGATTACCCACAGCGGTATCGCCATGGCCACCCTCAGCGCGTTGTCGCTGAATATCCTGTTCAACATTCTCGGCGGTTCTGAACGACCAGCCGTTGCTCCTACGCATTGATTCCTTCGTTCGCACAAAAACAATAACGAAACTGGGAACATCAACATGCACACCGTTCACCCGGGGCCGGTCACAAGCCGTGCCCCATTCTCGCCCCGCGCGCGCTGTAACGGCGCACTTGAGCCCAGGCCTGGGAGCCAGTATTCTCCGCGCCCGCTCGAATCGACTCAAAAAAAAACAGCGAATGTAAAAGCTGACTGCAAGGCCAACTTATCCCGGCCTAATGTCTGCGGCCAAAGTGCGCAAATGTCCTCTGAATTCGACTGCATCTCATGCAGCCGACGGGGATTTTTTGGCTTTTTAAACACCTTGGCGCAGCTCTTGCTAAAAGCACTAAAGCTGACCGAACAGACGATTTTTGCAGCGAACCAAAAGGCGCCACACCAGAGCGCCTGCGTAGAAGAAAAACCATAAAACTTTAACTCGGGAGCAACCGAATGAAACCTATGTTCAAAGGCCTGATGCTGGCGGGATCCCTGCTGGCCGGTGGCCAAGCCGTGGCCGGTGACCTGTTGCAGTGGCAGAACAACAGCCTGACTTACTTGTGGGGCAAGAGCTTTACCGTCAACCCGCAGATTCAGCAAACCGTCACGTTCGAACATGCCGATGCGTGGAAGTACGGTGATAACTTTATCTTCGTCGACCGCATCTTTTACAACGGCAAGGAAGACGGCAACGTCGGCCCCAGTACGTATTACGGCGAAATAAGCCCACGGCTGTCATTCGGCAAGATCTTCGATAAAGACCTGTCCTTCGGCCCCATCAAGGATGTATTGCTGGCGTTCACTTACGAGTTCGGCGAAGGCGACAACGAGTCGTACCTGCTCGGGCCTGGCTTTGACTTGAACATCCCCGGTTTCGATTACTTCCAGCTGAACTTCTACCAACGCCAGACCGAAGGCAATCGCCCAGGTGACGGCGTCTGGCAGATCACGCCGGTCTGGTCCTACACCATCCCAGTGGGTAATTCCGACGTGCTGATCGACGGCTTCATGGACTGGGTGACAGACAACGACAAGAACGCCCGTGGCACCTACCACGCCAACCTGCACTTCAACCCGCAGGTCAAATATGACCTGGGCAAAGCGCTGCATTGGGGCGACAAGCAGTTGTACGTGGGCTTTGAATACGACTACTGGAAGAACAAGTACGGGATCGAAGATTCCGGCGCGTTCAAGACCAACCAGGACACGGCGAGCTTCCTGGTCAAGTATCACTTCTGACCGTCAGGCCAGGCCGAGGAATTTCGACAACTCCTCGCGCTTGGCCAACGCATCCCGTCGCCCCAGCTCGATCAATTCACTGCAATACCCCGCCTCGAACAGCAGGTAACTCAACACCCCCGCCCCGCTCGTCTTGGTCGCCCCCGGCCCGCGCAGAAACAAGCGCAACGCCGCCGGCAGTTCCTGGCGATGCCGCGCCGCGATCTCATCGATCGGCTGGCTGGGTGCGATCACCAGCACCTCCACCGCCGCCACCCCGGGTGCGACATGGCTGAACTGGTTCAAGCGTTCGAGCAATTCGATATCGCTTTCCAGGCTGTCAATGAACGTGCTGTTGAGCATGTGCCCACCGATCTGCGCCAGGGTCGGCTCCTGACCGGTGTAGCTGCGCTGTACCGCCGGCTCATTGCCCCGCGGGTTGCCGCTGACACCGACCACCAGCACGCGGCTGGCGCCCAGGTGCAAGGCCGGACTGATCGGCGCCGACTGCCGCACGGCGCCGTCGCCGAAGTATTCCTGGTCGAGTTTGACCGGGGCGAACAACAAGGGGATCGCCGAACTGGCCAGCAGGTGTTCGACCGTCAGTTGAGTCGGCAGGCCGATACGACGGTGGCGCAACCAGGCGTCGATGGTGCCGCCGCCCTGATAGAAGGTCACTGCCTGCCCGGACTCATAACCAAAAGCCGTAACCGCCACCGCATGCAAGTGTTTGTTGCGGATGGCTTCGTCGATGCCGTCCAGATGCAGCTTGTCTTTGAGCAGCGCCTTCAGCGGCGTGCTGTCGAGCAGTGCCACCGGTACTTGTGCGCCCAAGCCCAGCAGGCTGTGGATCAGGAAACGGCTTGCCTGGCGGATCACCCCCGGCCAGTCACTGCGCAGCACCAGATGGCTGCTGAAGCCCTGCCAGAAAGCGGTAAGGCGTTGGATCGCGGCGGTGAAGTCCATGGCGCCACTGGCCAGGCTCACCGCATTGATCGCACCGGCCGAGGTGCCGACGATCACCGGAAAAGGATTGGGTGCACCCGAGGGCAGCAACTCGGCAATCGCCGCCAATACCCCCACCTGATACGCCGCTCGCGCCCCGCCGCCGGAAAGAATCAAGCCTGTAACCGGTTCAGCTGGGCGCATTGCGTCACTCCATGTGGGGAAATGTCTGTCTTATCGACGGCGTTTTTCGTACAGCTTGGGTTCACCCGGTGGCCGGCTCTTGAAGCGGCGGTGGGTCCACAGGTATTGCTCGGGGCATTCACGCACGGAGGCTTCAACCCATTGGTTGATGCGCAGGCAGTCGACTTCATCGCTTTCGCCGGGGAAGTCGGTGAGCGGCGGGTGGATCACCAGGCGGTAACCGCTGCCATCGGCCAGGCGCTGTTGAGTGAACGGCACCACCAGTGCCTTGCCCAGCTTGGCGAACTTGCTGGTGGCCGGCACGGTGGCGGCCTGGATGCCGAACAACGGCACGAAGATACTTTGCTTGGCGCCATAGTCCTGGTCCGGTGCGTACCAGATGGCACGGCCGGCGCGCAGCAGCTTGAGCATGCCGCGCACGTCTTCACGCTCCACGGCCAGGGAATCGAGGTTGTGACGTTCGCGGCCACGGCGCTGGATATAGTCGAACAGCGGGTTGCCGTGCTCGCGGTACATACCATCGATGGTGTGCTTCTGCCCCAGCAACGCTGCGCCAATTTCCAGGGTGGTGAAGTGCAGGGCCATGAGGATCACGCCCTTGCCATCCAACTGCGCCTGCTTGAGGTGTTCCAGGCCTTCGACGTGGGCCAGGCGCGCCAGGCGCTGGCGCGACCACCACCAGCTCATGGCCATTTCAAAGAACGCGATGCCGGTGGAGGCAAAGTTTTCCTTGAGCAACTGTTTACGCTCTTTGGCGGATTTTTCCGGGAAGCACAGTTCCAGGTTGCGTGCGGCGATGCGGCGGCGTTCGCCGGCCACGCGGTACATGCCGGCACCCAGCAGGCGACCGATGGTCAGCAGCGCGCGGTACGGCAGTTGGGTGACCAGCCACAACAGGCCGAGTCCCAGCCATAACAGCCAGAAACGCGGGTGAAAAAATACAGCTCGAAAACGCGGGCGATCCATTACAGATTCCGGTAAAGACAAGGGCCGCGCATTCTACAACGGTTCGACCCGGCTTGCGGCCAGTGAGTGTTCTCGTTATAAGTCTCGACACTTTTCGTGACAAGCCGCTTTTGCCGACCATGAGCCAAACCGAACCGCTAGACCAAGATCCCGTGTTCCAGCTGAAAGGCAGCATGCTCGCCATCACCGTGCTGGAACTCGCCCGTAACGACCTCGACGCCCTGGACCGCCAACTTGCGGCCAAGGTCGCCCTGGCGCCGAACTTCTTCAACAACGCCCCGCTGGTGCTGGCCCTGGACAAGTTGCCCGCCGACCAGGGCAGCATCGATCTGCCCGGTCTGATGCGCGTGTGCCGCTCCCATGGCCTGCGCACCCTGGCGATTCGCGCCAGCCGTATCGAAGACATCGCGGCGGCCATCGCCATTGAACTGCCAGTACTGCCACCGTCCGGCGCGCGCGAGCGTCCACTGGAACCATTGGTCGGCGAAGAGAAGAAAAAACCGGAAAAACCACCCGAGCCTGCGATCAAGCCTACAAAGATCATCACCTCGCCCGTACGCGGCGGGCAGCAGATTTATGCCCAGGGGGGCGACCTGGTGGTGGTCTCCTCGGTCAGCCCGGGTGCGGAACTTCTCGCCGATGGCAATATCCATGTATACGGCCCGATGCGCGGACGTGCCCTCGCCGGCATCAAGGGTGATACCAAGGCCCGTATTTTTTGCCAGCAGTTGACCGCTGAGCTAGTGTCCATCGCAGGCCAGTACAAGGTTTCAGAAGATTTGCGCCGTGATCCGCTGTGGGGGGCTTCGGTGCAGGTCAACCTGTCGGGCGATGTGTTGAACATCATCCGTCTTTAACGGATACTGCCGCATTTTCCAAGCATCTCTAGACTCTGATAGCACAGCGAAACCGGCATTACTTATGTAGGAATTTTTTATTCCTACAAGGCTGTCCGCCTGCAGCGAGTTCCAAGAGATGTTTTTCAGGGACTGAAAAGTCCTTTTTCCTTAGGGGTGAAACACCTTGGCCAAGATTCTCGTGGTTACATCCGGCAAGGGTGGTGTGGGTAAGACCACCACCAGCGCCGCTATCGGTACCGGCCTCGCTCTGCGCGGCCACAAGACAGTTATCGTCGACTTCGACGTCGGTTTGCGTAACCTCGACCTGATCATGGGCTGCGAACGCCGCGTGGTGTATGACTTCGTCAACGTGGTCAACGGTGAAGCCAACCTGCAACAGGCCCTGATCAAGGACAAGCGCCTTGAAAACCTGTATGTGCTGGCCGCCAGCCAGACCCGTGACAAAGATGCGCTGACCAAAGAAGGCGTCGGCAAAGTCATCGCCGAACTGGCAGAAACCTTTGAATACGTGGTGTGCGACTCCCCCGCCGGCATCGAGACCGGTGCTCACCTGGCGATGTACTTCGCCGATGAAGCCATCGTGGTGACCAACCCGGAAGTCTCCTCGGTACGTGACTCGGACCGCATGCTCGGCCTGCTGGCCAGCAAGTCCAAGCGCGCCGAAGAAGGCCGCGATCCGATCAAGGAGCACCTGCTGCTCACCCGCTACAACCCTGAGCGTGTCAGCAACGGCGAGATGCTCGGTGTTGAAGACGTGAAGGAAATCCTCGCAGTGACCCTGCTGGGCGTGATTCCAGAATCCCAGGCGGTGCTGAAAGCCTCCAACCAGGGTGTGCCGGTGATTCTTGATGACCAGAGCGACGCCGGCCAGGCGTACAGCGATGCCGTCGATCGCTTGCTGGGCAAGACCGTGGAACACCGCTTCCTCGATGTCAAGAAGAAGGGATTCTTCGAGCGTATCTTTGGAGGCAACTAAACAATGAAATTTCTCGACTTCTTTCGCGCCAACAAAAAGCCTACGACCGCGTCGGTCGCGAAAGAGCGTCTACAGATCATCGTGGCGCACGAACGCGGCCAACGCAGCACCCCGGACTACCTGCCAGCCTTGCAGAAGGAACTGGTCGAGGTGATCCGCAAGTACGTCAATATCGGCAACGATGACGTGCATGTCGCCCTGGAAAATGACGGCAGCTGCTCGATTCTGGAACTCAATATCACCCTGCCTGATCGTTGATCGAACAGGCGGCCGCCACGGCGGCTCGATCACCTTGATCCCTTTTCGGGAACCGGGTGGGCGAGCCGCCGTTGGCGTTTGTTACGAGGCTGTTTGATGCCGCTGTCCAATATCCACATCCTGTATCAGGACGCCGCCGTCCTGGTGGTGAACAAGCCCACCCTGCTGCTCTCGGTGCCTGGCCGCGCCGACGACAACAAGGACTGCCTGATCACCCGCCTGCAGGAAAACGGCTACCCCGAAGCCCGTATCGTCCATCGCCTGGACTGGGAAACCTCGGGCATCATCCTGCTGGCGCGGGATGCCGACACGCACCGTGAGCTGTCCCGCCAGTTTCATGACCGAGAAACCGAAAAGGCCTACACCGCCCTGGCCTGGGGCCAGCCGGAACTGGACAGTGGCAGCATCGATTTGCCGCTGCGCTACGACCCACCGACCAAGCCGCGGCATGTGGTCGACCACGAGTTCGGCAAGCACGCGCTGACGTTCTGGAAGGTGCTGGAGCGCTGCGGGGACTGGTGCCGTGTCGAGCTGACACCGATCACCGGGCGCTCGCACCAGCTGCGTGTGCACATGCTCGCCATCGGCCACCCGCTGCTGGGTGACGGCCTGTATGCCCATGAGCAAGCCCTGGCCGCCTGGCCACGCCTGTGCCTGCATGCGAGCATGTTGAGCTTCACTCACCCGCAAAGTGGCGAGCGGTTGCGCTTCGAGTGCCCCGCACCGTTTTAAAGCTGTCAACGCAGATTCCACTGGCCTGCGATGGCGGAGTGTCAATCACTGTATGGGTTGGCTGACCCACTGCCATCGGGGGCAAGCCCCCTCCCACATTTGTGCTGTGCACTTCTTGCCATCGAACGGTAAACTCCGCGCATTGCTGTCTGGAGCTATTTATGCGCGAAGCGTTGAATCAAGGCCTGATCGACTTCCTCAAGGCCTCCCCTACTCCTTTTCATGCCACTGCCGCCCTGGCCCAGCGCCTGGAAGCGGCCGGCTACCAGCGTCTCGACGAACGCGAAACCTGGGCCACTGAGCCCAACGGGCGCTACTACGTCACCCGTAACGATTCCTCGATCATCGCCTTCAAGCTCGGCCGTCATTCGCCGCTGCAGGGCGGTATCCGCCTGGTCGGCGCCCACACCGACAGCCCGTGCCTGCGGGTCAAGCCCCAGCCCGAGCTGCAACGCCAGGGTTTCTGGCAACTGGGCGTGGAAGTCTATGGCGGCGCGCTGCTGGCGCCGTGGTTCGACCGCGACCTGTCCCTGGCCGGCCGTGTGACCTTCCGCCGCGACGGCAAGGTCGAAAGCCAGTTGATCGACTTCAAGCTGCCGATTGCCATCATCCCCAACCTGGCCATTCACCTGAACCGTGAAGCCAACCAGGGTTGGGCGATCAATGCCCAGACCGAGCTGCCGCCCATCCTCGCGCAATTTGCCGGTGACGAGCGCGTGGACTTCCGCGCCGTGCTCACCGATCAACTGGCACGCGAACATGGACTCAACGCCGACGTGGTACTCGACTACGAGTTGAGCTTCTACGACACCCAAGGCGCTGCGGTCATCGGCCTGAATGGTGACTTCATCGCCGGCGCACGCCTGGACAACCTGCTGTCGTGCTACGCCGGCCTGCAAGCCCTGCTCACCAGCGACAGCGAAGAAACCTGCGTGCTGGTGTGCAACGACCACGAAGAAGTCGGCTCCTGCTCGGCGTGCGGCGCCGATGGCCCGATGCTGGAGCAGACCCTGCGTCGCCTGCTGCCGGAAGGTGATGAATTCGTACGCACCATTCAGAAATCCCTGTTGGTCTCAGCCGATAACGCCCATGGCGTGCACCCGAACTATGCCGACAAGCACGACGCCAACCACGGCCCCAAGCTCAACGCCGGCCCGGTGATCAAGGTCAACAGCAACCAGCGCTACGCCACCAACAGCGAAACTGCCGGGTTCTTCCGCCACCTGTGCATGGCCCAGGAAGTACCGGTGCAGAGCTTCGTGGTGCGCAGCGACATGGGCTGCGGCTCAACCATCGGCCCGATCACCGCCAGCCACCTGGGCGTGCGCACCGTGGACATCGGCCTGCCGACGTTCGCCATGCACTCGATCCGCGAACTGTGCGGCAGCCATGACCTGGCGCACCTGGTCAAGGTGTTGGGGGCGTTCTACGCGAGCCACGATCTGCCCTGATCTGAATGTGGGAGGGGGCTTGCCCTCTCCCACATTGGTGTTGTGTACCCCTGATCTATATCACCTGCACTTCTCATAATCCGACCTAGACTTGTCAGTATTCCCACTCCGACAAGGCCGTCGCACCATGATCTCCATGTCTTCCTTCCACGCCATGCTTATCCCTATCCTGATCGGCATGATCATGTTGGCCGTGGGTTTCAACTTTCGCGACAAGCCCCTTGGCGTGTTCGGCATGTGGCTCGGCATGCTGCTGATCCTGGGCACCGTGGTGTACAAGATCCTCGCCAAACTGGCCGAATGACGCTTGCACTCGTACACTCGCTCAACCCGTCGTTTCCAAGGTTGACCGCCTCGTGCTTTCCCGTCTGTTTGCCCTGCCCTGCTATTGCTTGATCGCCCTGCTCACCTTGCTGCCGCTCACGCCTGCCCATGCCGTGGGTTTGCCCGGCCTGCTCGGCACCACCAACAAGACCCAACCCCAGGCCGAAGTGCCGCTGGGGCAGTCGCTGGACGAGGTGATCAAGACCCTGGAAAACGACCAGCAGCGCACTCAGTTGCTGAGCGACCTGAAAAAGCTGCGTGCCGCCACGCAAAAGGCCCAGCCGGCCACCGAGGAAGGCGTGCTGGGCTTGATCGGCGGCACCCTGGCCAATCTCGAGGCACAGTTTTCGGGCGCCGACAGCCCGCTGGGGCGCTGGTCCAACGAGGTCGACCTGGCCAAGGAAGAACTCGGCGCGCTGATGCTGCCGGCCAACGAATGGCTACCGATCATTTTCGGTTTTGCCCTGATCCTCGCGGTGTGGAGCCTGCTGGCCTACGCGCTGATCTGGCTCAGCCATCGGGTGCGCGAACGTTTCGGCCTGCCTGAAGAATTGCCGCAACATCCACGCACCTGGGACATGGTGCGCTTCGCCCTGCGCAAGCTCGGCCCGTGGATGATCGCCCTGGTGATCACGGTGTACCTGAGCTACGCCCTGCCCTCGTCCCTGGGCAAGTCACTGGCGATGGTGCTGGCCTACGCACTGGTGGTGGGCACCTGTTTCTCGGCGATCTGCGTGATCGCTTTTTCGGTACTCGACGGCCCGCACCGTCATCGCGCGCTGTATATCCTGCGCCACCAGGCGTTCCGCCCGCTGTGGTGGATCGGCAGTTTTGCCGCCTTTGGCGAGGCCTTGAGCGACCCGCGACTGGTCCAGGCCCTGGGCCAGCACCTGTCCCACACCGCCGCGACAGTCGCCAATGTGATGGCGGCGCTGTCGACCGGTGTATTCATCCTGCGTTTCCGCCGGCCCATCGCCCACCTGATCCGCAACCAGCCGCTGTCGCGCCGCCTGACGCGCCGCGCCCTCAGCGACACCATCGAAATCATCGGGTCCTTCTGGTACATCCCGGCCTTGCTGCTGGTGGGTATCTCGCTGTTCGCCACCTTCGTCTCGGCCGGCGATACCAGCACCGCCTTGCGCCAGTCCCTGCTGTGTACGGTGCTGCTGGTGCTGTGCATGGTGATCAACGGATTGGTCAGACGCCACGCGCTCAAGCCGCAACGCGGTCACAAGCGCCACGCGCTGTATTCCGAACGCCTGAAAAGCTTCGTCTACACCCTGGCCCACCTGATCGTGTGGCTGGTGTTTATCGAGTTGGGCCTGCGGGTGTGGGGCCTGTCGCTGATCCGCTTTACCGAAGGCGATGGCCATGAAGTCAGCGTCAAGCTGTTCGGCCTGGCCGGGACCTTGTTGTTCGCCTGGCTGATCTGGATCCTCAGCGACACGGCGATCCATCATGCCCTCACCCGCTCGCGCAAGGGCCTGGCCAATGCCCGTGCGCAGACCATGATGCCGTTGATCCGCAACGTGCTGTTCGTGACCATCTTTATCATTGCTGCCATTGTCGCCCTGGCGAACATGGGCATGAACGTCACGCCGCTGCTGGCCGGTGCCGGTGTGATCGGCCTGGCCATCGGTTTTGGCGCGCAGTCGCTGGTGGCGGACTTGATCACCGGCCTGTTCATCATCATCGAAGACTCCCTGGCCATCGACGACTACGTGGATGTGGGCGGCCACCTGGGCACGGTGGAGGGCCTGACCATCCGGACCGTGCGCCTGCGGGACATCGATGGCATTGTGCACACCATCCCGTTCAGCGAGATCAAGAGCATCAAAAACTACTCGCGGGAGTTCGGCTACGCGATCTTCCGGGTGGCGATCCCGTACAACATGGAAATCGACGACGCCATCAAGCTGATGCGCGACGTCGGCCATAAAATGCGCAACGACCCGCTGCAACGCCGCAATATCTGGTCGCCCCTGGAGATTCAGGGGGTGGAGAGTTTCGAGTCGGGCAGCGCGATCCTGCGGGCGCGGTTCAAGACGGCGCCGATCAAACAGTGGGAAGTGTCGCGGGCGTTCAACCTGTCGCTGAAACGGCATCTGGATGAGGCGGGGCTGGATCTGGCGACACCGCGCTTGAGCGTGCAGGTGGTGACGGCGGCTTCGGGCGGATTAGACAAAGAAAAAAACACCTGAAAGCAACACAGCTCAAAATGTGGCAGGGGGCTTGCCCCCGATGGCGGTGTATCAGTCACTCATTAGTCGACTGACACTCCCTCATCGGGGGCAAGCCCCCTCCCACATTTTTGATCTGTGGCGTTTACGCGATCGCAGCGCTGTCCATCTTCTGACGCAGGCTCAACGGGCGCATGTCGGTCCAGACCTCCTCGATATAGGCCAGGCACTCTTTCTTCAGGCCGCTCTTGCCCACGGTGCGCCAGCCTTCCGGTACGGCCTTGTAGTCGGGCCAGATGGAATACTGTTCTTCATGGTTGACCACTACCTGAAACAGGATGTCGTCGCGGTCAAATACTGAGGTCATTGCTGTTCTCCATCGCTATAAGGCTGGCTGCGCACCGTGCGCAGTACCGATATCTGTAGAAACGTACCAGGCTGGCAAAAAATTAGAGGCTGGCGACCGCCGCCGCCAACGCGCGTCCGAAGATGTCCGCCACCCGGTCCACTTCGCTGGCGGTAATCACCAGCGGCGGCAGGAAACGCACCACGCTGCCATGCCGACCGCCCAGTTCGAGGATCAGCCCGCGCTTGAGGCATTCACGCTGCACCAGCGGCGCCAATTGGCGATGCACGGGCGGATGGCCTTGAATGTCCGGCGTGCCAGTCGGGTCGACCAGCTCCACGCCGAGCATCAGCCCGCGACCACGAATATCACCCAGGTGCGGGAAGTCGCGCTGCAGGATGCGCAGGTGTTCACCGAGGCGCTCGCCCATGGCCGCCGCATGGCCGGCCAGATCATGGTCCTTGAGGTAGCGCATCACCGCCGACCCCGCCGCCATGGCCATCTGGTTGCCACGGAAGGTCCCGGCATGGGCGCCCGGCAGCCAGGTGTCGAGCCAGTCGCGGTACACCACCACCGCCAGCGGCAGGCTGCCGCCGATGGCCTTGGACATCACCACCACATCCGGGATGATCCCGGCGTGCTCGAAGGCAAACATCTTGCCGGTACGGCCGAAACCACTCTGGATCTCATCGACGATCAACGCCACGCCCGCCTGCTCGGTGATACGGCGCAGGCCGCGCAGCCAGTCCAGGTCAGCCGGAATCACACCGCCCTCGCCCTGCACCACTTCGACAATCACCGCCGCCGGCAGTAATACACCGGCCTCCGGATCATTCAGCAGGTTTTCCAGGTAGTGCAGGTTGACCCGCACGCCTTCCGCGCCGCCCAAGCCGAACGGGCAACGATAGTCGTAGGGGTATGGCAGAAATTGCACGCCACTGCCGAGCAAGGCACCCAGGGGTTTCTTCGGTCCCAGGCTCCCCATCAGGCTCAAGGCGCCCTGGCTCATGCCGTGATAACCGCCCTGGAATGACAATACGGTGCTGCGCCCGGTGGCGGTGCGTACCAATTTCAATGCGGCTTCCACCGCATCGGTGCCGGTGGGGCCGCAGAACTGGATTTTCGCTTCCCGCGCCAGCGCCGGCGGCAACAAACCGAACAGGTCCTGCACGAACTGGTCCTTGACCGGGGTGGTCAGGTCCAGCGTGTGCAGGGGCAATTCATCAGCCAGCACCTGTTGAATAGCCTCGATCACGACCGGGTGGTTATGCCCCAGCGCGAGGGTGCCGGCGCCGGCCAGGCAGTCGATGAAGCTGCGCCCTTCGACGTCTTCCACGTAAATCCCCTTGGCACGCTTGAGTGCCAGGGGAATGCGCCGCGGGTAGCTGCGGGCATTGGATTCCTGTTGGCGTTGACGGGCCAGCAGCGGGGTTTCGTCGAACTGGTAAAGCGTTTCATGCACCTGGGCGTCTTCGATACGGCTGGTAGCGACTGACATTTCTCGATCCCTCAATACGCTGATGATGGTGACCAAACTGCCGATCCGCTGGCGTCTGGCCCCAAGGGGCATGCGCACGGATTTCCTGTTCTGGAAACGCACCAGCGTCGAGGGGATTTAGGGCCTTTGATCACTCGCCAGTGAATACAAAACCAAATGTGGGAGGGGGCTTGCTCCCGATAGCAGTGGATCAGTCACTGGTGTCGGGACTGACAGAGCGCAATCGGGGGCAAGCCCCCTCCCACATTGGAATTGCGTTCGGCGTCAAAGACCACGGTACTTTTCATTCAACGCATACAAAATCGCGCAGGTCTCCGCATCCAGGAACCCGCAGTAATCCCGCGCCCGAAAGTGCATCTGAAACGCCCGCGTCCTCTGTTCAAACCCTTGCCGGTTCTTCGCCGGCGCATAGCCATAGCGTTGAAACGCCCGCTCTACCTCGACCTCCGGCGGCAGGCCCAGGCAAAACCGGCGCTGATACATCGCCCGTGTCGCCTCATCAAACCAGGCCCCCACCCCTGCTTCATGCAGACACCGCCACGGCAGGCGCGGCCCCGGATCACTCTTGCGACCGAACGCCACGTCCGCATGCCCGAGGATGTCGGTGGGCCCGATCTGCGGGTATCGCTCAAGAATGTCGCGAACCAGTGCAATCAACACGTCGGTCTGTTCCGGCGCATAGGCCGGAAAGCTGAACACACCGCCGTCATCCCGCGCCTGGTTGACGATCTCGATGCCAATCGAGCGGCTGTTGAGGTTGTCGCGCCCCGCCCAATGGCTCACCCCGGCGTGCCAGGCGCGCTGGTCTTCCTCCACCAACCGGAAGACACGCAGCTCTTCATAGCCCGCCGCGCGATAGTCGGGCTCATCAGGGTCGGGCAGCAAGTAGTGTGCACTCACCCCATCCTGAGTCAGGGTGCGCAGGGAGGCACCAAAAGGCGCTGCGGTGTAATGCAGGATCACCTGCCGCACGGGCTCGCCGTTGCGTTCGTTGAAGCCTCTGGCAGGGAAACTGGTATCGATGACCAACATGAGAACCGTCCTTTTTCAATACAGGCCGAGTCATTCAGCCCGTTCAAGCGCAAAAAATTACCGCCATCCTGAAGGCTTCAACTTCATGAGGGCGGTAGCTATTTGGCACTTGAAAGAAAAGTGATCAGCAGCGCAGTGGCATACCCAGGTCAACGCGCAGGCCGTCCGGCCCGCTGTCGAACTTCAACGAGCAGGAACAGCGCTGCACGATCGCTTGCACGATCGCCAGGCCCAGGCCACAGCCTTCGCTGTTACCGTTGCGCCAGAAGCGTTGGGTCAGGTATTGCAGGTCCTCGGGGGCAATCTGCTTGCCGTGGTCACGCACGCGGAACACCACATTATCGGCGGCGGTGAATACGCTGAGCTCCACCCGGGTATCGGTCGGCGTGTGGCGCAACGCGTTGTCCAGCAGGTTACGCAAGGCGGCGACCGCCAGGCCCACCGGCATCTCCACCGGGGTGGCCGAAAGGTCGTCCGGCAGGATCAGGTCGATGCGCGAATTGTCACCGGCATTGGCATCCTGGATCGCCAGGCGCGCTACTTCTTCGGCGCTGGAGTGCATGCCATCGTCAAACGACAGGTTACCCTCCACCCGTGCCAGCAACAGCAATTGCTCCAGGGTCCGATGCAGGCGGTCGGCGCCCTCCTCGGCATGGGCCAGGGACTGGTCGCGGGCCGCACCTTCGGTCATGCGCGCCACTTGCAGGTGGGTCTTGATCGCGGTGAGCGGGCTGCGCAGTTCGTGGGCCGCGTCACCGGTGAGGCGGCGCTCGCGCTCGATGGTCTTGGCAATGCGTTGCAACAGCTGGTTCTGGGTGTCCAGCAGTGGCTCGAGTTCGCTGGGCAACGGGTGGATCTGCAACGGTTCAAGGGAATCGGCACTGCGGCGCATCAAGGCGTCACGCATGCGGTTGAGCGGCAGCAGGCTCTGGCCGATGCCCAGCCACAACAGGCACAGGCAGCCGAGCATCGCCACGCCCACCGGCACCGACGCCGCCAGCAGGATCGACAGGTTCAGCGCCTCACGTTCCACTTGCCGGTCGGCCGTGGTGATCAGCAGGTCGCCACGGGACAGGGTGAAACTGCGCCAGCCCACGCCATCGACGACCTGGTCGCGAAACCCGCTCTTGCGCGACTCCAGCCCCTCATCCGGCGTGGTGTGGCTGCGCGCCAGGATTTCCCCGCGCAGGGAACTGACCTGGCAGGCCATGCCGCCGGGCACATTCAATTGTTCAGCGCTGAAATGCGCGCCGCCGCTGACGCTGGCCAGACCCGGCATCTGCTCGGTCAGCCCTGCCACCATGCGTGCCGACGCGACCAGGCGCTGGTCGAGGGAAAACATCATCTGGTTGCGCAGGTCGTTGAGCATCCAGGCCGCCGCCAGGGCCCAGATCAGCACAAAGGCGGCGCCGAGCTTGAACGTCAGGCGCAGGCGCAGGCTTTTCACGATGCGTCCTCGCCCCCATCGGCTGGGCCCAGGCGGTAGCCGAGACCGCGCACGGTCTCGACAATGCCGTTGCCCAATTTGCGCCGCAGGTGGTGGATATGCACGTTGAGCGCGTTGCTTTCCAGTTCGTCGTTGAAGCCGTAGACGCTGTCCTTGAGCTGTTCGCTGGACAGCACCCGGCCTTTGTTGTGCAGCAGGGCTTGCAACAGCGCCTGCTCGCGACGCGACAGGTCAACCGGCTCGCCGCCCAGAAAGGTTTCGCGGCTGCTGGGGTCGTAGGCCAGGCGGCCATGCTCGATCAGGTTGACACTGCGCCCTGCCACCCGTCGCAGCAGGGTTTGCAGGCGCGCGGCGAGTTCGCGCAGGTCGAAGGGTTTGAGCAGGTAGTCATCGGCGCCGGCTTGCAGGCCGTCGACGCGATTGGTCACCGAGTCCCGCGCGGTGAGGATCAGCACCGGAATCTCCAGGCCCTGGCTGCGCTGTTGCTGCAACAACTTGAGCCCGTCTTCGTCCGGCAGGCCCAGGTCGAGCACCATGATGTCGAACGTCGCCGCCTTGAGCATCGCGCGTGCGGCGCCCGCCGTGGCCACGTGTTCAACGGTGAAACCCTGGGCGGTGAGGCCGGCCACAATGCCGCTGGCGATCAGTTTGTCGTCTTCACAGACCAGTACGTGCATGGTGAACCCTTCATGAAAGATGGGGAGATTAAAGGGGCAGCGGATTAAGCGCAGATTATGCCGCTAATCACCCCACACTCAATCTAGAATAGCCGTGGTTAATCATCGGTTAATCAACGCCACACATTGTGTGCCTACTTGCATCGAACTAAGGCTTGACCATGCGGCATCTGTTTACCTTTCTGCTGGTGTTGTTCGCGGGGCTGGCCCAGGCCGCGCCGGGCAACCCGTTTGAGACCAAACCCGATTTCCTCCCGGTGGGCAAGGCCTTCACCTTTACCTCCGAACGTCTTGAAAGTGGCGAGATGCAGCTGTATTGGCAGATTGCCGACGGTTACTACCTGTACAAGCAGCGCATGAAGTTCGACGGCCTGGCCGAAAAACCCGTGCTGCCCAAAGGCGAGGATCACAGCGATGAGTTCTTCGGCGACCAGGAGGTCTATCGCCAAGGCCTGGAAGTGAAGATTCCCGCCGGCGCCACCGGCCAGGTCAAGCTGGGCTGGCAGGGCTGTGCCGATGCGGGTCTGTGTTATCCGCCGCAGTCGATCACCGTGGATCTGGGTGGCAAACCGGCCGTCGCCGCCACCGCACAAGCCCAGGACCAGAGCCTGGCCAGCGGTTTGCAACAACGAAGCCTGGGTTGGAGCCTGTTGATATTCTTTGGCTTGGGACTGCTGTTGGCCTTTGCACCGTGTTCATTGCCGATGCTGCCGATTCTCGCCGGCCTGGTGGTGGGCAGTGGTGCCAGCCCGCGTCGCGGGTTTGCCCTGGCCAGCAGCTATGTGGTGTGCATGGCGCTGGTGTATGCCGCGCTCGGCGTATTGGCTGCCTTGCTTGGCGCCAACCTCGCCGCGCTCCTGCAAACCCCATGGATCCTCGGCAGCTTCGCTGCGCTGTTCGTGATCCTCGCCTTGCCGATGTTCGGCTTCTTTGAACTGCAATTGCCGGCGTTCCTGCGCGACCGCCTGGACAACGTCAGCCGCCAGCAAAGCGGCGGCAGCCTGGTGGGCGCAGGGATTCTCGGTGCGCTGTCCGGCCTGCTGGTGGGTCCGTGCATGACCGCGCCCCTGGCCGGTGCCCTGCTGTACATCGCCCAGAGCGGCAATGCGCTGCACGGCGGCCTGATCCTGTTCGCCATGGGCATCGGCATCGGCATTCCGCTGTTGCTGCTGGTGACCGTGGGCAACCGCTTCCTGCCCAAGCCGGGCACCTGGATGAACGTGCTCAAGGGCGTCTTCGGCTTCCTGTTCCTCGGCACCGCCGTGCTGATGATCCGCCCGGTGGTCGGCGAAAACCTGTGGATCGGCCTGTGGGGCGTACTCGCGCTGGTCATGGCCTACTGTGGCTGGACCCTGGCCCGCGAATACGGCCTGGCCGCCAAGGTATTTGGCGCGGGCTCCCTGGTACTGGGCCTGTGGGGCGCGGTGCTGGTGGTGGGCGCAGCCGGCGGCAGCGACGACCTGTGGCAACCGTTGAAGGTCTACAGCGGCTCACGAGGCGCCGGCGCGGCATCCGCCCACGACGCCTTCATGACCATCAGCGACCCGGCCGTGCTGCAAAGCCAGCTCGACAGCGCCAAGGCCCAAGGCCAATGGGTGTTGGTCGACTATTACGCCGACTGGTGCGTGTCGTGCAAGATCATGGAAAAACAGGTGTTCGGCAAACCCGACGTCATGCAGGCGCTCAAAGACGTACGCCTGCTGCGCCTGGACGTCACCGCCGACAACGCCGCCAGCCGCGCGCTGCTCGGTCGCTACAAAGTCCCTGGCCCACCGAGCTTCGTGTGGATCGGCCCGGACGGTGAAGAGCGCCGCGCCCAACGCATCACCGGCGAAGTGGATGCCGCCGCTTTCCTGCAACGCTGGACGCAAACCCGAGATGCACTCTGATGCTGACCCTGACCATCGGCACCTTCGCCATCGCCCTGAATCACATCCTGCTGATCAGTGCGCTGATTCTCGCCACCCTGGTGGGCTGGCGTGTGGCCAAGCGTGGTGGTGAAAACCCGGAATCAGTGCTGTTCAGCCTGTTCCTGCTGGGCATGCTCGCTGCCCGCGTCAGCTTTGTGCTGATGTACTGGAGCGACTACCGCAACGACTGGGTGCAGATGGTCGACCTGCGCGACGGCGGCTTCCTCGCCTGGCCCGGCGTGATCGCCCTGGTCCTTGGTGCACTGGCCTATGGCTGGCGGCGCCCGGCCCTGCGCAAGCCGCTGAGTGCCGGGGTGATCACCGGCCTGGTGTTCTGGGGCATGACCAGCCTGTCCCTGAGCCTGTACGACAAGGGCTCGCAACTGCCGCAGATCACCCTGCGCAATGCCAATGGCGAAGTGGTGCAACTGGCCGACTACAAGGGCGGCCCGCTGGTGATCAACCTGTGGGCCACCTGGTGCCCACCGTGCCGGCGCGAAATGCCGGTATTGGAGCGCGCCCAGCACCAACGTCCTGATGTGACCTTCCTGTTCGTCAACCAGGCCGAAAGCATGCAGAGCGTCAGTACCTTTCTTGCGACTCAAGGCCTGACCCTCGACAACGTGCTGTTCGACGCCAGTGGCCGCCTCGGCCAGGCCGTGGGTTCCATGGCCCTGCCCACCACATTGTTCTATAGCGCCGAAGGCCGCCTGCTCAACAGCCACCTCGGCGAGTTGTCCCAGGCCAGCCTGGCCCGCGCCATGGAACCCTTCGACACCGTCCCTCAAAGGAAACCGACATGCCAAGCCTCCGCCACCTGCTGACCCTGCTGCCGCTGACGCTCGCGGCCACCCTGGCCCAGGCCGAAGACTGGCCGGCACCGATCAAACAGATTGAAGCCAAGGGCGCCAAAATCCTCGGCAAATTCGACGCCCCCAGCGGCCTCACCGGCTACGCCGCCCGCTACCAGAACCGTGGCATGGCCCTGTACCTGACCGCCGACGGCAAAAGCGTGATCGCCGGCAACCTGTACGATGCCCAAGGCAACGACCTGAGCAGCGCACCGCTGGAGAAATTGGTGTACGCACCAATGGCCAAGGAAGTCTGGGCCAAGATGGAAAAAAGCAGCTGGATCCAGGATGGCGACGTCAAGGCGCCACGCATCGTCTACCTGTTCAGCGACCCCAACTGCCCCTACTGCAACATGTTCTGGGAACAGGCGCGGCCATGGGTGAAGGCCGGCAAAGTGCAGCTGCGCCATATCATGGTCGGTATTATCCGCGAAGACAGCCCAGGCAAATCCGCCGCGCTGTTTGCCGCCAAAGACCCGCAGAAAGCGTTGGAAGAACATGAGGCCGCCGGTAAAGGCAGCAAGTTGCAGGCGCTGGCCAAGATTCCGGCGGATATCGAGGCCAAGCTTGATGGGAATATGAAGTTGATGGATGAGCTGGAGCTGTCGGCGACGCCGGCGATTTTCTATCTGGATGACAAGGGCGGGTTGCAGCAGCAGCAAGGGGCGCCGTCGCCGGAGAAGCTGGTGAAGATTCTTGGGCCGAAATAGGCGGCGCCTTGACTGACGCCATCGGGGGCAAGCCCCCTCCCACATTTGAAATGCATTCCAAGTGTGGAGAGAGGCTTGCCCCCGGTGAGGCCCTGACAGACAAAGAAGATTAAAGCCCTTCCAACTCCGCCATCAAATCACTCAACCGATCCACCTTCTCGGCACTGATCTGATTGGCCGCCAGCCCCTCGATATACTCAGCCAACTCCGCCACCGTGCTGCACTCGAACATCGCCCGCAGCGGCACATCCCGCTGCAAGGTCTTCTGCACCCGCGAGGCAATCTGCGTGGCCAGCAACGAATGCCCGCCCAGTTCGAAGAAGTTGTCCTCTACCCCTACCCGCTCAACGTTCAGTACTTCGGCCCAGATATCAGCCAAGGTGGTTTCCAGTTCGTTGCGCGGCGCCAAGTAGTCCTGGCTGTGCAACTGGCCGATCTCCAGGGCCGGCAGGGCCTTGCGGTCGAGTTTGCCGTTGGCGTTGAGCGGCAGGCGGTCAAGCCACAGCCAGTGCAGCGGCACCATGTATTCCGGCAGTTCGGCGCGCAGGCGTTGCTTGATGCGGTCCAGGCGTTCGCCTGGGTTAAGCACTGCATCCGCCGCCACCAGGTAGCCAACCAGGTGCTTGCCGTTGACGCCCTCCTGCACGCCCACCGCCGCGTCGCGCACTTCCGGCTGTTCGTGCAGGCGCGCTTCGATTTCACCCAGTTCGATGCGGTAGCCGCGAATCTTCACTTGATGATCGACACGCCCGACATACTCCAGCACGCCGTCACTGCGACGGCGCGCCAGGTCGCCCGTGCGGTACAGGCGCTCGCCCGGCGCACCGAACGGGTTCGGCACAAACACCGGGGCGGTGCGCAGCGAGTCACTGACGTAACCGCGACCTACGCCGGTGCCGGCGACGCACAACTCACCCACAGCACCCTGGGGCACCAGCTCCAGCGCACCATCCAACAGGTACAAACGGTTGTTGTCGGTCGGTGTACCAATCGGCAGGTAAGTGCCACGGGTCGACGCCAGGTCGACACGGTAGAAGGCCACATCGTCCGAACATTCCGCCGGGCCATAGGCGTTCACCAAACCAATCTCTGGATAACGCAGCAACCACTGGTGCGCCAGCTCCGGTGGCATCGCTTCGCCGGTTGGCAGCATCCAGCGTAGGCCGTCCAACCCTATACGGTCCTGAGCCAGCATGCCCTGGATCAGTGATGGCACGCTTTCCAGCACGGTGATTCCTAGGGTCTGAACGTGTTCCAGCAGACCTTGGGGATCATGCGCGATAGTGTTCGGCACGATATCCACCCGTGCGCCAAACAGCGGCGCGGCAAGGAACTGCCACACGGAAATATCGAAGCTCTGCGACGCGGTCTGCGCGATCACATCCGCGTCACTCAAGGCCAGGTACGGCACCTTGCTCAACTGGTTATTGAGCATGCCGCGCTGCTCCACCATCACGCCCTTGGGCAGGCCGGTGGAGCCCGAGGTGTAGATGACATAGGCGAGGTTGTCCGGGCCACTGTAGATCCCGGGGTTTTCGCCACGTGCCGGTATCTCTTCCCACACCAACAGTTGGCAGTCGAAGCCGTCCAGCAACTCGATGGCCTGCTCGCGGCACACCTCGGTGCACACCAGCAGCGGCGTGCGGCTCAGGTCGATGATGCTGCGCAGACGCTGGCTCGGCAGGCCGGGGTCCAGCGGCAGGTAACCGGCACCGGCCTTGAAGCTGCCGATGATCATGCCCAGCAGGTTGAGGTTGCGTTCGGCCAGCAACGCCACCGGTTGATCGAGGCCCACGCCGGCTTCAATCAGCGCATGACCCAGTCCGTTACTGCGCCGGTTCAGCTCTTCATAAGTCCATTGCAGGTCGAGGCAACTGGCGGCGATGCGCTGCGGATGCGCGGCCACCTGTTCTTCGAATAACTCGATATAGCTGCGCTCAAGCGGGTAGGCATGCTCGCTCTGGTTACAACCCTCCACCAGGAACTCACGCTCCTGCTCGCCAATCAGCGGCAGGTCGGCCATGTCGCCATGGAAGCCCTGCACCAGCGCCAGCAGCAGGCGCTTGAACTCACCGAGCATGCCTTGCACGGTGGTTTCGTCGAAATAGCGCTGGTCATAGGACAGGTGCAGCCCCAGGTCATCGCCCGGATAGCACACGGCCGTCAGCGGGAAGTTGGTGTGGGTGCGGCCGGAGTCCGAGGTGGCATTCAGGCTTTGCGCACGGTCCAGCACCGAGACTTCCACCGGGGCGTTTTCGAACACGAACAGGCTGTCGAACAGCGGCTGGCCCTTGGGCAGTTCGCTGAGTTCCTGGATCGTCACCAGCGGCAGGTATTCGTACTCGCGCAGTTGCATATTGCTGTCGAGCAAACCGCTCAGCCACTGGCGCACGCTGCAACGCTGGTCGTCCTCGGGCAGCTTCACCCGCAGCGCGATGCTGTTGATGAACAGGCCAACGGTGCGTTGCATCTCGGGCATTTCCACCGGGCGTCCAGCCACGGTGACGCCGAACAACACATCACGATCACCGCTCAGCCGGCGCAGCACCAGCGCCCATGCCGCCTGGGCGAAGGTGTTGACGGTCAGTTGATGAGCCTGGGCCAGTTCGCGCAACTGCGCACCGTCGCGAGCGTCGAGGCGGGTGTAACAGTCGCCCACCACCATGCCACCGTGGCCGGCGTGGTCACGCAGGAACGGCCGGTCACTCGGGATTGGTGTGGTGCGCTCGAAGCCTTGCAGGTTCCGCTGCCACCACTGGCGTGCTTCGCTCAGGTTCTGGCGTTGCAGCCAGGCGATGTAATCGCGATAACGCGGCGGCGTGGCCAGTTGCGGGGCGCGGCCTTCGCCCAGGGCCATGTAGATTTCGAAGAAATCATTCATCAGCAACGAACGGCACCACGCATCGATGAGGATGTGGTGGTTGCTCATCATGAACCAGTAGCGCTCGGCGCCGACGCGGATCAGCCGCAGGTGGAAGGGCGCCTGGTTGAGCAGATCGAAACCGGCCTCGCGCTCCTGCTTGAGCAGTGCTTGCAGGCGCGGTTCCTGTTCGCTTTCCGGGTCGTTGCTCCAGTCCAGGTACTCAATCGGCGTGCTGCCCGGTGTGTGGATCACTTGCAGCATGTCTTCGCCGATGTTCCAGCAGAACGACGCACGCAGGGCTTCGTGGCGAGCGATCACCGCCTGCCAGGCCTGGGCGAAACGCTCGGGGTCGAGGGCGCTGTTGATGCGGTAGCGGTCCTGCATGTAGTAGAGGCCGGTGCCCGGCTCCAGCAGGGTATGCAGCAACAGGCCTTCCTGCATCGGCGTCAGCGGGTAGACGTCTTCGATGACGCTGGCCGGCACCGGCAAGCTGTCGAGTTGCGCCTGGGTCAGGTGCGCCAGCGGGAAGTCGGACGGCGTGAGGCCACCGGCGTCGTCCTGCAGGCAATGCGCGACCAGGCTTTGCAGCTCAGCGAGATAGGCATCTGCCAGTTCACGGATGCTCTGTCGATCATGGCGTTGGCGGCTGAAGGTCCAGCGCAGCACCAGTTCACCGCCGTACACCTGGCTGTCGACGCTCAACTCGTTGGGCAGCGGCGCGTCCGGGTCATGGGCCAGGCCGGCGGACTCGTCCAGCGGGTGGAACAGCGCATCGGCGCCGAAGCTCTGGTCGAACTGCCCCAGGTAGTTGAAGGTGATCTGCGCGCCGTGCAAGGCAGCCACGCTGTGTTTGCACAGATCATCGGCCAGGTAGCGCAACACGCCATAACCCAGGCCCTTATGCGGCACGCCGCGCAGTTGTTCCTTGATCGCCTTGATCGAATCGCCCTGCCCGGCGTGCGGGGTCAGGCGCAGCGGGTAGGCACTGGTGAACCAGCCGACGCTGCGGGTCAGGTCGATATCATCGAACAGGGTTTCACGGCCGTGGCCTTCCAGTTGGATCAGTGCCGAAGCATGACCAGTCCAACGACACAGCACACGGGCCAGGGCGGTCAGCAACAGGTCGTTGACCTGGGTGCGGTAGGCACTTGGCGCCTGTTGCAGCAACTGACGGGTGTGTTCGGCATCCAGGCGCACGCTGACGGTGTCGGCATCGCGATTGCGCCGTGAACCGTGCGGGCGAGACACCGGCAACCCCACTTCCGGTCCGGCCAATCGGGCCTGCCAGAGGCTCAATTCTTCGCGCAGGGATTCGTTGCCGGCATACGCCTGCAAACGCGCAGACCAGTCACGCAGCGCGCTGGTCTTGGCCGGCAGGCTGACGGAGCGGCCGTCGCTCAGTTGGCGGTAGACCGTTTGCAGGTCTTCGAGCAGGATGCGCCAGGACACGCCATCCACCACCAGGTGATGGATCGCGATCAGCAGGCGTTGTTGCCCTTGGGGGCCGTCCACCAGCAAGGCGCGCAGCAGCGGGCCGTGTTGCAGGTCGAGGCTGCGCTGGGTGTCGGTGAACAGCGCGGTGCACTGCGCCATATCACGCACTTGCGCCTGCATCAGCACGCCACCTTCCGGCACGGCCAGATGCTCGGCGTGCCACTGTGCATCGCGCTGGGAAAAGCTCAGGCGCAGCGCATCGTGGTGTTCCAGCACCGCCAGCAGCGCTTGCTCCAGGCGATGAGGGTCCAGCAGTTGCAAGGGTTTGAGGACCAGCGCCTGGTTCCAGTGTTGACGGTTCGGGATCTCGGTGTCGAAGAACCAGTGCTGGATCGGGGTAAGGCCCGAGCGGCCGGTGAGCACGCCTTGCTCGGCGCAGATGAGCTCGGAGCGCGTGGCCACGGCGGCCAGGGTTTGCACGGTCTGGTGCTGGAACAGGTCGCGAGGGCTGAAATGAATCCCGGCCTGCCGCGCACGGCTGACCACCTGGATCGACAGGATCGAATCACCGCCCAGTTCAAAGAAGTTATCGTCCAGGCCGACTTGCTGCACATTCAGCACGGCGCACCAGATCGCTGCCAACGTCTGTTCAAGCTCGTTGCGTGGCGCAACATAGGTCTGGCGATTCGCCTCGGGATCCGGCTGCGGTAACGCACGACGGTCGAGTTTGCCGTTGGCGGTCAACGGCATGCTGTCAAGCACGATCAGGTGCGCGGGCACCATGTAGTCCGGCAGTTGCGCCTTGAGGTGCGCCTTGAGCGCATCGCGCAATGCGTGGTGCTCGACATCGCTGACCAGGTAAGCCACCAGCTGTTTGCCACTCGGCGAATCCAGCGCCAGCACCACTGCTTCACGCACGGACTCGTGCTCCAGCAGGCGGGTTTCGATTTCGCCCAATTCAATACGGAAACCGCGAACCTTCACCTGATGGTCGATCCGTCCCAGGTACTCCACCAGGCCATCGGCGCGTTGGCGCACCAGGTCGCCGGTGCGGTAAAGGCGCCCGCCGTTACGCGCAAAGGGATCGGCCACGAACCGTTCGGCGGTCATGCCCGGACGCTCGTGATAACCCTGCGCCAGGCCCGCACCACCGACATACAACTCGCCGGTCGCCCCTTGCGGCACCAGGGCCAGGTCGGCATCGAGAATGTACGCCACACGGTCGCCGATGATGCTGCCGATCGGCACGCTGGCGGCGCCCTCCTCCAACTGCTTCGGTGCAAGGCTGGCCAGCGGCATCACCACGGTTTCAGTCGGGCCATAGGCGTTGAAGAACACCTGCGGCTGGAACGCCGCGCGAATGCGCTGCAAGTGTTCGCCGGTCAGGGCTTCGCCGCCGGTGATGCACATGCGCACCGGCAAGGTCTGCTGCTGAGTCGCCAACCACTGCGCCAACTGGCTGCCGTAGCTCGGGGTGAAGCCCAGGATATTGATGCCATGGGTGCGGATCAATCCGCAGATTGCCTCGGCATCCCACTGGCCCTGGGCACGCAACACCACCTGCGCACCGCTGAGCAACGGCACCAGCAGGCGCTCAGTGGCGGCGTCAAAGTTGATCGAATAGAAGTGCAGCTCGCAATCGTCCGGGCGCATGCCAAACCGCTCGATCACCGCCGCGCAATGCATGGCAATTTCACCGTGGGCCACCACCACGCCCTTGGGCTTGCCGGTGGAGCCGGAGGTGTAGATCAAGTACGCCTGGTGTTGCGGCAGGCTGATAAACGGCAGCTCATCGGCTGGGTAGTTGGCGAGTACCGGCAAATCATCTTCCAGGCACCAGCACGCCACGCTCGCCGGCAATTCGCCAAGGGCTTCGAACATCGCCGCATCGCTGAGCAGCAGGCCGATGCCGCTGTCTTCGATCATGTAGTGCAGGCGGTCCAGCGGGTATTCCGGGTCCAGCGGCACGTAGGCGCCGCCGGCCTTGAGGATCGCCAGCAGGCCGATGACCATTTCCAGCGAACGCGGCAACGCCAGGCCGACCCGCACCTGCGGGCCGACGCCACGCTCGCGCAGCATCCAGGCCAGGCGATTGGCGCGGGCGTCCAGTTCGCGGTAGCTGAGGGTAACGCCGGCGAAGGTCAGCGCGGGCGCATCGCCACGGGCTTTCGCCTGCTGGCTGAACAGCGTGTGAATGCACTGATCAAGGCGATGTTCACCGGCTTCGACGCCCAGGCTGTCCTGTAGCGCGCGCTGTTCCGTAGCACTGAGCAACGGCAATTCGCTCAGACGCTGCTCGGGATTGGCGATCAACGCTTCCAACAGGTTGCGCCAATGCTCGGCCATGCGGGCGATGCGTGGCTCATCAAACAAATCGGTGCTGTAGGTCAGGCAGCAACCCAGGCGATGGTCGAGGTCGGTGACTTCCAGGTTGAGGTCGAACTTGGTCGCGCGGGCATCGTTGGCCAGGTACTCGACGGTCATGCCAGCCAGTTGGCGGCTCTGCTGGAATTCCCAGCGCTGCACGTTGCACATCACCTGGAACAGCGGGTTGTAGGCCGCGCTGCGCGGCGGTTGCAGGGCTTCCACCAAGTGGTCGAAGGGCAAGTCCTGATGGGACTGGCCTTCGATCACGGTGTGGCGCACCTGGTCGAACAGCTCAGCCACGTTCATCTGCCCGTTGAGCTGGCAACGCAGCACCTGGGTATTGAGGAACGCGCCGATCAGCCCTTCGCTTTCCGGGCGAATACGGTTGGCCACGGGCGCACCGATGCGCAGGTCGGTCTGGCCGCTGTAGCGGTAGAGCAACACGGCCAGGGTGGCGGTCATGGTCATGAACAGGGTCAGGCCGTGTTCGGCGTTGAAGGCACGCACGCGGGCGGCGAGGTCATCGCTCAAATCGAAGCGGTACAACTCGCCCCGATGGCTTTGCACCGGTGGGCGTGGGCGGTCGCCAGGCAGTTCGAGCAGCGGATGTTCGGTGCCCAGTTGCCGAGTCCAGTAATCCAACTGGCGCTGACGTTCACCCGCTTCCATCCACTGGCGCTGCCACACGCTGTAGTCCAGGTATTGCACCGGCAACGGCGCCAGCGGCGACAGGCGTTCGTCGATAAAGGCTTCGTACAACGCGCTGAGTTCACGGGCAAAGATGTCCATGGCCCAGCCTTCGGTGACGATATGGTGCAAGGTCAGCACCAGGTAATGCTCACGCTCGGCGGCCTTGACCAGGCAGGCGCGCAGCAACGGCCCGGTTTCCAGGTTGAACGGCGTATGCGCCTCGTGATCGGCCAGTTGCTGCAAGCGTTGCTGGCGTTCGGGTTCGGCCAGCGCGGAGAAGTCCTGCCAGTCCATGCGCAAGCCGGTCTGTGCCGAGACCTTCTGACAGGCCACACCGTCGACGCTCGGGAAGGTGGTGCGCAGGGTTTCATGACGCATGATCAGCGCTTGCAACGCCGCCTCGAAACGCCCCACATCCAGCACGCCACGCAGGCGCGCCATGCCACCGACGTTGTAGGCCGGGCTGTCCGGTTCCATCTGCCAGAGGAACCACATGCGCTGCTGGGAATAGGACAACGGCACCGGCCGGCTACGGTCGACCTTGGCGATGGCGGTTTGTTGGTTGCGTTGGCCCGAGGCCTGGATCAGCCCGATCTGTTCGGCGAAAGCGCCCAACTCGCTGGCTTCGAACAAGGTGCGCAACGGCAGCTCGACATCACAGGCCTGGCGGGTGCGGGAGATGATTTGCGTAGCCAGCAGGGAGTGACCGCCCAGGGCGAAGAAGTCATCATGCAGGCCGATTGTCGGCAGCCCGAGGACCTCGCGCCAGATTGCAGCGATCTGCTGTTGCAACGGCGTTTCGGGTTCGACGTGCTCACGGGTTTGCCACACCGGCTCCGGCAATGCGCGGCGGTCCAACTTGCCACTGGGGCTCAACGGCATGGCGTCCAGGCGCATCAACAGCGCGGGCACCATGTACTCCGGCAGTTCGGCGGCCAGGGCGGTCCTGACCTGCTGTTCGTCCAGTTCGGCATGGGCGGTGTAGTAACCGAGCAACTGGGCGTCACGCACCAGCACCACGGCCTGGGCGATGCCGTCCAGGGCGAGCAGGCGCGCTTCGATTTCCTCCGGTTCCACGCGGAAGCCGCGCAGCTTGACCTGCTGATCGAGACGGCCAAAGTACTCGAGCACACCGTCGGCGTTCCACCGGGCACGGTCGCCGGTGCGATACAGGCGTGTGCCTTGGTGGTCGGCAACAAAGCGTTCAGCGGTCAACCCAGGGCGACCGAGGTAACCCCGCGCCAGGCCAATCCCGCCGATGCACAGCTCACCCGGCACGCCCAGTGGCACCGGGTTGAGCTGCTCGTCCAGCACGCGGCAGATCACATTGCCCAGCGGACGGCCAATCGGCGAGCGCTCGCCGTCTTCGGCGTGGCAGTGCCAGTGGGTCACGTTGATCGCGGTTTCGGTGGGGCCATAACGGTTGTGCAATTGCACCGCTGGCAACTGTGCCAGCACGCGGTTGCGCAGCTCGGCGGGCAAGGCTTCACCACCCGAGAACAGGCGGCGCAGGCTGGTGCATTCGGCCACCTGCGGCTCATCGATAAACAGCTGCAACAGCGGCGGCACAAAGTGCAGCGTGGTCACGCCATGCTCCTGCACCAACTGCGCGATGCGATGCGGATCGCGATGCTCACCGGGGCCGGCCAGCACCAGGCGGCAACCGCTGATCAGCGGCCAGAAACATTCCCACACTGACACGTCGAAACTGATCGGCGCCTTTTGCATCAGTACATCGGTGGCGTCGAGTTGATAAGTGGCCTGCATCCACTGCAAGCGCTCGGCGAGCGCCGCATGGGTATTGCCCACACCCTTGGGCTGACCGGTGGAACCGGAGGTGTAGATCACGTAGGCGAGGTTATCGCCGTGCAGGTGCAGGCCGGGCGGCTGGGTGGGCCAGCTGTCGAGGTGCAGGCTGTCCATCGCAATCACGCACACGCCGTCAGCGCTCGGCACCCGCTCCAGCAATGCAGTCTGGGTCAGCAGCAGGTGGACGCCGCTGTCCTTGAGCATGTAGGCCAGGCGTTCGGCGGGGTAATCCGGGTCCAGGGGGACGTAGGCGCCACCGGCCTTGATGATCGCCAGCAGGCCGATCAGCAGTTGCGGCGAACGCTCGGCGGCGATGGCCACGCACACGTCCGGACCCACGCCTTTATCGCGCAGGTAGTGGGCCAGGCGGTTGGCCTGGGTGTGCAATTGGGCGAAGGTCAGGCTGCCGCCGTCCCAGACCAGCGCGGTGCTGTCCGAGGTCTGCTGGTTGAGCAGATCGGGCAGCCACTGTTGGGCGGGCGCGCAAGGGGCTTCGCTGTATGGCGCCTGTTCGTCGTGCTGCATCAGCATGAGGTCGCCGATGGCTTGTCGAGGCTGTTCGCAGACGGCATGCAGCAGGTTGATGTAGTGCTCGGCCAGGCGCTGGATGGTCGCGTTTTCGAACAGTTCATCGGCGTAGTCGAACGACAGGCTCAGGCGCCCGTTGCGGTCTTCTTCGGTGTGCAATTGCAGGTCGAACTTGACTTCGCGGCTATGCCACGGCAGCTCGTCGGCGAGCATGCCCGGCAGGCGACGCAAGGCGCTGAGGTCGCGTTGCTGGTGGTTGAACATGACCTGGAACAGGCCCTGTTCGCGGGCTTGCGGGAAAGCTTCCAACAGTTGCTCGAAGGGCAGGTCCTGATGGGCTTGGGCGCCCAATGCCGTTTGGCGTGTCGCGGCCAATAGCTCGTTGAACGGCAGGCGCCCATCTAGCTCGGCACGCAACACGAGGGTGTTGATGAAGAAGCCGACCAGGCCTTGGGTTTCCTGGCGCGGGCGGTTGGCGTTGGGCACGCCGATGCGGATATCGCGCTGGCCGCTGTAGCGATGCAGCAGGCTTTGGAATGCCGCCAACAGCAGCATGAATGGGGTGGACTCGTTGGCCTGGGCGGCGTGGCGAATCGCTTTGCTGAGGCTGGCGCCAAGCCGCACGGTGTGGCGTGAGGCACTGTGACAGTGGTGTACCGAGCGCGGGTGGTCGGTCGCCAGGCTGAGGGTGGGATGCTCTTCACCCAACTGCGCTTTCCAGTACGCCAGTTGGCGCTGGCCTTCACCTTCGGCCAGCCATTGGCGCTGCCAACTGCCGTAGTCGGCGTATTGCAGGACCAGGGGCGGCAGTTCCAGGGTCTGGCCTTGGGCTGCGGCGGCGTAGAGGCGCGAGAATTCGTCGATCAAAATGTTGAGCGACCAGCCGTCGGCGATGATGTGGTGCAGCGTCACCAGCAGTTGGTGATCTTCATCGTCGAGGCGCACCAGGGTCACCCACAGCAGCGGGCCTTTTTCCAGGTCGAACTGGGTGCGCGCTTCGTCTTCGCGGATCTGTTGCGCACGGGCTTCGCGCTCGGCAACGGGCAGGTCGCTGAGGTCGATGACTTGCAGTTCGAAATCCGCTTTGGCGTCGACACGCTGGAAAGCCTGGCCGTCGCGCTCATAGAAGCGCGTACGCAGGGCTTCGTGGCGCTGGATCAATTGCTGGAAGCTGGCGCGCACCGCGTCTTCGTCCAACTCGCCGCGCAGGCGCAGGGCTCCGGGGATGGTGTAGGCGCTGCTGTGCGGGTCCAGTTGCCAAGTGATCCACAGGCGGTTCTGTGCCAGGGATTGGGGCAGTTCCTCCTGACGGGACAGCTTGTGGATTACACCTTGGGCGACGCCGCCATCCTGCTGCAATTGCGCGACAGTCGCGGCAAAGCCTTGCAGGGTCGGCGCTTCGAACAGCAGGCGCAGGCTCAACTCCAGGCCGAGGGTTTCACGCAGGCGCGCGACCACTTGGGTGGCAGTGATGGAGTTGCCGCCGAGCAGGAAGAAGTGGTCATCGGCCGCAACGGTCGCGACCTGCAACTGTTCGCACCAGATCGCGGCGATCTGGTTTTGCAGGTCGGACTCCAGCGCTCCGGTGCTCACCTGCGCTTGCAGATCGGGGAACTGCGCATAGCTGTCGAGGCTGCCGTCCCTGTGACGAAGCGCACACGCCGCACGTTGCACCTTGCCGCTGGAAGTCTTCGGCAAGGCACCGGGATTGAGCAACACCACCACGCTCGGCGCCTCTTGATAGGCCTCGGCGACGGCCTGGCGGATCGCCTTGATCAGCGCATCGGGCGGCAGGATCTTCTGCACGCTGCGGCTGATTTCGGCGGCAATGCCGATGCCTTCCAGGCCCTGATCATTCACCGCGAACGCGGCGACCCGGCCTTTGCGTACCACTTCCACTTCGCGCTCGACGGTCTGCTCGATGTCCTGCGGGTACAGGTTGTGGCCGCGCACGATCAGCAGGTCCTTGAGGCGGCCGGTGATGTACACCTCGCCGTCACGGATAAAACCCAGGTCGCCGGTGCGCAGCCAGGTACGGCCGGCATGTTGCACGAAGGTCTTGGCGGTGGCCTCGGGGTTGCGCCAGTAGCCGTGGGCGATACTCGGCCCGCTGGCCCAGAGTTCGCCGACGTGGTTATCGGGCAGTTCGGTGAGGCTGTGCGGATCGGCGATCAGCACCGCGTGTTCGGGTTGGCTGGTGCCGCAACTCATGATCGCACTGCCCTGCCCTGGCTCGGCACGGTTGGCGGCCAGGGCCTGTTCGTCGACGCGCAGCGCGGGAATGCCATGGCCACGGCTACCGCCGGCGACGAACAGGGTCGCCTCGGCAAGGCCGTAGGAGGCGAAGAAATTGTTCGGGGTGAAACCACAGGTGGCGAACTTTTCGGCGAAGCGTTCCAGCGTGTCGAGGCGGATCGGTTCGGACCCGGAATAGGCCACGCGCCATTTGCTCAGGTCCAGGCGGTCCAGGGCCGATTCACTGACCCGCTCACTGCACAGGCGATAGGCGAAATCCGGCCCGCCACTGATGGTTCCGCCGTATTCGCTGATCGCTTCCAGCCAGCGTAACGGCCGGCCGAGAAAGTAGGCCGGCGACATCAGCACGCACGGTACGCCACTGAAGATCGGTTGCAACAGGCCGCCGATCAGGCCCATGTCGTGGTACAGCGGCAGCCAGCTGACGATCACGTCGTCGGGGTTGAGGTCGATGCCGAAACCGCGCCGGATCAGCACTTCGTTGGCCACCAGGTTGCCGTGGCTGACTTGCACGCCCTTGGGCAGCGCAGTGGAGCCGGAGGTGTATTGCAGGAAGGCGATATCGTCCGGGTGCAGGTCAGGGCCGACCCAATTGCCGACACCTTCCAGGCTATCGACGCTTAATACCGGCGGTGCATTTTCGATCTGCGCCAGGCCATCGGCGAGACTGGCGATGGTCAGCAACAGGCGCGGCTCGGCATCGCTGATGATCGACAGCAGGCGCTCTTGATGATGGCGCCGGGTGGACTCCGGCGGATAAGCCGGCACCGCGATCACCCCCGCGTACAGGCAACCAAAGAACGCCGCGACGTAATCCGGGCCGCTGGGGAACAACAGCACCGCACGATCGCCCAGCTCGGCATTGGCCTGCAAGGCAGCGGCGATGGTGCGGGCGCGCTGGTCGAGGTCGCGATAACTGAGCACAACGCTGTGCTCGGCGGATTCGGCGAGGAAGCGCAAGGCGACCTGGTCCGGGGTCTGCGCGGCGCGACGTTGAAGGGACTGGACCAGGGTGCGGGGAAGTTCGAAGGCGTCCATCATGGGGTTCCTGCCTGAAATCGGCTTACGGGAAATTCAAGAATTCGGGGGTTTGTTCAGCCGACGGCGAGTGGCCGCGCCGCGCCATTGCGCCAGCGGGCCAGGTGTTCGTCGGCGTAGCGCCGCACGCAACGCAGCACCGCGCTTTCGTGTTGCACGAGGAAGAAGTGGTGACCGTCGAACATGTCCAGGGAAAAGCCGCTGGCGGCGTCGAGTTGCCAGTCGAGCAACTGGTCGGCGCGCACACTGTCCTGCTTGCCGCCGAACACATGGATCGGCATGCCCAGCGGTGCACGTTCGCCGTAGGTGAAACTGCCGCACAGCAGGAAATCGGCGCGCAGGATCGGCAGCATCAACTGCATCAATTCGGGGTTGGCCAGAGCTTCTTCGGTGGTGCCTTGCAGTTCGCGCAGGCGGGCGATCAGTTGTTCGTCGGTCTTTTCGATGGCGTACTCGCTGACATCACGACGGGCTGGCCCGGCCGTGCCGGAGGCGAACAAGGCGAGCGGCGCGGGCACACCGCGAGCGTTCAAGGCGTGCGCCAGCTCAAAGGCGAGCAGACCGCCAAGGCTGTGGCCGAACAGGGCATAGGGGCCATTCAAGTCGCGGCTGATTTCATCGGCGAGCTGCGCAGCCAAGGCCTTGATATCGCGTTGCAACGGCTCGTCCATGCGCATGCCACGGCCGGGCAATTCCAGCGGGCAGACCTGCAACCACTCTGGCAGGGCCCGGCGCCAACGCGCATAAACCATGGCACTGGCGCCCGAATAGGGCAGGCAGAACAGGCGCAGTCGAGTCGGCGTACTCATCAGGCGACGACTCCAGACCGATACACGCCGCTTGCACGATAGAAACCCATGTCGTCCTCCTCCTTGGTCGTTTTACTAACGGACCTGTCACCCAGAAGAACGGACGGCACCGGCAAATAATTAGTCGCCAGGGACGCGCGAGACGTGGTTCACACCAAACGAGAAAGCATAAGATTAGTTCGCCTTCTCATTTGACAATCATTATCATTCAGCATAATTTGTTGCCCGATGTGTAGGAGGCCCCGGCACGGACGCCCTCCCCTAACCTATTGGCAGTAAGGTGATTTCCATGACGGAACAAGTATCCACAGGCAGGTGCGACTCACCGCTTCTCCAGGCATTCGTCGATAATCGGCTGATTCTGGTGAAGATCGCGGCACGCATTACCGGCTGCCGCTCCCGCGCCGAGGACGTGGTGCAGGACGCCTACTTCCGGCTGCAATCGGCGCCGACAATCACGTCTTCGTTCAAGGCGCAATTGAGTTATCTGTTCCAGATCGTGCGCAACCTGGCGATCGATCACTACCGCAAGCAGGCCCTGGAGCTCAAATACTCCGGGACGGAAGAGGAAGGCTTGAATGTGGTTATTCACGGCGCTTCACCGGAAACCTCGCACATCAACTTCAACACCCTGGAAAACATCGCCGACGCCCTGACCGAGTTGCCCCAGCGCACCCGCTATGCGTTCGAGATGTACCGCCTGCACGGCGTGCCGCAAAAGGACATCGCCAAGGAGCTGGGCGTGTCGCCGACCCTGGTGAACTTCATGATCCGTGATGCGCTGGTGCACTGCCGCAAGGTGTCGGGCAGCCATAGCGATACGTTTGCGCGCAGGGTGTGATGCCGCACCGGTGGTGCCTCAGGGCACCGCCATCACATCAATGCGATACGGCTCGAAAATCTTCAGCATCTCGCCATCGTCGCGCAAGCGCTTGAGCAACGCGGCAAACGCGTCCCCCGTGATCGGCGCCTTCGGGCGCAGCAATGCGAAGTGGTGATAGACCTGGTCAATGCGCTCCGAGACCAGGAACTGCCCCGCCATTTGCGCATTGCGCACCATGAAATCACTCAGGTACGAGCGCGTCACCAAGGCAATATCGGCACGCCCGCGCGCGACCATCAGCAGGTTGCTGTCATGGGAGTAAGTCAACGTGGCGTTGAAGTGCTCGGCCATGTACTTGGGGTCGGGGTTGAAGTTGGCGAAGGCGTAGTGATAACCGCTGAACACGGCCAGGCGTTTGCCGTTGAGGTCGGAGAAATAACTTTGGTCACGACCGGGCTCACGCTGGGCGACGAAGATTTCCGCATCTTCCAGGCCCATGTCGACGCTGGTGTGGGGAATGTTCTGCCAGCCCCAATCGGGATTTTCGAAGATCGCCATATCCACACGGCCCTGCTCGAAATCACGAAAGCGTCGGGGGATGGAGGTGGGCACCAACACAAACTGGTAATCGGTTTGCGCGGCGTTCAGGGCTTCGACCAGTTGCGGCAGCAAACCGGTGTCGGCGCCCTGCTCCGGCCGTACGGTGTAGGGTGGGAAATGCGCCGCGCCGATGCGTACCAACTGCGCAGCCGAAGCTGGCATCCACCACGCGGTGCCCAGTGCCCAAAAGGTAAGTCCTGCAGCCAGCCGCCATGGCGAAAACATCAAGGCACACACCGTTCAAAAACGCTCATGGCGATAAGCTAGGCGTTTTTGTCTGGAGAGACAACTTTCCAGCGGTAAATTAATAGCTTGCGCCTCAATCGGCCTTCAAAACCATCAGTAGGGCCTCTTCGGCCAACTGCTCAAGTGTCAGGCTGCCCTCGGCGCGAAACCAGGTGGTGGTCCAGGACAGCGCGCCGGTGAGGAAACGCCGGGTGATGAATACATCACCACGAATGTAGCCCGCGTCCTTGGCCTCCCCCAGCACTTGCAGCCAGAGCGCCTCGTACACGTCGCGCAGGGCCAGCACCTGGGCCTGGCCTTCGGCTGACAACGACCGCCACTCGTACACCAGCACCGCCATGGCCTCGCCGCTGCCGCCCATGATCGACTGCAATTCGCAGCGGATCAGCGCCAGCACGCGTTCGCGCACGTTGCTCGCCTCTTCCAGCGAAGCGCGCATCATCGCCGTGTTGTAGTGGATGGTTTCTTCCATCACTGCCCGCAGGATCTCGTCCTTGCTCTTGAAGTGATGAAAGATGCTGCCGGACTGGATGCCCACGGCGCTGGCCAGGTCGCGCACGGTGGTACGTTCGAAGCCCTTGTTGCGAAACAGATGGGCCGCGGTTTGCAGCAGCTTGCCCCGGGCGCTGTCGGGGTCGGTCAATTGGCCGCCATCGACCATGGTGCGCATGACCCGCAGGGCTTTGTGCTCATCCATGCCTCTCTCCTCTACTTCCACGGACGTCTTGGCCCGCAATTTAGGCCGTGGCGGCCACCCAAGCAAGCGCTTGGCTGAATCTTGTATCCGCAGTTTACAAACCAAGCGCTTGCTTGGTAGTCTCGACCCCAGCCATTCGAGGAAGGATTTCTCATGAGCAAGACGGTTCGTATCGGCTGTGCCAGCGCCTTCTGGGGCGACACCTGCACCGCCGCCGCCCAACTGGTGCAAGGCGGCAAGCTGGATTACCTGGTGTTCGACTACCTGGCGGAAGTCACGATGTCGATCCTGGCCGGTGCGCGGATGAAAGATCCCCAGGCCGGCTACGCCACGGATTTCGTCGACGTGCTCACGCCGCTGCTGGCGGATATCCAGCACCAGGGCATTCGCGTGATCAGCAACGCCGGTGGCATCAACCCCCAGGCCTGCGCCGCCGCCCTGCAAGCCGCCTGCGACAAGGCCGGTATCTCCCTTAAAATCGCCGTGCTGCTGGGCGACGACCTGCAACCCCAGCTCAAACACCTGCACGGCATCACCGACATGTTCAACGGTGCGCCGTTGCCGCCGCTGTGCGTGTCCGCCAACGCCTACCTGGGCGCGCCGGGCATCACCCAGGCGCTGAAGCTGGGCGCGGATATCGTCATCACCGGCCGCGTGGTGGACAGCGCAGTAGTCAGCGCGGCGCTGGTGCATGAATTCGACTGGTCCTGGCAGGATTACGACCGCCTCGCCCAGGCCGCACTGGCCGGGCATATCATCGAATGCGGCGCGCAGTGCACCGGCGGTAACTTCACCGATTGGCGCGACGTGCCGGACTACGAGCACATCGGCTTTCCCATCGTCGACGTCAGCGCCGACGGCCAATTCACCGTCAACAAGGTCGACGGTACAGGCGGGCTGATCAGCGAACTCAGCGTCGCCGAGCAACTGCTGTATGAAATCGGCGACCCGCATGCCTACCTGTTGCCCGATGTGATCTGCGACTTCAGCCAGGTCAAATTGCAGCAGCAAGACAAACACCAGGTACGCCTGCACGGCGCCAAGGGCTTGCCGCCCACCGATCAATACAAGGTCAGCGCCACTTACCCGGACGGTTTTCGCTGCACCGCCAGTTGCCTGATCGCCGGCATCGATGCGGTCGCCAAGGCCGAGCGGGTCAGCCAGGCGATCATCAACAAGACCTCGGAGCTGTTCAGCCAGCGCGGCTGGGCGCCTTACACCGAAGTGAATATCGAACTGCTCGGCAGCGAAGCCACCTACGGCGCCCACGCCAGGCGCCAGGACTGTCGCGAAGTGGTGGTGAAACTGGCGGTGCGCCACCCCAACAAACAAGCACTGGTGCTGTTCGCCCGCGAGATTGCCCAGGCCGCGACCGGCATGGCACCGGGCCTGACCGGCATCGTCGGCGGACGGCCGATGGTGTACCCGTTGATCCGACTGTTTTCGTTCCTGATCGATAAAACGGCCTGTGACGGGGTGATCAACTTCCAGGGCGCACGCCACCCCTGCGCACTGCCACCTGCCGACGCCCCGCGCCTGCCCGATGCGTCCATCGATCCGCCCAAGCCCCAAGGCCGCGCCGACGCCAGCGTGCCGTTGGTGAAACTGGCCGTGGCGCGCTCCGGCGACAAGGGCAACCACAGCAATATTGGCGTGATCGCCCGCCACCCCGATTACCTGCCATGGATTGCCGAAGCACTCACCCCGCAGGTGATCGTCGACTGGATGGGCCATCTGCTCGACCCCGTGCACGGCCGTGTCGAGCGCTGGTATCTGCCCGGCAGCCACAGCCTCAACTTCCTGCTGGAAAACGCCCTGGGCGGCGGTGGCATCGCCAGCCTGCGCATCGACCCGCAGGGCAAAGCCTTCGCCCAGCAACTGCTGGAGATCCCGATTGCCGTGCCGCAACACATTGCTGATCAACTCGCCTAACAGGAGCATTGCCGTGGCCTTCGACTCGATCTTCAAAGCCGACCTGTTCCAGGGGCAAACCGTGATGGTCACCGGCGGCGGCAGTGGCATTGGCCGCTGCACCGCCCATGAATTGGCGGCGCTGGGTGCCCAGGTGATCCTGGTGGGACGCAAGCCGGACAAGCTGCAGAACGTCGCGGCGGAAATCGCTGAAGACGGTGGCCTCGCCCATTGGCAGGCCTGCGATATTCGCGATGAAGAGGCGGTGAAGGCACTGGTCGGCCAGGTCCTGAATGACCACGGTGCTATCCATGGCCTGGTCAACAATGCAGGCGGCCAGTACCCCTCGCCACTGGCCGCAATCAACCAGAAAGGTTTCGAAACCGTACTGCGCACCAACCTGGTCGGCGGTTTCCTGATGGCGCGGGAAGTGTTCAACCAATCCATGAGCAAGCACGGCGGCGCCATCGTCAACATGCTCGCCGACATGTGGGGCGGCATGCCCGGCATGGGTCACTCGGGGGCAGCACGTTCGGGCATGGACAACTTCACCAAGACTGCCGCCTTCGAGTGGGGCTATGCCGGCGTACGGGTCAACGCCGTGGCGCCGGGCTGGATCGCCTCCAGCGGCATGGACACCTACGAAGGCGCGTTCAAGGCGGTGATTCCCACGCTGCGCGAACATGTGCCGCTCAAGCGTATCGGCACCGAATCGGAAGTCAGCGCGGCCATCGTGTTCCTGCTCAGCCCGGCCGCTGCCTTTATCAGCGGCAGCACACTGCGTATCGACGGTGCCGCCAGCCTGGGCAGTCGCGCGTGGCCGTTGCACAAGGCGCAGGCGCCGAGCGAACCCTTCAATGGCTTCCACCGCGCCTACCTGCCCGATGTGCTCAAGGCGGGGCAATAGACCATGCCGGTGATTGAATCCCTGATCGACGCCCACAGCGCCCCATTCGCGCAAAACCGCGAGGCCATGTTGGCCGCCATCGCCCAGCTGCGGCAGTTGGAAGACACCCTGTTGAGCAAGGCACAGGACGCCAAGCCCAAGTTCGACAAGCGCGGCCAACTGCTGCCCCGCGAGCGCCTCAACCTGTTGCTGGACCCCGGCGCGCCGTTCCTGGAACTGGCCAGCCTGGCCGGCTACAAGCTGCACGACGACAAGGACGGCAGCGCCGCCGGAGGCGGGTTGATCGCCGGCATCGGCTACGTCAGCGGCGTGCGCGTGCTGGTGGTGGCCAATAACAGCGCGATCAAGGGCGGCACCATTTCCCCCACCGGCCTGAAGAAATCCCTGCGCCTGCAACAGATCGCCCTGGAGAACAAACTGCCGGTGGTGACCCTCGCCGAAAGTGGCGGCGCCAACCTCAACTATGCCGCCGAGATTTTCGTCGAAGGTGCGCGCAGCTTCGCCAACCAGGCGCGCATGTCGGCCATGGGCCTGCCGCAGATCACCGTGGTGCATGGCTCGGCCACGGCCGGCGGCGCCTATCAGCCGGGGCTGTCGGATTACGTGGTGGTGGTGCGCGGTCGGGCCAAACTGTTCCTCGCCGGCCCGCCGCTGCTTAAAGCCGCGACCGGCGAAGTGGCGACCGATGAAGAACTGGGCGGTGCCCAGATGCACGCACAAACCGCCGGCACCGCCGAATACCTGGCGGAAAACGATGCGGACGGCGTGCGCATCGCCCGCGAAATCGTCAGCCTGTTGCCGTGGAATGATCGCCTTCCACAGGCGCCGAAACGTGCCTACGCAGAACCGCTGTACCCCATCGAAGAGCTGCTGGGCCTGATCCCGGACGACCCGAAAAAGCCCTACGACGTCCGTGAAATCCTCGCGCGACTGGCCGACGGCTCGCGCTTTCTCGACTTCAAGGGCGAATTCGACGCCCACACCGTCTGCGGCCACGTGCACATCCAGGGCCGCGCCGTGGGCGTGATCGGCAACAACGGTCCTATTACACCGAAGGGCGCGAGCAAGGCCGCGCAATTTATCCAACTGTGCGACCAGAGCCGCACACCGCTGCTGTTCCTGCACAACACCACCGGTTTCATGGTGGGCACCGAGTCGGAACAACAAGGCGTGATCAAGCACGGCGCGAAGATGATCCAGGCCGTGGCCAACGCGCGGGTGCCTAAACTGACCATTGTGGTCGGCGGCTCCTACGGCGCGGGCAACTACGCGATGTGCGGCCGTGGCCTGGACCCGCGCTTTATCTTCGCCTGGCCCAACAGCCGCACGGCAGTGATGGGCGGTGCCCAGGCGGGCAAAGTCCTGCGGATTGTCACTGAGGCCAAGCAATTGAAGGATGGCCTGGTGCCGGATCCCAAGGTGCTGGACATGCTGGAACAGGTCACCGCACAGAAGCTCGACAGCCAGTCCACCGCGCTCTACGGCAGCGCGAACCTGTGGGATGACGGGCTGATTGACCCTCGGGATACACGGACCTTGCTCGGTTTTCTGCTGGATATCTGTCATGAGGCTGAGGTGCGGCCATTGCAGCCCAACACCTTTGGTGTGGCGCGTTTCTAATCAGGAGAACAATAAAAATGATCTTCACCCAGGAACACCAGGAACTGCGCCGCACCGTCCGCGCCTTCGTCGACCGCGAGATCAACCCCCATGTGGACGAATGGGAAAAGGCCGGGCGCTTTCCCATCCACGACATTTTCCGCAAGGCCGGCGACCTCGGCCTGCTGGGCATTTCCAAGCCGGAGAAATTCGGCGGCATGGGCCTGGACTATAGCTATTCCATTGTCGCCGCCGAGGAGTTCGGCACCATCCGTTGCGGCGGTATCCCCATGTCTATCGGCGTGCAGACCGATATGTGCACCCCCGCCCTTGCCCGCTTCGGCAGCGATGAACTGCGCGACGAATTCCTGCGCCCGGCCATCAGCGGCGAGCAGGTCGGCTGCATCGGCGTCTCGGAAACCGGCGCCGGCTCCGATGTGGCCGGGTTGAAGACCCATGCGCGCAAGGACGGCGACGACTATGTGATCAACGGCAGCAAGATGTGGATCACCAACTCACCCAGCGCCGACTTCATCTGCCTGCTGGCCAACACCTCCGACGACAAGCCGCACATCAACAAGTCGCTGATCATGGTGCCGATGAATACTCCCGGCATCAGCGTCAGCCCGCCCCTGGAAAAGCTCGGCATGCACAGCTCCGAGACCGCCCAGGTGTTCTTCGACGGCGTGCGCGTGCCGCAACGCAACCGCATCGGCCACGAAGGTGCGGGGTTCATGATGCAGATGCTGCAATTCCAGGAAGAACGCCTGTTTGGCGCGGCCAATATGATCAAGGGCCTGGAGCATTGCATCGACAGCACCATCGAGTACTGCAAGCAGCGCCAGACCTTCGGTAAGGCGCTGATCGACAACCAGGTCATCCACTTTCGTCTCGCTGAGCTCTCCACCGAAATCGAATGCCTGCGCGCGCTGGTCTACCAGGCCACCGAGCAATACATCAAAGGCCAGGACGTGACCCGCCTGGCGTCCATGGCCAAGCTCAAGGCCGGGCGCCTGGGCCGCGAAGTCAGCGACAGTTGCCTGCAATACTGGGGCGGCATGGGCTTCATGTGGGACAACCCCGTGGCCCGCGCCTATCGCGATGTGCGGCTGGTGTCGATCGGCGGCGGCGCCGACGAAATCATGCTGGGCATCATCTGCAAGTTGATGGGCACCTTACCGGGGAAAAAACCATGAACACCTTGTTGCTCGAACCCCACAACGGTGTGCTGCACATCACCCTCAACCGGCCCGACTGCCGCAATGCGATGAGCCTGGAGATGGTCAATGAATTGCGCACGGTGCTATCGCAGTTGGACATCCAGACGCGCGCGGTAGTGATCAGCGGCGCGGGCGGACATTTCTGCGCCGGGGCGGATGTGAAGGACCTGGTCACCGCAGGCCATCAACTGCAGGCGCTGAACCGCGCGTTTGGCACCTTGCTGCAGGAAGTGCAAGCGCTGTCGCAAGTGGTGATCGTGGTGCTGCAAGGCGCGGTGCTGGGCGGTGGATTTGGGTTGGCGTGCGTGAGCGATATCGCCATCGCCGATCACCGGGCGCAATTCGGCTTGCCGGAGACCAGCCTGGGCTTGCTGCCCGCGCAGATTGCGCCGTTCGTGGTCAAGCGCATCGGGCTGACCCAGGCGCGGCGGCTGGCGCTGACAGCGGCACGGTTTGACGGGCTTGAGGCTGAGCGGCTGGGGGTGGTGCACTTTACCGAGCGCGACCCGCAGGCGTTGGCGCAGCGGTTGGATGAGGTGCTGGGGCAGGTGCTCACGTGCGCGCCGATGGCGAATGGACGGACTAAAGCGCTGTTGCTGGCCAGTGTGGATGAGCCGCTGGAGGCGGTGCTGGATCGGGGCGCGCAGTGGTTTGCCGAAGCGGTGCGCAGTGAGGAAGGGATTGAAGGAACGCAGGCGTTTGTGCAGAAAAGAAAGCCTCGGTGGTGCAAATAACGCCATCGGGGGCGTGCCCTCTCCCACAGTGTGGGAGGGGGCTTGCCCCCGATGAGGCCCGATCAAACACCCCATCAGCCAAGGGATAAACCCATGCCCGCCTTCAACAAAATCCTGATCGCCAACCGCGGCGAAATCGCCTGCCGCATCCAGCGCACCGCCCAAGCCCTGGGCTACCGCACCGTCGCCGTCTACAGCGATGCCGACGCCCAGGCCCTGCATGTGCAGATGGCCGACGAAGCCGTCAATATCGGCCCCGCCCCGGTACAACAGTCGTACCTCAATATCGAGGCGATCCTCGCCGCCGCCAGACTCACCGGCACCGATGCGATTCACCCCGGCTACGGCTTCCTCTCGGAAAACCCCGACTTCGCCCGCGCCTGCCAACACGCCGGCCTGACCTTCATCGGGCCCAGCGTCGAGGCCATCGAACTGATGGGCAGCAAACGCCTGTCCAAACTCGCCATGCTCGACGCCGGCGTGCCGTGCATTGCCGGCTATCAGGGCAGTGCCCAGGACGACAACACGCTGCAACAGGAAGCTGAACGCATCGGCTACCCATTGATGATCAAGGCCAGCGCCGGCGGCGGCGGTCGCGGCATGCGCCTGGTGCACCAACCCGAAGCCCTGCTGGACAACCTGCACACCGCCCGCTCGGAAGCCAAAAATGCCTTTGGCAGCGATGAACTGATTCTTGAGCAAGCGCTGATCGAGCCGCGCCACGTCGAGATCCAGTTGTTCGGCGACAGCCACGGCCACTTGATCTACCTCGGCGAACGCGACTGCTCGGTCCAGCGCCGCCACCAGAAAGTCATCGAGGAAGCCCCCTGCCCCATCATGACGCCCGAGTTGCGCCAGGCCATGGGCGAAGCCGCATTGAAGGCCGGGCGTGCGGTGAATTACGTGGGCGCCGGTACCGTGGAGTTCCTGCTCGACCGCAATGGCCGGTTCTACTTCCTGGAAATGAACACCCGCCTGCAGGTGGAACACCCGGTCACCGAGCTGATCACCGGCCTCGACCTGGTGGATTGGCAGCTGCAGATCGCCGCCGGGCAAGCGCTGCCGCTGACCCAGGCGGACGTGACCCTGAGCGGCCATGCCATGGAAGTGCGCCTGTACGCCGAAGACCCGGCCCAGGGTTTCCTGCCGCAAACCGGCGAGGTGCTGCGCTGGGAACCGGCGACCGGCGTGCGCATCGACCATGGCGTGATACAAGGTCAACGTATCAGCCCGTTCTACGACCCAATGCTGGGCAAGCTCATCGCCCACGGCGCCACCCGCGAAGAGGCGCGGCGCAAACTGTTGCGGGCGGTGGAAGACACGCTGTTGCTGGGCGTCGCCACCAATCAGCAACTGTTGGCTGATTTGCTCAAGCATCCGGCGTTTATCAACGGCGATTTCAGCACAGGGTTTATCGCCGAGCACTTCAGCAAGATCCCACGCCAGCCTGTATCGAGCGAACAGCTAGCCCTGGCCGCTGCGCTGTTCTACACCCACGGTGCCGAGCAACATCCCCACGGTTTGTCGGGCTGGCGCAACACCGCGAGTAGCCCTTGCACCTATCGGCTTGAGGTCAATGGCGAAATCCACACCGTCAGCACCGCCCCCCTGCTGCTCAGCGCCGACGGCCGCCACGCCACCCTGGTGCTCAACGGCATCCGCCGGCGCATGGCCTATCACCTCGACGGCGACCAACTATGGATGCCCGGCCTGTGCGTGACCAACCGCACGCAGCAAGTGGCCAGCCGCCAGGCCGATGCCAGCAGCGGCACGGTGAAGGCGCCGATGGACGGTGCCATCGTCGATGTGCGGGTCAGCACCGGTGACAGCGTCACCAAGGGCCAACTGCTGCTGGTGCTCGAAGCCATGAAAATGGAGCATCCGCTGACCGCCGGCATCGACGGTGTGATCAAAGGCGTGCAGGTGAGCGCCGGTGACCAGGTGCACAATCGTCAGGTGTTACTCGAGATCGTCTAGCCCCTAGGCGGAACTACAGGGCCGGGCTACGCTCTATCCCCAACAGAAAGGGAAGAGTACGGGAACCTGCGCGATGCCCCATTGGCTGATTATTGACCTTGAAGCCACAACGGATGAAGGCGGCTGGCCCGTGACGGAGATGGAAGTCATCGAGATCGGCGCAAGCCTGGTCAACCGCCAGGGCCGCGAGCTGGATCACTTCCAGCGTTTTGTGCGGCCGCTGCGCCGTCCCTTGCTGACGCCTTTTTGCCGTCAGTTGACCCACATCACCCAGGCCAACATCGACGGCGCGGTGCCGATCACCGAGGTGTGGCCGCTGTTCGAGCGCTGGCTGGGCCAACACCAGGCGCGCCTGGAAGGCTGGGCCAGTTGGGGCGATTACGATCGCAGGCAGCTGGAGCTGGAATGGCAGCGCCATGGCCTGGCCAGCGCACTCGCCACCACGCCCCATGTGAACCTCAAGCAGCGCTTCGCCAAGGCACGGCGCCTGGACAAGCCCCTGGGGCTCAACGGTGCCCTGCAATTGGCGGGGATGCAGTTCCATGGCCAGCAGCATCGGGCGCTGGAAGATGCACGCAACACCGCGCGCCTGCTGCCACTGATTCTGCCGGTCTAGGCAGCTTCCCTGCCCTTGGGCATACTGGCCGACCTTTCCAGACCCTTTTCCGAGGAATCGCCCATGTTCAAAGTCAACGAGTACTTCGACGGCACCGTCAAGTCGATCGCCTTCGGCACCGCAGAAGGTCCGGCGACCATCGGCGTCATGGCCCCGGGCGAATACGAATTCGGCACCGCCCAGCGTGAAATCATGCACGTGGTGTCCGGCGCCCTGACCGTCAAGCTGCCTGACGCCAGCGACTGGGAAACCTTCGCCGCTGGCAGCCAGTTCAACGTGCCGGCCAACAGCAAGTTCCAACTCAAGGTCGCCGTGGACACCGCTTACCTGTGCGAATACCGCGGCTAAGGGTTTCCCGGAAACAAAAAATGCCCGTTTCCTGAGAGACGGGCATTTTCATTCGCGTCGAATACTATTCGAGAATGGTCACCGGCATCCCGACTTCCAGGCGGCCAATGCCATCGTTGACCAGGTTCTGGCCGAAAATCGCGCCATTTTCAGTCTTGCGATAGGTCTCCAGCGTCGCGAAGGGTTCACGGTCGGCACTGCGCTCGCCGGTCTGCGGGTCGATAGTGGTGAGGATGCAGCGCGAGCAGGGCTTGACCGCGCGGAACTCCACATCGCCGATGCGCAGGCGCTTCCAGCCATCCTCGGCGAAGGCGGCACTGCCTTCGATCACCAGATTGGGGCGAAACCGCAGCATCTCCATAGGCCGGCCGATGCGTTGCGAAAGGTCGTCCAGCGAAGCCTGGCCGATCACCAGCAGCGGGTAGCCATCGGCAAATGCGACCTGGTCATCGTCCCTGCCATAACCGGCTTCGGTGGTGCGGGCGCGTTCGAGGGGGATCTGCACCAGCCGCGTCGGCTTGCCGATAAAGTCACTGACCCAGGCCGCTGCCGCGTCGCCCGCGTCCGGCACCCGCAGGGTGTCGCGCCAGATGGTCACACCGCGCAACTCGGCATTACCGCCCGGCAGTGCGACATCCAGCGGCGGGTAACCGGGCGAACTCAAGGTGAGCCCGCCTTTGCTGTTCCACAATGCCGACAATTGGCTCATCCTGGCCACGGCGCGTTGCGTGAGGAAGCGCCCACTGGCTTCATCCACCAGCATCCAGCGTCGATCCCCGTCCACCCCAAGCTTATCCAGGCCGACCTGCTGCAATATCTCGGCCTTGCCGGACTTCAAAGGGTAACGGTACAACGCGCTGAGACGAAGCATGGGCCTGCATTCCTGAGGGGCAAAGCCATAACCCTAAGGTCAAGCAGGCACTTCGTCCAGCATCAGACGCTGACGGACCACGTCCACCAGCTTGTCGGGCTGGAACTTGGACAGGAAATTGTCGCAGCCGACCTTCTTCACCATCGACTCGTTGAAGCTGCCCGACAGCGAGGTGTGCAATACCACGTAAAGACTGCGCAGACGCGGGTCATTGCGGATCTCGGTGGTGAGACGATAACCGTCCATCTCGGGCATTTCGGCGTCGGTAAAGATCATCAGCAACTTGTCGGTCATCACATGGCCGGCGTCGGCCCAGGCCTTGAGCATGTTCAAGGCCTTGAGGCCGTCACTGGCGATGTGCATCTTCACGCCCAGCTGGCCGAGGGTGTCGCGCAGTTGAGACAGGGCTACGTTGGAGTCATCCACCAGCAGCACTTCGCGGCCACGGGCACGCTCCAGCACCGGGTCTTCGAGTTTCTCGCGGGAAACCTTGGCGTTGTACGGCACGATCTCGGCCAGGACTTTTTCCACATCGATGATTTCCACCAACTGGTCGTCGACCTTGCTGATGGCGGTGAGGTAATGCTGGCGCCCGGCACTGGTCGGTGGCGGCAGGATGGCTTCCCAGTTCATATTGACGATGCGGTCCACACCGCCCACCAGAAAGGCCTGCACCGAGCGGTTGTACTCAGTGACGATGATGGTGCTGTTGGGGCCCGGCACCAGCGGGCGCATGCCGATGGCCTGGGACAGGTCGATCACCGGCAGGGTCTGGCCACGCAGGTTGACCACGCCGCATACAAACGGGTGGCGCTGGGGCATCAGGGTCAACTTGGGCAGTTGCAGCACTTCCTGCACCTTGAACACGTTGATCGCGAACAGTTGGCGCCCCGCCAGGCGAAACATGAGGATCTCCAGGCGATTCTCACCCACCAGTTGCGTGCGTTGATCTACCGTGTCGAGAATGCCGGCCATTAAAAGCTCCTGATGCGCTAAGGAATTTGTGCGGTTCACATAACGTGGGTTATCGGCGGCGAGTGCCAGACCTTGACCCCTGTAAAATGCCACGTAAATTCATTGATGTCACACTGACATCATGCTTTACTGCGCTGGCCTCTCCGTATGGCAATAAAGCGACGTTGCGCGACATTCAATTCGACGCAAGGTTCCGCTATGTAAGGGATTCCCCTACACGCAATCAGGCCCAACCTGATATTCGCAATATCTAATAGCCATTAATGTGACGCCATTCTCAATGCATGAATGGAGTCAGGCTTTTGTTTGCCATCCCAAGCCCTCGGCCCACGGGCCTTCCAGACATACAGATGTCGGCAATCGAAGGTACGCAATTGACCCCGCTCATGAGGGCAGCGCACAGCCGTTGCCGTCACTCTAATAAACGTCCTACTAAAAACTCAGAATCCACCTACAGGTCCCAGTCATATTTCGGCGCTATTTTTAAGCCATTCACCCGGTGCGACATCTCATCACCCGACCTCATGTTGTGGAGACTTGTATGATGAACAGCGCAAATGAATGGCAGACCACACTTCCCGAGTTCCTGCTTGAAGCAGAAACGCTGCTGGCCAAGTCGGAGGAGTGCCTAAACCATCTGCATCTGATTCGTGACGACAGCGATGCCATCGACTGCATGAAGGCCAGCCTGGCCAAACTCGCCGAAAAGGCCGACAGCCTGGCCCTGCAGGTGATCAGCGAATTCTCCCGGCATATCCAGTACGTGATCGCCAATGCGGCAAGCCCGATGCAACTGCATGACCAGGCGTTGGATGCACTGCACGCGTGCTTGACGCTACTCGCTTGGCAACTGGAACTGATCGATGTGCGCACCGGCGAACTGAGTATGGACGAGAGTGAGCAGGCGACATTGATTGCAACCGTCACGCTTCAGATTCCGCAGAAGGATTTCACTTATAAACCGCAGCAGCGTGTACACCACGCCTCTTGAATGGATACCAAGTCGTATTCGAACCTGAAGTTATCCAAAAACGACACGGCTATTAATTGGCTGGAACTGAACCGCGCACACAAAGATATCAATTAGCCATTGACGGTAATAACGATACAACCAAGCAGAAATAATATAACTCCTCACTTCATGAACTCTGGGAATACCGCCCGGAGTATTTGCGCGGTCAATAATCCGGTAAGGCACGGCACCAGGCGACCAACGGTAATAGTGGTGGTACTATGCCCCGCTCGAAGTGACTCAACTTCATCATGCATAAAAACGATTCGATAACGCATCCCAAACAGAGCCCCGTCAGTCCCAGTGACCGGGCTCCCCGCAGCGCACCCTCATTGGCTCCATCCGCTATGTACGCCAGCCTCAAGACACTCATCGCAAGGTCCGCGTCCCGCAGCAATGCACGCCGCTTGATCCTCGCCCTGTGCCTTGGCTCGCTGCTGCTGAGCCTGTGGACCTATGCCAGTTCAGAACCGCTGCCGTTGCTGGTGATTGTGCTTAACCTGGCCACTCTCGTAGTGGTCGGCCTGCAACAATGGCGTTCACGCAAGTCCATCAAGTTCCAGCCCCAGGAACTGGCCGATCGCCTGTTGCAGGTACAGGAAAACGAACGCCATCGTCTCAGCCGTGAACTGCACGACGATATCGGCCAACTGCTCACCGCGGCCAAGCTGCAAAGCGAATGGCTCAAGCGTCGCCTGCCCGACGACCTGCAAAGCCAATGCACGGTGCTGTGCAACACCCTGAATGAAACCCTGGCCAAGGTGCGTGACGTTTCCGCCATCCTCAACCCTCGTCAGCTGGCCAGCCTGGGGCTGGAAGCCAGCCTGCGCGCGCACCTGCTCAAGACCCTGGAAAACACGCCGATTCACTGGAGCCTGGAATGCCAGCAACGGCTGACCGGAATCCCGGAAGAAATGGCGGTGGCGGCCTTCCGCATCACCCAGGAAGCGGTGACCAACATGCTGCGCCACGCCCAGGCGCACAACCTGCTGGTACGCCTGCAACGTTTGCCCGAAGGCCTGTCGCTGACTATCCGCGATGACGGCCAGGGTTTTTCACCGGCCGTCAATCCCGGCCTGGAAGGCCAACGGGGCATGGCCGGCATGTCCGAGCGGATAGATCAGCTTGGCGGTACGTTGTCCGTCAGCAGCCAGCCAGGCAAAGGGACACGGATCGAAGCGCTTTTCCCCTGGGCGCCCCGCGCCCTCGAACGGGCCAGTTCCCCTAAGGTTCTCGAGTGAGCTGCAAATTACTCCTGGTGGATGACCATGCACTGATCCGGGCCGGCGTACGCGCGCTGGTCCAGGACATTCCCGGCTACACGGTGATCGGCGAAGCCAGCGATGGCGAGCAGTTGCTGGAGCAGTTCAGCGCCCTGTTGCCGGATATCGTGCTGCTGGACCTGTCGATGAAGCACACCGGCGGCCTGGACGCCTTGCAGCAGCTCAAGCGCGCCTACCCCAAGAGCAAAGTGCTGATCCTGTCGATGCACACCGACCCGGAACTGATCATGTGCGCGCTGGAGTCCGGCGCCCATGGCTACCTGCTCAAGGACACCACCGCCAACGAGTTGGAACACGCGCTGCTGGCCTTGCGCAACAACGAGCGCTACCTGAGCCCGGCGATCGCCCACACCGTGATCAACCAGGCGCTGGTGCGCAGCCAGGGGCCCACTACTCCCGCCGGCCACAGCCACAACCTCACGGCGCGGCAGTTGGAGATCCTGCGCCTGATCGTGCGCGGCAAGTCCACCCGGGAAATCGCCCACGGCCTGGGCCTGAGCATCAAGACCGTGGAAGCCCACCGCTCGCAAATCATGAAGCGCCTGCAGATTTTCGACGTGGCCGGCCTGGTGCTATTCGCGGTGCGCGAGCAGATCATCAGCCTGGACGACTAGCGGCGACCCCACCGGCAAGTGCACGCGCAAGGCCTTGGGCAAGGCCTGGAAGTGCAGGTCATCGCCCTGCAGCGGCTCGCCATCCAGGTTGATATACAGGCCCTGTGCGACCTTGATGTTCACCCACGGCAGGCGCGCCCGGACGAACATGGTGTCCAGGCCCCAGCCGTTGTTCATCAACTCTCGCAAGGTGCCAACCACTTCCTGGGGCGCCGGCAGGATGCTGACGTCCAGCAGGCCATCGTCGGCCATGGCGCCTGGGCATAGCTCATGCCCACCGCCTGCCTGGCGACCGTTGCCAATGCCCAGCGCGAGCAACTCGCCTTTCCAATGAAAATCGGGGCCATCCAGCTCGGCGTAGGCAGCCTTCAACTCGCTGAACCGCGTCAAACCGGTGAACAGGTAGGCGGCGCCGCCCAGGACTTTTTTCAAATCTTCGGAGGTGTTGGCGGTGACCTGGCTGCCGAAACCGCCGGTGGCCATATTGAGGAAGATCTGCCCACCGACCTGGCCCAGGTCGATGGCCCTGGGTGGCACGTCCAGCAGCGCCAGGGCCTGGTCAGGCTCCAACGGCACGCCGGCAGCCTTGGCGAAATCGTTGGCGGTGCCCAGGGGCATCAGCACCAGACTGGCGTCGGTCTTGGCCTGGGCCATGGCTTCGGCTACATCGCGCAGGGTGCCATCGCCGCCACCGGCGATGATGTGGGTGTAGCCGTCAGCCAGGGCTTCGTTGACCAGGCGCTGGGCGTCGCCGCCTTCCCAGGTGACCCGTACTGCCAACTCCCCACCCTGCTCGCGCCGGGCCTTCACGGCAGCGCGCACGTCCTCGTTGAGGGCTTGCTTGCCGTGGAGGATCAACAGTGCCTTGGGGCTGGTCATAGCGGGCTTACTCCTGGATTCAAAGGTGCATGAAGGATGTGGACCTTTGGCAGCCGAAAAAAAGCCATGGGTAACGTAAATTAATTGGCCGCCCTAGAAATTGTCCATCGCGTTGCACATCGAGACTTTGCCCACCGGCGTCGGCTCGATCCGCACCCATTGCCTGCCGTCCGCCGGCAACTCGTCGAGCAGGAACGAACAATCCGCCGACATCGACGCCTGCACCATGTAGTCGCGCCCGGGCTTGGGCACAAAAGTCATGGTCTTGGCGCACTGGCGGGAGTATTGCAACCGCCCCAGGTAATGGAACGCGATCGGTTTACCCGCCGGCACCACCAATTCGGACGTGACCGCGCCGGCCCACGAGTAGATCGGCCCGGGGATGCCGAGATTTTCGCCGTTGTGATCGGGGAAACCGGCTTTCACCGAGGCCATCACCCCGGCGCCCGGCACGTTCCAGTCCAGGCAGTCACGCCCCGGCACCGCACGTACCAGGCCGTCGGTGACGACACGCACCCGGGCGGTCTCACCGCTTTGCGGCGGCACGTAGCCGGTGGACAGCGAACGGATGTTCGCCACCTGGCCGCAACCGCCCAGGGCCAGCAACACAACAGGTATCACCATTAACCTTTTCATCAGCCATCCTTTCGCATCGGGGGTGTTTACGGCTGGCGGCAATTCTGCTTGACCGACAGGTGCGGCGCCGGCTCGTAGCTCACGCGCTGCAAGCCGTCAGCGTCCTGGAACAGGAAGTACTTGACGCGGCAGTCCTTGAACATCGCCGAATAACCCTCGGCGCGAAAGCCCTGGCCATCGACCTGCTTGGTCACAGTGTTGTTGCGGCTGACCACGGCGAGCACCTGCTGGTAGCTGTCGCCCATATTCACCCCCGGCTCGCCAGTGACGGCGGCCGACGAGGCGCAACCGCCCAGGGTGGTTGCCGCCAGCACCCATGCGGCGCCGTACAGTCCTTTGCGTAGATCGATCATTCCTTGGTTCCTTTTAGTGATGGATTAGCGGCGGCCTTCGCACACCGGCGATTCGCCGATGCGGCCTTCCTTACACAGGTCCAGGTTGCCCTTGTGGGTAAATCCCGAGTCCTTCATGCAGTAGAAGCGCGTCAACACCTCATCAATCGGCGAGTCGTCGCCCGTCCCCACCAGGTTGGTATAACCGCAGGCGCGCATGGCGCTCTTGACGCCTTCGACGGATACCCCGCTTTTCTGCCATTGGGTAAAAGCCGGTGGCGGTGGTTGAAAGCCCCTGCCCGTACAGCCGATCAGTGAAACAGCGCAAACACTCAACAACAGGCTTCTCGTGAACATGGCGGTCGTCCTCATTGTTTGACTCTCTTAAACACGGCCGCGCCGTCTTTTGTATCGCTCCAGAACGGCTTGCAGAGTTCCCCGCCCTTGCCATAGCAGTTGTGCGCGGTCTTATCGCCACCGAACACTTTCAACCACTCCCATAACCGATTGCTGCCTTCCGGGATCGTACCGCCGGTACCGGCGTTAAACCCTACCAGCGGTGCTCGGGCGACGGGGTCGAAATTATGATTCTGGTACTGCAGCGCCATCGCATCACGCTGCTCCACGGAACTGAATACGGAACGGTTCTGCAATACCCCCAACAGCGAATCGGCCTTTTGCACCGAGTAGGCCGCACCGAAGAAGTTCATCGAGGTTTGGCCCAGCATGCCTGCGTTTGCCGGGTCACGAGCCAACGATTCCATGGCACTGCCCGTTGTCAATGTGCCGCGGCTGTGGCCGTCGATGTGCAATCCGCTTTGGCCGAACTGGACCATATATTCCTTGGTCTGCACAGCAGCGTTGGACAAGCCCCAGAAATCATTTTCGAGATTCTTCTGATACGCCGCGATCATCAACTCGGACGTGAAGTTGTTGGCTTTCTCGAAATGGATCAAATACTGCGGCCCGGTATCGGCAGAGCTGTGTTGATCGGCATATTTGGCCGCGCCATCGATGTCGTTGAAGATACCGTTGTTGGCAATGTGTACCTTACCATCCGGCCCGGGCTTGAGATTGCGCTTTTCTTCGTCGCTCAACTCGCGGCGCTGAACATTGCCTTTGTCGTCCAGCAGCGCCTTGCCATTCTCATCCTTCAACACCTCATACACCCGCGCCTTCTCAAGGAAGATCTTGCGATACGCCTCATCCGCCAACAGCGACACCTGGTTATAGAACTCACGCTTGATCTCCTGCTCTGCCTCGACCTTGCGCCCCATCTCCGCCACGTCCAGGCGCTCCACGGCAACATGGGCAGCCTCGGTATTGCGGTTGAGGTTGGCAATCGTCTGGTCGACGCTCATGCCGGCGACCACGCGCTGGCGCTCGGCATTGGTGATGACCAGGGTGCCGGCGCTTATCGCGCTGCGGGTGTCGCTGGAGTCGGAATCGGAGTCCGAGCCGTTGGCGAGGCTGTTGGCGAGCAGCGCCTTGGCCGTGCCGAGCTTGCCGTCGAGCATGTCCGAATTGAGTTCCACCCCGGAAGTCTTGACGCTGGCTTCGGACACGTTATGGATGTCGGCCACGGTCAATGTGCCGGTGGTCAGGTTGTTCTTGCCGTCGGTAATGGCCTTGTCGGAACTGGCGATCACGCCGCCCTTGAGGTCGGTGTTGCCACGCACGTTGAGGTCGAATCCACCGTCGCCGGCGCGGATGCCCGATTGCTCGATGACGCTGGCGAAGTTGGACTTCTGCTGGGTATTGCTGGAGCTGAAGCTGGCCGTTGCCGCACCCGCGCACACCGGCGGGATGCAGATGCTGATGCCGGCACTCATGCTCTTCTGTTCGGAGGCAAATGTGCTGGTGTCTTGCAGGCTCTCGATGTTCAGGTCGCCGCCGACATCGGCCTTGACCTTGTCGGCCGAGACCACCGCACCGCGCAGGGTGGTGTCCTTGCCGGAGATCAGGCTGGCCTGGTTGCCTGCTGTCACGTGGGTGTTGCTCCACACCAGGTCGTTGCCATCGGCATTGCCGCGGCTCTGGGAGGCTGAAGCGTTGAAACTCAGGCCGTTTTTCTCGCTGCCGAAAGAGATACCAATCCCCAGGCTGCCGTTCACGCTCTTATTGGTGCTGTGCTGCTCGATGGTGTTCTGCGCACCCGCCAGCAGGATATTGCCGTCGGCCTTGAGCAACGCATCGTTGCCGGCAGTGATCTGGCTGCCCTGCACGGTCAGGTCGTTGTTGCGCGTGCCGCCGGTGGCCACAATCGACACATCGTGCCCCGCCGCCACCGTCGAGCCGGCCGCTGTGTTGGAAGTCTGCTCGCTTTTGTTCTCGCTCTTGTTCATGCCCAGGGCGATGCTCAAGTTGATCCCGCCCGCCGCGGCCGGGTCGGCCATCACTTGGGTGTGGGCTTCACTGGCGGCCCACGCGGTGTTCAGCGCGGCGAGGGTTTTCATGCGCTTGTCGTCGGTACGCTCAGCGGCCTTGTTCATGCGCTGGCCGGTTTGCACGGCGTTCACGATCGGGTTGGTCAGGGTCAGGCTCACGCCGGTCTGCTTGAAGCGCTGCTCCTGTTGCTGCGCAGCCAGATTGCGCGCTTCGAGGATATTGACCTCGGATGCGTCAATCGACACATCGCCCTTGGGCGCACTCACATTGCTGCCAACCTGGCGGTATTCGCCGCCCGCGCTGATCAGCACATTGCCGTCGGTGGACCCGACGCTGCTGGCGGCGGCCGTGGTCTGCTGGCTGCTGTCCTTGTTGGTCTGCTGCTGCGAGCCGATGGTGACGGCAATCGCGCCGCCGCTGAACATGCCGCTGGTCTTCACGTCCTTGGTGTGTTTCTCGTCGAGCGTCTCGGTACCCGCCAATACCTTGATGTCATTGCCCGCCACCAGCGCCGTGCCCGAGGTCGAGACCACGTTGCTGCCGGTGAGGGTGATGTTGTTGCCCGCCTGCACCACCGCTTGCTCGCCGCTGAAGGTCGAGCCTTGCGCGGTGGTCTGGGCGACCGTATCGCGGGTGGTGGTGGTCTTGCTGGAGAACAGGCCGTTGCTGCCCTTGACCTTGTGCGCCTCGTCCGCACTGTTGAAGCGCTCGCCGGCCTCGACGTTGATGTCGCGCACCGCGCTGACCGACACCGCGCCCGCGTCACTGTTGACCAGCGCACCGCGTGCCTGCACGTCACGCCCGGCGCCCAGGCGGATATCGCCGTTGGCCTGCACCGAACTGCCGACCTCATTGCGCCCGGCCTCCTTGCGCCAGTTGTCGCCGTCCCATTGGTTGGCCTGGGTGTAGGACTCTTTGACGGTGCTCAAGGTGACGTCGTTGCCCGCCACCAGCGCGGTCTTGCCGCCCACACCGGTGTTGCTGACCTGAGCCGCTTGCAGGTTGATGTCATTGCCCGCCGTGGCAATCAGGTTTGCCGCCGGGGCCGACACGTACAGCCCGGCCACCCGCGACAACGCGGTGCGGGTGCCCTGCTCGCTGGCGCTGTCGGTGGTGATCGAGCGCACGTTGATGTCATTGCCGGCGCTCAACGCCAGGCGACTGTTGGCGCTGATCAGGCCGCCGATGTTGTTCAGGTCCTGGCTGGCATTGAGCGACACATCGTTGCCCTGGATGCGGCCGCCGAGATTGTTGAGATTCTGCACGCTGATGGTCACACCGTCGCGCCCGGCCAGGCTGCCCGAGTTGACCAGGTCACCGCGCACATCCAGATTCAAGGTGCGCCCGGCCATCAACGCGCCCGAGCCGTCCACATCGCCTTCGCGAACCCGCACATACACTTGCGGCACCAGCACCTGGCGCACTTCGCCGCTGGCCAGGGTGACGTCCCTGGACACCAGCCACACGATGTCGCTGGTCAACTGCGCCATTTGCCCGGCGGTCAGCGCCACGCCCGGGATCAGTTTCCACTGCTCGGCCAGGGTGACGGCGCTGTCGATCATGCCGCGATATTGCGCTTCGTCGCTGGCGTAACCATCGACAAACCGGCGCCCGGTGAGTTGCGCGACTTGTTCGCGGATCAGCTTCTGCTCGTAGAAGCCGTCGCCCAACCGTTGCTGGGTGGCGGCCGGATCAAGGTTCAGGCGGTCGAGCATATAGTCCGACGACAACCACCGACCGTAATTGGTAAAACGCGGATCCGTCTCCACCAGATAGCCAGCCGTACTGTTGGGGTTGGTGCGGAACAGGCTGCTGTCCGGCAGGTCGGGGTTGAACCCGCCGGTACGGATCTGCTCCACCGCGCCTGCACCGTTCTGTTGGGTCAATGCCTGCACCTGGCTGATCGGGCTGACGGTGTGGGTTCTGCCCGCACCGGCAAGCTCACCGGTACCGCGGGTGGTATCGCCGACGTTGGCCATTACCCGCGCACCCACCTGTGTGCCGCTGCCATTGATGGTCGCGTATTCGGTAAATACCGTCGGTTTGAGGGCGATCTGCTCGATCAAGGGCGCAGGCTTATAAGCCGTGACGCTGGTCCCCTGGCGATCACGCCCCTTGCGTTGGATGCGATAGAAGTTGGTCAGGGTACCACTGTCGGTGGTAATCCGTTCGCCGGTCACTTCGGTGTTGTCCACACGGCCCACACTGGCCGTCAGGGCCTGGCCGGCGATGATCCGGCTTTTGTCGTTGAGCAGGTGGTCGGCAGTCAGGTTGATGGCGCCACCTGCGAGCATTTGCCCAGGGTCGGAACTGACGATCCGGGTCTCGGTCACCGTGCGGTCGTAGTTATAGAGGTTCCAACGATCCTTGCGCCCTTCCGGGGTCACCAGGTACCGCACCTCATCCTTGTAGGTCGAGATCTGCGAAGGCGTGTAGCGGTTGGTCGAGCCCGACAGTTGGTATTCCTGCAGTGCCTCATTGGAGACGAGTACCCGCTCGGTGGCGAAATGTTCATTGGTGTTGCTGATGAGCCGGGCATTGGCACTCAGGCTGCCCAGCGCTTCAATCGTGGCGCTGGCATTGCTCAGCGCCTGGGCCTGGCCGGTGGCGTGGTCATCGACATCCAGTGTGCTACCGATCACCAGGTCGCCGGCACTGAAGATCAAGCCGTGCTCACGATTATCGAGAGTCTGGCTGGCGATATCCAGGCGGTTGCGCGCGGCGATGGTGGCTGCCGTCGAACCTTCCACGCTGTTCGTGACGTTGGTGGCGGCAATCGACAAGTGATCACCGTATATACGCCCCGTGCCGAGGTTGTTCAGGGTCGCGGCGCTCAGGCGCGTGGCCTCGCCGTCGATCAGGCCGCGGTTGTCGAGTTGATTGAGCGCATTGACCCGGACCCGGCGGGCACTGATCGAACCGCTGGCGGTGTTGTCGAGTGCGCTGGCGTTGAGCTGCAACCCATCGCCCGCCTGGAAACTACCCTGGTTGGTCAAAAGCCCAGCCGTTTCTACAGACAGGTTGCCATTGGCCTGGAAAAGGCCGGTGTTGACGAAATCATGGCTCAGCTTGAACGCCAGGTCTCTCAGGCTCAGGGCTTTACCGCTGCCACTGTAGCTGGCGCTGTCGACCTGCAGCGACTGGCCCGCAATCAGCGTGCCCGTGCCGTTATTCAAGGCCTGGCGCTTCTGCGCAAGGTCGCGGTCAGTCACGCTCAGCACGCTGCCGGCCGAGATAATGCCCTGGTCGTTATCCAGCGCACCGCTGCCCGTGATGCTCAACGCCGCATCGGCAACCAGCGAGCCGCCGCGGTTATCGAGGGTATCGACGTTCATCTCGACGCCCAGGCCCTTGATGCCCTGGTTGGCGCCCTGGGTCGAACGGTTATCCGCACTGGCGGCAGTCAGCAACAGATGACCATCGGCACGCAACAGACCCGACTGGTTGCTCACCTGTCCGGCGCCAACAGCCAGACTGCCGGCGCTACCGATAAACCCTTGGTCATTGATCAACTGGCCGGTACGCACCGTGACGTCACGCTGCCCAAGAATGCCGCCGGTGCTGCCGGAATTACGGTTGCTGAGTTGCTGGCCATGGGTATCCACCCACAGGTTCGACTTGGCTTGCACGATGCCGCCGTCGTTGTTCAGTACACCACTATCGAGTGTCAGCGTATCGCTGGCGTCGAGGGTGCCCTGGGCGTTGTCCAGTCGCTGGCCTTGCGTATCCAGCAGCAGTTGGGCCCCCGTGATGACGCCGCCTGTGTTGTTCAAACCTTGTGCGTTGAGGGTCAAGGCTTTGGCGGCCTCAAGGCGGCCGCCACGGTTATCGAGCACGGCAGCATCGCTGTCGAGGATCAGGTCGCCCGCCACCGAGCCCAGGGTGCCGCCCTGGTTCAACAGGCTGTTGGCCCTGACTGTCAGGGTTTGGGCGGCGGCGACGGTGCCCTTGGCGTTGTTCAATTGCGCGGCGTTGATATCCAGCACACCGCCCGCGGTGACCTGCCCGCGCTGGTTATCGAGGTTGCCGCCGTTGAGGGATAGATTCGCGGCGGTCACCAGCTTGCCGTTGCTGTTATCCAGCGCATCCTGTGCCGTTATGTACAGGTCACCGCCATCACCGGACTGCACCAGGCCATCCGCGTTGCCCAGGGTCTTGGCGCTCACATCAAGGCGACCACCGCTGGACAGGATGCCGCCATGGTTGTCCAGATTGCGCGCGAGGGTCACCCGCATGCCCGCCTTGCCGGTCTGCACCCACTTACCGGCGACGTTGGACATATCCATGGCGACGATGCCGATATGCGCCGCGCCCACCTGTGCAGCATCGCTGAACAAGGTTTGACTGGCATTGGCCGTCAGCGATTGAGCGGCGGTGACGTGGCTGCGGCGCAGGTCCAGATGGCCAGCGGTGCTGTTCAGTTCGACCGTGCCAGCCGATGTCTGGCTGTCACTCAGGTCGACCTGGGCGGCAGTGGCCTTCATGGTTTGCGCCGCTAGGTTCTGGCCCTTGGCCGTGAGGGTGCCGGCCGACGTCAGGGTCAGCGAACCGCTGCTGCCCAATTTACCCGTGCTGTCTACACCTGCGGCGAGTGCAGAGCCGGCATCGCTGCGAATCGCCGAATTCGCGCCTTTGGCGCTCAGGCGGGTATCGCCCTGGGCAGACACGATGCCCTTGTTGTCGATATTGCCCGCCGTCTCCAAGGCCAGGTTACCCTGGGCGAACAGCGTGCCGTTGTTATCGATGCCTTTGTCGGCCTGAGCGGTCAGGTGCGTGGCGCTGCTGATCTGGCCCTGGTTCTCGATACGCCCATCGCTGCCGATGACCACTTCACCGGCACTGGAACCAATCTGTCCGGCATTGCGTACACCGACACCAGCGCCGGTGCCTACCAGGGTGATCTTGCCGGCGTACATACCCCCCAACTGTGCCACGTCGATGGCCACGGCGGGGGCGTCGGCCGGGTTCTGGCCTGCTGCTCCGGTCTTGATAGTCAAGTCTTTGGACCAGATGCCCGCGTTCACTTCGACCGTGCGCGCGATGATCTCGGTGTAGTCGGCGCGAGTGGCGTCAAGGCCCGCGCCGCCGATGCTGACCTTGCCCCCAGAGACTTGATAGCCGGTAATCAAACCGTTCTCGAACTGCGCCCGCCCGGTAGTCAGCGTCGCGCGGTCAGCGTTGATAAAACCGCAGCCATCGCAGGCGATGCCGGAGGGGTTGGCAATCACTACCTGGGCCTTGGAACCCGCCACTTCGACAAAACCGCGCAACTGGCTGGGGTTGCTCGAATTGACCTCGTTGAGAATCACCCGTGCGCTGCCGTTGGCCAGCGCGCGGTTGCCTTCGACCCAGCCGCCCAGTTGGGTCTGGCTGTTGGTGACGGCGTTATTGAGGATCACGCCGCGCTTGTCGACGTCGAACTGCTGGTAAGTGTTGCGCGATACGCCTGCCCCGCTTGGCGTGGTGATGTTGACCACAGGCGCCCCGTTGCCCGCCGCGCCGATGCTCGGGCGCTGGCCTGCGGGAGCCGAACCGTCAGCCACAACCTGGGCCTGGGCCGGCATGACCAGCGCAACCCAGCCCATGCCCACCATCAGCGCAAAACGCAAGGGCGTGAGTGTGGCCACGGCACCGCCGGCCCGGCCAACGCTACCCGTGGTGCCGGGTGCCTTGCTGGCACTCTTGACGTTTTCCGCCACGACCATCAACAGGCCGCGAGCCTTGTTAAACACAATTCGATATAGCTGCTTATTCATGCAAATCCCTTGCGCGGTGGCTGGTCAGAGCGCGTGAAGAGGTAACGGGTGGCTGGCAAACCAGGCTTGCGCCTCCAGGTCGAGCACGGCGATGCCCTGGAAATCGATGACGCGCAAACCGCGTTCTTCGCCCTTGTGGTACAGCGCACGGAAGATCCTTCCAGGCCACAGGCGACGGCGCAGCAAACTGCTGATGCGCCGGGTGTGACCAAACGGCGCGACCCAGTCGTTGATCCACAGGCGGTCGCCACTGTCCCAGTCCGCCGCCGGCAGGCACACCGCAGGTTCGCGCAGATAGCGCGCCTCGGCCTCGGCACTGAGGTTCAACCACGACATGAAAAACACCGGCTGCCCGGCTTCACTGATCAAGATGAACTGGCGCCGCTTGATCGCAGGCAGCAACAAGGTCGACAGGCTGTGCAACGGCGCATCGCGATGGGCCGCCGAGTGCATCCACAGCCACACCGCCGAGCCCAGCACCTGGGCTTCGTCGATGGCGCTGTCGGCGCGCTCGGGAGCAAGCACCTCCAAGGTGTCGTGATGCATGCTGGGCTCCTTCAAAACGACCAGTTGGCGCTGAAGCCACTGGTCACGTCGGCGGTCTGGAAGCCCTTGGGTTTTTCCAGGGGTTTGCCGGTGTAAATGTCATAGGAAAATTGCTTGTAGCCCCCGCGCAGGCCCACCACCGCACCAGCCAGGCGCCGGCCCGAAAGGTACTGGGTGGAATGCCCGCCGACTTCGCCGTAATCCACGCCCAGGTACAGTTCCTGGCCGGTGTTGGCCAGGCTCAGGCCCAGGTCGTTGCTGAACGTCCAGCCGCGTTCGGCCGACAGGATCTGCTCGCCGTCGAAGCCGCGCACGGTGTAGCGCCCGCCAATTGAAAAGCGGTCCTGGGGGATCAACGGTGTACGGTTCCACTGCCCGCGCCAGCCAGCGACGTAACGCAGACGTTGATCCGACAGGGTGAACGGCACCTGCAATTGCGCGTTGGCGGTGATGATCTGCGAACGCGAGGTGCCTTCGCCGTTTTCCTCTTCAGGCGCACGCAGCGCATCACGGGCACCGGTGCCACGGCGATAACCGACACCGAGGTCGAGGGTGTTGGCGCCGATGAATTCACGGTGATTGATCCCGGCCTGCCAACCGGCCATGCGGCGACGTTGCAGTTCGATTTCGGTGTCTTCGATGTAGTTGCTGGACGTACGACTCCAGCCACCGACCGACACAGTGGTCTTGCGCACCGCGTCGCGGTAGATCACCCGTGACAGCTGCACCTCGTTGGTCCGGCTGCGGCCACTGTAGGAATAGGCCTGGTTCACCCCGGCAATCGTCTGGTGGTAGTCATACTCGCTGGACGTCAGGCTCAGTTGCCAATAGTCGTAGGGCACCGAGTAGTGCACGGTGTGGCCTTTCGAACCACGGTCACCGCTCTGACCGCCGCCCAGGTCGTGGTTGAAACTGATGTAGAACAGGTCATTGAGGGTCGCCAGGTTATCCAGCGACAGAGCGACGTTGCCCTGATACTTGCCGGTCTGCTTGCTGCCGGAGTCATCCACCGACAGGCTCACGCGTACTGGAATCGCCTGCTTCCAGGCAATCACGACATCACTCTCCCCCGGCTGTGCATCCGCGCCCTCGGCTGGCGTGATCTGCACATCGGCTTCGGCGGTGGGCACGCGTTTGAAGTTTTCCAGCGCCTGTTCGATGTCGCGCAGGTTGAGCACATCGCCAGGCGACGCGGGCATGGCGTTCCAATAGTTGGCGCGCGTGGAGGTGCCCGGTGCAAAACGGATGTGCTTGATGCGTCCGGGCACCAGCACCAGCGCCAGCGTGCCCTGGTTCAAGTCCTGGGGCTGGGCGAGGACGCGAGTGGTGATGAAGCCCTTGGCGATGATCGCGTTCTGGATGCGCTTCATCGTCAGGTTGATCCCGGCGGAGCCGACGCATTGCCCCTGCACCGGATCGTCGCTCGGGTTGGCGGCACGCAAGGCCCACTGGAAATCTTCGGACTGGTCGCCGCCAAGGACCACACGGTCGATCTTGAAACACGGCGTTTCATTGCGCGGCAGACGCAGAGTGCCGGAGCTGTCTTGCGGAGTTTCGAGACGGACGTCGGGGGACGGTTCCAACTGCTCGCGCTGGGCACGTTCACGTTGTTGTTGCAGGAGCAGTTGCTGGGCGGGCGCTTGAGGCTCAGCGGCCAGTGTCGCTGCACTGGCAAGCAAACCGACAAGGGAGCAGGTGGCGACGCAAGACTGCAGCAAAACAGAGGGTTTTGTTCTAGGTGAAGCGTCGAAAGACATTTCGCATCCTTGTGAGTGAAACTTCCTACATGCGCAGGTTGGTCACCACAAAGACATAAAAGTGCCATCAGGGTGTATGGCCCTGTGACACATTTCGCAAAAAAAGGCCGCCTTGGACACCTCCATTTTTTTCTTGAAGGCTCTACTTCAAGGCTTTTAGGGTATCTCAGCGAATTTGCCAACAATTCGTTTTTGTACTGTTTTGTTGTAGAAGGGCTCAGCCCCCTGCAAGTTGATGGCGGTACTAACAGACATCAGCTCTTGTGCAGCTTGCTCATCAACTGCGCCTCAGCCTGGGTCAAGCCGCAAGACTGCGTCAATTCATCCACCGTAGCCCCCATGCCCACCAGCTTCGCCGCCTGGGCAAACGAAAGGCTCGAAGGGTCGCGTTGCTCGATCTGCGCCAGCTTGTCCGGCAACGGCGCAAGAATGGCGCGCAATTCGTGCACCTCATCCCCCACCCTCACCGCACTCTGCTGGTAATGATCGACCCGCTTGACCAACTCCAGGATGCGCCGGTCACGCACCGCATCACGCTCGGCCTGTTGCAACAACAGTTCGCGCTGCTGGCTCACATGGCGCAGCAGAAATGCCAACGTCCCGGCCCACAACAGGGCCAGGACAATCACCGCAGCCTCAAGGAACAATCAGATACTCTCCAGTTCCGACCACTCTTCTTCGCTCATCATCTTGTCCAGCTCAACCAGAATCAGCAGTTCGCCGTTCTTGTTGCACACGCCCTGGATGAACTTGGCGGACTCTTCGTTACCCACGTTCGGCGCAGTTTCCACTTCCGATTGGCGCAGGTAGACCACTTCGGCCACGCTGTCGACCATGATCCCGACCACTTGCTTGTCGGCCTCGATGATGACGATACGCGTGTTGTCGTTGACCTCGGTCGGTACCAGGCCGAAACGCTGGCGGGTGTCGATCACCGTCACCACGTTGCCGCGCAGGTTGATGATGCCCAGCACGTAGCTCGGCGCACCCGGTACCGGGGCGATTTCGGTGTAGCGCAGCACTTCCTGCACGCGCATCACGTTAATGCCGTAGGACTCGTTGTCCAGTTTGAAGGTTACCCATTGCAGGATCGGATCATCCAAACCTTGTGCGGACGCTGACTTGTTCATACCCCTGACCCCTTCAAGATTGGCCACGCACCAGCGTGGACCTTATTGTTCAATCAACTGCGTTTAGTAACCGGCATCGTTTTGACGGCACCACTGGCGATCAACTCGGCCAGTTCGGCGACGTCGAGCAACGCGCACATGTGTTCGATCACGGTGCCCGCCAGCCAAGGCCGTTGGCCCCGGTGGCTGCGCCATTTGATTTCGTTCGGGTCCAGGCGCAACGAGCGGCTGACTTGATGCACCGCCAGCCCCCACTCGTAGCCCTGCACCGAGATCACGTATTGCAAGCCCTGGCGGAAGTCGTCGCGGTAGCGGTCGGGCATGACCCAGCGCGCGGTATCCAGCACCTTCAGGTTGCCGGCCTGGCTCGGCAGGATGCCGAGGAACCACTCCGGCTGCCCGAACAGCGGCGTCAGTTCCTGACCTTCCAGGGAATAGATCGAGCCCAGGCACACCAGCGGCACCGCCAGCGTCAAACCGGCGACGTCGAACAACAGGCATTCGAACGGCTCGGCGGCCCAGCTCGGGCGATCATCACCGGTGACCGGCGGCGGTGTGATGCTCGGCGGCAGGTGCACTTCCACCACCGGCTCGACCACTGCCGGAATCGCCACCGCCGGCATAATCGGCACCACGACCTGCGCATCCCGTGCTTGTTCTTCCAACACCGCCAACTGGAATTCATCCAGCGCGGCTTCTGGCTCGACAGCAGGCTCCAGTACCAGGATCGGTTCCGGCAGGGCTTCCTCGGTCGCGTCCTGCAGCAGGGCATCCAGATAGGATTCCAGTGCCAGTTGCGGCCGGGTCTTGAGTTCGACGGGACGGTTCATCACGCCACCTGCGCCACAAGCTGCTGGGACAGCAGGTGTTTGAGCAACGCGCGGTAGGCCAGTACGCCACGGCTTTTCGGGTCGAACTGCGACGGCGCCAGGCCGGCGCGGCTGGCGTCACGCAGGCGCGTGTCCACCGGGATATAGCCGTTCCAGATGGTGTCAGGGTAGGCATCGCGCAATACGCGCAGGGTGCCGAGGGACGCCTGGGTGCGGCGGTCGAACAGGGTCGGCACGATACTGAACGGCAGCGCCTGTTTGCGCGAACGGTTGATCATCGCCAGGGTGCTGACCATGCGCTCCAGGCCTTTGACGGCCAAATGCTCGGTCTGCACCGGGATCACTAGTTGCTGGCTGGCCGCCAGGGCGTTGACCATCAGCACGCCGAGCAACGGCGGGCTGTCGATGATCGCGTAGTCGAAGTCCTGCCACAGTTGCGCCAGGGTCTTGGCGATCACCAGGCCCAGGCCGCTCTGCCCCGGCGACTGGCGCTCCAGGGTGGCCAGCGCGGTGCTGGACGGCAGCAGCGAAATGCTCTCGTTACTGGTGGGCAACAGCAGTTGCCCGGGCAGATCGGCCGGCACACTGCCCTTGTGCAGGAACAGGTCGTAGTTGCTGTGTTCCAGCGCATCCGGGTCGTAGCCGAAATAGCTGGTCATGGAGCCGTGAGGGTCCAGGTCCACCACGACCACACGCTTGCCCGCCTCGGCCAGCAAGCCGGCTAAGGCGATGGAGGTGGTGGTCTTGCCGACTCCACCTTTTTGATTGGCAACTGCCCAGACTCTCATTCGGTTGGTTCCTCCCGGCAGGCACAGGCGCGACCGAGACATTGCATGGGGTTATTGAGCCGGCGACGGAGAATTGACGGCACTCTGTCGAACCGGCGGTTTTACCGGGGCCGGTGCAGTTTGTGTGCCAGCCCGCTTCAAGGCCGCATCCGGTGTTGCATTGGCGGTGCCGGTGCCGGTCAGGCTGCGGCGCACATCCAGGTTGCGCGAGACCACCAGCACCACCCGTCGGTTACGCGCGCGGCCTTGCGCCGTGGCGTTGTTGGCCACCGGCTGGAACTCACCGTAGCCCACCGACGCCAGGCGGCCAGGGTTGACGCCCTGCATCGCCAGCATCCTGACGATGCTCGCCGCTCGTGCCGACGACAGCTCCCAGTTGGTCGGGTACTGCGCGGTGCTGATCGGAACGTTGTCAGTGAAGCCTTCGACGTGGATCGGGTTCTCGAACGGTTTGAGGATCGCCGCCACTTTGTCGATGATGGTGAATGCCTGGTCGCTGGGCATCGCATCGGCGCTGGCGAACAGCAGGCTGGAGTTCAACTCGATCTCCACCCACAACTCGTTGCCGCGCACGGTCATCTGGTTGGAGCTGATCAAGTCGCCAAACGCGGCACTGATGTCGTCGGCGATGCTTTTCAGCGGGTCGCTGGTGCCGCCCACGCCGGCGGCGGTTTCATCGCTGTCGTTGACCAGCGGCTTGGCCGGGGTCACGGTCTTGGGCCGTTCTTCACCAATAGGGATCGGCTTGAGCGCACGGTCGGCATCGTTGAACACGCCGATCAGCGCCTGGGAAATGACTTTGTACTTGCCTTCGTTGATCGACGAGATGGAGTACATCACCACGAAAAACGCGAACAGCAGGGTGATGAAGTCCGCATAGGACACCAGCCACCGCTCGTGGTTGACGTGTTCTTCAGGCTCGCGACGGCGACGGCTCACAGGCAATTACCTCCCTGCACACAGTACTCACTGCCAACCGGTTCATTGTGGCGAGCGAGCTTGCTCGCGTTGGGCTGCGGAGCAGCCCCAAAACCAGGCACCGCAATCTTTCTGAAAAAACACGGTGCCTGGATCAGGGCCGCTTCGCGCCCCAACGCGAGCAAGCTCGCTCGCCACAAGTAGATACTCATGGTCATCAATCCATGAAGCCCTGGAGCTTCAATTCGATGGAACGCGGGTTCTCGCCCTCGGCGATCGACAGGATGCCTTCGAGCAGCATCTCGCGATAACGCGACTGGCGCATGGCAATCGACTTGAGTTTGCTGGCCACCGGCAACAGCACCAGGTTGGCACTGGCCACGCCGTAGATGGTGGCGACAAACGCCACGGCAATGCCGCTGCCCAGTTGCGAGGGGTCGGCCAGGTTGCCCATCACGTGGATCAGGCCCATCACCGCACCGATGATGCCGATGGTCGGCGCGTAGCCGCCCATGCTTTCGTAGACTTTGGCGGCGTTGATGTCGCGGCTTTCCTGGGTGTAGAAATCCACTTCCAGAATGCTGCGGATCGCTTCCGGCTCGGCACCGTCCACCAGCAATTGCAGGCCTTTGCGCGCGTAGCTGTCGGGCTCGGCATCGGCCACGCCTTCCAGGCCCAGCAGACCTTCCTTGCGCGCGGTGAGGCTCCAGTTGACCACGCGGTCGATGCCACCGGGCAGGTCCACGCGTGGCGGGAAAATGATCCATATCAGAATCTGCATGGCGCGCTTGAACGAGCTCATGGGCGATTGCAACAACGCCGCGCCCACGGTGCCGCCGATCACGATCAGCGCCGCCGGGCCGTTGGCCAGGGCGCCGAGGTGCCCGCCCTCGAGGTAGTTGCCGCCGATGATCGCAACAAACGCCATGATGATGCCGATCAGGCTCAGTACATCCATCAGAGGCAGGCCTCCACCAGATGCTTGCCGATGTCGTCCAGGCTGTAGACGGCGTCGGCCAGGTCCGCCTTGACGATGGCCATGGGCATGCCATAGATCACGCAGCTGGCTTCGTCCTGGGCCCAGATGGCACTGCCGCCCTGCTTGAGCAGGCGCGCACCTTCACGGCCGTCGGCGCCCATGCCGGTGAGCACCACCGCCAGAACTTTGTCACCGTAGGACTTGGCTGCCGAACCGAAGGTGATGTCCACGCACGGCTTGTAATTCAGGCGTTCGTCGCCCGGCAGGATTTTGATCGCGCCACGGCCGTCGACCATCATCTGCTTGCCACCGGGGGCCAGCAGCGCCAGGCCAGGGCGCAGGATGTCGCCATCCTCGGCTTCCTTGACGCTGATGCGGCACAGCTTGTCCAGGCGCTCGGCGAAAGCCTTGGTGAACGCCGCCGGCATATGCTGGATCAATACGATCGGCGCCGGGAAGTTGGCCGGCAATTGGGTCAATACGCGTTGCAGCGCAACCGGGCCGCCGGTGGAGGTGCCGATGGCGACCAGCTTGTAGGCCTTGCGCTTGGGTGCGGGCGAATGCGAAGACGCAGGCGCCGCCGTGCGAGCGGGTGCCACCGCAGGCCGTGCCACCGGCGCAGGCGCAGGGCGCGCAAACGACGATGTCGGTGCCGCTGGAGCCGGTGCTGGCGCAGCGGTTGGCGCAGGCGCGCTGAACAGGCTGCGACGGTTACTGCGCGAAATGCTGTGCACTTTCTCGCAGAGCATCTGCTTGACCTTCTCGGGGTTGCGCGAGATGTCTTCGAAATTCTTCGGCAGGAAGTCCACCGCGCCGGCGTCCAGCGCATCCAGGGTGACCCGGGCGCCTTCGTGCGTCAGCGAGGAAAACATCAGGACCGGGGTCGGGCAGCGTTGCATGATGTGCCGGACTGCCGTGATGCCATCCATCATCGGCATCTCGTAGTCCATGGTGATCACGTCCGGTTTCAACGCAATGGCTTGATCAATCGCCTCTTTGCCGTTGGTGGCCGTGCCGACCACCTGGATCGTTGGATCGGCGGAAAGAATTTCCGAGACGCGGCGGCGGAAGAAACCCGAATCGTCCACCACCAGGACCTTGACTGCCATAAACACTCCGTTAGGCGGGGCGGGCACTACCGCCCTGCCCCACCAGAATCAAATACGCCGAGCGGCGTAACGCTTGAGCATGCTCGGAACATCGAGAATCAGCGCGATCCGACCGTCACCGGTGATGGTCGCACCCGACATGCCCGGGGTTCCCTGCAGCATTTTGCCCAAAGGCTTGATGACCACTTCTTCCTGGCCAACCAGTTGATCGACGACAAAGCCGATGCGCTGGGTGCCCACGGAGAGAATCACCACATGGCCTTCGCGCTGCTCTTCATGCTTGGCCGATGCCACCAGCCAGCGCTTGAGGTAGAACAGGGGCAATGCCTTGTCGCGCACGATCACCACTTCCTGGCCGTCCACCACGTTGGTGCGCGACAGGTCGAGGTGGAAGATTTCGTTGACGTTGACCAGCGGGAAGGCGAACGCCTGGTTGCCCAGCATCACCATCAGGGTCGGCATGATCGCCAGGGTCAACGGCACCTTGATGACGATCTTGGAGCCCTGGCCCTTGGTCGAGTAGATGTTGATCGAGCCGTTGAGCTGGCTGATCTTGGTCTTCACCACGTCCATGCCGACGCCACGGCCGGACACGTCGGAAATCTCGGTCTTGGTCGAGAAGCCCGGGGCGAAGATCAGGTTGTAGCACTCGGTGTCGGTCAGGCGGTCGGCGGCGTCCTTGTCCATCACGCCGCGCTTGACCGCGATGTTGCGCAATATGGTCGGGTCCATGCCTTTGCCGTCGTCAGTGATCGACAGCAGGATGTGGTCGCCCTCTTGCTCGGCAGCCAGGATCACCTTGCCGTTGCGCGACTTGCCCGAGGCTTCGCGCTCTTCCGGGGTTTCCACGCCGTGGTCCACGGCGTTGCGCACCAAGTGGACCAGCGGGTCGGCCAGGGCCTCGACCAGGTTCTTGTCGAGGTCGGTTTCTTCGCCCACCAGTTCCAGGTTGATTTCTTTCTTCAGCTGACGCGCGAGGTCGCGAACCAGGCGCGGGAAGCGCCCGAAGACTTTCTTGATCGGCTGCATCCGCGTTTTCATCACGGCGGTCTGCAGGTCGGCGGTCACCACGTCGAGGTTCGACACGGCCTTCTGCATGGCTTCATCGCCGCTGCTCAGGCCCAGGCGCACCAGGCGGTTACGCACCAGTACCAGTTCGCCGACCATGTTCATGATGTCGTCCAGGCGCGCGGTATCCACCCGCACGGTGGTCTCGGCTTCACTGGCAGGCTTCTCGGCTGCCGGTGCCGGGGCGGCGCGCGCCGGAGCAGGTGCGGCGGCCGGGGCCGGTGCTGGCTTGGCGGCTGGAGCAGGCGCAGCGGCCTTGGCGGCGGCCGGTGCAGCTGTCGCCACCGCAGCGGCCGGGGCCACTTCACTGAACTTGCCCTTGCCGTGCAATTCGTCCAGCAGGGATTCGAACTCGTGATCGGAGATCAGCCCATCGCCCGCAGGAGCGGCACTGGCAGCAGCCGGTGCCGCAGCCGTGGCGGCGACTTCCGGCAAGGCGTCGGCCGTGAAGGTGCCCTTGCCATGCAGTTGGTCGAGCAATGCCTCGAATTCATCGTCGGTAATATCGGTGCTGGCGCTGGCCGCCGGTGCATCCGCAGCCGCAGCGGCGGGTGCCACGGCGTCGGCCGCGAACTGGCCTTTGCCATGCAACTGGTCGAGCAGCGATTCGAACTCAGCGTCAGTGATGTCTTCGCTGGTCGGTGCGGCGACCGGCGCGGCCGGTGCTTGCGCCTCGGCCTTGACGGCACTGAGGGAGTTGAGCAGCTGTTCGAATTCGCTGTCGGTCACATCCGGTTCGGCCTCAACCACAGGCTCCGGCGCGGCTTCAACCACCGGTGCGGCCGACGTGTCGGCAGGCTCCGCATAGCGCGCCAGGGCGGCCAGCAGTTCCGGGGTCGCCGCCGTGATCGGGGCACGCTCACGCACCTCGCTGAACATGCCGTTGACCGCATCCAGTGCTTCGAGAATCACGTCCATCAACTCCGAATCAACGTGACGCTCACCCTTGCGCAGGATGTCGAACACGTTCTCGGCGATGTGGCAGCACTCCACCAGCTCATGGAGCTGGAGGAAGCCGGCGCCCCCTTTTACAGTGTGAAAACCGCGAAAAATTGCATTGAGCAGGTTCGCATCATCCGGTCGGCTTTCCAGCTCGACCAGTTGCTCGGACAACTGCTCTAAAATTTCGCCGGCCTCTACAAGGAAATCCTGAAGGATTTCTTCATCGGCGCCGAAGCTCATGTGGGTGCTCCTTAGAAGCCTAAACTGGATAACAGGTCATCGACATCATCTTGACCCGATACAACGTCTTCACGTTTATCGGCATGAATCTGCGGACCTTCACCCTTGGCGAGATGTTTTTGTGGATCTTTTTCCGAGAGGATCGCTTCGCGGTCATGTTCGATGCCGGCAAAACGGTCAACCTGGCCTGCCATAAGCACCAATTTGAGCAAGTTGCTTTCCACTTCGGTGACCAACTGGGTCACACGCTTGATCACCTGACCGGTGAGGTCCTGGTAATCCTGGGCCAGCAGAATGTCGTTGAGGTTGCTGGAAACCGTACGGTTTTCCTGCTCGCTGCGTGACAGGAAACCGTCGACCCGACGCGCCAACTCGCGAAACTCCTCGGCCCCCACTTCCCGGCGCATGAAGCGGCCCCAGTCGTGGCTCAGGGCCTGGGCTTCAGTGGCCATGCCGTTGACCAGGGGCGTGGCGTTTTCCACCAGGTCCATGGTGCGGTTGGCCGCCGCCTCAGTCAGCCTGACCACATAGGACAGGCGTTCGGTGGCATCGGTGATTTGCGAGATTTCTTCGGCCTGGGGCATGTGCGGGTCAATCTGGAAATTGACGATCGCACTGTGCAGCTCGCGTGTGAGCTTGCCCACTTCCTGGTACAGGCCGCGGTCACGGGTCTGGTTGAGCTCATGGATTAACTGCACCGCGTCGCCGAACTGGCCTCTTTCAAGGCTGTCGACCAACTGGTGAGCATGCTTTTTCAGGGTCGACTCGAAGTCTCCCTGTGACGTTTCTTTATGCTCCATAGCTCCCCCGCGATGGCATTAGCCGTGGATGCGTTCGAAGATTTTTTCGATCTTCTCTTTCAAGGCCAATGCCGTGAATGGCTTGACCACGTAACCGTTGACCCCGGCCTGGGCGGCTTCGATGATCTGCTCACGCTTGGCTTCGGCGGTGACCATCAGCACAGGCAGGCTGCGCAGCTTTTCGTCAGCGCGCACGTGGCGCAGCAAGTCGATACCGGTCATGCCCGGCATGTTCCAGTCTGTTACCAGAAAGTCGATGCTCCCGCTGTTGAGGATCGGAATGGCCGTAATGCCGTCATCCGCCTCGACCGTGTTTGTGAACCCAAGGTCACGCAACAGGTTTTTTATGATCCGCCGCATCGTTGAGAAGTCATCAACGATGAGGATTTTCATGTTCTTGTCCAATTCGACCTCCAAGCAGTCTTAAACGCGCCCAGCACCTGGACGCGCCATTTCAATCAACAGGCATTACACAAAAAGGACTGCCGGGGGCACCACGGGTCGAACCCGCGAAGGCCGGTTGCCCTCGCGGTATCGTCTGCAGTGTCCCCACACTGCCTGTTCAGCGCGCTCGCCACTCTCCCAAACGCCCCCGCAAGCGGGCTGCGCACTGGCTGTGCAACTGGCTGACCCGCGATTCGCTGACACCCAGGACCTCACCGATTTCCTTGAGGTTCAGCTCTTCGTCGTAGTACAGCGCCAACACCAGCCGCTCACGCTCCGGCAAATTGGCAATCGCGTCCGCCAACGCTCCCTGGAAACGCTCATCTTCCAGGTCACGCGATGGCTCCATATGAGCACTCGCGCCGTCCTCGTGCAGCCCTTCATGTTCGCCGTCCTGCAACAGGTCGTCGAAACTGAACAGGCGGCTGCCCAAGGTATCGTTCAAAATCCCGTAGTAATCGTCGAGACTCAATTGGAGTTCGGCCGCAACTTCGTGATCTTTAGCGTCGCGACCGGTTTTTGCTTCAATTGCGCGAATTGCGTCACTGACCATGCGTGTGTTGCGGTGTACCGAACGCGGCGCCCAGTCACCTTTGCGCACTTCATCGAGCATCGCGCCACGGATGCGGATGCCCGCATACGTCTCGAAACTCGCCCCCTTGCTCGCGTCGTATTTGGTCGACACTTCGAGCAGGCCGATCATGCCCGCCTGGATCAGGTCTTCGACCTGCACGCTGGCGGGCAGGCGTGCCAGCAGGTGATAGGCAATGCGCTTGACCAGGGGCGCGTAGCGCTCGATCAACTCGCCCTGGCTGTCACGGGCAGACTTCTTGTAAGCGTTGTAGCCGGTCGCTGTCATAGCACGGGTCCTGCGCTCGTCTGATGCACCAATCGCTCGACGAAAAACTCCAGATGCCCCCGGGGGTTGGCGGGCAACGGCCAGGTATCGACCTTCTGGGCAATAGCCTTGAACGCCAGTGCACACTTGGAACGAGGGAATGCTTCGTAGACTGCACGCTGCTTTTGCACAGCCTTGCGCACACACTCGTCGTAGGGAACTGCGCCGACGTATTGTAAGGCGACATCGAGGAAACGATCCGTGACCTTGGTCAACTTGGCGAACAGGTTGCGCCCTTCCTGCGGACTCTGGGCCATGTTGGCCAGGACGCGGAAGCGGTTCATGCCGTAATCACGGTTAAGCAGTTTGATCAGGGCGTAGGCGTCGGTGATCGAGGTGGGTTCATCGCAGACCACCAGCAACACTTCCTGCGCGGCGCGCACGAAGCTGACCACGGATTCGCCGATCCCGGCGGCGGTGTCGATCACCAGCACGTCGAGGTTGTCGCCGATGTCACTGAAGGCCTGGATCAGGCCGGCATGCTGCGCCGGGCTCAGGTGCACCATGCTCTGGGTGCCGGAGGCGGCCGGGACGATGCGGATGCCACCGGGCCCTTGCAGCAGCACATCGCGCAGCTCACAACGGCCCTCGATCACATCGGCAAGGGTGTGCTTGGGCGTCAGCCCCAGCAGAACGTCGACGTTCGCCAACCCCAGGTCAGCATCCAGCAGCATGACGCGACGGCCAAGCTCTGCCAGGGCCAGGGACAAATTCACTGACACGTTAGTTTTTCCGACGCCACCTTTGCCGCCGGTCACCGCGATCACCTGTACGGGATGCATGCTGCCCATTTTATTTCTTTACCTTGTCTTGCTTAGACGCAGGCTACATGGCTTGGCCGCGTGAATCGCTTGCAGACCATCGATGTAGATACTTTTCACGGTGTTCATACCGTCCTCAACCTACCCGCTTCGCCGGGTTGTGGTAGAGGTCGGCGAACATATCGGCCATCGCTTCCTCGCTAGGCTCGTCTTGCATTTGCACGCTGACTGCACGGCTGACCAACTGATGACGGCGCGGCAGATGCAGATCATCCGGGATCCGCGGCCCGTCGGTCAGGTAGGCGACCGGCAATTCATGACTGATGGCCAGGCTCAGCACCTCGCCCAGGCTCGCGGTTTCGTCGAGCTTGGTGAGGATGCAACCGGCCAGGCCGCAGCGCTTGTAACTATGATACGCAGCGGTAAGAACCTGTTTCTGGCTGGTGGTTGCAAGCACCAGGTAATTTTTCGACTTGATGCCACGCCCGGCCAGGCTTTCCAACTGCATGCGCAAGGCCGGGTCGCTGGCTTGCAGGCCGGCGGTATCGATCAGCACCACGCGCTTGCGCAGCAGCGGGTCGAGGGCGTTGGCCAGGGACTGGCCCGGGTCGACATGGGTCACCGGCACATTGAGAATGCGGCCCAGGGTCTTGAGCTGCTCCTGGGCACCAATACGGTAGCTGTCCATGCTCACCAGCGCGATATTCTGAGCGCCGTACTTGAGCACGTAACGGGCGGCCAGCTTGGCCAGGGTGGTGGTCTTGCCCATGCCGGCAGGGCCGACCATGGCGATCACACCGCCCTCTTCCAGGGGTTCGATTTCCGGGGTGGCGATCATCCGCGCCAGATGGGCCAGCAACATGCGCCAGGCCTGGCGAGGCTCTTCGATCTCGGTGGTCAGGGCCAGCAGGTCGCGGGACAACGGGCCGGACAGGCCGATGCGTTGCAGGCGGCGCCACAGGTTGGCCTGTTGCGGTTTGCTGCCTTGCAACTGGTTCCAGGCCAGCGAGCCCAACTGCACTTCGAGCAGTTCACGCAAACCGTTGAGTTCAAAGCGCATCGAATCGAACACGCGCTGGTCAACCGCCGCTGCCGGGGCTGGCGCAGCGGGACGCGGCGGCTCTTTGAAGGTCGGCTCAACCAATGGCTCGGCGGCGGTCAGCGGCAGGCCGGCGAACAACTGACGATTGGTGGTGGCATCGCTGTCGCCACGCATGCTCAGTTCAGCCTGGGCCGAGACGATGCGCGAAGCGGTCTTGCGCAGCTCGTCTTCGAGCTCCATGTTCGGCACGCGCGGCGCCAGGGCCGAAGGGGTGTAATCCAGGGCAGCCGTCAGCTCGACACCGCCGGCAATACGACGGTTGCCGATAATCGCGGCGTCGGCGCCCAGCTCATCACGAACCAGTTTCATGGCCTGACGCATATCGGCGGCGAAAAAACGCTTCACTTGCATAACCCACTACCCTCAGCCGTTGGGCCCTACTGTCGCGACGATAGTCACTTGCTTGTTGTCAGGAATTTCCTGATAAGCCAAAACGTGCAAATTCGGTACTGCCAGGCGCCCAAACCGCGACAACATCGCCCGGACCGGGCCTGCCACCAGCAGGATCACCGGTTGGCCTTGCATTTCCTGGCGTTGCGCGGCGTCGATCAACGAACGCTGCAGCTTCTCGGCCATGCTTGGCTCCAGCAGAACGCCCTCTTCCTGGCCTTGTCCTGCCTTCTGAATACTATTGAGCAATATTTGTTCCAACCTGGGTTCCAAGGTGATCACAGGCAGCTCGGAGTCAAGCCCTACAATGCTTTGCACGATTGCACGCGACAATCCGACGCGCACCGCGGCCACCAGCGCGGCAGTATCTTGACTCTTGGCGGCATTGTTGGCGATAGCCTCGGCAATGCTGCGAATGTCGCGCACCGGCACCTGTTCGGCCAGCAACGCCTGCAATACCTTGAGCAACTGGGACAGCGACAGAATGCCCGGCACCAGCTCTTCGGCGAGTTTTGGCGAGGCTTTGCCGAGCAAACCCATCAATTGCTGGACTTCTTCGTGGCCGATCAGCTCGTGGGAGTGCTTGTACAGGATCTGGTTGAGGTGGGTGGCGACCACGGTGCTGGCGTCCACCACGGTGTAACCCAGGGACTGCGCCTGGCTGCGCTGACTGATTTCGATCCATACCGCGTCCAGGCCAAAAGCCGGATCTTTGGCGGTAATGCCGTTGAGGCTGCCGAACACCTGCCCCGGGTTGATTGCCAGCTCGCGGTCCGGGTAGATCTCGGCTTCCGCCAGGATCACGCCCATCAGGGTCAGGCGGTAGGCGCTGGGCGCCAGGTCAAGGTTGTCGCGGATATGCACGGTGGGCATCAGGAAGCCCAGGTCCTGGGACAGCTTCTTGCGCACGCCCTTGATCCGCGCGAGCAATTGACCACCCTGGTTGCGGTCCACCAGCGGAATGAGGCGGTAGCCGACTTCCAGGCCGATCATGTCGATCGGGGTCACGTCATCCCAGCCCAGCTCCTTGGTTTCCTGGGCGCGGGCAGGGGATGGCAGCAGTTCCTGCTGGCGCGCAATCTCCTGCTGGGCCTGGACCTTGACCGCATTCTGCTTTTTCCAGAACAGGTAGGCCGCACCGCCGGCCAGGGCCGCCATGGTCAGGAACGATACGTGGGGCATGCCCGGCACGATGCCCATGATCGCCATGATGCCCGCCGCCACGGCCAGGGCCTTGGGCGAGGCGAACATCTGCCGGCTGATCTGCTTGCCCATGTCTTCGGAGCCCGAAGCACGGGTCACCATGATCGCCGCTGCTGTGGATAACAACAGTGATGGCAATTGCGCCACTAAACCGTCACCGATGGTCAGCAAGGCGTAGACCTTGCCCGCATCGCCGAAGGTCATGCCGTGTTGGAAGATACCGACGGCCATGCCGCCGATGAGGTTGATGAACAGAATCAGCAGGCCGGCGATGGCGTCACCGCGCACGAATTTGCTGGCACCGTCCATGGAGCCGTAGAACTCGGCTTCCTGGGCCACTTCCAGGCGGCGTGTCTTGGCCTGGTTCTGGTCGATCAGGCCGGCGTTGAGGTCGGCGTCGATCGCCATTTGTTTGCCGGGCATGGCGTCGAGGGTAAACCGCGCGCTCACCTCGGAAATCCGCCCGGCACCCTTGGTCACCACCACGAAGTTGATGATCATCAGGATCGCGAACACCACGATACCCACCACGTAGTTACCGCCGATCACCACCTCACCAAAGGCCTGGATCACCTTACCGGCGGCGGCGTGGCCGTCCTGACCGTGGAGCATCACCACGCGGGTGGACGCCACGTTCAGCGCCAGGCGCAGCAAGGTGGCGACCAGCAGGATGGTCGGGAATACCGCAAAATCCAGCGGCCGCAGGGCGTACACGCAGACCAGCAGCACCACGACGGACAGGGCAATGTTGAAGGTAAAGAACACGTCGAGCAGGAACGGCGGCATCGGCAACATCATCATTGCCAGCATCACCAGCAACAACAACGGCACACCCAGATTGCCCCGCGAGAGGTCAGTCAGGGTGCTGCGCGCCGTGCCGAGCATTTGAGAGCGATCCACCAGTATTCCTCGTGTCCTTTGAAGCAAAGTTTTGACGCAGTTGGGCGTCCTGAAGGCGGTATTGCAAGAAGCCTTCCAACTTTTGTTTTGGAACGTCGATCGCTATGAACACTCACGTTTTTTCGGAAAGAACATATTTTAAATGTGGGAGGGGGCTTGCCCCCGATTGCAGCTTGCCAGACTAAGAGTCGGTGACTGACACAACGCCATCGGGGGCAAGCCCCCTCCCACACTTGGATGTGCGCGCAGCCGGTACTACAGGGGAAATTTCCGATAAGGTTTTGCGGTTGCCCCTAGGAAACTCGCTCTCTAGTCTCCGTACACCGCTGCAAACGCAGTGGACGGGCGTCGCGGCCCGGCTTACCAATGCGCAGAAGCGCCATTGTCCGCTTTCAGTTGACGCCTTTTTATCGTCTACTGTGCGGCCTTATGGTGACTGTGCGCGGGATACCCTCGGGTATGCCGGGTCCAGTGGTAACCGGTCCGCGAACCTGCGCACAGCTGCCACCCTCCATCGCGTCGCGGCGATCAGTGGCGACTCCACTTACATAAGTGACTTTGCCTTCGAGTTGGACCGGACAAAACGCGAAGGTGCGCTGGGTGTTGCGCAGTTGATCGGGCTGGCGAAGCTGCTGGCTGACAGAGTGCTGGAGGACAGCGAGCACTTGAGGGCCTGATGGCGGATCGTTCCTGCACTACCCTGCGGGAACGATTATGACGCTCATAGGATGCGGACGTTTTCAGCCTGACCGCCTTTGGGTCCTTGGGCTAAATCGAATTCAACTTTTTGATGTTCTTCAAGCGTCTTGAAACCGTCGCTCTTGATAGCCGAATAATGGACAAAAACATCCGAGCTATTGTCGTCCGGCTTGATAAACCCAAACCCCTTCTGCGCGTTAAACCACTTCACCGTGCCTGTTGCCATTACGGTTCTCCTGACATCTCACTCAAGGACTTGTTGGATGACCCTGACATCGCACGCAAAGATACCGTCAGGTCGATGGATCCGCTGAAACACCACCTGCACCCCCACCGCAAGCCGGACGTCCCGCGAACCAATGAGGTCCACCGGAACAGTCTCGCCATCCACGACAATCAAACCCTTTCCAGTTTTCCGGTTATAGGATTTGACGATGCCTCTGGTAAACCGATTCAAAACCACTCTCCCTGCATCTCGTTTACAGCCTGCGCGCAGTGCATAGGGCAATAGAACCGCGAGCAGCGCGCTTTGGCTACTGTGAAGTCTGACAGGTAGACGACAGTTATCGATGAGTGGTAGGCAGGGCGGGAGTACGTCAGGAATCGCGGCGCAAATCCGGCGGAATCGGCAAATCCTTGAGCGGATCCGGGCGCTTGCCTTTGCCGGCGCGGTATTGGCGAATCTGATAGACATACGCCAGCACCTGAGCCACCGCCAGGTACAACCCGGCGGGAATCTCCTGGTCCAGGTCGGTGGAGTAGAAAATCGACCGCGCCAGCTCCGGCGACTCCAGCAACAGGATGTCGTTGGCCACCGCGATCTCGCGGATCTTCAACGCGGTAAAGTCACTGCCCTTGGCCAGCAGCATCGGCGCGCCGCCCTTCTCCGGGTCGTATTTGAGGGCGACGGCATAGTGGGTCGGGTTGGTGATGACCACATCGGCGTCGGGCACCGAGGCCATCATCTTGCGCTGGGACATCTCGCGCTGCAGTTGGCGGATGCGCTGCTTGACCTCGGGGCGCCCTTCCTGGTCCTTGTGCTCGTCGCGCACTTCCTGCTTGGTCATCAGCAGTTTCTTGTGGCTTTCCCACAACTGGATCGGCGCATCCACCGCCGCGATGATGATCAGCCCGGCCGCCATCCACAGCGCACTCCAGCCCACCACCTGCACGCTGTGGATGATCGCCGACTCCAGCGGTTCATGGGCAATGAGCAGCAGGTCATCAATGTCGGACGACAGCACCATCAGCGCCACGAACAGGATCAGGATGAACTTGGCCAGCGCCTTGAGCAGCTCCACCAGGGCCTTGGTGGAGAACATGCGCTTGAGCCCGGCGCCAGGGTTCATGCGGCTGAACTTGGGCGCCATGCTGCCGGCAGCGAACAGCCAGCCGCCCAGGGCGACCGGGCCGATCAGTGCGGCGAGCAGCAAGGTGATCAGAATCGGCTGCACCGCCAGGATCGCGATCTTGCCCGAATGCAACAGGTACCGGCCCATGGCGTCGGGGTTGAGCAGCACCTCGCGGGGCAAGGCGAAGTTGTGTTTCATCAACTCCATCAAGTCCAGCGCCAGGCCGCCGCCGTAGATGAGCAACGCGCCGGCACCGGCCATCATGGTGGCGACGGTATTGAGCTCTTTTGAGCGGGCAATCTCGCCCTTTTCCCGGGAGTCCTTTTTACGTTTCTCCGTGGGGTCTTCTGTTTTGTCCTGACCACTCTCGCTCTCGGCCATGGCTCAGCGCGCCCGTGCCAGATCACGTAAGAACTGCAGGGCGTCGGTCGCCAGCGGTTGATACTGATTGAGAATGTCGGCCAGGCCGATCCAGAAAATCCCCATGCCCAATACCAGGGTCAGCGGGAAACCAATCGAGAAGATGTTCAATTGCGGCGCCGCACGAGTCATCACCCCAAAGGCGATGTTGACCACCAGCAATGCGGTGATCGCCGGCAACACCAGCAACAGCGAAGCACCCAATACCCAGCCGAGCCGCCCGACCACCTCCCAGAAGTGATTGACCACCAGCCCCGAGCCTACCGGCAAGGTGATAAAGCTTTCGGTCATCACCTCAAAGGCCACCAGGTGGCCGTTCATGGCCAGGAACAGCAAGGTCACCAGCATGGTCAGGAATTGCCCGATCACCGCCGCCGAGACACCGTTGGTAGGGTCGACCATAGAGGCGAAGCCCATGCCCATCTGGATCGAGATGATTTGCCCGGCGATCACAAAGGCCTGGAAGAACAGCGTCAGGGAAAAGCCCATCAGCGCGCCGATCAGGATCTGCTCGGCAATCAGCAGCAACGCACTCAGATCGATGGCATTGACCGGCGGCATCGGCGGCAGCCCGGGCACGATCACCACGGTAATCGCCACCGCAAAGTACAGGCGCACGCGCCGTGGAACGAGTGTGGTGCCGAACACCGGCATGGCCATGAGCATGGCCGTGACCCGGAACAGCGGCAGGATGAAAGACGCCACCCAGGTGCTGATCTGGGTGTCGGTCAACGCCAGCAAGGACTGCATCGGGTCAGCCGATCAACTGCGGAATACTGCCGTACAACTGCAGGATATATTCCATGAAGGTCTGCACCAGCCACGGGCCGGCCACGATCAGAGTGACCAGCATCACCAGCAGGCGCGGCAGGAAGCTCAAGGTCTGTTCGTTGATCTGGGTCGCCGCCTGGAACATCGCCACCAGCAGGCCGACCAACAGGCTCGGCACCACCAGCACGGCGACCATCACGGTGGTCAGCCACAATGCTTCACGGAACAGGTCGACGGCGACTTCTGGCGTCATTGCGCTATACCCCGCCGAAACTGCCGGCCAGGGTGCCGATAATCAGCGCCCAGCCGTCCACCAGCACAAACAGCATGATCTTGAACGGCAGCGAGATGATCAGTGGCGACAGCATCATCATACCCATGGCCATCAGTACGCTCGCCACCACCAGGTCGATGATCAGGAACGGGATAAAGATCATGAAGCCGATCTGGAACGCGGTCTTCAACTCCGACGTGACGAACGCCGGCACCAGGATGGTCAGCGGCGCCTGGTCCGGGGTGGCGATGTCGGTGCGCTTGGACAGGCGCATGAACAGCTCAAGGTCGCTGGAGCGGGTCTGCGACAGCATGAAATCCTTGATCGGACCCTGGGCCTTGTCGATCGCATCCTGGGCGGTCATTTTCTCCGCCAGGTAGGGTTGCAAGGCTTGCTGGTTCACCTTGTCGAACACCGGCGCCATGATGAACAGCGTCAGGAACAGGGCCATGCCGGTGAGGATCTGGTTCGACGGCGTCTGCTGCAGGCCCAGTGCCTGGCGCAGGATCGAGAACACGATGATGATCCGCGTGAAGCTGGTCATCAGCATGACAAACGCCGGAATAAAGCTCAGCGCGGTCATGATCAGCAGGATCTGCAGGCTGACCGAATACTCCTGCGCGCCCGCCGCGTTGGTCCCCAGCGTAATGGCCGGGATCGACAACGGATCGGCGCCGAACGCCAATGGCGCGGCCAGCAACAGCATGAGCGTCAATAAAACGCGCATTACTTCTTATCCTTCTGATCCTTGCCCAGCAACTCCATCAGGCGCTGGGCGAATTCTGGCGTGGCGGACTGGCCCTGATCCACGCTCACCGGGGTCTTGAGCACGTGCAACGGGGTGATGCGGCCGGGGGTGATACCCAGCAGGATCTGTTCCTCGCCCACCTGCACCAGCACCAGCCGATCACGCGGGCCGAGGGCGCGCGAACCGATCATCTCGATCACCTGGCCGTTGCCCGGCCCTACGCGCTGCACGCGACGCATCAGCCAGGCCAGCACGAAAATCAGCCCGACCACCAGCAACAGGCCCAGCACCAGCTGGGTCAATTGCCCGCCGATACCGCTGCTCACCACTGGTGCGGCCGCCGCCGTCGCTTGCGCGGCCGGCTCAGCCGCGAGGGCGCTCAATGGCAGCGCCAGAAACAGTCCCGCCATCGAATACTTCATATCAGCGCAACTTCTTGATGCGTTCGCTCGGGCTGATCACGTCGGTCAGGCGGATGCCGAACTTTTCGTTGACCACCACCACTTCGCCGTGGGCGATCAGGGTGCCGTTGACCAGCACGTCCAGCGGCTCGCCGGCCAGGCGGTCAAGCTCGATCACCGAACCCTGGTTGAGTTGCAGCAGGTTGCGGATGTTGATTTCGGTGCTGCCGACTTCCATGGAAATCGACACCGGAATGTCGAGGATCACATCCAGGTTCGGGCCATCGAGGGACACCGGCTCGTTGTTTTTCGGCACGCTGCCGAATTCTTCCATGGGCAGGCGGTTGCCGGCCGGAGCGGTGGCGGCGTCAGCGGCCAGCAGCGCGTCGATATCGTCCTGGCCAACATCGCCGGTTTCTTCCAGGGCAGCCGCCCATTCGTCAGCCAGGGCCTGGTCTTCGGCGGAAGTGTTTTCGTGTTCGGTAGCCATTACATGTCCTCGGCGGAGCAAACATTCATAAATAGGGGTGCATCAACGACGGGTGATCGGCTCGACCACCTGCAGCGCCAGGTTGCCCTTGTGGGAACCGAGCTTGACCTTGAATGACGGCACGCCGTTGGCGCGCATGATCATTTCTTCCGGCAGTTCGACGGGGATGATATCCCCCGGCTGCATGTGCAAAATATCGCGCAGGCGCAGTTGCCGACGGGCCACGGTGGCGCTCAACGGTACGTCGACGTCCAGCAGGTCTTCGCGCAAGGCCTTGACCCAACGTTCGTCCTGGTCGTCCAGGTCGGACTGGAAACCGGCGTCGAGCATTTCGCGCACCGGTTCGATCATCGAGTACGGCATGGTCACGTGCAGGTCGCCGCCACCACCATCGAGTTCGATGTGGAAGGTCGACACCACAATGGCTTCGCTGGGGCCGACGATGTTGGCCATGGCCGGGTTCACTTCGGAGTTGATGTACTCGAAGTTGACTTCCATGATCGCCTGCCAGGCTTCCTTCAAATCGATGAAGGCCTGCTCCAGCACCATGCGCACCACCCGCAACTCGGTGGGGGTGAACTCACGGCCTTCGATCTTGGCGTGGCGACCGTCGCCGCCGAAGAAGTTGTCCACCAGCTTGAACACCAGCTTGGCGTCGAGGATGAACAGCGCGGTGCCGCGCAGTGGCTTGATCTTGACCAGGTTGAGGCTGGTGGGCACGTACAGCGAGTGCACGTACTCGCCGAACTTCATCACCTGCACGCCGCCCACCGCCACGTCCGCCGAACGACGCAGCATGTTGAACATGCTGATGCGGGTATAGCGGGCGAAACGTTCGTTGATCATCTCCAGGGTCGGCATGCGTCCACGGACGATGCGATCCTGGCTGGTGAGGTCATAACTTTTGACGCTGCCGGGCTCGGCAGCCATTTCGGTCTGTACCAGACCATCGTCGACGCCATGCAGCAGCGCGTCGATTTCATCCTGGGACAGCAGGTCTTGCACGGCCATGTCGTGATCCTACTGCAATACGAAGTTAGTGAAGAGCGCCTGCTCGACCACGACTTTGCCGAGCTCCTTCTGGGCCACTTCCTGCACGCTGGCCGTGACTTTCTGGCGCAGCATTTCCTGGCCCACCGGCGTGGCGAGTGTGTCGAAGCTCTGGCTGGAGAACAGCATGACGAGGTTGTTGCGGATCACGGGCATGTGCACCTTGAGGGCGTCCAGGTCCGAAGCGTTACGCGCCAGCAAGGTGATGCTCACCTGCAGGTAGCGTTGACGACCGTTCTGATTGAAGTTGGCGACAAAGGCCGGAAGCATCGGCTCGAAGATTGCCGGTTGCTTGACGTTAGTGGCGGTTTCGGCGGCGGGTGCCGGCTTGCTGGCACTGCTGTGCATGATGTACCAGGTGCCACCCACCGAGGCGCCGATAGCCAGGAGCAGGCCCAGGACTATCAACAGGATAAGCTTGAGCTTGCCTTTGCCTGCGGGTGCTTTTGCTGCGTCTTCGCTCTTCGCCATGCCAATAATCCGTCACTATTCGGGGATTCATAGATCTACGGAGAGGCAAGAGCAAGTGTTATGCCAGAGTTGTCTGGAAGTCGAGGAGGTACGGGCGCAGCAAATCAAATTGTGGGAGGGGGCTTGCCCCCGATAGCGGTGTATCAGTCACCCATGTTTCAGCTGACACACCCTCATCGGGGGCAAGCCCCCTCCCACATTTCGTCCGGATCAGGCGTAGTAGTCGACCGCACTGGAGCCGATTACGGTTGAGGTGACCGGCGTCACGGCTTCAGCCACATCAAGGTGGTTGCCGCTGTCGCCATTGTCACCGCCCCGCCCGCCGCCACCGCTCACACCACGGGTCTGGGCCTGCTGCTGTTGTTGCTCCTGCCCACGGGACTGGTCCGACACGTTCACGTCCACCTGGCCCATGCCCTGCTGGGCAAACATCTCCCGCAAGCGCCCGGACTGGCTTTCCAGCGCTTCACGTACCACCGGGTGGGCGCTCATGAAGTTGACCTGGGCCTGTTGGTCGGCGGTCATGTTGACCTTGATATCCAGGCGACCAAGCTCAGCGGGTTGCAACTGGATCTCCGCCGACTTGAGGTTGGCACTGGACAGGTACATCACCCGGTTGACGATTTCATCGGTCCAGCCGCTCTGGTGCATGGCCAAGGGCGCATTGGTCACCGGTGGCAAGGCGTTGGCGGTTTTCGGCGTGGCCGCCTGGGTCAACGCGGCGAGGCGGTTGGCGAAGTCATCGACACGGGTGTCGCTGCTGGCGTTCTTCAGGTCCTTGAGACCGTCTTCGATCAACCCGCTGAAGGCCTTGTCGCCGCCCTGGTCGGTGCTGTCCTTGGTGGCTTGCTGGTCGACCATATTGGCCAGGCCGGCGGCGAAATTCTGTGCGGCAGTGGGTTGATCCTGAGTCGGTGCCGGAGCGGTTTTTGCCTGCGCCTGGCTGCTGGCCGATACGTGACCGCCCTGCTCCATCGCCAGGCGCACGGCGGGCATGGCATCCAGGGGATCTGCTTCAGGATCGAAGGCCGGCTTGGCTTCCTCGGTCGCTGCGACCGGCGCAGCAACCACCGGCTGAGCCTTGTCATCCTTGGTCGTGGTCGCGGGCGCAGGTGTTTCAACCGGCACCGGCACGGCTACCGGGGTGACGGTGGCAATCAGCGCCGGGTCGACCACCGGGTCAGCCGGAGGTTGCTGCACCAAGGCAGGGTCGGCTGGCGCGTCGTCATCCTTGCTCGCGCTGTCGTCGGTTTTGGCCGGCGGCGTGGCAGGCAAGGTATTGCCGCTATCGGCAACGGCTGGCGTGCTGGCGGCAGGCTTGTCATTGCCCGCTGCAGGCTTGGCGCTGGCATCGGACGACTTGCCTGCGGTGGGTTTGGCCGAGCTGTCGTCGGTCTTGACCGTGGGCTTGGACGCCTGGCTGGCAAACACTTGAGCGAAGCCAGGGCCCTTGTCCCGTGGGTCCGCAGCCACTGCCGATGGGTTGGCAGAGGGCGCTTGAGGCTTGGCCGCGGGGGCAGCCTGAAGGAGCGAATTCGGGGCGACTGGCATAGGTAAAGGTCTCCACTGCATGGGGGTCGGGGATGCAGTATCTGGAGGTAGAGCAAGAGTTGGGCCAGGTTTGGGGGCGGTTGGTTTTATTGAGTACATATCCGTTTTTTAGGTAACGGCCACTTAGGGTTCCGCCCTTACGGCGGCTCACTTTGGAAAAGCCGGAATGCCGGCCCAGCCCAAAGTAAGCAAAGGGCTCTTGCCCCAACACTCGGCACCTCGCCTAGGCTCGGTGTGCCCGTAATCCGACAGTGATTTGGGGGGCCGCCGCCACGCGCCATCCATGGCGCGGGGCGGCTAAACCGGCATCCCTGCCGGTTTACCCCCCAAATCCCTGCCGAATTCCGGCCAGCGTGTTTGACGGGGCGCCTAAGATCAAAATCAAAAGCAAAGCGCGGCGGCCGAATAGCCGACCGAATCGTTGAAGCGTACGCGCTCCCCTGTAGGAGCAGGGCTTGCCCGCGGAGGTCGTTAACCATAACGCGGGAAGCCAGGATAAACGCGGCGCGCTGAATGGTTTTAGGGCTGCTTCGCAGCCCAACGCGGGGCAAGCCCGCTCGCCACAGTAAGTCGGCAACACAGTAAGTCGGTTACACAGAACAAAAAACGTATCTACGATGCGCAGCGAGTCGCTCTTGCTTGTGATCTTCGGCGCCCCGTCAAACACGCTGGCCGAACGCAGGCTTGAATCCGTGGGTAACCCGGTAGGACGCCGGGTTAGCCGTCCTGGGCCATGGATGGCCCATGACGGCGGCCCACGGATTCAAGCCGGAGTGAGGGAACACCGAGCCTAGGCGAGGTGCCGAGTGTTGGGGCGAAGCGTTTTTGGTTACTTTTTGCGCTCTTCAAAAAGTGACCCGCTGTAAGAGCGGAACCATAAGCCGCCGTTACCGCAGCAACGGATATGTACTCAATCAAATCTGAAACCGCTGCCGCTCCGACTCATACAACGGCTTCACCAACGCAAACTCCCGATCAATCTGATCCACCAACTCCCCCAGATCCCCAACCACAGGCCCAACGGACTCAACCTCCAACCGCTGACACAACTGCGCCAACCTCACCGCCCCCAGGTTCCCACTGCTGCCCTTGAAGCTATGCGCAATCCGCCCCAACGCCTTCGCATCATCCCTGGCCTTGCGCAGCGCTTCGACGCGCTTCTGGGAATCATCGAGAAAGGTATCAAGCAACTTGGGATACTCGCCTTCCATGACTTCCTGCAAACCCGACAGCACCTCCGGGTCCAGATGTAGATCAACCACTTGCTCGCTCCTTGATCAAGAATCGGCGGATTATGCCAGAGCCTCCCAGGAAAACTCCACGCAGACACTGCGCCCGCCATCCGACCAGCGTACATCGCTGCTCAATTGACGTACCAGGCTCAAGCCCCGGCCAGACAGACGGTCGATATCCAACGGCCGCGCCAGCACCTGTTCCACATCGAAACCGGGGCCGCTGTCCTCGACCCGCAGAGTCATCCTGCCACCCGCCTCCGTCGGTACCACCTGCACATGCACCCGTATATAGCCGCTGTTGAGTTGTGCCAGGCGGTCATTACGCAGACGGTAATACTCGGCAAAACCCTGGGCGTCACGCTTGAGCCGTGAATCCAGGCCCAGCACGCCATGCTCCAGCGCATTGGAATACAGCTCCGCCATCACGCTGTACAGCGCCCCGCTCTGCTCGCGCAGGCCGTGGATCTCCAGCAGCAGTTGCAACAGGTACGGCAATGGGTTGTAACGCTTCAAGGTCTCTGCACGGAATTCGAAACTCACCGACCAATCCAGCGGACAAGACTGCCCACTGTCGGCATACAACGGCCCGCTCGCACGCAGTTGCTGGTCGACTTGCAGGGTGATCTCCACCATGCTCACGTCATCCCGCGCTTTGCCTCGGAAGGCCGCCAGCGCCTGTTCGATATCTTCAAACAGCCGATCAGGCTCGCGGTTGGCGGCGAACACCTGCTGCAAACGTTCAGCGCCGAACAGCTGCTCATTGGCGTCAGCGGTATCCAGCACGCCATCGGACAACAGGAACACCCGGTCACCCAGGGCCATGGGCCAGACCTCGGTGCGATCATCAAAGGCTTGCGCCGACAGCACACCCAACGGCAAATGCCGCGATTCCAGTGGCGTGCGTTTACCCGTGGCGATTTCATGCACATAGCCTTCGGGCATGCCGCCGTTCCACACCTCCACCACCCGCCGCTGCGTGCTCAGGCACAACAGGGTGGCGCAGCAGAACATGTCCACCGGCAGGATGCGCTTGAGCTTGGCGTTCATCTCGCGCAGGGTCTGTGCCAGGCCGTAGCCCTTGGCGGTCATGCCGTAGAACACTTCTGCCAGGGGCATGGCCCCCACCGCCGCCGGCAGGCCATGCCCGGTGAAGTCACCGAGCAGCACGTGCATGTCGCCGGACGGGGTGTAGGCAGCCAACAGCAAATCGCCGTTGAACAACGCGTAGGGCGATTGCAGGTAGCGAATATTCGGCGCGGCGTTGATACAACCGGAATGGGCAACCTTGTCGAACACCGCCTTGGCCACCCGCTGCTCATGCAGGAGGTAATCGTGGTGTTTGGCGATCAGGTCGCGTTGCTGCAAGACCGTGGCCTGCAACCGACGCAGGCGGTCCATGGCATTGATCTTCGCCGCGAGAATCAGCTGGTTGTAGGGCTTGGGCAGGAAGTCATCACCGCCGGCATCCAGGCACTGGGCCAGCGCTTCGCTCTCGCGCAGGGAGGTGAGGAAAATCAGCGGCACCAGCTCTTCACCCGCCAATTGCTTGATCCGCCGCGCCGCCTCAAAACCGTCCATCACCGGCATCAGCGCATCCATCAACACCAACTGCGGTCTCTCACGGGTAAACACCGCGACCGCTTCAGCACCGTTGGTGGCCGTGAGCACCTGGTGGCCCTGGCGTCGGATGATGGTCGACAGCAACAGCAGGTCGGCGGCGCTGTCTTCGGCGATCAGGATCGTCAGCGGCTCAAGGACCGGGGCCAGGACGCTCAACTGATGTCGAACAGTTTGTCGAAGTTGGAGATACCGAGGATCTTGCGCACATCCGAATTGCTGTTGATCACCCGGATATCGGCGTCATCCCCGGCATGATCGCGCAGCAGCAACAGCATGCCGAGGGCGGAGCTGTCGAGGTAGGTCGTCTCTTTCAAGTCCACGACGTAGGTAGTGGGCACCTTGTAGAAACGCTCGTAGGCGTCACGAAACGCTTGATGGCTGCCGAAATCAAACCGGCCCTTGACCGCGATCGTCAACTTATTCCCATCCAGGGATACTTCTGACTCGACTGACATGTGACTGCTTCCTTGTCATTGGCAATGACACAAGGTTTAGCAGGTGCAGGGGATGTGGGCAACCTTCAATAGACGTCTTTGCGCGGCAAGCGCTGGGACAGCTCGTCGAGCAGCTTCTGCTCGCGCTTATCTTCAAGCGCCCGCGCTTCGTCGATATAGCGCTGCACCAGCTTGCGCAGACCTTCGACCCGGGCAAACGCGGCCTGCCAGCTCTCACGCGCCTTGTCGAGGTTGTTCTGGTGCCAGGCCAGGCTTTGGCGCTGCTGGCCGACGGCGGTTTCCAACTGGTTGAGAAAGCCCTGGTAACCCATCAGCCATTGGCCAGACACGCCCTTGCTGCCGCGCTCGATCCATTGCTGCTGGTACTCGCCGCGAAAACGCTCCAGGTCGCCCAGCTTGCTTTCCGCCAGGCGGACTTGCCCCTGGAAGTAACCCAGGCGCTGCACGGCGGTTTTCTCGGCCTTTTCGGCCATGTCCACCACCGGAGCCAGGCGCGCGGCGCGGCTGTTGGCCATGGCTTAGCCGCCCGGCGCCGGGGCGAAGATCGACTGCAGGTGCGCTTCGCTTTCGCCCATGCTGATCTTGTCGTTGAGGCCCTGGCGCAGGTACGTCACCAACTGCGGTTGCAGGGCGATGGCCAGGTCGGTGTCGCGATCACCGCCCGCCACGTAGGCGCCGACGCTGATCAAGTCGCGGCTCTGCTGGTAGCGCGACCACAGCTGCTTGAACTGTTGCGCCCGGGCCATGTGTTCCGGCGTAACCACCGCTGGCATCACCCGGCTGATGGACGCTTCGATGTCGATGGCCGGGTAGTGCCCTTCTTCCGCCAGGCGCCGTGACAGCACAATGTGGCCGTCGAGCACGCCCCGCGCCGAGTCGGCAATCGGGTCCTGCTGGTCATCGCCTTCGGACAATACGGTGTAGAACGCGGTGATCGAGCCACCACCGGCCTCGGCGTTACCGGCGCGCTCCACCAGCTTGGGCAGTTTGGCGAACACCGACGGCGGGTAACCCTTGGTCGCCGGCGGTTCGCCGATGGCCAGGGCGATTTCCCGCTGGGCCTGGGCGAAACGCGTGAGCGAATCCATCAGCAACAGGACGTTCTTGCCCTTGTCGCGGAAATATTCGGCGATGCGCGTGCAGTACATGGCGGCGCGCAACCGCATCAGCGGCGCATCGTCCGCTGGGGATGCAACCACCACCGAGCGCTTGAGGCCTTCTTCGCCGAGACTGTGCTCGATGAATTCCTTCACCTCGCGGCCCCGTTCGCCGATCAGCCCGACCACGATGATGTCGGCCTCGGTAAAGCGCGTCATCATGCCCAGCAACACCGATTTACCCACGCCGGTACCGGCGAACAGGCCCAGACGCTGGCCACGGCCGACCGTCAATAATCCGTTGATGCTGCGAATGCCAACGTCCAGCGGCACACTAATGGGGTTGCGGTTGAGCGGGTTGATGGTGGGACCGTCCATCGGCACCCAGTCTTCGGCCTTCATGCCGCCCTTGCCGTCCAGCGCACGACCGGCGCCGTCGAGTACGCGACCGAGCATGCTCATGCCCATCGGCAGGCGGCCGGTGTCGGCCAACGGCACCACACGGGCACCTGGGGCAATGCCCGCCAGGCTGCCCACGGGCATCAGGAAAATCTTGCTGCCGGAAAAGCCCATCACTTCGGCTTCGACCTGCACCGGGTGGTAGCTGTCGTCGTTGATCACCATGCAGCGGCTGCCCATGGCGGCGCGCAGGCCTTCGGCCTCAAGGGTCAGGCCGACCATGCGCAGCAGGCGTCCTTCGAGGATCGGCTGGCCGGGCAACTCCGTGGCCTCGGCGTAACCGCCCAGGCGCTTGGCGAAGCTGGTGCGGTCAAGGCGCATCGACGGCGTCCAGGTCCACGCTCAGATCAGGCTCGGCCGGGTGCAGGGCCTGTTCGTGGAGCTGATCAAACAGCTTGGCCATGATCTGGCTGATGCGGGTCTCCACCGTGGCATCGATGCGACTGTGTTCGGTTTCGACGCGGCAACCACCGGGCTGCAACGACGCGTCTTCGACGATGCGCCAGGTTTCTTCATGACGCTCGCGCAGGGCCTTGACCTGTTCGAAATCCTGCGGGTTGATGTACAGCCGCACGTTGCCGACGCCCAAGGGCAGCAGCTTGAGGGCTTCGCGCATCACGCTTTCGATATGACTGGAATCCAGCGCCAATTCGCGCTGGATCACCTGGCGGGCGATGTGCTGCACCAGGTCGACCATGGCCTTTTCGATCTGCGAATCCTGCTCGGCGATGGGGTCGAACAGCGTGCCCATCAAGCGTTCCAGGCTGGCCAGCTTGACGCTCAGGGCCTCTTCGGCCTCCTGGCGCACCTTGAGGGTGGTGCTGCGAAAACCGTCTTTTTCACCCGCCGCGAAGCCTTCGTTGTAGGCCTCCTGGCGGATGGCTTCCAATTCTTCCAGGGTCAGTGGCTGGACTTCATCCAGCGGCACTTCTTCCATTTCCAGCGGAGGTTCTTCCACCGGTTCCGGCTCGGGTTCGGGCACATGCGGGTCGAAGCTGGGCAACGACCAGATGTCGAACCCACCGACGTCCCGTGCGCGAATCAGATCGCTGGGCGCCTCATCTTTGTTCGACATGGGAAGCGCCTTAGATCATTTCTTCGCCGCCCTTCCCGCCGAGAACGATTTCTCCGGCTTCGGCCATACGGCGGGCAATGGTGAGGATTTCTTTCTGCGCGGTTTCCACGTCGCTGACGCGTACCGGGCCCTTGGCTTCCAGGTCGTCGCGCAACAGTTCCGAGGCACGCTTGGACATGTTCTTGAAGATCTTCTCTTTGACGTTTTCGTCCGAACCCTTGAGGGCCAGCACCAGCACGTCCGAGGACACTTCGCGCAGCAACGCCTGGATGCCGCGGTCGTCGACATCGGAGAGGTTGTTGAACACGAACATGAGGTCTTCGATCTGACCGGACAGGGTGTCGTCGATCTCGCGGATCGAGTCCATCAACTGGCCTTCGACCGAGCTGTCGAGGAAGTTCATGATGTCAGCCGCACGCTTGATACCACCCAGGGTGGTGCGCGAGGCGTTCGAGTTGCCGGAGAACTGCTTCTCCAGAATCGTGTTGAGTTCTTTCAGCGCCGCCGGCTGCACGGTGTTCAGCGACGACACGCGCAGGATGATGTCCAGGCGCACTTTATGGTCGAAGTGGCCGAGCACTTCACCGGCCTGGTCGGGGTCGAGATACGCCACCACGATCGCCTGGATCTGCGGGTGTTCGTAGCGGATCACGTCGGCGACGGCACGCGGCTCCATCCATTTCAGGCTGTCGAGGCCGCTGGTGTTGCCACCGAGCAGGATGCGGTCGATCAGGCCGTTGGCCTTGTCTTCGCCCAGGGCCGAGGTGAGCATCTTGCGGATGTAGCTGTCGGAGCCGACGCCCAGGCTGGTCTGGTCGCCGACGATCTCGACGAACTCGCTCATCACCTGCTCGACCTGCTCGCGGTGCACATTGCGCATCTGCGCCATGGCCACGCCCACCCGTTGAACCTCTTTGGGCCCCATGTGGCGCAGCACTTGGGCGGCGTCGGTTTCACCCAGGGACAGCAGCAGGACTGCGGCTTTGTCGACCTTGGTGAGCTTGGCAACAGCGGCTCGATTATCACTCATCTGCGTTGATCCACTCTTTCACGACCTGGGCCACACGGCCCGGGTCTTCTGCCACCAGACTCTTGATTGCGTTCAGCTGAGCGTCGTAACCCTCGCTCGGGCTTGGCAACAGGATGCTTTGCGGGCCGCCGAGGCTGACGCGGTCGTTGGCCAGTTCGCCGTCCAGGCCGCCCATGCCACCCAACTCGACGTCGCTGCCACCATAGGCCGCCAGTTGTTTCTTGCCGTTGCCGGTGATGTTGTTGAGCACCGGGCGCAGCACGCCGAACACCAGCACCAGGATGAACAACACACCCAGCACCTGCTTGACGATGTCCCAGAACCACGGCTGCGAGTAGAACGCCGGCTCGGCGATCACTTCGCCACGCTCGGCAGAGAACGGCATGTTGATCACGCTGACGCTGTCACCCCGGCTGGCGTCAAAACCGACGGCGTCCTGCACCAGGCGCGTGAAGCGCGCCAATTCGTCGGCGCTCCATGGGGCACGGGTAACGGCGCCATCGGCGGCATTGACCTTGACCTGGTCATCCACCACCACCGATACCGACAGGCGATTGACGCGGCCTTGTTGCTGCTTGGTATGGCTGATGGAACGGTCGAGTTCGAAGTTCTTGGTCGACTGGTTACGCTTGTCCGCCGGGTACGGCGCGAGCATCGGCTGGCCGGTGGCCGGGTCCATGATCTGTTGGCCATTGGCGTCCAGCAGCGGCTGGCCCGGCTGGATGGCGCCAGCGCTGGCCGTAGCGCCACCGGTGGTTTGCGGAGCCGAGGCCGGGGCCGGCGGCTGGTTGCTCAGGGCGCCCGGTACGCCTTGTGGCGGGCCGTTGGCAGCGGTGCGTTGTTCGCTGGTGGACTGCTCGCTGCGCAACGCCGGCTGGTCCGGGTTGAACTGCTCGGAGGTCGATTCGACGGCGCTGAAGTCCACATCGGCGGACACTTCCGCCTTGTAGCGGTCGTTGCCCAGCACCGGCTGCAGGATGTTGTGCACACGCTGGGTGAGCATGCTTTCCACACGACGGCTGTAGTCGAACTGCTTACCGGCCTGGGTCAGCGCGGAGTTTTCCGCCTGGTCGGACAGCAGGTTGCCCTTCTGGTCGACCACGGTGATTTGCGACTTGCTCAGCTCAGGCACGCTGGTGGCGACCAGGTTGACGATCGCCAGCACCTGGCCTGGCTCCAGGGAGCGGCCGGCAAACAGTTCCACCAATACCGAGGCACTGGGCTTGCGCTCATCGCGCACAAACACCGAGCTTTTCGGAATGGCCAGGTGCACGCGGGCACCCTTGACGTTGTTCAGGCTGGAGATGGTGCGCGCCAGTTCGCCTTCCAGGCCACGACGGTAGCGGGTAGCTTCCATGAACTGGCTGGTGCCCAGGCCCTGGTCCTTGTCGAGGATTTCGAAACCGATATTGGCGTCGGACGGGGTGACGCCGGCCGCCGCGAGTTTCATGCGTGCACGGGCCACATCGTCGGCCTTGACCAGCAGCGCCCCGGAGTTGGGCTCCACGGTGTAGGCGATGTCGGCGGCGGCCAGGGTTTCCATGATCTGCTTGGAATCCATGCCCGCCAGGCTGCCGTACAGCGGCCGGTAATCCGGTTGCTGCGACCACAGCACCACGGCAAAACCAATCGCCACGCTCGCTGCCAGGCCGACCATCAGGCCCACCTGACGCAACATGGTCATTTCGGAGAGGTTTTCCAGGAACGACAGGCCAAACAGCGGCGGCTTGCCGTCTGCCTTGGCGGGTGCGTTGTCCACGACTGCTTCTGCCATGACTTAAATCTCGTCCTTAAACCGGCATCTGCATGATGTCTTGGTAAGCCTGAACCAGCTTGTTACGCACCTGGGTCAACGCCTGGAACGACACACTGGCCTTTTGCGAGGCGACCATCACATCGGTGAGGTCCACGCCGCTTTTGCCGATCTCGAACGCGTTGGCCAATTGGCTGGAGGCTTGCTGGGTATCACTGACTTTGTTGATGGCCTGGCCGAGCATGTCGGCGAAGCTGCTTTGGCCCAATTCCGGCGCAGGCGCGACGGATTTCGGTTGAGCCATGGCATCCATTTGCATGGAGCGCATATCCAACATCAACCGATTGAACTCAATACCCTGGCTCATGAACTTCTCTCTCCGACAACCCGCATGTTTTTTGACGCTACGCCGCAATTACTAGGTGAAGTAGCAACAAGGGTGCCAGCTCTGGTTCAACTCGTAAGAAAAGGCGACAAACCTTGTCCGCCTTGTTACCGATTATGTGGCGAACAGATATGCCTCGACGTCCATGCCGGCGTCACGCATCTGCGCCAGCTTGTAGCGCAAGGTCCGCGGGCTGATCCCCAGGCGCTCGGCAGCCTCTTTGCGGCGGCCGCGCTCAGCGCGCAGGGTGTCGATGATCATCTGGAATTCGCGGCGACGCAGGTCGTCGCCCAACGCACCGGCGGTTTCGGTTTCGACCACCACGGGCGCAGGCGCCAGGGTCGGCAGCGGCGCAACCCCGCTGCCCATGGCCAGGCAGAAATCCTGGGGCTGGATCAGGCCGCCCTGCTGCAGGATCAACGCACGCTGGATGGCGTTGTCCAGTTCCCGGACGTTTCCCGGCCACGGATAGGCGACCAGGCAAGCCTGGGCCTCGGCCGACAGGCGTGCCTGGGCATGCTTCATTTTTTTGACGTGGTTGCCCAGCAGGCGCTCGGCCAGTGGAATGATGTCCGCCGGGCGCTCGCGCAACGGGCGCCAGGCCAGGGGAAAGACCGAGAGACGGTAGAACAAGTCTTCACGGAAGCGCCCCGCCGCCACTTCGCCCGCCAGGTCACGGTTGGTGGTGGCGACCACGCGGATATCCAGCTGGATCGGCTTGCGTGCGCCAACGCGCTCTACTTCACGCTCTTGCAGCACCCGCAGCAACTTGGCTTGCAGGCCCAGGGGCATTTCCGAAATTTCATCGAGCAAAATCGTGCCGCCATCCGCCTGCTCGAACTTGCCCGCCTGAGCCGCAATAGCGCCGGTGAACGAGCCTTTTTCGTGGCCGAACAGCGTGGCTTCGAGCATGTTGTCGGGGATCGCCGCGCAGTTGATTGCGATAAACGGCTGCTTGGCGCGGGTCGATTGCTGGTGGATGTAGCGGGCCAGCACCTCCTTGCCGGTGCCGGACTCGCCGGAAATCAGCACGGTGGAATCACTGCGCGCCACGCGGGCAGCCAGCTCCAGCAATTGTGCGCTGGCCGGTTCGAAGGCAATCGGACCTTCGCCGTCGCTGGCCGGGATCACGCCCAGGGCATGCCGTGCGACCAGTTCGATCAAGGCTTTGGGTTCGAACGGTTTGACCAGGTAATCCGCCGCACCCTGGCGCATCGCGTCGACTGCACGTTCCACAGCGCCGTGGGCGGTCATCAGCAACACCGGCAACTGTGGCTGACGCGCGCGCAGCACACCGAGCAACTGGTGGCCGTCCATGCCCGGCATGTTCACGTCGCTCACCACCAGGCTGAAGGACTCTTGCTCCACCGCCTCCAAGGCGTCCTCGGCAGAACCGACCGCCCGGTAGTCATGGCCCGCCAACAGCAGCGTGTCAGCCAATGCTTCACGCAGCGCGCGATCGTCTTCCACCAACAGAACCTTGATAGCCATAACCGCTTACTCCGTGCTTGCCGCGCATGAAAACAGCGGCAAGGTCATCAATGCACAGGTGCCACGCCCGACACGGGAATGCAGCTGCAATTCTCCCTGATGGGCACGCGCCACTGCCTTGACCACGGTCAGGCCCAGCCCGGTACCGTTGGTCTTGGTGGTGAAAAAAGGTTCGCCCAGGCGCTGCAATACGGCAGGCTCGATACCGCTGCCGCTGTCGCTGATGCATAGGCGCAGGGTTTGCTCGCGGCTGTACAGGTGCACCTTGAGCCGCGCACCAGGGCCGCTGGCCTGGGTAGCGTTTTCGATCAGGTTGAGCAGCGAACCGACAAGGGTGTCGCGGTTGCACAGCAGCTCGCCGAGATGGCTGTCGCACTGCCAACGCACTTGCACGTCTTGAATGTGGGTGGCGGCCGCCGCTTGCAGCGCCTGCATCAACTCGGTAGGTGTGATGCGGTCGGTCAGCGGCAATTCACCACGGGCAAACACCAGCATGTCGCGCACCTGGTGCTCCAACTCATGCAGGCGCTCCTTGAGGCGCCCGGCAAAACGCTGGTGGGTGGCCGCGGGCAATTGTTCATCAGTCAAATGACTGGCGTAGATCAACGCCGCCGACAGTGGCGTGCGGATCTGATGCGCCAGGGAAGCGACCATGCGCCCCAGCGAGGACAAACGTTCGTGGCGCGCCAATTGATCTTGCAGGTGACGGGTTTCAGTCAGGTCGTTGAGCAGCACCAACTGGCCCGGCTCCGCGTCCAGGGCGCGCGTGGCGATGGACAAGCGGCGACCGTCCTTGAGCGAAATTTCATGGCCATCGTCTTCACGCGGCGCAAAGCAGCGGGTGATTACGTGACGCCACAGCTCGCCTTCCAGAGGCAGGCCAAGCATGTCACAGGCCGCCGGGTTGGCTTCACGCACGCGGCCTTCTTCGTCGATGACGATCACGCCACCGGGCAACAGCGACAGCAGGTTTTGCAGGCGGTTGGCCAGGCGCTCCTTCTCGGCCAACTCTTCCATGCGCTGGGCACTGACCACCGCCAACTCGCCCTTGAGCTCCGAAACACGGGCTTCGAGCAGGCTGTAGGAATCGGTCAATTGGCTGGACATCTGGTTGAACAGCGAAAACGCCTGCTCCAGGCCCTGGCGGCTTTGCTGTTCTACAGAGGGAACCAGGCCTGCAATGGCAGGACTGGAAGAATGTTGGGCGGCGTGGGGCATCATGCTCTCTCGCTTGGCTGACCGTCAGTTAAACGGAACGTTGCGAGGGCTGTAGCAATACCCGTGCCGAAAAAAAACCACTGAAGTTTCAGTGATTTAAAAAACAGGCGTCAATCATCCGCCTGTTCGTCACCTTCTTTGCGGCTCATGCCGTACTTGCGCATCTTCTCCACCAGGGTAGTGCGACGGATGCGCAGGCGCTCGGCGGCACGCGCGACGATGCCGTTGGCGTCGTCCAGAGCCTGCTGGATCAGGCCTTGTTCCAGGTTGCCGAGGTAGTCCTTCAGGTCCAGGCCTTCGGGCGGCAGCATCGCGGTAGAGCCGAAGTCCGGGGTATGACCGTTGATGGCCACCCGTTCTTCCAGGTCGCTGCGCAGGCTGTCGACCAGTTGCTCGTCTTCGTCGTCGACGTAGCGGAATTTCTTCGGCAGCTCGACCACGCCGATCACACCGTAGGGGTGCATGATCGCCATGCGCTCCACCAGGTTGGCCAGCTCGCGCACGTTGCCCGGCCAGCCGTGGCGGCACAGGGACATGATTGCGGCGGAATTGAAACGGATCGAACCGCGCTTTTCGTGCTCCATGCGCGAGATCAGTTCGTTCATCAGCAACGGGATGTCCTCCACGCGCTCGCGCAGCGGGGCCATCTCGATCGGGAATACGTTGAGTCGGTAGTACAGGTCTTCGCGGAAGCTGCCGACCTCGATCATGCTTTCGAGGTTCTTGTGGGTGGCCGCGATGATGCGCACGTCGACGCTCTGGGTCTTGTTGCTGCCCACGCGCTCGAAGGTACGCTCCTGCAACACGCGCAGCAGCTTGACCTGCATCGGCAGCGGCATGTCGCCGATCTCGTCGAGGAACAGGGTGCCGCCGTTGGCCAGCTCGAAACGCCCGGCACGGCTGGTGATCGCCCCGGTAAAGGCGCCCTTCTCGTGGCCGAACAATTCGCTTTCAAGCAGCTCTGCCGGAATCGCCCCGCAGTTGACCGGCACAAAGGGCCCGTCGCGGCGCTTGGAGTGATAGTGCAGGTTGCGCGCAACCACTTCCTTGCCGGTGCCCGACTCACCGAGGATCAACACGCTGGCGTCGGTGTCGGCCACTTGCTGCATCATCTGGCGCACGTGCTGGATGGCGCGGCTGGTGCCGACCAGGCTGCGGAACAGGTTGGGTTCGCGATGGCGACCGCGCTCGCGGGCCTGGTCGTACATCTCGCGATAGACCTGGGCACGGTGCAGGGAGTCGAGCAATTTGCTGTAGCTGGGCGGCATTTCAAGGGTGGAAAGCACCCGGCGGCGCTGGTCTTCTGGCAGTTCGACAGAAGAAATATCGCCCATCAGCAACACGGGAAGGAACTCATCCCAGGTTGACAGTGTCTTTAACAAGCCCAAAACAGCGCCAGGAGCGTTTACCGTCCCGATCAGCACACAAATGACTTCACGGCTCGATGACAATGAGCTGACCGCCTGCTGCCAGTCATGGCTGCCGCAGGGCAAATTTTCTTCGCCAAGAAAATTCAAAATCACCGCTAAATCGCGGCGGCGGACGCTATCGTCATCAATCAGCAGAATTTTGGTTTCACGCCACATGCAATAGCAACTTCCCTAGTAAAACTTCCTGCCCCGAAGTGAGGGCAATCGAGACGCCTGTAAGACTTTGTACCTTACTAGACGTCTGAAATCTGAAAACAGCACTAGTTAAGTCAAAAATGCTGGCACAGTCAAATATATGACGCGCCCATCGGACCAACTGCGGCTCTTCAGCCGAACAGATGGTAAACCTTTGACGCATTTTTCGCTTGGTTGATCTGCGACATCTCTTCGAAAATCGCCTGCCGCTCACCCGTCGTCACCTCGAGCAATTGCTGGTAAACCGCCAGCAGCCCCTCAAGCTTTTCGCGCAACGCATCCTCGTCTACCGGCGCTTCGCTGAGTACCTCGTCGATGACATGACGACAGCCCAGGTCCAGTTCGCCGATGGCGTCCCAGTTGCGGTCCGCCAGCGCGCCCATCAGCGCCTCACGGGTTTCATCAATGCGTTGCAATGCTTGGCTCATGACGTGTTCCTCAAGGCCGCTTGGCCTTATTGTGCAGCGCCTTGTGGCGCGCCGATGGCATCCCAGCCTTCTTTCACGGTAATCAGCAAACGGGCGACTTCGTCGATCATGTCGGCGTCGTTGTGCAGATTGGCTTCCATTAAACGGTTGGTCATGTACACATACAGACCTTCCAGTTGCTGAACGTATTCCTTGTTGTCGCTTTTTTCCGCGCTCAGGCCATCACGAAGCCCGATGAGGATGTCGGCGGCCTTGCCCAGCATCAGGCCCTTTGCGGCGATATCGCCACGCGCCAACGCACCTTTGGCCTGCGCCATGCGGTCGAGCCCGCCCTCCATCAGCATTTGCACCAGGCGGTGCGGGCTGGCTTCAGAGATCTGGGCATGGGAATTGACCTTCTGGTATTGGCGAAGGGCTCTCATGGGATTCATGTTTCTACCTCGTGACAGGCAACAGCGAGAAGGGTTGCAGTAACCATTATGTCGACTGGGTCGCAAAAAACTTTAACCCGACGGCACTATGAAGAACAAAGCCCAGGTCAATGGACCTGGGCTTTTTCATCAGCCATCAATCAGCTGCTTTTCTGGGCGTTACTCAGCGCGCTGAGCGTACCCAGGATACTGCTGCTCTGCTGGCGCAGTTGCGCCACCAGCGTATCCATGGCGGTGTACTTGCGGGTCAAGGAGTCTTGCATGGTGGTGAGGCGTTCATCCAACGCAACTTGCTGCTTGTTGAGGTCTTTAAGGCTGTCGGACAACGACGTTGAACGCGTCGCCAGGATCCCGGTGGTGGCCTTGGCATAGCCATCGGTCGCCGCCGTCAGGCGCGCGAGCAGGCCGGTCTTGCCGCTGAAGATACTGTTGATATCGGCAGCGTTGGTCAGCACAGCCTTGTCCCACTGCTTGGCATCAATGCTCAGCGCACCGGTGTCGCGGTCAGTCGTCACACCGAATTGCGCCAGGGACTTCAAGGTGCCGTTGCCGGACAGGGCGTTGAACTCGTTGCGGATCGCCGCCTGCAAGGTGCGCATGGTCGAGTCGCCGGTCAAGGTGGCGGCGACGGAGTTACCGGCGGCATCCTTGGTCACCTTGGTCTCGGCGTTCATCGCCTTGAGCAGGGCGTTGTAGGTGTCGACGAAGCCTTTGACCCCGGACTTGAGGGCGGTGGTGCTGGTGGAGACGGAGATGGTCAAAGCATTGCGAGCCGTAGACGCGGTATCCGAAGGCGTGGTCAAGGGCGACACAGAGAGCAACTTGATACTTACACCACTCACTGCATCCGTGATGCTGTTGGTCTTGGACTCTGCAGCAATACCGTCAATGGTGTACTTGGCGTTCTTCGGCTCGCTGACCACCGTGTAACCGGTATCAATCCCCGAGTTGCCCGACATCGTCAGATCGGAACCAACACCAGCATTGGTGGAGGTCAGGATAAGACGCGAACCGTTGGAGTCGGTGAGGATGTTGGCACTCAGGCCTGCGGTGCCGAACTGCGAGTTGATTGAGTCACGCACCTGTTGCAGGGTCGCGCCGGCCGGCACCTTCAGGTCGAAGTTCTTGCCCGACTGGCTGATCGTCAGCGTCGTTGGGGTGGTGCCACTGTTCACGACCGTCGACTGGCCGCCAGTGAAACTCTTGGTCGACAGCTTCGACGGCGTCGCCAACTGGTTGACGACCAGCGAGAAGCTACCGCTCGCCGCACCCTGGTTGGCCGTCATGGTGGCGACCTTCTCGTCCGAAGACGTACCGGTCAAGCCACTGAAGCTGTTATCGGTGCCCATGCTGGTCAGCGCACCCCGGAAGGCGTCCAGGGCTGCCTGGATCTTGCCGATCGACGACAGCTGGGTGGTTGCCTTTTGCGACTGGAGGTTGATCTGAGCCTGTTTCGGCGCTCGCTCGGCATCCACCAGGGATTTCACAATCGCCTGAGTGTCGAAACCCGACCCCACGCCGGTAATCGTTGTACCCGCCATCATCTTTCTCCTGTTCCGGTGGCTGCCGTTATCTTGACGACTAGCGCTTCAAGGGGTGACAGCAACAAGTTTCATGCCAGTTCACGCCTTGTCGTCAAACAACACATGACTGGCGCTGGCCAGACTCTGTGCCAGTTTCAAGGCCGTTTCCGAAGGAATCTGTCGGATCACTTCACCGGTGTCGGTGGCAATGACCTTGACTACGACCCTATGGGTAGAATCGTCAATGGAAAAGTCCAGGTTGCGCTGGGCCGCTTGTACGAATTCTTTAATATCGGTGACCGCTTTTTCCAGGCTGTCCTTTTGGGACTTGCCTGCGGTTGGCGCGGCCGCTTCAACCTTAGTCTTGTCTTTATCCGCAACCACAGGTGCCGGAGTGCCTTGAGGGGCCAGCGGCGGATAAGACAAGTTCAGTTTTACACTCATGTCCATGCCCAATCTCCTCTGATTGGAAAAGACGAAAGGGCACGTAAACGCGCCCTTCCGTCATTCACCACGCGTCGCTATTACTGAAGCAGCTTCAGTACAGCGGATGGCAGTTGGTTAGCCTGCGACAGGATCGCAGTGGAAGCCGACTGCAGGGTTTGCTGCTTGGTCAGTTCAGCGGCTTCGGAAGCGAAGTCGACGTCCTGGATGGTGGAACGAGCAGCGGTGCTGTTTTTCTGGATGTTGGACAGGTTGTCCACAGTGCTGGTCAGACGGTTCTGTACCGCACCCAGGCCCGAACGGGAGCTGGAGATGGTAGCGATAGCCTGGTCGATCACGGACACAGCGTTCTGGGCCTTGGTGGCGTCAGTCACGTCAGTTTGCGATACGGAGGTCTTGGTCGAAGCAGCCGAAGTAGCGGCACCGAAGACACCGGTCACACCAGCGCCTTCCAGGGAGTAACCCTTGGCGGAGTCCAGGTTCACTGCACCGGTAGCGATGATGCCGTCAGCCAGGGCGGTAGCAGTACCGTAAGCGCCCGAACCGTCTTTGGTGGCAACAGTGATGGTGCCGGCAGCGGTCGAAGCGCTGAAGGCCAGGTTTTCACCGGTGTCGGATTTAACCGACAGAGTGCCTTTGGACTCGTCGTAGTTAACGCTGATACCCAGTTTGGCGGAGTTCGACTTCAGTTGGTCAGCCAGGCTGGCAGTGTCTTTTACGCCAACGAACGTGGTGGCTTGGCCGCCAACGGTCATGGTGAACGAAGCTGGAGCGGTAGCAGCACCGGCGCCGACTACGAACTGAGCTTCAGTGCTGGCGGTAGCGCTCAGGCCACCGACGGCGCCGTTCAGCTGGGCAGCGATGGTTTTAGCGGAAGCAGCAGCAGCAACAGTGACGCTGCTAGTCTGGCCGTTACCGGTCACTGCGATTGCGCCGCCAGCTACACCAGCACCTGGAGTGATGCCGATGCTCTTCACCTGCTGCGAACCGATATTGTTGGCAGCAACGTTATCCAGGGACAGGTTGATGGTTTCGTTAGCGTTGGCGCCAACCTGGATCGACTTGGTACCGTACGAACCGTCCAGCAGCTTCTGGCCACCGAAAGTAGTGGTTTGGGCGATACGGGTCAGTTCCGAAGTCAGAGCCTGGTATTCGTCGTTGTTCGACTTACGGTCGTCGGAGCTCAGGGAGCCGGTAGCCGAGGACAGAGCCAGGGTACGCATTTTTTGCAGAATGTCGGTCGAAGCCTGCATTGCGCCTTCAGCGGTCTGCGCGATGGAGATACCATCGTTGGCGTTCTTTACAGCTTGACCCAGGCCGTTGATCTGGCTGGTCATACGGCTGGCGATACCCAGGCCGGCGGCGTCGTCTTTAGCGCTGTTGATACGCAGGCCGGAAGACAGGCGCTGCATGGAAGTGGCCAGGGCGCCGCCAGCTTTGTTCAGGTTGCCCTGAGTAGTGATCGAAGCAATGTTGGTGTTTACTGTTAAAGCCATGACGAAATCCTCGTTGGATGGATACTGCGGCTTCCGGCCCTGGCAACCGCCGGGTGTGGCCTGAGAACCTACGTAATAGTTATCGTCGTGGTAGCCGGTTGCTTGAGGATTTTTTTCGATTTTTTTGCTGGCGTCGTGCCACCCCTTGTAATTCAAGGGCTTACGCAGGCAAAAAAGCCCGATTTCATTGGCTTTTCTGGCGCCAAATAAAAAACGCCGATGCTCTTTCGAGCATCGGCGTTTTTTTGTGCTAGCGGTTCAAGGTGTCACGGGCGATAGAGAATCGCCGAGCCCCACGACAGGCCCACACCAAAACCGCTGATGGCCACGCGTTTCCAGGTGGCGTCCATCACATGCTTTTCCAGCAGCAGCGGAATGCTCGACGACACCGTGTTACCGGTCTCGACCATGTCCTTGATGAACTTGTCCACCGGCGCATCTTCAAAACGACGCGCCACGGCATCGACAATCGCCGCACTGCCCTGGTGAATGCAGAAGGCATCGATATCGTCGGCCTTGAGGTCCGACTCATCGAGCAGCTCGTGCAAATGCGCCGGCACCTTGAGCAAGGCGAAATTGAACACCTGGCGACCGTTCATGAAAAACACGCCGTCACTGACTTTAAGGTGCGGGGCGCCGGAACCGTCGGTGCCGAACTTGGACTTGCCGAGCAACCACGGCGCGTCTTCGCCCATCCAGGTAGCCGTAGCGGCATCGCCGAACAGCATGGTGGTGTTGCGGTCTTCCGGGTCGACGATCTTGGAATACGGGTCAGCGGTGACCAGCAGGCCGTTTTTCAAGCCGGCGGCTTCCATGAAGCCCTTCATCGCATAGATGCCGTAGACGTAACCGGAACAACCCAGGGAGATATCAAAGGCCGCGACGTGGGTCGGCAGGCCGAGCTTGTCCTGGACGATGGCCGCCGTGTGGGGCAAGCCCTCTTCATCACCGTTCTGGGTGACGACGATCAGCGCGTCGATCGACTCGCGCTTCAAATCCGGGTTGTTGGCAAACAAAGCGTTGACCGCCTCGACACACAGATCGGAAGTTTCCTGCGCGGCTTCCTTGCGCGGCAGGAACGCCGACCCGATCTTGCCAATGATGAATTCTTCATCCTTGGCGAATTTGGCACCCTGGGCGTAGTTATCGATCCCGTCTGCCGGCACGTAACTGGCGATGCTTTTTATGCCAATCATTGTGGCTTCCCAATACTAAATAGCTGGAGAACACCCCTGGGACTACGCCCGGAGTGCTGACAATAAAGGGGATAACCCCATAAAAATCTCGCTGAAAGCCGCCACGTAAGGACCCTGTGACGACTTATCCTTTTCACACGATACAGTGAAGATGCGCTTTATGACTCACAGGTCACTCAATTGTGTGTGCTTTATGCAAAACCTTCAAACAATTAAACCCCAGAAACGACAACGGCCCGCCGTGTTTCCAGGGCGGGCCGCTTGACGTGAAGCCACTTACATCTTGTTGAACAGGCTCAACTGCGAGATTTTCACGAAGGCCAGCTGGGAGGCTTGCAGCATGGTTTGCTGCAGCGCCAGGTTGATGGCCGCTTCACCCATGTCGATGTTGGCCAGATCACTCATCGTGCTGGTCGTGGCAATGCTGATGCTTGAGTTCTCACTGGCCTGGATCTCCAAGGCATTCTGCCGCGCCCCGACGGAACCCCGCACATTGACGATCTGGGACATCGAATTGGCCAGGTTGGCGATGGCCGAGTTCATGGCATCCTTGAGCTTGACCGTCGCTGCCGGGTTGCCGTCGGCCGGCGCCTCCAGCGCCTTGCGCAACTGGCCCAGGGTATCCAGCGCATTCTGGGTCTTCTGGGTATTGGCACCCACAGAGAACTGATCGCCTGGCTGTGGCGGGCCGCTGCTCACGTCAAACGTCACGCCGGCCGCCGTCACCGTGGTACCGCCGCCGGTATCGCCGGTGGCGATCGCCTTGCTGGCGCTCGAATAGGGCTGGGCATACACCTCATAGGCCGTCGCGCTGGTGAACTTGATGATCGCCCCGCTGTTGGACGGGAACGTGCTGGCATAGTCCGCCTGATTGGTAACCTGGGCGCCGGTCAGCTGTGCGCTCGATAGATTGCTCGGCGTACGCGAGACGCTGAACGTGTCCGGCTTGGCCTCCAGGCTGAAGGTACGGTCCTTGACCAACGCATCGGAGTTGGCGCCCGGCGCCACGTCCCCGAGGTTCATGGTGATATCGAACTTCACCCCCCGCAGTGCAACGCTGGTGCTGCCTTCCTTGGTGGCGTCGAACGTACCATTGCCCGGTATCTCGGAAGTCACGTCATTGCCGTTCTTGTCAGACACCTTGTATTGCGTGCTGCTGGTAAAGGTCAGCTTGTAAGGCTGGCCGTCGGCGAATTTGTTGGCGTAGTCGCCGCTCGATGTCACCAGCCCGGCCGAAAGCGCCACCTTGTGGTCATTGACCGTAGGCGGCACGGTCTGCGGGTTCGGCGCAACCCAGGGGGCCTGGGTGCGACCGGCGTTGGCCGCGCCTTCAAGGATGGTCTTGCCGGTATCACCCGCGCTGACATTCAGCGTATTGGAAATCTGCAGGCTCAGCGGGGTTTCATCCCCCTGGTAGCTGTAGGTGCCATCGTTGTTGCGCGCATACGGCGGCGTCTGGGTCTTGGAGCCGGAAAACAAGTAGTTGCCGGCCGAGTCCTTGCTGTTGAGCAGGCCCAGGACCTGATCTTCAATCGCACCGACCTCACTGGCAATCGAGCGACGATCGGCATCACTGCCGACACCACCGGCCTTGAGTGCCAGCTCCGTGGCCCGCTGCATGGCTTCACTGATCGCACCTAAAACACTCTCTTCGTTAGTCAGCGAGTTTTTCAAGCTGGTGATGTTGCCAGTGGACTGGGCCACCATGTCTTTCTGCTGCTGCAGCATCAACAACCGCGCCGCCGCCACAGGATCATCCGCGGCGGTCTGTACACGCACGCCGGAGCTGGCCTGGTCCTGGGCCTTCACCACACCCGAATAGTTATCCGAATACTTGGCGGAACTGGTCTCGAAATACTGCTGTGTAGAAATACGCATCGTCCCAGGCTCCCTTAAAGACTATTGATCAATGTGCTGAAGGTTTCTTGCGCAGCCTTGATGATCTGCGACGATGCCGTGTAGTACTGCTGGAACTTGATCATGTCGCCCGCCTCTTCGTCCAGGTTGACCTGGGACACCGAGTTGCGCGCGTTCTTGTTGGCGGTCAGCAATGCGTTCGTCGCCGTGCTGTCTGTACCGGCAGCCGCCGCTTTCGCGCCGACGGTAGATACCAACTTGCTATTGGCCCCTACGAGGCTGGTGCCGCCGGTGCCATCGGCGGCCGTGCCGATGGTCGCCTTGGTTTGCAGGCCGAGCAGCTCAAGGGCGTTGCGGTTATCGGACTTGCCGGAGGCATTGAACGAGAACGTCGTGCTGTCGCCGTTGGCCGGCGAACCGCCCACCGTGGTGTCGAAACTGAAGCTCTTGGCCGGCACCACCAGGGCACCGTTGGCATCGCGCATCGGCACGTTGATAGTGACCTTGTTGCCCTGCCCCGGAACAATGCTGCCGGTGCCGATCGGGTTGCCCTGGGCATCATTGAGTGTATACGGCTGGGTGCCGTCGGCTGCCGGCTTGCCGAATACCATCTTCACCGGCATCGAATGTTCAATCCCCGTGCGCAACTGGGCAGTGGCGGCGCCGCCCTGGATATCCAAAGGCACCGTCAGAGTCGGCGGGGTAAACGTGCCGGTACCTTCGTTGGTCTTACTGGCCTGCCCGGATAGTGGCGCGGCAAAAGCGATCTTGTTCGGATCCGTCATCACGGTGCCAATGTCCTTGGCACCATTGGCGGTCGGGCTGACCTTGAAGCTGTCCCCGGTAGCCATCGGCCCCTTGCCGTCGAGCGCCAACGTGAAACCATCGATCACGGCCGGTGGCGTGGCGGTGACGTCAAAGGTCCCCATGGCCTTGCCATCGGAACGCACCACGGTGACGTTGTTCGGGTTGGCGCTGTCGTTGAAGGTGACCTTGTAATCGAAATTGGTCAGCTTGCTGCTGTCCTTGATCGACACGTTCAGGTTGCCGGAACCCGCGCTGTTGCCACCCGAAGCCTGGCTGCGCTGGGCAATGGCCGCGGCGCTGTTGATGTCCTTGAACAGCGAGCTGCCGAACTGGCCGTTGAGGTCCAGGCCCTGGCCCAACTGGTTGTTGATGGTATCTGCGGTGGCGATGGCGATGCGCCCCAAGTCATTGATGGCAGGCATCAGGACATCGCTGCGATAACGCAACAGACCGCCGATGCTACCGCCGCTGAGCACGTTGCCCAGATCGAGCGACTCACCGCCGCCCACGTTGAGCTGGATGGTGAACTGGCTGGTGTCGTTCTTGCTCGGTACGGCGGAGATGGTGTTGAACTGGTCACCCAATACCAGCGACTGGCCGGAACCGGTGCTGACGCTGAAGATGCCATTCTTCTCGGTGGCGGTCACGCCGACCAATTCGTTCAGCGAACGCACGGCTTCGGCACGCGCGTCCAACAGGTTGGCCGGGGCCGTGTTCGACGAACCCTGCACCTGGGCGATCTGCTTGTTGAGCGAGGCAATGGACGACGTCAGCTTGTTGACCTGGTCGCTCATCGACGACAGCTGGCTGTTGATGGTTTCTTTCTGCTGGCCCAACTGTGTAGAGATCGAGTTGAAGCGATTGCTCAGCGTCTGCGCCTTGGTGATCAACACCTGGCGGGCCGAGACATCGCTCGGGTTGCCCGAGGCAGTCTGCACGGCCGAGAAGAACTCACTGAGCACAGCCGACATACCGGTGGTCTTGTCCGACAGGGTCTTGTCGACAGCGCTGACCTGGTCGAGGTAAGCCTTGGCATCGCTGTTGAGCGAGGTGCTGTTCTGGTACGCCGCGTCGAGAAACTCGTTATACACCCGGCGCACATCGGCCAGGGTGGTACCGCTGCCGATGTACACACCACCGTACTGGTTGGCCGCACTGGCGTTCTGGGTGGTCTGCTGACGCGAATAACCCGGAGTATTGGCGTTGGCAATGTTATTACTCAAGACCGACAGCGATCCTTGAGAGGCATTGAGCCCTGACATCCCGATACTGAGCAAACTCATGGTTCAGACCTTATAAATGTGTGGTTGCGCCAGCGGCAGCGTAATTCTGGTAACTGTCCATCGTTTTGGCGATCTGCGAAATCTTGCTGGCATAGGCCGGGTCGGTGGCGTAACCGGCTTTTTGCAACTCGCGGACAAACTGTTCCGGGTTGTCGGCCGATTTGATGACTTCTTTATAGCGATCATTGCTTTGCAGCAAGGTCACCAGGTCGTGGAAGCTGTCCTGGTATGAGGCGTAGGAACGGAACTGCGCCGTTTCCTTGACCATCGCCCCATCCCGGAACTCGCTGGTGATCGCACGTGCCTGGCCGCCCTGCCAACTCTGGCCGGCCTTGATGCCGAACAGGTTGTGGCTGCTGCTACCGTCTTCGGCGCGCATCACCGATTTACCCCAACCGGTTTCCAGGGCAGCCTGGGCCACCAGGTACTTCGGATCGACACCGATGCGCGCCGCGGCGGCCTTGGCCATCGGCAACATGGTGGCGACAAATTCATCCTGCGAACTGAAGGCCTTCTTCGCCGGCGCCAAGGGTGGCTGGGCCACGGCGCGACCGTACACCTGCATGCGCCCGCTCGGCACGGCGAAGGTGCGCGCGCTGCTGTTGATCACGTTGTCGTCGGCCACGCTGTTACGCAGCGGCGCGCTTTTGGCATCGATAGCAACGGGCGCGTTGGGCACGATGCCGGCCAGCAGGCGATCGGTCAGCTTGCTCGGCAAGGCGATGCGACGCTGGTTCATCAGCTCCATGTCATTGCTGTGGGACGCCGCAGCGCCGACCTGCGGTTCAGCCACGCGGTACGCCCACAACGGACGCTGGCCATTGGAGCGGCCCAGCGGCCCTTCGGCCTGGGTGCCTGCCGCGATTTCCGTCGGCACGTCGACCTTCTTCGCAGGCTCGGCAGCCGCCGGACCTTGCAAGGTGGCGGCCTGGGCCTCCACCGGTTTGTTTTTCTGCATCTGGCGCATCAGCACGTCGGCCAGGCCGATGCCACCGCCTTCGCGGGACATCGAGACGGCCAGCTGCTGGTCGTACATTTCCTGGTACTGCTTGGCGGCCGGCGTGTTCATCGGATTGTCTTTACCCAGCGCCTCGGTAGCCGAACGCATGGACTTGAGCATCTCGCTCAAGAACAGCGATTCGAACTCCTGCGCGACCTTGCGCATGTTGCCTTCGCTGTTCTTGTCGGCACCGACCTTGAGCTGGTTAAGCCGGTTCAGGTCGGAGTAAGACCCCGAATCCGCCGTGCTGCTGATCCCGCTCTTGCGCATATCCATGACCATGGCCTCAGATCACGATCAGGTCGGCTTGCAAGGCGCCGGCCTGTTTCAATGCTTCGAGGATCGCCATCAAGTCGCCGGGCGCTGCGCCCACCTGGTTCACCGCGCGGACAATCTCGTCCAGGGTGGTGCCAGGGCCGAACTTGAACATCGGCTTGGCTTCTTGCTGGGCATTCACCCGCGAACGCGGCACCACCGCCGTCTGGCCGTTGGACAACGGCCCAGGCTGGCTGACGATCGGGTCTTCGGTGATGGTCACGGTCAGGCTGCCGTGGGTCACGGCGGCTGGCGAGACCTTGACGTTCTGGCCGATCACGATGGTGCCGGTGCGCGAGTTGATGATGACTTTGGCCACGGCCTGGCCAGGGTCGACTTCAAGGTTTTCCAGGATCGACAGGTAGTCGACGCGCTGGCTCGGGTCCAGCGGCGCCGTCACACGGATCGAGCCGCCGTCGATGGCCTGGGCCACGCCCGGGCCGAGCATGTCGTTGATCTTGTCGACCACGCGCTTGGCGGTGGTGAAGTCGGAACGGTTGAGGTTCAGGGTCAGGCTGTTGCCCTGGTTGAAACCACTTGGCACGGTACGTTCAACCGTGGCGCCGCCCGGGATACGCCCGGCCGACGGCACGTTGACGGTGATCTTCGAACCGTCGCGACCTTCGGCGTCAAACCCGCCTACCACCAGGTTGCCCTGGGCGATGGCGTAGACGTTGCCGTCGATACCCTTGAGCGGCGTCATCAGCAATGTGCCGCCGCGCAGGCTTTTCGAGTTACCAATGGACGACACGGTGATGTCCACCACCTGGCCCGGTTTGGAGAACGCCGGCAGGTCGGCGCTGATCGACACTGCCGCGACGTTTTTAAGCTGCACGTTGCCCGACCCCGCCGGCACCTTGATGCCGAACTGCGAGAGCATGTTGTTGAAGGTCTGCAGGGTGAACGGGGTCTGGGTGGTCTGGTCACCCGTACCGTTGAGCCCCACCACCAGGCCGTAGCCGATCAACTGGTTGGAACGCACGCCGGAGATGCTGGCGATGTCCTTCAGGCGCTCGGCCTGGGCGACAGCGCTCAAGGAAAGCAGGAGTGCGGCCGCCATCAGCTGTTTGAAGTTCAAAGTGGCCACCTAGAAAGGGAACAGCGGGCTAAGGAAGAAACGGTCGAACCAGCCCGGCTGGCTTGCATCAGCAAACGAACCCGTACCCGAGTAGGTAATGCGTGCATCGGCAATCCGTGTGGACGGCACAGTGTTGTCGGTGGAGATGTCATCGGCACGGACCATGCCGGCAATGCGCACCAGCTCGTCACCGGTGTTGAGGGTCATCCACTTTTCACCGCGCACGGCGATGATGCCGTTGGGCAGCACATCGGCCACGGTAACGGTGATCGAACCGGTCAGGCTGTTGCCCTGCCCCGCCGAACTCTTGCCGTTGGTGGCACGATCACCGCTGTAGCCGGCGCTCAGGCTCAGGTCGCCATCGCCCAGCGGGTTGTTGGTGTTGGGCACGGCACCGAACAACGAGGTCAGGCCGATACCGGTCTTGCTGGTCTTGCCCACCTGGGAGTTGGCGTTCTTGCTGGCCTGGGTCTTCTCGTTCAGGGTAATGGTGATGATGTCACCGACCCGGAACGCTTTGCGGTCGCTGTACAGGTTCTGTTCGAAACCGGCCTGGTAGATCGAGCCATTGTTGGCCGCCGCCGGCAACGGCGTGCGTGGCAACACCGGCGCGTAGTACGGGTCATTGGGTTTTGGCGTCGGGGCGACACAGCCCGCAAGCACGGCAATCCCACTCAATGCCAGAACAGAAACATAGCGATTCATGACCCTTACCTCACGGTGTTGCAGGCGCCGTCAAGAGCGCCCCATAGACTTGATTACAGATTCTGCGTTACGAACGAAAGCATCTGGTCGGCGGTGGAGATCACCTTGGAGTTCATCTCGTAGGCGCGTTGGGTGGTGATCATGTTGACCATCTCCTCAACGGTGCTCACGTTGGAGGTTTCCAGGGTGCTTTGCAGCGTGGTGCCGAAGCCGTTCAAGCCAGGGGTGCCGATTTGCGGCGCGCCGCTGGAGGCGGTTTCCAGGAACAGGTTGTTGCCCATTGCCTGCAGGCCCGCCGGGTTGATGAAGTCGGCGGTCTGCAGGTTGCCGATCACTTGCGACGCGGGGTTGCCGGCCACGGTGATCGACACGGTACCGTCGTTACCGACGGTGAAGGTCTTGGCGTCGGCTGGAACGATCACGGCCGGCTCCAGGGCGAAACCGTTGGCGGTCACGATCTGGCCGTTGGAGTCCAGATGGAAAGTACCGTCACGGGTGTAGGAAGTAGTGCCGTCCGGTTGCAGGATCTGGAAGAAACCACGGCCGTTGATGGCCATGTCCAGCGGCTGGCCGGTCTGCTGCAGGTTACCGGCGCTGAAGTTCTTCTGGGTGCCGACGATCTGCACACCGGTACCCAATTGCAGGCCGGACGGCAGTTCGCTGTCCTGGGTCGACTGGGCGCCTGGCTGCTTCTTGATCTGATAGAGCAAGTCCTGGAACTCGGCACGGTCACGTTTGAAACCCGTGGTCGACACGTTGGCCAGGTTGTTGGAAATGGTGGTCAGGTTGGTGTCCTGGGCGGACAGACCTGTTTTGGCAACCCATAGAGCCGGAAGCATGCTGTTCTCCTTCGTGCGCCTGTTTGTTGGCGCTGCGCCGCAAAATTAGTGTGTTGGATCAGCTCATCTGCATGACGCGTGTCATGGCCTGATCGTCTTCTTTAGCGCTGTTCATCATCTTGATGTGCAGCTCGAACTGCTTGGAAAGCGCCAGCACCGCAGTCATCTCTTCCACGGCATTGACGTTGCTCGCCTGCAGGAAGCCCGAGGTCAGCTTGACGTTCGCGTCGGCCTGGGCCGGCTGGCCATCCTTGGTGTGGATGGTGCCGTCGAGGCCTTTATTCATGTTCTTCAGGTCCGGCTGGACCAGCTTGATGCGGTCCACTTCGGCCATCACCCGCGGGCCTTCGCCCATGGCGCGGATGCTGATGGTGCCGTCGGCACCCACTTCGATTTTCTGCTGGGGCGGCACGGCAATCGGGCCACCGTTGCCCATGATCGGCATGCCGTTGCCGGCGCGCAGCACGCCCAACGCATCGACGTTCATGCTGGCGCTGCGCACGTAGGCTTCGCTGCCATCAGGCGTCTGCACGGCCATCCAGCCGTCACCGTTGACGGCCACGTCCAGGTCACGGCCGGTCTCGATCATGGCGCCAGGGGTGAAGTCGGTGGCCGGACGCTCGGTCATGGCAAACGCCCGCGCCGGAAAGCTGTCACCGAACACCGGCATCGAACGCGCCTGCTCCAGGTCACGTTGGAAACCATTGGTGGAAATGTTCGCCAGGTTGTTGGCATGGGCCTTCTGCGCCAGAGCATTCTGGCTGGCGCCGGTCATTGCCACATAAAGGTACTTGTCCACGCTTCTTCCTCTTTCTGACGGACGCTTGCCGCCCACCGCTGTACTGATGAGGCTTAAGCAATTTGCGAACCAACTTTTGAAAATAGCGAGAAGTGCAGGCGGGGCGGGGGTTTGCCGTGAGGTGGGGTGAATTCCGCATTGAGCGCGAGTCGAAAAAACGGCGGACTACTGCCGCCTGCGGCAAGCCCCGTCCTTGAAAACGACAAAGATCAAATGTGGGAGGGGGCTTGCCGCCTCCCACATTGGGTTATTTATCGGTCTTGAGGATTTCGTAGTCGCGCAGCTTATTGGCGATGGTGGTGTGCGACACCCCCAGGCGCTTGCCCATCTGCCGACTGCTGGGATGCTCGGCGTACAAGGCTTCCAGCACCGCCTTCTCGAACCGCCCGACAATTTCTTCCAGGCCACCCTCCAGCGAAAAATCGCCAAGTGGCTGACGCACGCCATAGTCCGGCAACCGGATGTGCTCGACCTTGACCGTCCCGCCGTCGCACAACGACACCGCCTGGAACAGCACGTTTTCCAACTGCCGCACATTGCCTGGCCAGTGGTAATGACTGAGGCGCTCCATTGCGGCGGGCGCCAACCTGGGCAGCGGGCAACCGATCTGTCGGCTGGCCTGGTCGAGAAAGTGCTCGACCAGCGGCGCCAGGCCGTCCAGGCATTCGCGCAACGGCGGGATATGCAGGGACAGCACATTGAGGCGGTGATAAAGGTCCTGGCGAAATTCGCCACGGGCGCACAGCTCGGACAAATCCACTTGGGTGGCGCAGATCACCCGCACATCTAGGTACACCTCTTCATCGCTGCCGACGCGACGGAAGCAACCGTCCTGCAAAAAGCGCAGCAGTTTCACCTGCAAGCGCGCGCTCATTTCCCCTACACCGTCGAGAAACAACGTACCGCCCGCCGTCAGCTCCAGCAGGCCGAGCTTGCCTTCGGCCCGCGCGCCCTCAAACGCGCCAGGACCGTAGCCGAACAACTCGGTTTCGGCCATCGACTCAGGCAGGCCGGCGCAGTTGAGCGCCATCAACGGCGATTGCCCACGCGGGCTGGCCAGGTGACAGGCCCGCGCCAGCAGTTCCTTGCCGGTGCCGGTTTCGCCTTCTATTAATAGCGGCGCGTCCAGTGGCGCCATGCGCCGGGCTTCGCGCACCACCGCGGCCATGACTTTGGAACTCTGGAAGATGCTGTCGAAGCCGCGCAGTTCCTGCTTGCGCACGTTGTAGATGCGCTCACCGACGCGGTCGGCGCGGTGCAGGGTCAATACAGCACCGGCCATGGCCTCGCTGTCGTCATGCTCGGAGGATTGCAGCGGCGCGATGTCCGCCAGGAACACGTCGCCCTTGACCTTGACCCGCAGGCCGTTGATCCGCGACTTGCTCGCGCGCACCAGCTCCGGCAAGTCGAAGTCCTCGGCATAGCGCGACAACGGAATGCCCGGCACTTCATCCACCCGCACCCCGAGCAACTGCGCCGCCGCGCGGTTGGCGGCGACGATGGAGCCGCCCATGTCGATGGACAACACCGGAAACTCCAGGGCGCCCAGCAGTGCATTGAGTTCCATATGCCGGCGCTCGCTGGGCATCAGCCCGACTCTTTTGACGCCAAACACCCCGGCAATCGCCTCGAATTGCGGGCGCAGGGCCTGAAACTGCATGTTCACCAGGTTCGGGCAGTACAGGTAAATGGCGTTGCCATGCTCCCCACCGACCTCGCCCTTGGCGACGTTGACGCCGTATTCCACCAGCAGATTGAGGATGTCCCGCAGGATGCCAATGCGGTTCTGGCAGTGCACTTTGATACGCATGAAGAGGCCCGAAAAGTGGGGAAGCGCCGCGTCTTTTTGTCGCTGGGCGCAGATAGTCGTCAAGATTATGTGACAGGCGGAGTGACTTTCCCAGCCCAATGCAACGGCCAGCCCCACAAGCGTAACGAATACTTTACGGAAAATGGTAAGTTTTCCTACGCCAAGGCGTTTTAAACAGATGGAATCCGGCCTCGTCCGGGTTATCAATAGGCTCATCGCAGGACATAACAAGAACGAATGCCTAGCAGGAGAGCCGTATGAAGCAGACGCAGTACGTGGCCCGCGAGCCCGACGCGCAAGGTTTTATCCACTACCCGCCGGAAGAACACGCGGTGTGGAACACCCTGATCACTCGCCAGTTGAAGGTGATCGAGGGTCGCGCCTGCCAGGAATACCTGGACGGCATTGACAAGCTCGGCCTGCCACACGATCGCATCCCGCAACTGGGTGAAATCAACAAGGTGCTGGCCGAGACTACCGGCTGGCAGGTCGCCCGTGTGCCGGCGCTGATACCCTTCCAGACCTTCTTCGAATTGCTCGCCAGCAAACAGTTTCCAGTGGCGACCTTTATTCGTACCCGCGAAGAACTGGACTACCTGCAAGAGCCGGATATTTTCCACGAGATTTTCGGCCACTGCCCGCTGCTGACCAACCCCTGGTTCGCCGAATTCACCCACACCTACGGCAAGCTCGGCCTGGCGGCCACCAAGGAGCAACGGGTGTATCTGGCGCGCCTGTACTGGATGACCATCGAATTCGGCCTGGTGGACACGCCCGCAGGTCGGCGCATCTACGGCGGCGGCATTCTGTCATCGCCCAAGGAGACCGTGTACAGCCTGTCGTCCGAGCCCGAACACCAGGTGTTCGACCCGCTGGAAGCCATGCGCACGCCGTACCGCATCGACATCCTGCAACCGTTGTATTTCGTGTTGCCCAATCTGAAGCGCCTGTTCGAAGTGGCGCAGGAAGACATCATGGGCATGGTCGAACGCGGTATGCAGTTGGGTCTGCACGCGCCGAAGTTTCCACCGAAACCCAAAGCGGCTTGAACCTTACATCTTCAGGCCAGGTGAGTCTGTTCCCTGGCCGCGCGTTGCTTTAGGGTGACGCTACTGATCTTCAAACACTCGAATTCAGGACACCATCATGACCACCTTGAACCAAGCCCATTGCGAAGCCTGCCGCGCCGATGCCCCGCAAGTCAGCGATGAAGAACTGCCGGTACTGCTCAAGCAGATCCCTGACTGGAACATCGAAGTCCGCGACGGCGTGATGCAACTGGAAAAGGTTTTCCTGTTCAAGAACTTCAAGTTCGCCCTGGCCTTCACCAACGCCATGGGTGAAATCTCCGAAGCCGAAGGCCATCACCCTGGCCTGCTCACCGAGTGGGGCAAAGTCACCGTGACCTGGTGGAGCCACTCCATCAAGGGCCTGCATCGCAACGACTTCATCATGGCCGCCCGCACCGACGAAGTGGCCAAGGACGCCGAGGGCCGCAAGTAATGCACTTCGATGCCATTGGCCGCGTACCCGGCGACCCGATCCTCGGGCTGATGGACCTGTACGCCCAGGACGCCAACCCGAACAAGTTCGACCTGGGCGTGGGCGTCTACAAGGACGACCAGGGCCTGACGCCGATTCCGCACTCGGTGAAACTGGCCGAACAGCGCCTGGTTGATACGCAAACCACCAAGACCTACATCGGCGGCCACGGCAATGCCGCATTTGGCAAGCTGATCAGCGAACTGGTGCTCGGCGCCGACTCCCCGCTGCTGCGCGACCGTCGTGCCGGCGCCACCCAGACCCCAGGCGGCACCGGTGCCCTGCGTTTGAGCGCCGACTTTATTGCGCAAAACCTACCGGGCCGTGGCGTGTGGCTGAGCAACCCGACCTGGCCGATCCACGAAACCATCTTCGCCAAGGCCGGCCTCCAGGTCAGTCATTACCCCTACGTGGGTGCCGACAATCGCCTGGACGTGACGGCGATGCTCGCCACTTTGTCCAGCATGCCCCGGGGCGATGTCGTGCTGCTGCACGCCTGCTGCCACAACCCGACCGGTTTTGACCTGTCCCAGGATGACTGGCGCCAGGTGCTGAAGATCGTGCGCGAGCGCCAACTGCTGCCGCTGATCGACTTCGCCTACCAGGGCTTTGGCGATGGCCTGGAGCAGGATGCCTGGGCGGTGCGACTGTTCGCGGCCGAGTTGCCGGAAGTGCTGGTCACCAGCTCCTGCTCGAAAAACTTCGGCTTGTACAGCGACCGTGTCGGCGCGCTGATCGTGTGCGCAGCGGATGCCGAGAAGCTGACGGATGTGCGCAGCCAACTGGCGAACACGGCGCGCAACCTGTGGTCGACGCCGCCAGACCATGGTGCGGCGGTGGTGGCGACGATCCTGGGTGATGCCGAGCTGAAAAAGCAGTGGAGCGACGAGGTCGAGGCCATGCGCTCGCGGATCGCGCACCTGCGTTCCGGGCTGGTGGAGGCGTTGGCACCCCATGGTCTGTCGGAGCGGTTTGCGCACATTGGCGCACAGCGTGGGATGTTTTCCTATACCGGCCTGAGTGCCGGGCAGGTTACACAACTGCGGGAGAAACACAGCGTGTATATGGTGAGTTCTGGCCGGGCGAATGTGGCCGGGATTGATGCGACGCGGTTGACGCTGCTGGCCGAAGCCATCGCCGACGTTTCCCGCTGACGAAACCCGGAATGAATGTGGGAGAGGGCTTGCCCCTCCCACATCTGACTTGTGTGCAACTTCAGCCCGCGACCATTTCGGCCTTGAGCTGCGCTTCCCTGGCCTGCGCATCCGCCAACCGATACAACTCGATACTCCCATCCCAGTGCTCGATCAATGCCGTGCACGACTCCACCCAATCCCCGCAGTTGAGGTAGTCCACCTCGCCCACCTTGCGGATCTCCGCATGATGAATATGCCCGCAGACCACCCCGTGCAGCTCGCGCTTGGTCACTTCGTGGGCGATGGCTTCTTCGAAATCACTGATGAAATTCACCGCCGTCTTGACCTTGTGCTTGAGGTACGCCGACAGCGACCAATAGCCATAGCCATAGCGCGCCCGCCAATGGTTCAGCCAGCGGTTGAGCGTGAGGGTGAATTCGTAGGCCGAATCGCCGAGGAATGCCAGCCAGCGGTGATAGCGGGTGATCACGTCGAACTGGTCGCCGTGGATCACCAACAGATGGCGGCCGTCGGCAGTCACATGAATGGCTTCGTCTACCAGTTGGATATTGCCCAGGATCAGCTTGGAATAACGGCGCAGGAATTCATCGTGGTTACCGGTGACGTAGATCACCTCGGTGCCGCGCTTGGCCATGGTCAGCAGGCGACGGATCACGTTGGTGTGAGCCTGGGGCCAATACATGCCGCCACGCAGTTTCCAACCGTCGATGATATCGCCCACCAGGTAGACCTTGTCGGCGTGATAGCCCTTGAGGAACTGCGACAGATGCTCAGCCTGGCAATCCCGCGTGCCCAGGTGCACATCGGAAATCCACAGGGTACGCACCCGTTGCTTGCGGCTGGGCTTGGTGAACTCGGCACTGGTCATGGGCATCCCTCGACGGTGTTTTCGCGAGCTTGCGCCCTGGCGATTAATAGCCCATGACAACTGTGCGTCAGTCTGATGACAGCGCCTGCCGGCCGCAAAGCGTTGTAGACTGCCGGCTTGCCAGCATGGAGACCACTATGGGACCCGCCCTCACCCTGCGCCATTACCTCGAAGCGCCCCTCGCCCACAGCCATGATCATGCGCAGTTGGTGTTCGGCCTGTCCGGTCACCTGGACCTGGAAGTCGATGGGCGTGGCAGCCAGGTCCGCGAAAGCAGCGTGATGGTGCTGCCCTTCTCCGCCCACCATGCGTGCGGCAGCCGTGATGGCAGCCGCTGCCTGGTGCTGGATGTGCCCACCGAGCATTGGTTGCTGCAATCGCTGGGCGAACATGCCGACGCCAGCCGCCGCTTGCTCGACCAACCGGCGCGGCTGGCCCTGGATACGCGGCAGAACCAGTTGGTGCAATGGCTGGCGCACAGCCCGGTGGATGACCCGCTGATCGTCCAGCAAGGCGCCGTGCTGTTATTGGCCAGTCTCAATCATCCCCAGGCCCAACCCCTTTCGGCACGGCGTCTGCCGTACGCGGCGTTCAATGCGCACATCGAGCGCCACCTTGCGCACCCGCTGCAGGTGGCGGACCTGGCGCGCATCGCCGACCTGTCGGTGGCACGCTTGCATGCCCGCTTCATCGCCGAATGCGGACAAACGCCGATGGACTACATCCGCAGTCGGCGCCTGCACATGGCCTTGGACCTGCTGCGCCAAACGCCGTTGCCCATCGGCGACATCGCCGATCGCGTCGGCTACACCTCGCAAAGCGCCTTTGCTGCCGCGATGCTGCGTGAGTTTGGCGCGTCGCCGGGGGCTTTGCGACGCAACGCGTAGGAAGAGTCCTGCGATAAAAAACGCGAGCCGCACGACAGACATCCGCACCGGCGACCCACTAGACTGCGCACTTGCCACCCGCTTGTCTCAAGGATCGCAATGACTCCCCGCTCAGCCCTCGGCGCCCTGCATATCGGCGCATTGATGTTTGGCCTTACCGGCGTATTCGGCAAACTCGCGGCCGCTTCGCCAGCCATCATCGTGTTTGGTCGCGCGGCGTTTGCCGTGGTGGCCCTGGCGGTGTTTGCGCGGTTCGCCAGCAACACGGCGTGGAAGATACTGGAGCTGCGCGACTGGCGCCGGCTGCTGGTGAGCGGTGTGTTGCTGGCGGCGCACTGGGTGACCTTCTTTATTGCCGTCAAGGTAGCCGGTGTGGCCGTCGCAACCTTGGGCTTCACCGCGTTCCCGGCGTTTACCGTAATCCTCGAAGGGCTGATTTTCCGCGAGCGGATCCGCACCAACGAAATTGTACTGGTGGCGCTGGTCAGCGTCGGGCTGGTGCTGGTCACCCCAGACTTCAACCTCGCCAGCGAAGCCACGGGCGGCTTGCTCTGGGGGATCGCCTCGGGGCTGTTGTTTTCACTGTTATCGCTGAACAACCGCGCCAGCTCCGGCCGCATCCCCGCAGTGCAGGCGGCGTTGTGCCAGAACGTGGTGGTCGCGGTTTGCCTGTTGCCGGTGGCGGCACCGGGGTTGACCGAGGTACGGGCAATCGACTGGCTATGGATCGGTTTGCTCGGCGTGTTCTGCACGGGCCTGGCCCACAGCCTGTTTGTCGCCAGCCTGGCGGTGATCAAGGCGCGCACGGCTTCGGTGGTATTTGCCATGGAGCCGGTCTACGGCATCACCGCCGCCTGGTTGCTGTTTGCCGAAACGCCGACGCTGCGCATGCTCCTGGGCGGCGCACTGATCATCGTCGCCATTGTGCTGTCGGGGTTGATGGGCAGCGCCAGCCAGGCCAAACAGCCCACTGCAACGGCCTGATCTATACTTTAAACATCCGCAACAGTCAGCAGTCGTTCAACGGATATCCGACAGCTCGATGACAGCCTGGGTGTGTTCTGAAGTTGCTGCAAGCGAGTGGTCACAACCTCAACGCGATGCGGGAGCTTTACCATGGAAATGCTCATCAGCTTATTGGTACAGATCATCAGCGGGGCAGTCGGCGGCAACGTCGCCGGCATGACCAAACAGAGCCTCGGGACCGGGCTCAATACACTGATCGGGGGTGTCGGCGGACTGGCGTTGGGCCAGGTCGTCGCGGCATTCACGGGCACCTCGGGCGGTGAAGCGCTGGATGTGGCGGCAGTTGGCAGCAACATTGTGGGGGGTGGTATAGGCGGCCTCATACTGACGTGGCTGATTGGCTTCATCAAACAAAAGATGGCCGCCAAATAGGGCCGCACCAGAGGGTCACCGCCCTTGATAGGGCGGTGACGTTCACTGCGTACGGTCGTTGTGCCCCAGGTCACGCTGCGGGTCGATCCGGTCGCGTACGCGCTGCTTGAGCACCTTGGCTTCGGGAAAGCCCCCGTCCGCCTTGCGCTCCCAGATCTGTACGCCATCACAGGTGATGCGAAACGCGCCGCCGGTGGCCGGCTCCAGTGAGACCTTGCCCAGGTCATCGGCAAACGTACTCAACAGTTCCTGAGCCAGCCACGCGGCACGCAGCAGCCACTGGCACTGGGTGCAATAGGTGATGACGATCTCGGGTTTGCTTGTGGACATAATTTGAAAGGCTCCTGGCATGACGGGCTCGACGGATCGAGTGGCTATAATACCGGCCTTTATCGCCCAGCCCCGAGATTCCTGATGCGCCGCCTGCTGTCCTGCCTGTTGCTGTGCCTGCTCCCTCTGCTTGCCGACGCCGTTGAACCGCCCCGTCCGAAAATCGGCCTGGTGCTGTCCGGCGGCGCCGCCCGAGGCCTGGCCCATATCGGCGTGCTCAAGGCGCTGGAAGAACAAGGCATCCAGATCGACGCGATTGCCGGCACCAGCATGGGCGCGGTGATCGGTGGGCTGTATGCCTCTGGCTACAAGATCGATGAACTGGAAAAGCTGGCGCTGAGTATCGACTGGCAACAGGCCCTGTCCGACGCACCGCCGCGGGAAGACGTGCCGTTCCGGCGCAAACAGGATGACCGGGACTTCCTGGTCAAGCAGAAACTCAGCTTTCGCGACGACGGCAGCCTGGGCCTGCCACTGGGTGTGATCCAGGGCCAGAACCTGGCGCTGCTGCTGGAAAGCATGTTCGCCCACACCAGCAACACGCGTAACTTCGACAAGTTGCCCATCCCCTTCCGGGCGGTGGCGACCGACATCACCACCGGCGAGAAGGTGGTGTTCCGCAAGGGCCACCTGCCCCAGGTGATCCGCGCCAGCATGTCGATCCCGGCGGTGTTCGCACCGGTGGAACTGGACGGTCGGCTACTGGTGGATGGCGGCATGACCGACAATATCCCGCTGGATGTGGCGCGAGAGATGGGCGTAGACATCGCCATAGTCGTGGACATCGGCACCCCGCTGCGTTCACGCAAGCAACTGGCCACGGTGGTGGACGTGCTCAACCAGTCCATCACCTTGATGACCCGGCGCAATTCCGAGGAACAACTCAAGGACCTGCACCCCAAGGACGTGCTGATCCAGCCGCCGCTCGCCGCCTATGGCGTGACCGACTTCGGCCGCGCCAAGGACATGATCGACGCCGGCTACCGCGCCACCCGTGCCCTTGACATGCGCCTGGCCCACCTGCGCCCCGCCGAGCCGGTCGACCCGCAATTGGTGGCCGCGCGCACGCCGGGCGAACGCACCCCGGTGATCACCGCGATCAGCGTGGAGAACGATTCGAAAGTCAGCGACGACGTGATCCGCTACTACATTCGCCAACCCCTGGGCGAGCCGCTCAACCTGGGACGCCTGCAAACGGACATGGGCACCCTGTACGGCCTGGATTATTTCGAGCAAGTGCAATACCGCGTGGTCAAGAAGGGCCAGGACAACACGCTGGTGATCAGCGCGCGGGGCAAGCGCAGCGGCACCGACTACCTGCGCCTGGGCCTGAACCTGTCGGATGACATGCGCGGCGACAGCGCCTTCAACCTCGGCGCCAGCTACCGCATGAATGGCATCAACCGGCTCGGTGCGGAATGGCTCACGCGGGTGCAGATCGGGGATCGCCAGGAGCTGTACAGCGAGTTCTACCAGCCGATGGACACCGGCTCGCGCTACTTTGTCGCACCGTACATCAGGGCCCAGGCGCAGAACGTCGAGCTGATCCTGGACAACGACCCCATCTCCGAATACCGCTTGGAACGCTACGGTTTTGGCTTGAACGTCGGCCGCCAGATCGGCAACAGCGGCGAGATCCGCTTCGGCGTCGGCGAAGCCTGGGGCAAGGCGGACGTGCGCATCGGCGACCGCGACCTGCCCAGCGTGAGTTTCAGCGAAGGCTTCTATGAACTGAAGTACTCCTTCGATTCCCTGGACAACGTGTACTTCCCCCACACCGGCGAAGACATCGGCCTGGCCTACCGCGAGTTCGAACCCGGCCTGGGCTCGGACCAGCGCTACCGCCAGTGGGAGTTCAAGCTCGACAAAGCCATGAGCCACGGTCCGGACACCCTGGTGCTGGGTGGACGCTACGGGCGCACCCTGGATGATTCGGATGTGGTGATTTCCAGCTTCCTGCTGGGCGGGGCGCGACAGCTATCGGGCTTCCGCCAGGATGCGATCTCGGGGCAGAACGTCAGCCTGATGCGGGCGGTGTACTACCGCAGGCTTACGCCCCGTTCGTACCTGCCACTGGATTTCCCGTTGTACCTGGGCGCTTCACTTGAACGCGGCCGGGCGTGGAACAACGACAACGAATTCGACAGCGGCTATATCAACGCGGCGAGTATTTTCCTGGGGTTCGATACGCCGTTGGGGCCGCTGAATTTCAGCTATGGGTTCAACGATGACAACCAGAAGGCGGTGTATCTGAACCTGGGGCAGACGTTTTAGCGTCTTGCTCAGAACCCGTGTGGAGACCGGCGCTATTGTGGCGAGCGGGCTTGTCCCGCGTTGGGCTGCGAAGCGGCCCCAAAAACAGACGACTGATTTCTAGCTGAAAAAACGCGGTGACTTTAGGGGGGCTGCTTCGCAGCCCAACGCGGGACAAGCCCGCTCACCACAACAAATCTGCTCACCACCACAGCACCGCTGGCCACAGCAAGCCCGCCCGGTGGTTTCTTCAGGACTTTTCCAGATTCGCCAGGATGTGCCCATGCACGCGCATGCACACGCTCAGGTCGGCTTCGTCCACCCCCACAAACAGCTCGTGGCGCAGGGCGGTGGCAATGGTTTCGATTTGTTCGATCAGGGGGCGTGCCGTATCACACAGCACGATGCGCTTCGCACGACGGTCTTCCACCACCGCCTGGCGTTGCACCAGGCCTTGGCCTTCAAGGCTGTCCAGCAGGCGAGCCAGTGTAGGCCCTTCGACGCCGACGCTTTGCGCCAGCTCACGCTGTGTGGGTGCTTCTTCAAAACGAGCCAAGTGCAGCAGAACCAGCCAGCGCGCCTGGGATAAACCAAGCCCCGCCAGACGGCGGTCCAGCTCGGCGCGCCACCCACGGGACATTTGCGCCAGCTGCATGCCAAAACGATGTTGATCGGTTAAAGACATAAAAAACTCATTGTTTAGACTGAAAATAAAGTGTGGCTAATTATTAGTCAGCTAAGCATGAGCTTTGCCCATAGGCAAGAGTTGCTATGTACTGATTCGTTACATTGTCGTAATTGCCACACTAAATTTCGAACTCAGACTGCAAAGCCGCGCGCACGCAGTACAAAACCCCCTCTGGAACACGCCCGGTAAACAGCGGCGCAATCTCCGCAACAGGTGGCAATTCGCCCTCGCCGTCGAGGAACGCATCCTGGATCTCACCGAGCAGATCCTCTGGCAAGTCAAGGGCCTGCTCCAACGACAACTGCTGCTTGCCGATGGATTCGGCAAGCAAGGTGTAGACGTTTTTTTCCGAACATTGCAACTGACCGGCGATCTGGATCGGGGTCATGCCGGCGCGTGCCAGGCTGATCAGTTCGTGGCGGATATCGGCGACCTCCTTCGGCGCTTCGGCCTGGCCGCCGAGCACTTCGAGGAACGCCTGGCCGTAACGCTCCAGCTTTCGCGCCCCCACGCCGCTGACGCGCGCCATCTCGGCCATGGTGGTGGGCTGTTCGCGCAACATTTCCAACAGCGTCGAGTCGGGGAAAATGACGTACGGCGGCACGCTGTGTTCCTGTGCCAGTTTGCGCCGAAGGGTGCGCAAGGCTTCCCACTGCTCGCGCTCCTCGCCACGCACCAGTTGGCTGGCCTGACTGGTGCTGGTCCTCGCGGTGGTCTGCGGCTTGAGGTCGCGGCGTAATTCCAGGCTGACCTCGCCTTTCAGCAAGGGCCGGCAACTGTCATTCAGACGCAAGCCGCCGAATCCTTCGATGTCGATGTCTACCAATCCACGCGCGACCATCTGCCGGAACAGAGAACGCCATTCGCCTTCGGCGCGGGCCTTGCCGACACCGTAGACCGAGAGCTTTTCGTGACCAAAGCTGCGGACTTTCTCGTTGTCCTTGCCCAGCAAGACATCCACCAAGTGGCCCACGCCATAACGCTGGCCGGTGCGGTAGATAGCGGACAAACCCTGGCGTGCCGGCTCGGTGGCATCCCAGGTCTGCACGCCATCGACGCAGTTATCGCAGTGGCCGCAGGGTTCAGGCATGTCTTCATCGAAATATGCCAGCAGGGTCTGGCGCCGGCAGCGGGTTTCCTCACACAGCGAGAGCATCGCGTCGAGCTTGTGCTGCTCCAGGCGCTTGTGTCGCTCGTCGCCTTCGGAGTTCTGCAACATCTGCTTGAGCATCACCACGTCTTGCAGGCCGTAGACCATCCACGCATCCGCCGGCAAACCGTCACGGCCGGCACGCCCGGTTTCCTGGTAGTACGCCTCGAGGGATTTGGGCAAATCCATGTGCGCCACGAAGCGCACGTTGGATTTGTCGATGCCCATGCCGAACGCGATGGTAGCCACCATGATCAGGCCTTCCTCGTTGAGGAAGCGCTTCTGGTGCGCCGAACGCGTTTCGTTGGGCAGGCCGGCGTGGTACGGCAGCGCCGGGTAGCCCTGCTCGCAGAGAAACGCAGCCACTTCATCGACCTTCTTGCGCGACAGGCAATAGACGATGCCCGCATCGCTGCGCCGCTCGGAGAGGAACGCCAGCAACTGCTTGCGCGGCTGCTCCTTGGGCACGATGCGATAGAAAATATTCGGTCGGTCGAAGCTTGAGAGGAAGCGTTCGGCGTTCTGCAGATGCAGGCGCTCGACGATTTCTTCCCGGGTGCGCTTGTCGGCGGTCGCGGTCAGCGCAATGCGCGGCACATCGGGAAACAGCTCCGCCAATTGGCCGAGCTGCAAATACTCGCGGCGGAAGTCATGACCCCATTGCGATACGCAGTGGGCTTCATCGATGGCGAACAGGGCGATTTCCAGGCTCTGCAAAAACGCCAGCATGCGCGGCTGCACCAGACGCTCGGGCGCCAGATAGAGCATCTTCACTTCACCGCGCTTGATGCGAGCGGCCAGGTCACGCTGCTGTTCGGCACTGAGGGTGGAATTCAACGATGCGGCGGCGACACCCAGCTCTTCCAGGGTTGCCACCTGGTCGTCCATCAATGCAATCAAAGGCGATACCACCACCGCCAAGCCATTGCGCAACAGCGCCGGCACCTGGAAGCACAAAGACTTGCCGCCACCGGTAGGCATCAGGACCAGTGCGTCACCGCCACTAGCCACGCGCTCAATGATCGCACCCTGGCGGCCACGAAAACTGTCGTAGCCGAAGATGTCCTTGAGGACGCGTTGAGCCTGCTCGAGCATGTAAAACTCCAAAATGGTGCCGAAATCCCTCTGTACAGGCTGGCCGAAAAAACACGCTTTCACGGGAAATAATCCGTAAGCGAAGTTTTCGCGGGCTGGCGCTTGGCCTGCAAGGGCATCACAAAACGCGGCAGTATACCCGAGCGATCTGCGGCAAAGGGCATCACTGACGAATAGCCGCCACGATCTAAAATGCCGTGCGGCTGGCCTGGGCGCTCAAGAAAGCCTAGAATTCAGCATCGTTTATTCCCAAGGTAACTCTTCAATGTCCTTCGCTGAGCAACTAACCCGCCTGCAAGCCTTCCTCGACGCCGATGAGCTGCATGACGAGGCGCTGGACTACGTGGCCGCCCACGGCTACCTGACCGCCTTGTCGATCTGCTCCGAGGTCGTGCCTGACCGTGAATGGATCGACGCGCTGTTCGCCGAAGAGCCGCACTACACCGACGCCGCCCAACGCGAAGAAATCGAAGCCACCCTGCTGGCCCTCAAGGCCCACATCGGTCGCCAGCTGGCCTCGGACGAAGAGTTCGAGCTGCCGTGCGAACTGGACCTGGGCGAAGAGCCGGATGACTCCGACCTGCGCGGCTGGTGTATCGGCTTCATGGAAGGCGTGTTCCTGCGCGAAGCCGCCTGGTTCGAAACCGCCGAGGAAGAAGTCAGCGAAATGCTGCTGCCGATCATGGTCGGTTCGGGTCTGTTCGACGACCAGCCGGAGTTCTCCGACATCGCCGCCGACGCCAACCTGATGGACGACATGATCGTGCAGATCCCGGAAGCCCTCACCGCGCTGTACCTGCTGTGCAACGCCCCTGACGAAAAACCGGCGATCCTCAAGCCACGCCACCACTGAGTCGTTTGCCCGTGACACCCATGGGCAACCGTCCGCTGCTCCTGCGCTACCTGCTGCTGGCCATTGGTTGGCTGAGCGTAGCGCTGGGGGTCATCGGCATTTTCCTACCGGTATTGCCGACCACGCCCTTCCTGCTGCTCGCCGCTGCCTGCTTCGCCCGAAGCTCCCCGCGTTTCTACCACTGGCTGGTGCAACACCCGCGCCTTGGCCCGTGGATCCGTGATTACCTGGACGGCAACGGCATCCCGCTCAAGGGCAAGGTCTACGCCATCGGCTTGATGTGGCTGAGCATCGGCGTGTCCTGCTATTTAGTGCCCCTACCGTGGGCGCGCGGCTTCATGCTGACCAGCGCCGTGCTGGTGACAATCTACATCCTGCGCCAGAAAACCCTGCCACCGCGCTGAATGACCTGCGACATTCGATCCCACACGACCTTGGTCGACACTGACTAACCCCAGGCATCATGCGAGACTGTCCAACCGGGCCTGGAATGCCCGGGCGTTCCTATGCTCGGAGTTACCATGACGCTGTCCAGCGGGCTGATCGCCGCCGTTGCCCTGGCCTATATGGCCATTATGTTTGCCATCGCCTTCTACGGTGATCGTCGCCGTGCGCCACTGCCGCCGCGCATGCGTGCCTGGGTGTACAGCCTGTCGCTGGCAGTTTATTGCACCAGTTGGACCTTCTTTGGCGCCGTAGGCCAGGCCGCCGAACAGCTGTGGGCGTTTTTACCGATTTACCTGGGGCCGGTGCTGCTGCTGGTGCTGGCACCCTGGGTGCTGCAGAAGATGATTCTGATCAGCAAGCAGGAAAACATCACCTCCATTGCCGACTTTATTGCCGCGCGCTACGGCAAATCCCAATCGCTGGCGGTGGTGGTCGCACTCATCTGCCTGGTCGGCGTATTGCCTTACATCGCCCTGCAACTCAAAGGCATCGTGCTGGGCGTGAACCTGTTGATCGGCGCGGGCGCGGACACCACCGGCACCCGCGCCCAGGACACCGCGTTGATTGTGTCGCTGGTGCTGGCGCTGTTCACCATCGTGTTTGGTACGCGCAACCTCGACGCGACGGAGCACCACCGGGGCATGGTGCTGGCGATCGCGTTTGAATCCCTGGTCAAGCTGTTCGCCTTTCTGGCGGTCGGCGCGTTTGTGACCTACGGCCTGTACGACGGTTTCGGCGACCTGTTCAGCCAGGCCATGTTGGCGCCAAGGCTGGAGGAATACTGGAAAGAGACCGTCAACTGGCCGTCGATGGTGGTGCAGACCGGCGTGGCAATGATGGCGATCATCTGCCTGCCGCGGCAGTTTCATGTCACGGTGGTGGAAAATATCGACCCTCAGGACCTGCGTCTGGCCAAATGGGTGTTCCCCGCCTACCTGATCCTGGCCGCTCTGTTTGTAGTACCGATCGCCCTGGGCGGCAAGATGATGCTGCCGGGCTCGGTGCTGCCGGACTCCTACGTGATCAGCCTGCCCATGGCCGAAGCCCACCCGGCGCTGGCGGTGCTGGCCTTTATCGGCGGCGCCTCGGCGGCCACCGGCATGGTGATTGTGGCGAGCATCGCCCTGTCGACCATGGTCTCCAACGACATGCTACTGCCGTGGCTGCTGCGCCGCTCCAGTGCCGAGCGCCCGTTCGAAGTGTTCCGCCACTGGATGCTGTCGGTACGCCGAGTCAGCATCGTCATCATCCTGTTGCTGGCCTACGTCAGCTACCGCCTGCTGGGGTCCACCGCGAGCCTGGCGACCATCGGCCAGATCGCCTTTGCCGCCGTGACTCAACTGGCACCGGCGATGCTCGGTGCGCTGTATTGGAAACAGGCCAACCGACGCGGCGTGTTTGCCGGGCTGGCAGCGGGCACTTTCCTATGGTTCTACACCTTGGTCCTACCGGTAACGGCGAAAAGCCTGGGCTGGTCCCTCAGCCTTTTCCCAGGACTGACGTGGATGCATTCCCACCCACTGGGTCTGTCCGTGACGTCGTTGACCCTGGGCACCGTGTTCTCGCTGGCGGGCAACTTCACGCTGTTCGTGTGGGTGTCGATGCTGTCGCGCACGCGGGTTTCCGAACACTGGCAAGCCGGGCGTTTTATTGGCCAGGAAATCAGCCAACGCGCCAGCGCCCGCTCGATGCTGTCGGTGCAGATCAGTGATTTGCTCAGCCTGGCCGCGCGCTTTGTGGGTGAAGAACGCGCCCAGCAGAGTTTTATCCGCTTCGCCTATCGTCAGGGCAAAGGCTTCAACCCCAACCAGAATGCCGACAACGACTGGATCGCGCACACAGAGCGGTTGCTGGCCGGTGTACTCGGTGCCTCCTCGACCCGTGCCGTGGTGAAAGCCGCCATTGAAGGGCGGGAAATGCAGTTGGAGGACGTAGTACGCATCGCCGACGAAGCCTCGGAAGTGCTGCAGTTCAACCGCGCCTTGCTGCAAGGCGCTATCGAGAACATCACCCAGGGTATCAGCGTGGTCGACCAGTCCCTCAAGTTGGTGGCCTGGAACCGGCGTTATCTGGAGCTGTTCAACTACCCGGACGGACTGATCAGCGTCGGCCGGCCGATTGCCGACATCATCCGCTACAACGCCGAACGTGGCTTGTGCGGGCCAGGTGAGGCCGAAGTGCATGTGGCGCGCCGCCTGCACTGGATGCGCCAGGGCCGTGCGCACACGTCTGAACGCTTGTTTCCCAATGGTCGCGTGATCGAGCTAATCGGCAACCCGATGCCCGGCGGTGGCTTCGTGATGAGTTTCACCGACATCACTGCGTTCCGTGAAGCCGAGCAAGCCCTTACAGAGGCCAACGAAGGCCTGGAACAACGGGTCACCGAGCGCACCCACGAACTGTCGCAGTTGAACGTGGCGCTCACCGACGCCAAGGGCGTGGCCGAGTCCGCCAGCCAGTCGAAGACGCGTTTCCTGGCGGCGGTCAGCCATGATCTGATGCAACCCCTGAATGCCGCGCGCCTGTTCTCCGCCGCCCTCTCCCACCAGCAGGACGGCCTCTCCAGCGAAGCCCGGCAATTGGTGCAGCATCTGGACAGCTCACTGCGTTCCGCCGAAGACCTGATCAGCGACCTGCTGGATATTTCGCGCCTGGAAAACGGCAAGATCAATCCGCAGCGCCAGCCTTTTGTGCTTAACGAACTGTTCGACACCTTGGGCGCCGAGTTCAAGGCGCTGGCCCAGGAGCAAGGTCTGCGCTTCCGCCTGCGCGGCAGTCGTTTGCGCGTGGACAGCGACATCAAGTTGCTCCGCCGGATTCTGCAGAACTTTCTTACCAACGCATTCCGTTATGCCGACGGCCCGGTGCTACTCGGCGTACGCCGACGTAAAGACGCGCTGTGCCTGGAAGTGTGGGACCGTGGCCCGGGAATCCCACCGGATAAACAAAAGGTGATCTTCGAGGAATTCAAGCGCCTGGACAGCCACCAGACCCGCGCCGAGAAAGGCCTCGGGTTGGGCCTGGCGATCGCCGACGGCCTGTGCCGCGTGCTGGGCCACCGCCTGAGTGTGCGTTCATGGCCCGGCAAGGGCAGCGTATTCAGCGTGCGCGTGCCGCTGGCCCGCAACCAGACCAGCCCGCAGGTCAGGACGCCGCAGGAAACCGGCCTGCCGCTGAGCGGTGCGCAGGTGCTGTGCGTGGATAACGAAGAAAGCATCCTGATCGGCATGCGCAGCCTGCTGACGCGCTGGGGCTGTGAAGTCTGGACCGCCACCGACCAGGCGCAATGCGCGGCATTGCTGGCCGATGGCGTGCGTCCGCAACTGGCGCTGGTGGACTACCATCTGGACCATGGCGAAACCGGGACTGAACTGATGGGTTGGCTGCGCGCGCAATTGGCGGAGCCGATTCCCGGCGTGGTGATCAGCGCCGACGGCCGCCCGGAGATGGTGGCCGAGGTGCATGCGGCGGGGTTGGATTACCTGGCCAAGCCGGTGAAACCGGCAGCGTTGCGGGCATTGTTGAGTCGGCATCTGCCTTTGTAGGAGACGGCAGGCCGACGCCTACCGTTACTCGGGCAGATGGGCCACGCCATCTGAGTCGGTCATCGCCCGTTCCAGCAAATCAGCAGGAAGACTCTTGCTGGCCCGCGCACCGAGCAATCTCAATTGCTCAGTCCGGCTGACCAGATTTCCGCGCCCATCTGTCAGCTTGTTACGCGCGGCGCTGTAAGCCTTATCCAACTGCTGCAAACGGTTACCCACTTCATCCAGGTCCTGGATAAACAACACGAACTTGTCGTACAGCCAACCGGCGCGCTCGGCGATCTCCCGGGCATTCTGGCTCTGGCGTTCCTGCTTCCACAGGCTGTCGATCACGCGCAGGGTGGCCAGCAACGTGGTCGGGCTGACGATCACGATATGGCGGTCGAAGGCTTCCTGGAACAGGTTCGGCTCGGCCTGCAACGCAGCGGAAAACGCTGCTTCAATAGGTACGAACAGCAACACGAAATCCAGGCTGTGCAGGCCCTCCAGGCGCTTGTAATCCTTGCTCGCCAGCCCCTTGACGTGATTACGCAGCGACAGTACGTGCTGTTTCAGGGCCGCCTGGCCGATGACCTCATCATCCGCCGCCACGTATTGTTGATACGCGGTGAGGCTGACCTTGGAATCCACCACCACCTGCTTGTCACCAGGCAACATGATCAGCACGTCCGGCTGGAAGCGCTCGCCATCCGGGCCCTTGAGGCTGACCTGGGTCTGGTACTCACGGCCTTTTTCCAGGCCCGCGTGCTCCAATACCCGTTCGAGGATCAGCTCCCCCCAGTTGCCTTGGGTTTTCTGGCCCTTCAACGCACGAGTCAGGTTGGTGGCTTCATCCGACAGACGCAGGTTCAGTTGCTGTAGGCGCTCCAGCTCTTTAGCCAGGGAAAAACGCTCGCGCGCCTCGTTCTGATAGCTTTCTTCCACGCGCTTTTCGAAAGACTGAATGCGCTCCTTCAGCGGGTCGAGCAATTGGCCCAGGCGCTCCTGGCTGGTTTCGGCAAAGCGCTGTTCGCGCTCATCGAAGATCTTGCCGGCCAGCTCGGCGAACTGCGCGCGCAGCTCATCCCGCGAGCCTTGCAGGTCGGTTAGGCGTTGTTGATGGCTGTCCTGTTGTTCGCGCAGTTCGGCGCGCAAGGCAGCTGAAAGAGCGTCGAGGCGGCGCAGCTCAGTCTCCTTGGCGCTGCGGTCGAGGTTCCAGGCGTGGGCGGCGTCGCGGGCATTGTCGCGGTCGATCTGCAGCAGCTCGACTTCGCGGCGTAAGGCAGCCAGGTCGGCCTGCTTGGCGGCGTTGGCCTGGCTCAGATCGCTGATCTCGTCGCGGCTGGCATCCAACTGCGCGGCGAGGCCCTCCTGGGCCAGTTGTGCGGTGGCCAGGCGCTCTTCGAGCAGTTCCCAGCCGGTCATGCGTGCGGTCAGACGCCGCTGAAGCTGCCAGCACACCGCCAATAAAGGCACGGCAGCGCCTGCGAGGCCCAGGGCGATACTGGTCCAGTCAAAAACCATAGACATGTCTGCCATCACCGAAAAAAAGCAAGGTTAGCGGAGCCCAGGGCCTGAGGACAGCTCAGTCTTCGACCTGGCCCAGTTCACGCTGGGCGCGACGGTCGCCGGCACGGGCCGCCAGGCGCAACAGGTCGTGGCCGATGCGGCGGTCGCGGGCATTCCCACATTCACGGCACATCAGTTGGCCCAGGCGACTTTGGGCAGCGACCACGCCTTCACGGGCGGGCTGCTTGAGCAAGCGCCCGGCGAAGTGTTTGACGTTGGTGTTATGACCCAGGCGCGGGCTGTCGAGCAGCCACAAGGCAACTTTCAAGGAGAAGCGCTTGGGGGCGGTAACAGTTTGAGGGGTATCGGTAACAGAAGGTGATACTGAGCGAAACTTCATAAAGCACTGTGGGACAGATCAGAAGGCGCGCCACTCTACTCTTTTTTTCGTACAGGTAAAGCTGAAAAAACTCTGCACGCCCGTTCTAGAGCAAGCGCTTGGGACAATCCACAGAAGCTGTGGATAACTCAGTGGACAACCCCCCTTTAACTCGCGCAAAGCCCCATGGAATGGGGGCCGCAGTCAAACTGACGATTTTTTCACCAATAAAAAAAAGCCATATTTTTCATTGACTTAAATTTCCATTGCAGGCAAATGGCAGCCCCTCAGAGCAGTTGACAGCGTGGTTACACACCCCGCAACTAATGTGCACAACTACCCATCCGACGGTTATATCACCGGCGTTTTTTGAAGCAACTTGCTGCAAAGATGTTACCGCCAAGGCCAACCAGGGACTTTTCAAATCTTGCCGGGCTCGCCACACTCCCCGACCTACAGCGCAACGGTGGAGGGGTCGATGAAGGGAATTCTGTTGTTCGCGGTGCTGCTCCTGGCCATCTGTGCCATTTCCTTGGGAATCAATGCGGCGCTGCCCTCTCCGGACGGGGCACTGTTCGCCATCGCCATTCTGCTGTCGGCGGCGTTCACGGCCGTGAGCTTGTGCATTGAGCTCGGCGAAGGCAGGATCAACGATATGGGTGACGTGATGAAAGTGGTCGAGACCGGCCAATCCCTGCGCTTGACCCTTGCCGCTTACGGGCTGGGTTGTTCGCTGGCAGCGGCAGCCACGGTACTGGCTTATCGGGGCCTGCTGGGCGGCTGATTGAAGTTTTTTGGCTAACACACTTCCCTTACCCGTTTCAATCCGTTACTATCCGCGGCGTTAGTACCAAGCTGAAAGTCAATTCTGGTCGAACAACTCCCTTGTACAACACGGGATCGACCACCTCGATGGTTTCCAGGTATCACTTGCGACGACACTGCCTTTGAACAAGCAAAGGGTGCCGCGAAGTTTCCATACTCTGACCGAACCAACCTGCAAATTGATCAGGATCTTCACCCTGGGCCCAGAACCTTTGCCCCTGTTGTGTCGCCTGCCCTCCTAAGTACCTACCTGCCAGCCCAAGCGCGCCTAACTTAATAGCGCTTCAAACTGGCTGCTTTGTTCCAGTCGGGTTCTTCGTTCGATCAATGGTGATCAACGTCACTGGAACGTTTTAATACGGCACGGTTCTTATCTGTGTCATTTGTAGGAACACCAATAATTATGAACGCTCAAATCCACACTCAGGATGCCATTCGCACCCTCACCAACGCTTTTGCTCCAATGAACTGCCTGATCATGGCCGCTCGCAAAGGCTGCTTCAGCTTCACCCTGGTCAACGAACACGGCATCGCTCGTCACAGCGAACGCCTGTACCCCGATCAATACTCCAGCGCAGAACCGCTGCAGGCCGTGATCGAGCGTACCCGTCAGGCACTGACTGCCTGATCGACCCGAGTCGCTGAAACACAAAAACCCTGTTTAAAAAGCAGGGTTTTTTATTGCCCGGAATTTGCCCACCGAGCTCTTGCACTAAGTTCAAATAGATATAAACGTTATAACTAAATGAAGAAGATGTTTTAAAAACAGTCCTTTACATCGCAAATATGACACTACACTTCAACTCAAGCGGCATGATCCGCTTCCGGCGAGCCTGAGATCCGATCCACTGCTGCCAAGCCCCCACCTTCTCAGGCCTCGTCGACCACTTTCACGGATTGAGGCTTGTATGGGTATCGCTGCCAGCGAATTGTGTCGTTATGTGATCAGGCCGACGTTGATGTACCTTGGCCGACATAACCCGACGGCCGAGTCACTGCTGCTGGGCATTGCCGCCAGCCAGTCGGAACTCGGTTCCGCCTTGCACGACCGGCGTGGACACGGCCTGTACAGCATCACCGAACCGCGCCACCGCGCGTTGTGGGACGACTACCTGGCGCTGGACCCCGAGCGCGCCAGCCTGGTACGCGGCCTCGCCAGCCAGCACGCGTTCCTCAGCGCACCGCAACTTGAGCTGACGGTCAACCTGCGTTATGCCACGGCCATCGCCTGGCTTTTGGTGGAACAACACACCCCTGCACTGCCCCCGCCCGGTGATGTGCTGGGCATGGCACGTATCTGGAAAGAAATTTTTCATCCACAAGGAAGGCTGCGCGATTTCACTCAAGCCTGGCAAACCTGTGTTTCACCCATGAATCAGGTGGTTTGCTGACCGGGCAATTTGCAAGATTCGCCAAAAAATCAGAATTTTGGTCGGATTGTCCTACAAAACCGCTCTATCTCCTGCATTACAGCCTATAGCGCGATGTTAAATTTATTGTTACTTTCCGCAGCGGTGATCACCACGGAGTTCTAATAATGAAAAAAGTAATGCTCAAGACCACACTTAGCCTCGCCGTTGCAATGGCCTCTTCCCACGTGTTCGCAAGTGGCTTCGCCCTTAACGAACAAGACGTCGCGGGAATGGGAACGGGTTTCGCAGGCCGCTCTTCTTCTGCCGAAAATGCAAGTACCGTTTATGGTAACCCTGCCGGTATGGCTCGCCTTGAAGGCCAGCAAGTCACTGGCGGTGTTGCAGCGATTGATGCCTCAAGCAACATCAAGGATGTCAGCGGCCGCTCTTCAGGCACGAACAAAGGCGATATGGTGCCTTTCACTGCCGTTCCTTTCGGTTTCTACACCAATAAACTCAATGAACAATGGGCTGTCGGTTTCGGCGTCTATGCTCCGTTTGGCCTCGTGACAGACTACGAAAATGGCTTCCAAGGCAAAGCTTTTGGCAGCAAAAGCGAAGTGACGGTCATCACCTTCCAGCCTACGGTGAGCTACGCCTTCAACGATCGGGTTTCCATTGGTTTTGGGCCGACCATCAACCGTATCGCTGGTACGCTCGAGTCCGATATCAACCTGCCAATCAATGGTACCGGCTCCAACAACATCAAGATCAAGGGAGATGACACCGCCGTCGGCTTCAATGCCGGCCTGCTGGTTCAAGCCACTGATACAACTCGCGTGGGCCTGACCTACCACTCGAAAGTGAAGTACAAGCTCGAAGGCCATACTGAAGTGACCAAAGGCACCAACGTTCCGGCTTTCGCGCTGAACAATGGCCGCTACGACGCGTCACTGAAGATCGACACGCCTGAATCCTGGGACTTCTCGGTTACTCAAGATATGAGCGACGCGTGGAAACTCTACGCAGGCGCTACCTGGACCCGTTGGAGCCGACTGAAAGACATTACCGTCAACAACGAAGGTGTATCGGCCGCAGCCGGTAGCGGTGCTTTGGCTCCGCAAATTGTCGGTACCATCAAAGAAGACCAGAACTGGCACGACACTTGGGCATATGCCTTGGGTACCTCGTATCGCGTCACCAAGCAAGTGGTGCTGCGTACCGGCCTGACCTTCGACCAGTCGCCGACCAACAACAAAGACCGTTCGCCGCGCATCCCAACCGGTGACCGGACTATCTTCAGTCTCGGCCTTGGTTACGATGTAATGCCGAATATGACCGTTGATCTGGCTTACTCCTACCTCAAGGAAGAACCAGTCAAGGTCGCTCGCGCCAACGCATTGGGCCAGTCCTACAATGCTAAGTACGAGAACAGCGCCAACGGTTTTGGCCTGGGCGTAACGTACAAGTTCTGATCTGACACCGCATGAAAAAGCCCCGCTCTCCTGCAAAGGAAGCGGGGCTTTTTAATGGCTGGCCCTCAAGGTTTGGAGGCGATCGCCTGTTCCACCGCCTTGATCAGATCCGGATTGTCCGGCTTGGTCAAACTGGAAAAATTGGCAATCACCTTGCCCTGCCGATCCACCACGTACTTGTAGAAATTCCACTTCGGCGGCGCGTCGGTCTGCTGCGCCAACACCTTGAATAGATGCACCGCATCCGGTCCCTTGACCTTCTGTGGCTCGGTCATGGTGAAGGTCACGCCGTAATTCACGTAGCAGACCTTGGCAGTCTCTTCGCCAGTCTTGGCTTCCTGCTTGAAGTCATCGGACGGCACGCCGATCACTTCCAGCCCTTGGCCCTTGTAGCGTTGGTACAACGCCTCAAGGCCTTTGAACTGCGGGGCGAACCCGCAGAAGCTGGCAGTGTTGACGATAACCAGCGGCTTGCCGGCAAAACGCTGGCACAGGTCGATGGATTCCTTGGCGCGCAGCTTGGGCAACTGGCCCTCCAGCAGCGGCGGGCAACTGGCGGCCAGGGCGGCACTGCCAATGGCCATCAGGACGGGTACAGCGAGCCAACGCATCTGCATGTCGTGTGTCCTTAAAAGTATTCAGACCACGAACTTAACAGATCGCCATACCCAGTTGCATCAACGCCAGCCCGCCATGCTGCCAGCCCCACCAGGCCAGCAGCACCAGGATCAGCCCCGCGACGAGGATCAGACCGCGTAACGCTACACTCATGCCGCCTCCATCTGCGCCTGCAAGCGCGCCACCGGCCGCTCACGCACCGGCCAGTTCAGGGCGGCGGCGAGCAGGCTCAACAGAATCGCCACCTGCCAGATCAAATCGTAGTTGCCGGTTCGATCATAGACCACCCCGCCCAACCAGCCACCCAGGAACGAACCCAACTGGTGGAACAGGAACACGATCCCACCCAGCATGGAGAGGTTTCGCACACCAAACAGCGTCGCCACGGTGCCGTTGGTCAACGGTACCGTGGATAGCCACAGGAAGCCCATCGCCATGCCAAACAGGTAGGCCGTAATCTCGGTGACCGGCGCCCACAGAAACAGCACGATCACCACCGCACGCAGCAGGTACAAGCCCGTCAGCAAGCGCGGTTTGGACATGCGCCCGCCGAGCCAGCCGGCGGTGTAGGTCCCGAAGATATTGAACAGGCCAATCAGGGCCAGCACCGTGGTGCCAACCGTGGCCGGCAAGTGCTGGTCTACGAGGTAAGCCGGCAGGTGCACGCCGATAAACACGACCTGAAAACCGCAGACAAAAAAGCCGAACGCCAGCAGCCAGAAGCCGGAATGGGAACAGGCTTCCTTCAAGGCTTCACGCAGGGTCTGCTGGCCGGCCAGCGCCGGTAGCGGCCGGTCCTTGAGCATGGCGACCAGCGGCAGGATCAGCGCCACCATCAAGCCCAGTGCGAGCAATGCCGCCGACCAGCCCAGCCAACTGATCAAACCCAGCGTGCCCGGTACCATCGCAAACTGGCCGAACGAACCGGCAGCACTGGCGATCCCCATCGCCATGCTGCGTTTTTCCGGCGCCACCGCGCGGCCGACCACACCCAGAATCACTGAGAACGAGGTGCCGGACAGGCCGATACCAATCAACAAGCCCGCACTGAGGGACAACGACCACGCCGAATCGGACATGCCCATCAACACCAGGCCAACGGCGTACAGAACACCGCCGACAAACACCGCTTTGGTGGCACCAAAACGGTCGGCCAGGGCGCCGGTGAACGGCTGCGCCAGACCCCAGATCAGGTTCTGCAGGGCGATGGCGAAGGCGAAGGTCTCGCGGCCCCAGCCAAACTCGCTGCTCATCGGCGCCAGGAACAGGCCGAAACCGTGGCGCACGCCCAACGACAACGCCAGGATCAGCGCACTCCCCACTAGAATCCAGCCACTGGTGCGCCACATCGAGGTCATTTCTTATTCTCCGCTCGCGGGTATATACCCGCTTGTATTCGAACAAACTCCCTTTCAGGCGAGTTCGTCCAGCAAGGCCAACAAGGTTTCGCGTTTTTCCGCGCCGAGTTGATCGATCAATTTCTGCTGCGCCGCCTCCCAGGCGGGTAATGCGGCAGCGAGTCGCGCCTCACCCTCCCGGGTCAACATCACCAGGCGATTGCGCAGGTCGTCGCCTTCCACCAGTTGCACCAGGCCCTCGCCTTCCAGCACCCGCAGGTTGCGGCCCAAGGTGCTGCGATCCAGGCCCATGGCTTCCGCCAGGCTGGAAATGCTCGGCTGGTCGAGTCGTTGCAGGTTGCACAGCAAAGAATACTGGGCGACGTTGATCCCGAAGCCGTCGAGAGCGCCGTCGTAATGCCTGCTGACGCCACGGGCGGCACGTCGCAGGTTGGTACATAAACATTGGGAGGCAAGCATGGAACGTGTATATACCCGCGATTAAGGAAATGCAAGAAAGTGTTACAGCGCCAGGCCGACCAACACCACGACTTCCAGCAGCTCCAGCAAGGCCCCAGCGGTGTCACCGGTGGTGCCGCCCAGGCGATTGACCATCAGTTGGCGCAGCCCCAGAAAGCAGACCGCCGCGAGCAATACCGCAACCCCGCCGCTGAAGCCGCCAATCAGGATGCAGGCAAGACCACTGAGGATCAGTACCTGTTGACCGACAATCCTCGGTAAATGATCCGACAGTGCCTGGCCCAGTCCCCCTGCACGCACATAGCGCGTGGTGAGAAACAGCGCCAGCATCGAGGCGCGGCCGATCAGCGGCGCCAGCATCAGTGCCACGCCGTTCTGCTGCTCGATCAAGGCCACCAACGCGGTGAATTTGAGCAACAGCACCAACCCCAGCGTCACCACGGCAATCGGCCCGCTGCGCGGGTCCTTCATGATCGTGAGCGTGCGCTCGCGGTCACCGAAGCCGCCCAGCCAGGCATCGGCGCTGTCCGCCAGGCCATCCAGGTGCAAGCCGCCACTGAGCAATACCCAGGCAGTCAGTAACAGTGCGGCATGCAGCAGCAATGGCGCGCCCATCAATACGCTGTTCAGCGCCCACAACAGCACGCCGAACAACAGGCCTACCACCGGATAAAACAGCAGCGAACGCCCCAGTTCCTGAGGCTGTGGCATGCCCGGCAGGCGAATCGGCAGGCTGCTGAGAAATTGCAGGGCGATCCAGAATGGCAGCACGTCTACTCCCCTTCCTTCAGAGTTCCGTCAGCCGCAACCTGCAGGCTGAACAGCCCACCATGACCGACCTCGACGTTCAACAACTGCTCCCGGGGCAAGCCACGCGCCTGCGCCAGTAACAGGCGCATCACACCGCCGTGACTGATCAACAACACCCGTTCACCGGCATATGCCTGATGCAAACGTGAGACAGCACCCAGAACCCGTTCGGAAAAGGCGCTGACCGGCTCCCCGTCCGGCGGTGTAAAGCTATAAGGGTCGGCCCAGAACAGCCCCAGCCCTCCGGCGTCGGTCTCCATCAAGGTCGCCGCACTCTGCCCTTCCCACGCACCGAAGTGCAGCTCTTGCAGGTCCTTCTCCAGCGTCACCGGCAGCTTGAGCCGGGCGCCCAATTCTTCGGCAAATCGCGCACAGCGTTGCAACGGCGAACTGATCAGGCGGTCCCACGGCCCCCGCGCCACCACGGCCTCGCGCATCTGCACCCAGCCATTGGCGGTGAGTGCATCGTCCAGGCTGCCGCGCAGGCCGCCACCCAGCTCGGTTTCGCCGTGGCGCAGCAGGTCGAGGTGCAAGATCATGCCGGGCGGTCCGCCACGGCGGCTTCGGCGAAGGTCGCCATCTGCCCGTGCAATGCACAGGCAAGGCGCAACAACGGCACTGCCAGCGCCGCACCACTGCCTTCGCCCAGGCGCAGGCCCAGTTCCAGCAACGGCTGCGCGTCGAGGTGTTGCAGCACATGACGATGGCCAGGCTCGGCGCCGCGATGGCCGAACACCAGCCACTCGCGGCATGCCGGGTTCAGGCGCGTGGCGACCAGTGCCGCGACGGTGCAGATGAACCCATCCACCAACACCACGATGCCTTCCTGGGCACACGCCAGGTATGCACCGACCAGCGCGGCGATCTCGAAGCCGCCGAGATTGAACAGGGTCTGCAAGACATCGCCGCGTTGGGCGGCATGCACCGCCAGTGCGCGCTCGATCACGGCCACCTTGTGGCTCACGCCCTGGGCATTCAAGCCGGTGCCCGGCCCCGTCAGGTCACTGGCCTGGCAGTCGAGCAAGGCACACGCCAGGGCACTGGCGGCGGTGGTGTTGCCGATGCCCATCTCGCCGCCGATAAACAGCTGTGCACCGCTAGCCAACGCACGCCGCGCACTGTCGCGACCGGCTTGCAGGGCACGTTGCCCCTGGGCCTCGGTCATGGCCGGGCCGTTGACAAAATTGGCGGTGCCCGCGCCGATGTTCAGGTGACGCACACCGGGCAGGTCCAGGGACGGGGTCACCGTGCCCAGGTCGACCACCTCCAACTGTGCTTCCAGCTGCCGCGCCAAGACGCTGATAGCCGCACCACCGCTGACGAAGTTGTGCAGCATCTGCCCGGTGACCTCCTGGGGAAACGCCGACACACCTTCCGCGACCACGCCATGGTCACCGGCGAAGATGGCGATCCACAGCGCGTCCACTGACGGTTTGACCTGGCCCTGCAAGCCAGCCAATTGCACCGCCAGCGCTTCCAACTGGCCGAGGGAGCCGGCCGGTTTGGTCAGTTGCTGTTGGCGTGCCAGGGCGTGTTCGTAGGCTTGAGTGTCAATCGCCTTACACGGGTTGAGCCACCAGGTGTCAGTCATAACGCAGTACCTTTCAAAGTCAGGGGCAGGCCGGCGACGGTCAGGACAACACGCTGACATCGCTCGGCCAAGGCTTGATGCAGCCAACCGGCTTCATCCACATAGCGGCGAGTCAATTCGCCCAGCGGCACGACACCCAGACCGGTCTCGTTGCTGACAAAAATGATTTCACCCGGCAGCGCGACCAGGGTTTCCAACAGTTGATCGCGCTCGGCGGCCAGACGATGCGAATCCTCAAGCATCAGCAGATTGGTGAGCCACAGGGTCAGGCAATCCACCAGCAGGCAGCGCTCGGTTGCCGCGTTGTCGCGCAGTACCCGCGCCAGTTCAACGGGTTCTTCGATCAGCCTCCAATGGTCGGGGCGACGCTGGCGATGCATCGCGACACGCGCGCTCATCTCGCCATCCAGCGGTTGGCTGGTGGCGATGTACGTGACGGGCAAGCCACTGTCGCTGGCAAGCTTTTCGGCGAGGCGGCTTTTGCCGGACCGGGCACCACCGAGGATCAGCTGGAGCATGACATAACACCTCGTTTCGCCAGTGGGGCCCTCGAAGCTGGCACGGCTCCCTGTGGGAGGGAGCTTGCTCCCGATGGCGTGGCGCCAGTCAGCCCATTGGCTACTGACGCACCGCCATCGGGGGCAAGCCCCCTCCCACCTTTGGGTTGCAGTGCAGCAGTTGAATACTCAGCACACTCGCTCACTGTCAAATCCCACATAGTTTGCGTAACAACTCAGTATCCAAATGGTTTTCCACCAGATCAGCCAGGCGCTCGATATCGCGCTCGCGCAGGGCGTGGTAATCCACTTCCCGCACGTCCTGCAAACCGGCCCAGCGCAACAAGGCGCTGCACGCGGCCGGGCTTTCGAACAAGCCATGCAAGTAGGTGCCAAGGATCTGCCCATCGGCACTTTGTGCGCCATCGCTGCGGCCATCCTCCAGCAGCACGGCGGCATTCGACAAAGCATCACCGCAGGTCACGCCCGCATGGATCTCATAACCGCTGACCTCGGCATTCTCCAACAACAAACGCCCACGCACGTTGCGCAACTGCTTCTCTTCTTCCAGCGTGGTACCGAACGCCAGCAGCCCCAGGCCATCGCTGGAACCGGCAGGCCCTTCCAGGCCCAACGGGTCGTGCACTTGCTCGCCGAGCATCTGCAAGCCGCCGCAAATGCCGAGCACCTTGCCGCCATAACGCAAGTGACGCGCCACGGCGGCGTCCCAACCGTTGGCACGCAGATAGGCCAGGTCGCTGCGCACACTTTTCGAGCCGGGCAGGATGATCAGGTCGGCGGCCGGGATCGGCTGGCCTGGCCCGATGAATTGCAAATCCACCTGGGGGTGCAGGCGCAGCGGGTCGAAATCCGTATGGTTGCTGATGCGCGGCAACACCGGGACCACCACCTTGAGCACCTGGGCCGCCTTGTCGATCTGGCGTTGGTCGATGCCGTCCTCGGCTTCCAGGTGCAGGTCCATCACGTAAGGCAGAACGCCCACCACCGGTTTGCCGGTGCGTGTTTCCAGCCAGTCCAGGCCGGGTTGCAACAGCGCGATGTCACCGCGAAAACGGTTGATGATGAAGCCTTTGACCCGCGCCTGTTCCGTGGGTGACAGCAGCTCCAGGGTGCCGACCAGGTGGGCGAATACCCCGCCGCGATTGATATCGGCAATCAGCAACACCGGGCAATCCACCGCCTCGGCGAAGCCCATGTTGGCGATGTCGTTGGCGCGCAGGTTGATTTCCGCCGGGGAGCCAGCGCCTTCCACCATGACCACGGGATAGGCCTGGCTCAACCGGGCGTGGGAGGCCAGCACCGCCTGCATCGCAATGGCTTTGTAGTCGTGATAGGCCACGGCGTTCATGGTGGTCACGGCACGGCCGTGGATGATCACTTGGGAGCCGGTGTCGCTGTTGGGTTTGAGCAGCACCGGGTTCATGTCGGTATGAGGCGCCAGGTTGGCGGCCTGGGCCTGCACCGCCTGGGCGCGGCCGATTTCACCACCTTCGGCGGTCACGGCGCTGTTGAGCGCCATGTTCTGCGGCTTGAACGGCGCCACGGCCACACCCTGGCGCACCAGCCAGCGGCACAACGCGGTCACTAACGTACTTTTGCCGGCATCGGAGGTGGTGCCCTGCACCATCAGCGTACTCATGTTGCGTCCTTATAGGCGGCCAGGGCGTCGTCGAGGCGCTGCCAGTCGGCCTCAGTGTCGGGCAGGCCGAAACGCAGGCTGCTGTCGTGGACGAACAGGCGCAGCAGAATGCCGCGCTGGGCCATGAATTCGTGCACACGCTCGGCATGGGGCGTGATTAGCCATTGGAACAAGGCACAGCCGCCCTGGGGTGGAAAGCCGTGGCGCTCCAGCAACGCGAACAAGCGCTGGCCCGCCTCGATGCAACGCGTGCGTTGCCGCGCATGCCCGGCGGTGTCGCGCAGGCACACCTGGCCCAGCACCCGCGTCGGCCCGCTGACCGCCCAGGGGCCGACCTGCTCGGCGAGCAACTTGAGCAACTTGCGCTCGGCCAACACAAAGCCCAGCCGCACGCCGGCCAGGCCGAAGAACTTGCCGAACGAACGCAGCACGATCAAACCGACCTGATGCGCCTGGCCGGCCAGGCTCACTTGCGGGGTGACGTCCATGAAGGCCTCATCCACCACCAGCCAGCCGCCGCGCTGGGCCAGCCGCGAGTGCCAATCCAGCAGGCGTTGCGGGCTCAGGCTCAGGCCGGTGGGGTTATTGGGGTTGACCACCACGAGCACGTCGAGGCCATCAAGAAAGAAGTCGACTTCCTGTTCCTGCACTTCGCGCACCACGTAACCGGCACGGCGCCAGGCTTCGGCGTGTTCGGCATAGCACGGCGACAGCACGCCGACCTTGCCGGCACGACGCAGTCGCGGCAACAACTGGATCGCCGCCTGGGAACCCGGCACCGGCAATAGATGCGCAGCGCCGTAGTATTCGCTGGCGGCCTGCTCCAGGCCGTCGTCGGTTTCCGGCAGGCGAGCCCAAGCGCGCAGGGGAATCTCGGGGATCGGCCAGGGCCAGGGCGCGAGCCCGCTGGACAGGTCGAGCCAGTCGGCTTCAGCTATCCCGTACTGAATCGCTGCCTTGCGCAGCCGGCCACCATGCTCAAGCATAGAATTGCGCCCCCGCGCATAGGATCAGCAGCCACAACCATACGCCGCGCTGCACCAGTTGCCAGCCCCGATCGATGGAATCGGCATCCGCCGCCGGGCCTTCGCCCAGTTGTGGACGATGGTGCACTTCGCCGTGATAGATCGCGGCACCGCCCAGCTCCACGCCCAGGGCGCCCGCACCAGCGGCCATGACCGGGCCGGCGTTGGGGCTGTCCCAGGTCGGGCCCTGGGTGCGCCAGCATTTGAGCGCCAGCCGGGTCTTGCCCAGCAACGCGTAGGTCAACGCCACCAGGCGTGCGGGAATGTAGTTCAGCACATCGTCGATTTTTGCCGCCGCCCAACCAAAGCGCTCGAAACGCTCGTTGCGATAACCCCACATGGCGTCGAGGGTGTTGCTCAGGCGGTAAAGCACCACGCCCGGCACACCGGCCACCACAAACCAGAAAATCGCAGCGAACACCGCATCGCTGCCGTTCTCCAGCACCGATTCGGTGGCGGCACGGGCGACTTCGGTGCGGTCCAGCTCGCTGGTCTGACGGCTGACCAGGTAGCTCACGCGTTTGCGCGCCGCCTCCAAGTCATCACTGCGCAGGGCCTGGGCCACCGGGATCACATGCTCGCCAAGGCTGCGCATGCCAAGGGCGCAGTACAACGCCAGGATCTCCAGTACCCAGCCAATGTAAGGCGCCCACGACAAGGCCGTGGCCAGCAGCGTCAGCGGCACCACGGCGATAAACCACGCGGTCACGCCATGGCTGCGCCAGCCACGGCCACCGGTATTGAAACGTTGCTCGATGCGCCCGGCAAAATTGCCGAACGCCACCAGCGGATGCCAGCGCCTGGGTTCGCCCAGCAGCGCATCCAGCGCGACTGCAGCGACACACAGCAAGGCCACACTCATTGACTCACTCCCCACGCATTTTCATACAACATGTCACTCAACGGTCGAGGCTCGCTCCAGCCTTCGAGCTGCAACATCGGTGCCGGGTAGAACTCGGCCACCGGCCCCAGGCACAACACGGCCAGGGGTTTGGCACCGGGCGGCAAACCCAGCAGATCGGCCAGCGCCTGGGGTTCGAACAACGAGACCCAGCCCATGCCCAGGCCTTCGACCCGCGCCGCCAGCCACAAATTCTGGATAGCACAGGACAACGACGCCATGTCCATTTCCGGCAGGGTGCGACGCCCGAAGATGTGCCGCTCGCGATCATCCATCAACGCCGCTACCAGCACTTCGGCACAGTCGTGAATGCCTTCGACCTTGAGCTTCATGAACTCATCGGAACGCTCGCCCAGGGCTTCGGCGGTGCGTACGCGTTCTTCTTCCACCACCTGTTGAATCTGCCCACGCAACTGGCGATCGCTGATGCGAATAAAGCGCCAGGGCTGCATCAGGCCGACGCTGGGCGCCTGGTGTGCGGCCTGGAGCAAGCGGTGGAGCAGCTCGGGGGCGACAGTGCCGCCGCTGAAGTGGCGCATGTCGCGGCGTTCGGCGATGGCGCGGTAGACGGCGTCGCGGTCGGCCTGGGGAAAAGCGTTGTCGCTCATAGTGCTGGATCGGGCGCGAACAATGCGGCCACCGCCTGGGGATTGGATGGGAAATAGAAGTGTACGTAGGACGCCGTCATCCGCCCCTGCCGATACACCGCCTCGGCACCGCGCCCGCCATTGGGGCTCAGGCCACGGGCAATCGGTTGCCATTCAGTGGTGGTCAGGGAATGGTGATAGGTATGGCCACGCACGGTGCCTTCCGGCAATTCGACGCTTTGCAGGGCCAGGGCCGCCAGTTTCTTTTGCATCACCGCGTCGCCCTGCAACAGGCCGAGCAGTTCAGCGCGGATGCCGTCGACATCGGTCAGCGAGTCCAGCAGGTAGAGCATGCCGCCGCATTCGGCAAGCAAGGGTTTGCCGGCCGCGTGGTGAGCGCGAATGGCGTCGAGCATCGGGATATTTTCCGACAGCGCCTGGTGGTGCAATTCCGGGTAACCACCGGGCAGGTAGAGGCTGTCGGCATCGGGCAATTGGCGATCGTGAATCGGCGAGAAAAACGTCAGCTCAGCGCCCATTGCGCGCAGCAGGTCGAGACTCGCGCCGTAGGTAAAGGCGAAGGCCTCATCGCGGGCCACGGCAATGCGCACGCCCTTGAGCAACGGCTCAGCCTCGATCACTTGGGGTGCAGCGAACGTCACCGGCGGCGGCAAAGCGACTTCGCAACTGCTGCCCAACGCTTGGGCGGCGGCGTCCAGGCGTACATCGAGGTCATTCAGTTCGCTCGCTTGCACCAGGCCGAGGTGGCGACTGGGCAGTTCGATACCGGTCTCGCGTGACAATGCGCCATACCAGCGCAGGCCCTCGGTGAGGCTGCCTTCGAGCAGTTGCGCATGACGCAGGGTGCCGACACGGTTGGCCAATACACCGGCGAATGGCAGATCCGGCTGATAGCGCGCCAGGCCCAATGCCAACGCGCCGAAGGTCTGCGCCATGGCCGTGCCGTCGATCACCCCCAGCACCGGCACGCCGAAGTGTCGCGCCAGGTCGGCGCTGGAGGGTGTGCCGTCGAACAGGCCCATCACGCCTTCGATCAGGATCAGGTCTGCCTCCCCCGCCGCTTCCCACAGCAAACGACGACTTTCCTGCTCGCCCACCATCCACATATCCAACTGATACACCGGCGCACCGCTGGCGCGTTCGTGGATCATCGGGTCGAGAAAGTCCGGGCCGCATTTGAACACGCGCACCTTGCGCCCCAGGTTGCGGTGCAAACGGGCGAGCGCGGCGGTGACGGTGGTTTTGCCCTGGCCGGACGCCGGAGCGGCGATCAAAACGGCAGGGCAATGACGGGGCTGATTCAAAGTTCGACGCCCTTCTGTGCCTTGATACCGGCCTGGAACGCGTGCTTGAGCATGCCCATTTCGGTGACGGTGTCGCCCATTTCGATCAACTCGGGCTTGGCGCCGCGGCCGGTGACCACCACGTGTTGCATCGGTGGACGGGCTTGCAGGTCGCTGAGGACCTGGTCCAGGTCGAGGTAGCCGTGCTTGAGCGCGATGTTCAGTTCGTCCAGCACCACCAGGCCGATGGAGGGGTCCTGCAGCAATTCGCGGGAGACTGCCCAGGCGGCCTCGGCGGCGGCGATGTCGCGCTGGCGGTCCTGGGTTTCCCAGGTGAAGCCTTCGCCCATTACATGGAAGCGCACTTGCTCGGGGAAGCGACGGAAGAACAATTCTTCTCCAGTGCTGTTGCGCCCCTTGATGAACTGCACCACGCCGCACTGCATGCCGTGGCCCATGGCACGGGCCAACATGCCGAACGCGGAGCTGCTTTTACCTTTGCCGTTACCGGTCAGCACCAGCAGCAGACCGCATTCGTTGGGGGAGTTGGCGATGCGCTCGTCGATCACGGCTTTTTTGCGCAGCATGCGCGCCAGGTGGCGTTCGTCGCGGTCGGGGGAATCGGTCATGGCAGCTCTCCGTTGGGGCTGGACAAAAACGGCGGGCAGGAAAAAAGAAAAGCAGACAGCCAAGCATCGCCCACCGTGATGCTGTTGGATGTTGCAGGCCGGTCTCCGGGCTCATGAGTGGCGTGCTGGCTGAAGGCAGGCCAACGCTGCGCCTTCCCATATCGCAGGCGATACAGTGGCAAAAGGCAGCGTCTTGACTCATTTACCGTTGCGGGGGCAGCGCCGGAATCGCGGCGGCACTGTGTAGAAGTGCGCTCACTCACCGGCTTCCCTGTTTCACTCTGTCGACCCGTGGGTCACAGAGCACCTGGAACAAGCGGCGAAGGGTAGTAGGTTGGGGGTGGAGCGTCAATTAAAGCAACTTGAAGTCGACACAAAACAACTGTGGGAGGGGGCTTGCCCCGATGGCGGTGGATCAGCCCAGTTATCTTTAGCTGACACACCGCTATCGGGGGCAAGCCCCCTCCCACATTTCGATTCGAGTCTGGCGCTAAGGATTGCGTGCCAGGTTGCCCGGCAACACGCGCTTGGCGCTCAAATAGGCATTCTGCCAATAGGCTTTGGACAATGTGTCCAGCTTCACCGTACCGCCGGTTTGTGGCGCATGCACAAAGCGCCCTTCACCCACGTAGATCCCGGCGTGGCTGACCTGGGAACCGCCACCGGTGGCGAAGAACAGCAGGTCGCCGGTCTGCAGGTTCTGCTCGCTGACGTCCTGCGCGCGCATTACGATCAGCTCGCGGGTGGTACGCGGCAGGGAAATCCCGGCGGCATCGCGGAAGACAAACCCGATCAGGCCGCTGCAATCAAACCCGGAGTCCGGCGTGTTGCCGCCCCAACGGTAAGGCGTGCCGACCAGGCCCAGCGCGCGGAAGAGTACGTCTTCGGCTGCGGGCGAGAAATTCTGGGTGGAATAGTTGAACACCGGCTTGGGCTTCACCGCTACAGGAGCGGGCGGCGGTGTGCGGCTTGCGCAGGCGCTGAGGAGCGCGGCGCAAACAATGAGAATCAGGCGGGCCGAGGTCGACATGTGCAGAACAATCCTGGTCTGGATGCGGCTTTCGCTGCCGAACGCTGAAAACCAGAACGCGCAAGCAAAGCTCGCGCGAACGGATTACAACAATGTCCAGGGATTCTAGCGCTTACACGTCAAACTTCAAGTATCACTTTAAGTTTACTTGCTAGCGGTAACCGTCGTCGGGGCCATGGCGAGTGCGCGCTTGGCTTCGATGAAGGTTTTGCTCCAGTAGCTGTCACCCAGGTTATCGACCCGGACACCGCCACTGCGACGGCTGCTGGAGTGGATAAACTGGTTATCGCCCAGGTAGATACCGGCGTGGCTCACACGACCACGGCCTGCCGTACTGAAGAAAAGCAGATCGCCAGGCTTGAGGTTGTTGCGTGCGACCAACGGTGCATTCACGTTGATCATTTCGCGGGTGGAGCGCGGCAGATTCATGCCGGCCTCTTCACGAAACAGATAGCCGATGAAACCACTGCAGTCGAAACCGGCTTCAGAGGTACCACCGAAACGGTAACGGGTACCGATCAGGGACATGCCGCGTTCGAGAATGCTGTCGGCCAGGACTGGAAGCTGATAAGGCTTGTTGCCGGCGAAATCGGCCAGTTCCTTTTCCGTTGCGACTTCTTCCTCATAAACAGAGGCAGATTGTGCAGCAACGAATTTTGCCTGATTTTGAACCTGTGGTTTCTGCTGATCGACCACCTGCTGAGGGTGGGAGGCGCAACCAAACAACAGGGTAACGAGTGCGAGGGGCACGAGGGGTGCGAAGCGATTTAGCATGGGCACGACCGTGGCTGATATGTAAAGAAGTCGAGACTATGCCTTCTATCACATCGATTTGCAAATTCAATCGTGCTCTATGTGACTTCGCGATTGGACTATGACATCTAAGCCGTAATTCCATTTATCGGTTCGAATGCGAAGCCCAGCCGGCAGAAACGCAGGTTTTCTGGCGCCCGTAAAATGGCGAACCGCGTAAATTCAATGAGTTACCAGCCCAACGTTTCCTTGAGAAAAGGGATCGTCAATTTTCTTTGAGCCTGCAAGGACGCCTGATCGAGCTGCTCGAGCAAATCGAACAGCGCACTCATGCTGCGGGTGCCTCGAGTAAGGATAAAGTGCCCGACTTCGTCGGTGAGGTGCAGGCCGCGACGGGAGGCCCGCAGTTGCAGGGCACGCAATTTGTCTTCGTCGGACAGCGGGCGCATCTGGAAGATCAGCGCCAGGGTCATGCGCGACTTGAGGTCGGCCAGCTTGATCGGCAACTCGCGTGGCGAAGTCGACGCGGCAATCAGCAGGCGCCGACCGCTGTCACGCAAGCGATTGAACAGGTGAAACAGCGCTTCTTCCCAATCCGCCTTGCCGGCGATCGCCTGCAAGTCATCCAGACACACCAGTTCGTATTGCTCAAGGTGATCGAAGATGCCGATACCGCGATCCATCAACTCGGCCAGCGGCAGGTACACCGCCGGTTCGCCCATCTGCTCGAACCGCAGGCACGCAGCCTGCAACAGGTGGGTACGCCCTACGCCGTGCTTGCCCCACAGATAGATCAGGCTTTCAGTCCACCCGGCGTCGGCTTCGCAGAGCCGCTCGACATAGCCGAGTGCAGCGGCATTGGCGCCTGGGTAGTAGTTGATGAAGGTGGCGTCGTCACGCAGACGCACACCCAAGGGCAGCTGAATCGGTTTCATGCTGACTGAACGGCTCCGAACGAACCGTTAGTGGCCTCTGTGTAAAGTTTGCAAAGTTTATACCCGTGACGCCGGGCGCACAATGCAACAGACCCCAAGCAAAATCAAAGGTTTGCGTTAACTCGTTGGATTTATGCAGATTGTTTGACGGACCGCCCCCAGAAAAGACAAACCCGGCCTTGGCCGGGTTTGTGAAGATAGAGTTACAGGTCGGGATCTTCAACCCCCGTATAAGCATCCGAATCCTTGTACAGATCGTGCACATGGCGCACCAGCACCATGATCACCGCCGCCACCGGCAACGCCAGCAGGATGCCCGTGAAGCCAAACAGCTCACCACCCGCCAGGATCGCAAAGATCACCGCCACCGGATGCAGACCAATCCGATCCCCGACCAACAACGGCGTGAGCACCATGCCTTCCAACGCCTGGCCGACCATGAATACGGCCACGATCCCCAGCATCGGGTACAAGTCCCCGCCAAACTGGAACAAGCCCGCGACCAGCGCCGCGCCGATCCCAATCACAAACCCCATATAAGGCACGATCGCGGCCAGGCCGGCGATCAGGCCGATCAACAGACCCAGCTCCAGGCCGATAGCCATCAAGCCGGCCGCGTAGATGATCCCCAGGGCCAGCATCACCAGCAACTGCCCGCGCACGAAGGCGCCGAGCACCTCATGGCATTCCTCAGCCAGCGAAACAATGCGCTCCTCACGGTTGCGCGGCAGCAGGCTGCGGATCTTGGCCATCATGATGTCCCAGTCGCGCAGCAGGTAGAACGCCACCACCGGGATCAGCACCAGGTTGGTCAGCCAGCCGATCAACGCCAGGCTGGACGCCGTCGCCTGGCTGAGGATGACCCCGACAATATCGGTGGTCTGGCCCATATGTTCGCTGATGGCCGCCTTGACCTTGTCGAACTTCCAGAAACCATCCGCCAACCCCAACTTGGCCTGGGCCCACGGCATCGCCGTGTGCTGCAGCCAATCGAGCATCTGCGGCGCCAGCTCATACAAGCGGAACAACTGCTTGGCCAGCATCGGCACCAGCACCAGCACCAACGCCGTGATGATCAAGGTAAACAGGGCGAACACCGCCACCACGCCCCAGGTCCGCGACAACCCGGCTTTTTCCAGGCGATCCACCACCGGATCGAACAGGTAAGCCAGCAGCAACGCGACCAGGAATGGCGTCAGGATCGAATGCAGCAGGAACACAAAAACGCACAGCAGGACAAACCCGCCAAGCCACACCCAACGACGCGTATCCGCCATAAACCACTCCATCTATATAAAGAAGAAAACTGCTACCAGCGAAAACGCAGTTGCGCCTGAGGTTCTGGTGCAGCAGCCGGCTGCGCACCCTCCGCCGCCGGTTGGGGGACCGGTGCTTCACCCGCAGGAATCTCCTGCAACTTGGCCAGGCTCAACTGGGTACGCAACTGATCGGCACTGCCATTGACGCGGTACACGATGCGATTGCCATCCACTAACTGCGGCTGACCACCGAAAGGCTCCAGCAGGTGACCCAGCGCGGCATAACGCTCCAGGGTCATGCCCTGCACTTCCAGCAATTGTTCGGTGCTCACGCCGGGTTTGACCGCAAAGCGTGGCGCGAGCTTTTGGCTGATCGCCAGCATCACCGCGTCGGCTACAGCGCCGATGTCGGCCCCTTGCGCGGTGCCCTGCTCGCTCTTGTCGCCCAGCCACAGGCGCCATTTGGCTTGCCATTGGTTGCCTTCCTGGCGCGCATGCACGGCCAGCAAAGCGTCGGCGCCGTAACGTTCGGAAGCGGCGCGCAACGGTGTGGCGTCAGCACTTTCCAGGTTCGGTGCGGTGGCGACCACCTGCTCATCCAGGTCGCCCAGCGGCAGGCGCAACGGCAGGCCACGGTGTTGCGCGGCACGGCGCAGCGCCTGGGCGACGGTCTGGCCATCACCCACCAGGCTGCTGCCTTCGGTGGAGTCGTTCAGCCACCAGCCAAGGATCGACGGCCGATTGCTGCCCCAGATCGACAGGCCCGCTTCGCGCAGCACGCGATCGGTGCTCACCGGGTCGAAATCCACTTGCAGGCTTTCCGGCGGGCCGGCGTCGTAGCCGTACTGGCTGATGATTTGTTGCGGATCCTTGCGAACGGCCGCCAGACCCGGCCCCTCGGCGGCCTTGGCGTCGCCGGTCAGGCGGATCACCAGGGTCTGCACGGCGCGCTGGGTCGCCTGGTCACGCTCTTGCGGCGACTGACTGCTGACGGGTTCGAGTACTTGGTAAAGGCCATTGAGGGTTTCGGCATGACTCGCCAGGCTGACCAACGACAAGCAGCCTACAAAGAAGAATTTACACAGACGCATGGAAGATTCCCGAACGACAAATTTAGCGGCTGGAACAGACCGCGTGAACTCGGTTTGCCAAGGCTGTGACCACGGCGACCGATAAAACATTCACAGGGTCTTGGTAAGTTTTCGTACTGTCACAACGCTAGCGCAGTAAAGGCTATACCTTAATACGCGCCAAAGCAGACCCGATTAGCATTTTTTTAACGCCATATGCCCCTGCCCGTCGGCCCGAGGATGGCCGCTGCCCCTCAAGCCTGATAAAATCGCGCGCCTTCGCAGACCGTCAACGGCGTGGCCTTTATAAAAGCCCCCGCTCGCTCGGTCGTTACCCAGAAATCCCCCCTAAAGGCCTGGATCATGAGCAAGCAACCCTCCCTGAGCTACAAGGACGCCGGTGTAGACATCGACGCCGGTGAAGCATTGGTCGAACGCATCAAGAGCGTCGCCAAGCGCACTGCGCGCCCTGAAGTCATGGGCGGCCTGGGCGGTTTTGGCGCCCTCTGCGAGATCCCGGCCGGCTACAAGCAGCCTGTACTGGTGTCCGGCACCGACGGCGTGGGCACCAAGCTGCGCCTGGCGCTGAACCTGAACAAGCACGACACCATCGGCATCGACCTGGTCGCCATGTGCGTCAATGACCTGGTAGTGTGCGGCGCCGAGCCGTTGTTCTTCCTCGACTACTACGCCACCGGCAAGCTGAACGTGGACACCGCGGCCCAAGTGGTCACCGGCATCGGCGCCGGCTGCGAACTGTCGGGTTGCTCCCTGGTCGGCGGCGAAACCGCTGAAATGCCAGGCATGTACGAAGGTGAAGACTACGACCTGGCCGGCTTCTGCGTCGGCGTCGTGGAAAAAGCCGAGATCATCGACGGCTCCAAGGTTGCGGCCGGCGACGCCCTGCTCGCCCTGCCATCCTCCGGCCCGCACTCCAACGGTTACTCGCTGATCCGCAAGATCATCGAAGTGTCCGGCGCCGAGATCGAGAACACCCAGCTCGACGGCAAGCCGCTGACGGACCTGCTGATGGCCCCGACCCGCATCTACGTCAAGCCGTTGCTCAAGCTGATCAAGGACACCGGCGCCGTCAAGGCCATGGCCCACATCACCGGCGGGGGCCTGCTGGACAACATCCCGCGCGTGCTGCCAAAAGGCGCCCAGGCCATCGTTGACGTGGCCAGCTGGCAGCGTCCGGCAGTATTCGACTGGCTGCAAGAGAAAGGCAACGTCGACGAAACCGAGATGCACCGCGTGCTGAACTGCGGCGTCGGCATGGTCATCTGCGTGGCTCAGGAGCACGTTGAAACCGCGCTGAACGTACTGCGCGAAGCCGGCGAACAGCCTTGGGTCATCGGCCAGATCGCCACCGCTGCCGAAGGCGCGGCTCAGGTTGAGCTGAAGAACCTCAAGGCTCATTAATGTCTCAGACCTGTGATGTCGTGGTGCTGCTCTCCGGCACCGGCAGTAACTTGCAGGCCCTGATCGACAGCACGCGCGCCGGCGACAACCCGGTGCGCATTGCTGCGGTGATCTCCAACCGCAGCGACGCCTACGGCCTGCAACGCGCCAGGGACGCGGGTATCGACACCCGCTCGCTGGATCACAAGGCGTTCGACGGTCGCGAGGCCTTCGACCGCGCCTTGATCGAACTGATCGACGCCTTCAACCCCAAGCTCGTAGTACTCGCCGGCTTCATGCGCATCCTCAGCGCTGACTTCGTGCGGCATTACGCCGGGCGCCTGTTGAATATCCACCCTTCCCTGCTGCCCAAGTACAAAGGCATGCACACGCACCAGCGTGCGCTCGAGGCCGGCGACAGCGAGCATGGCTGCAGCGTGCACTTTGTCACCGAGGAACTCGATGGCGGGCCTCTGGTCGTACAGGCAGTGGTTCCGGTAGAGTCTGACGACTCGGCGCAGACGCTTGCGCAACGGGTTCACGCCCAGGAACACAGGATTTACCCGCTGGCCGTTCGCTGGTTTGCCGAGGGGCGGTTGATTCTTGGTGACCAGGGTGCATTATTGGACGGTCAGTTACTCGCGGCCAGCGGCCACTTGATTCGAACCTAGGAGATTTTATGCGTCGCGCCTTGCTCTTCGCTTTTGCGCTGTTCGCCTTGCCAGCCGTGCAAGCAGCAGACCTTCACCCCTTCTCCGTCAGCTACACCGCCGACTGGAAACAGTTGCCCATGAGTGGTTCGGCCGAACGCAGCCTGGCCAAGAACGGCGACGGCTCCTGGACCTTGAATTTCAAGGCTTCCATGATGATCGCCAGCCTCACCGAAACCAGCGTGATCCTGTTTGACAAGGACACCCTGCAACCGAAGAGCTACACCTTCGAACGCGGCGGCCTGGGCAAGGCGAAGAAAATCAATCTGGATTTCGACCAGACCGCCAAGAAAGTCACCGGCTTTGAAAACAAAGACCCGGTCAACGTGCCCCTGCAAAGCGGCATGCTCGACAAGTCGACCTACCAGTTGGCCTTGCAACGCGATGTGGCCGCCGGCAAGAAAAGCATGAGCTACAACGTGGTCGAAGGCACCGACGTCGACACCTACGACTTCCGCGTGATCGGCCCGGAAAAAGTCCAGACCAAGGTCGGCTCCATCGACGCGATCAAGGTCGAGCGCGTGCGTGACCCGACGCAAAGCAAGCGCATTACCCAGATGTGGTTTGCCAAGGACCAGGGCGGCATTCTGGTTGCCCTGCGCCAGGTAGAAACCGATGGCAAGGAATACAACATCATGCTGCAGGACGGCACTGTTGACGGCAAGGCTGTCAAAGGTAGCTGATCGGTAGCTGGAACAACGAGCCTCGCGAATGCGGGGCTTTTTTTCGCCTATGGATTTGGTGTTCAAACCTCTACCGCTATCGGGGGCAAGCCCCCTCCCACACTCGGTTGTGTTCACCGATCAAAATGTGGGAGGGGGCTTGCCCCCGATGGCGATAGCCGGGCCAACAAAGGGTTCAATGCCTGACTTGAACATGAAACTTTCGTCATAAAACTCAGCACCCTGCGACGCAATGTCGCTGTTTACGCGGCCTGCAGCACTGTTGCGTTTGCTGCAATGATTTGTTGCGCGAAAAGTCGGTTTACTTAGCAAGCTAACAAAACATATAACAAAGGCCTGCGACGACTTGCCGCAGATCCACCAGAGATTGGAGCAAGCAGATGACTGTAAAAGTAACTGAACGCGACGACGAACATATGTCCCACGAAGCACTGGGCCATGGGATTCACATCTGGGATGTACACCAGCAAGACCTGTTGGTCGGCATGTTTCACAACGAGAGCGACGCTCATAATTATAAAAACGAGCTCGAAGCCCTTGAGATGAGACGCCAGACACAAAGCTCCTGAACACCTGAAATCTCGTAGGCCCCAGCCCCACGCAGCTGTAGGGCCTACCCCCGACGACCCCGCCATCGAGCGGGGTTTTTCGTTTTGGCAAACTGCACGGCGGGCATAAACGATTCAGTAAAATTGTATCAGCAAATAGACAATTGGAAATGATTCTCGATAATATCCACCACCTTTCAGCACGCCCATGAAAACGGAATTCATCATGACGAACGGATGCAGCAATACGCCGGACCAACAATTGCTCAAACGCTGGGGTGAAGCACTGGTTACGCCCCAGTTCCAGACTCACAACGTCACCCTCGACGCCCTTATCGACACCCTCGCACCCGCCGCCGAACGCAGCTTTCAACGCCTGATCCAGGCCCTGTTCCGTGAAGGCCTGCTGGCCCCCGATACACTCACCCAGGACGAGCAAGGCCGCCACCACCTGCCGCTGTCCGATCACGCCTGCCTGCGTTTCGACCACCTGCGTGCCGGGCGCATGGCCAGCTGGGACCTGCGTGGCGCGGTGACGCTTGTGCAAACTGGACAGGCCGCACGGAAGATCCAATTCCCATCGCAATTGCTGACGCTGCTCAACGACACCCTCGAAACACCTGCCGCCCCGCAGGTCTTGAGCCGCCTGAACAGCGAGATCGACGACAGTTTTGTCAACGATACGCTCTGCCTGGCCTTCCACGAGCAATGGAGCCTGAGGCTGCACGCCTCGATGGGCCCGTCCCATCAGGACAACCTGCTGAGTCATCTCAAGGATGAGCCAAGCGTTACCAACCCGACTTCCGTGCTTGAGCAGTGGGGCACGCTGGGCCACCCCTGGCACCCCAACTACAAAACCAAACTGGGTTTGGACACCCACCAGGTCATCGACTTCTCACCGGAGTTCGAAGCGCGCTTCCCGGTGTTGCTGTGCGCGCTACACCACCAGTACGCCCACGTGGAAACGCTGGCCGATACCGCTGATTACTGGCAATGGTGGCAAGCCCACTTTCCACGTGCTGCGCAGCAATTGACCGCAGCGCTGACGGCCCAGGGCCTGGAAGCCAGCGAGTATTTGCCGCTGCCTGCGCACCCTTGGCAAGCCCAACAGGAACTGCCCCGGTTGTTCGCCAACGAAATCGGCGACCGACTGCTGGTGCTGACCGACATCGTCGCGTTTACCGCCCACCCCACCATGTCCTTCCGGACCGTATTGCCTGATGGCCAGGGCGGCGCGCCCATGGTCAAGCTCCCGGTCTCACTGCGCCTGACCAGCGTACAGCGCACGGTATCGCCACGCTCGGCGCGCATGGGGCCGCGGATCAGTCACTTGCTGCAAACGATCCTGGCGCGCGAACCCGCGATCCAGAAACTCCTGAACATCGTCCCCGAGCGGATCGGCGTGCATTTCAACCCCCAACCGGTGAATGACGAACACGCCCGCCACCTGGCCGTGCTCTACCGCGACAACCCCCAGAGCCTGCTACAACCGGGGGAAATGGCCGTTCCGGTAGGTAGCCTGTTTGCCATCGACCAACACGGGCAGCCTTTGCTGAGACAATGGGTACGTTTGAGTAAAGGCCAGGACAATGCACCGGCCATGCTCGCGTTCTTTCGAGACTATGCAGCGATCACTGTGCCGGCCCTGCTGGGGATGTACCTGCGTTACGGTGTGGCGTTCGAGGCCCATCAGCAGAACGCCTTCATGGTCATGGCCGCAGACGGGCAGTTGAGCCGTCTGCTGTTGCGTGATTTTGGCGATATTCGCATCGACCGCCAGACCTTGCATGCCCACGGCCTGGACATCGAACTGCATGATCCCGGGATGACCCTTTACGACGATGCCGGTTTTGTCCGTGACAAGCTGCTGCACACGGTATTCATGTGCCACCTGGGCGAGCTGGTGCTGCTCAGTGCCCGCTACTTCGATATTCCCCAGGCACAACTGTGGAACGAACTCGCGGCCCAAGTCAGCCAGTGCTTTGATCGCATGCGCAACGAAGTCGCTCCCCAACGCTGGGAAACCGAACGTGCAGCGCTGCTGGAGCAGCCGTGGCCAGCCAAGTCGTTCATGCGGATGCGGCTGCTGGACAGTCACGCCGATATCGTCGGGCGCCTGCCGAACCCGCTGAGCGGCGCCGCACATGCCGGCTAACAGCACTGCACTGCGGTTGTTGGTGGTCATCCAGCTGGTGTCGATGGGTGCCATGGAAATGAGCGGCCCCTTCTGGCCTTTGCAGATCCAGAGGCTGCTTGGCGATGCCGGCGCCCATTACACCGGCCTGCTGTCGTCGCTGGTATACGCCGGACCGATGATGGCAGCAATGATCCTGACGCCCCTGTGGGGTCGTCTGGGCGACCGAACCGGGCACAAGCCGATGATCATTCGGGCGCTGCTGGCGCTGGCGGCCTGTCAGGCGCTGGCCGCCCTGACCTTCGATCCCTGGCTGCTGGTCGCGATCCGCGTGGCACAAGGTGCACTGGCGGGTTTTATCGCGGCCGCCCAAGCCTATGCGCTGGCGTGCTGCGGCGACAGTGGGCGCGGACACATAATGGCTCGCCTGCAATCCGCCACCGCCGTGGGTTCGCTGGCCGGTCCGGTGTTGGGTGGCTGGCTGATGGATATCTCCGGATTCGCCCTGCTGTGCTACAGCGCTACCGCCGTCTGCCTGGTATGCGCGCTGGTCAGCCTGTTCTTGCCCAGCGACACCCAGCGCCTGCGAAAGACTCATGCCACCACGCCCACCGCCCTGCCCAAAGGCTGGCTCGGCGCAATGTTGGGGATCATCGTACTGATCCAGGCTGCCAAAATGATGCCTCAGCCGTTTTACGCCCTATACGTCGCGGACGTCCTGCATGCGCCAGGCTGGTTGATCGGTGCCAGCTATGCCGCCAGCGCACTGACCCTGGCCCTGTCCGCACCACTCTGGGGTCGCCTGTTTGACCGACACCCACCCGCACACACGCTGCGCATCATCGAATGGGTCACCTGGGCCTGCGCCTTGACCCTGGCGTGCACGGCGCTGGCCAGCGAATGGCTGGGCTTCATCGCCAGCCGGCTGTTGTGGGGCATGTGGCAAGGCGCCTTGCTGCCGGTCGCCTATACGTTGATTGCCAATACCGTTGCGCCCGCCCAACAGGGGTTTGCCCTGGGCATCGGCAACAGCGCCGCCAAGGCGGGAGCGCTAGGCGGTGCCTTGCTGGGTGGTATCGGCATGGGGATGGTAGGCCTGGCACACAGCTTCTGGCTGGTTGCACTCACGTACGCCTTGGCCGCCCTGGGTATCCGCATCATCCGCTCGTTCACCCGAACACCCGCTATGCCTGTTTTTTCTGTCAATACGTCTAATAATTGAAAGGCAAGATCATGAGAAAGTCGCAATGGGCAGCGCTGCTGCCACTGATGGGATCGATAAGCGCACCGGCCTGGGCCGATCAGTCCGAGGCCGAGCCCACCAACCTGCAATTGCAGGCCACCGTCGTCTCGGCCACGCGCAGTGAAACCAGCATTGCCGCGATTCCAGGCTCCGTACAGGTCATCGACGAAACCCAGATCCGCCAGCAAACAGCCGCGGGGCGCCGGGTTGCGGATATTCTCGGGCAATTGGTGCCAGGCATTGCCCCTTCCAGCGGTGGCATGAGCAACTTCGGCCAGACCCTGCGCGGACGCAATACGCTGATCCTGATCGACGGCGTGTCCCAGAACGCAACACGCGACAACTTCCGCCAGCTCAACAGCGTTGCGCCGGAAAGCATCGAGCGCATCGAAGTGATCTCCGGAGCGAGCAGCGTTTATGGCGCGGGCGCCTCAGGCGGCATCATCAATATCATCACCAAGCGTAACCAAGGTGAAGACCTCGCCTTTAGCAGCAAGATCGGCATGACCAGCGGCAATAACTTCAGTCACAAGGGCTTTGCCTACGAGGCGTTCCAAAGCGCTACTGGGCGCAAGGGCCCGCTGGACTGGTACGTATCGGCGAACGGCGTGCAGCGCAACGACCAGTTCGACGGCAACGGCAAGCGCATTCCCCAGGACACGTCCCAGGGCAGCAACATGGATACCCAGACCTACGACCTGCAAGGTCGCTTCGGCTACACGCTGGATGACGACAAGAAGATCAGCCTGTCCCTGCAAGATTACAAAGACGAACAGGACACCCGTTACACCAAGAACCCACGCATCACCAACACCGCCGTTGCGGTCAAAGGCCTGGACCTGGACGATCAACCGTTCACACACAACCAGGCGGTCAACCTCAACTACTCCGACAAAGCGTTCTTCGGACAGGGCTTGCAGGTCGAAAGCTACTGGCGCCGGGCCGACGCGCTGTTTTTCCCCGACCTGTCCCGCGGTCGCGCAGGGGTTTCCGACAACAACAGCGTGCAGGACGTCTATGGCGTGCGCGCAGCCATCGACACGCAAATGCCGGATATCGGCCCGGCGACCGGCAATCTGGTCTGGGGCGCTGACTATGATCACGAAACCTCACGCCAGCGCGGCGACCAGTACCGAGTCAATGGCCTGACCTACACCAAGACCGGCACCACGTTCGAGATGGGGCCGGACATCACCACTACCACCAAGGCGATTTTTGGCCAACTGTCCTACGACATCGACGACTGGACCTTGCGTGGCGGTGTGCGCCGCGAGTGGATCGAGAGCCGGATCGACGACAGCATTGCCTATGGCGAAATCGTTCAGACCGGTAACCGCGCTACCCTGCCGGGCGGCACCCTCAAATATGACGACACCCTCTATAACCTCGGGGCGGTGTATCACCTGAGCGAAAACCAGGATGTATTCGTCAACTACAGCCAGGGTTTTTCCCTGCCGGACATCCAACGTTTCCTGCGGGACGTCAACAGCCAGTACGACATTCAGAAGCTCAATGCCCAAGCCCTCAAGGTCGACAGCTATGAGCTGGGCTGGCGTGGCAACTGGGACAAATGGCTGGCCAACGTCACGGCGTATGAAAACACTTCGGATGTCACCCAGTTCTATGACGCCAATGATCGCGTGCTGCGCCTGGTCAACCAGAAAGAACGCGTGCGCGGCATTGAAACCAGCCTGACGTACAACGTCACTGACCAGTGGTCGGTCGGCGGTACTTACGCGTATGCCAAAGGCGAGACCCGCCAAAACGGCAAATGGATCGACTTGCCGGCCACGCGCATCTCCCCCGCCAAGACCACCGCCTTTGTCGGCTATGACCACGACGACTTCAGCCTGCGCCTGCAAGCCATGCGCCTGGCCGACTATGACGCCGCGCTCAAGGATAACAATGGCCGCGATATCCAGGGCTACACCCTGGTCGACCTGCTGGGTTCGGTACGCTTGCCTGTGGGTCGCCTGGAGGGGGCGATCTACAACCTCAGCAACCGCAATTACCAGAACATGTTTGCCCAGGCCAACGCGCGAGCACCGTACCCGAATGCCGAAGGTCGGACCTTCAGCGTGAGTTATGCCGTGGACTGGTAACACGCGGCGCTGAAAGCACAAACCCCGCCTTTTGAGCGGGGTTTGTGTTTTGGGGCCGCTTCGCGGCCCAACGCGGGGCAAGCCCGCTCACCACAGGCAAGCCCGCTCAAGGCTTACAGACTTACCACATCAGATCATCCGGGATCTGGTAAGCGGCGTAGGGATCATCTTCATCCGGCACCTGGCTTTCGGTAAGGATATTGAGCTGCACGATACGCTCCGGTGCGCGCTCCTGGATCTTCAGCGCCGCTTCACGCGGGATCACCTCATAACCGCCACCGTGGTGCACGATCGCCAGGGAGCCGTTGCTCAGCTTGTTGCGCATCAGCGTGTTGACCGACAGGCGCTTGACCTTCTTGTCGTCCACGAAGTTGTAGTAGTCCTCGGTGGTCAGCTTGGGCAGGCGCGAGGTCTCGATCAGTTGCTTGACCTGGGCCGTGCGGGCCTTGGCCTCGGCTTTTTCCTGCTGCTGGCGGTTCAGTTCCTGGTCGCGCTTGACCTTCTCGGCGTGCGCCTCGGCCGCCAGACGGGCCTGGGTGTCGTCGGCCTCGATCTGGCCTTTATGGACCAGGCGCTGCTGTTTCTGTTTCTCTTTGCCGACCTGCTTGGCCTGCTTTTGATTGACCAGACCTGCTTTGAGCAACTGGTCGCGAAGGGAAAGGCTCATGGTGCTTACTCACTTAGGCAACTGCTCAACCGCAGCTGGACACATTCTTTTCCTGACGTTTGGCTTCGCCCCACAGGGCGTCCAACTCTTCGAGGGTGCAATCTTCTATGGGACGGCGGGTATCGCGCAATGCCTGTTCGATAAATCGGAAGCGTCGTTCGAACTTGGCATTGGCGCCCCGTAGCGCGGTTTCCGGGTCGACCTTGAGGTGACGGGCCAGGTTGACCGCCGCAAACAGCAGGTCGCCGACCTCATCGGCAATCGCCGCCGGGTCGTTATCGGCCATGGCTTCGAGCACTTCATCCAGCTCTTCGCGCACGTTATCCACCACCGGCAAGGCGCAGGGCCAGTCGAACCCGACCTGGCTGGCGCGCTTTTGCAATTTGGCGGCACGGGAAAGGGACGGCAACGCGGTGGGTACATCGTCCAGCAGGGAAAGCTGCTCCGGCGCGTCGGACTTCTGCGCGCGCTCCTCGGCCTTGATCTGCTCCCAGCGTTCCTTGACCTGTTCTTCGCTCAACTGCGGGATATCCAGCGGCGCATACAGGTCGCCGGTGGGGAACACATGGGGATGGCGACGGATCAGCTTGCGCGTGATGCTGTCGATCACCCCGGCAAATTCGAAGCGCCCTTCTTCCCGCGCCAACTGGCTGTAGTACACCACCTGGAACAACAGGTCGCCCAACTCACCTTGCAGATGATCGAAGTCGCCGCGCTCGATGGCGTCGGCGACTTCGTAGGCCTCCTCCAACGTGTGCGGGACGATGGTGGCGTAGGTTTGCCTGATGTCCCACGGGCACCCGTACTGCGGGTCCCGCAGGCGATTCATCAGGTGCAGCAGGTCTTCGAGCGTATACATCATGGGGTACGGTTACGCCGCGTCTCGATGATATTCGGCAACTGGGAAATCCTCCCCAGCAACCGTCCCAGTGCGTCCAGTCCCGGAATCTCGATGGTCAGGGACATCTGCGCGGTGTTGTCCTCTTTGTTCGAGCGGGTGTTGACCGCCAGTACGTTGATCCGCTCATTGAGCAACACCTGCGACACGTCACGCAGCAACCCGGAACGGTCGTAGGCACGGATGACGATGTCCACCGGGTAAGTGAGCACCGGCACCGGCCCCCAGCTGACCTGGATGATCCGCTCAGGCTCACGCCCGCCCAGTTGCAGCACCGAGGCGCAATCCTGGCGGTGAATACTTACACCGCGGCCCTGGGTGATATAGCCGACGATGGCATCCCCCGGCAGCGGCTGGCAGCAGCCGGCGATTTGAGTCATCAGGTTGCCCACGCCCTGGATCTGGATATCGCCACGCTTGCCGGGCTTGTAGCCGGTGGCCTTGCGCGGGATCAGTTCCAGCTGTTCGCTGCCGCGTTCCGGCTCGACCAGTTGCTGGGCCAGGTTGACCAGTTGGGCCAGGCGCAGATCGCCGGCACCGAGGGCGGCGAACATGTCTTCGGCGATCTTCATGTTGGCCTTTTCGGCCAGCTTGTCGAAGTCCACCTGAGGCAGGCCCAGCCGTGCCAGTTCGCGCTCGAGCAAGGTTTTACCGGCAGCGACGTTCTGGTCGCGCGCCTGCAGTTTGAACCAGTGGACGATCTTCGCCCGCGCCCGCGACGTGGTGATGTAGCCCAGGTTCGGGTTCAGCCAGTCGCGGCTCGGCGTACCGTGCTTGCTGGTGATGATCTCGACCTGTTCACCGGTCTGCAGGCTGTAGTTGAGCGGCACAATGCGCCCGTTGATCTTGGCGCCCCGGCAGTTGTGGCCGATCTCGGTGTGCACGCGGTAGGCGAAGTCCAGCGGCGTGGCACCCTTGGGCAGGTCGATGGCGTGGCCGTCGGGGGTGAAGATGTAGACCCGGTCCGGCTCGATATCCACGCGCAGCTGTTCGGCCAGGCCGCCGATGTCGCCGAGTTCTTCGTGCCATTCCAACACCTGGCGCAGCCAGGAGATTTTCTCTTCGTACTGGTTGGACCCGGCCTTGACGTCGGTGCCCTTGTAGCGCCAGTGCGCGCATACCCCAAGTTCCGCCTCTTCGTGCATGGCGTGGGTGCGGATCTGCACTTCCAGCACCTTGCCCTCGGGGCCGATCACCGCCGTGTGCAACGAGCGATAGCCGTTTTCCTTGGGGTTGGCGATGTAGTCGTCGAACTCCTTGGGAATGTGCCGCCACAGGGTGTGGACGATCCCCAGCGCGGTATAGCAGTCGCGCATTTCCGGCACCAGCACGCGCACCGCACGCACGTCGTAGATCTGGCTGAAGGCCAGGCCCTTGCGCTGCATTTTGCGCCAGATGGAATAGATGTGTTTGGCGCGGCCGCTGATGTCGGCTTCGACGCCAGTGGCCTGCAACTCGGAGCGCAGCTGGTTCATCACATCGGTAATGAAGCGCTCACGGTCCAGCCGCCGCTCATGCAGCAACGTGGCAATCTGTTTGTATTGATCGGGTTCGAGGTAGCGGAAGGACAAGTCCTCCAGCTCCCACTTGATATGGCCGATGCCCAGGCGATGCGCCAACGGCGCATAGATGTCGAAGACTTCGCGGGCAACACGGTTGCGTTTTTCGTCGTCGGCGGTCTTCACCGCACGGATCGCGCAGGTACGCTCGGCCAGCTTGATCAGGGCGACGCGCACGTCATCGACCATCGCCACCAGCATCTTGCGCAGGTTCTCGACCTGGCCCTGGGTGCCCAGCACCATGGACTGGCGCGGGCTCAGGCTGGCACTGATCGCCGCCATGCGCAGCACGCCGTCGATCAGCTTGGCCACCACGGTGCCGAAACGCTGGCTGACGGTGGGCAACGGGATATGCCCTTCACGCACGCCGCGATAGAGCACGGCGGCGATCAACGAATCCTGGTCCAGCTTGAGATCGGCGAGGATCTCAGCGATTTCCAACCCGGTGCGAAAGCTGGAAGTGCCTTCGGCCCATAGGTTCTTGGCCGCATTGTCTTGCTGCTCAGACTCACGAGCGAACTCGCAGGCTGCTTTCAAGGCTTCACGGTCCAGTGCCGGATCGACACTGATGGCATGGTCCAGCCATGCCTCGAGATTGATACTGCCGTCGGTGTTGATCGGCTGGTGTGCTCTCACCTGTACCATCTTGCTTACCTTCCCTACGACGCACCTTCGATGCGCCAAAATCATCGCCGACGTTTACTGCGGACTCCCTGGCAGATCAAAGGCCCTGGAGAACGCAGGCCAGTCGGATTAAACAGGCATCCTAGCCCGCTTCAAATAACGCCATGGCCTCGACATGCGCGGTTTGCGGAAACATGTCGAGGATCCCGGCACGTTTTAGCCGGTAGCCTTGCCTGACCAACTCAACCGTGTCCCGCGCCAGCGTGGCCGGGTTGCAGGACACATACACCAGACGCTTGGCGCCCAAGGTCGCAAGCTTGCGCACAACCTCCAGGGCACCGTCACGGGGTGGGTCCAAGAGTACCGCAGAAAAGCCCTGTTTGGCCCATTCTGCGTCAATCAAAGGCTGGGACAAATCGGCTTGAAAAAACTGCGCATTGTGCAAATCGTTGCTGACGGCATTCACGGCCGCCCGGTCCACCATGGTCTGCACACCTTCCACCGCCACCACTTCGCGTACCTGGCGCGCCAGTGGCAAGGCAAAATTGCCCAGGCCACAAAACAGGTCCAACACCCGTTCGTCGGGTTGTGGCGCCAGCCATTCCAGGGCCTGGGCAACCATCGCGGCATTGACGCCGGCGTTGACCTGCACAAAGTCGCCTGGCCGGTAAGCCAGTTCCAGATTCCACTGTTCCAGTGGAAAGCCCAACACAGCATCGGTGTCAACCGGCGCCGGCTGGCCCTCGCCCTGCAGCCACAACTGCGCCTCATGGAAAGCGCAGAATTCGTTCAATACCTGCAGGTCCGCTTCGGACAGCGGCGCCATATGCCGCAGCAACACCGCAATGGACGTACCGCTGAACAATTCCACATGCCCCAGGGCCTGCGGTTTGCTCAGGCGGCGCAGCATGTTCGGCAGGCGCTGCATGATCGGTTGCAAGGCCTGTACCAGTACCGGGCAGTCATCGATGGCGACGATGTCCTGGCTGGCCACGGCGCGAAAACCGACGTCCAGGTGTTTCGCCTTGGCATCCCAACGCACGGCCACGCGGGCGCGGCGACGGTAGCCGAATTCCGGCCCGCTCAACGGTGCGGCCCACTCTTGCGGTTCCACGCCCGCCACGCGGGACAGTTGCTCGGCGAGCATGCGCTGTTTCAGGGCAAGCTGTTCGGCATGGGGCAAATGCTGCACGCTGCAACCGCCGCAACGGCCAACGTGCGCGCACGGCGCCGGGCGGCGCAGCTCGCTGGCCTTGAAGACGCGCTCGGTGCGCGCCTCGACGATTTTGCCGTGGGCACCCAGCACCCGCGCTTCGACTTCTTCGCCGGCCAGCGCGCCGTTCACAAACCAGGTGCGCCCTTCGAAGAACACGATGCCACGGCCGTCATTGGCCAGGCGCTCGATGGTCAGGCGTTGTTTCTTGCCCACCGGAATCTGCGGGGCCCGGCTGCCGCCCGTCGGTTGGAAGCGCAGGCCTCTCTCGTGCCTGGCCATCAGTTGGGTTCGTCGAAGATGCCGGTCGACAGGTAGCGGTCGCCTCGGTCACAGATGATCGCGACGATCACCGCGTTTTCCACCTCCTTGGACAGGCGCAACATACCGGCCACGGCGCCGCCGGAGGATACGCCGCAGAAGATGCCTTCTTCACGGGCCAGGCGGCGGGTGGTGTCTTCGGCCTCGCGCTGGGCCATGTCGATGATGCGGTCCACGCGCGTGGCGTTGTAGATCTTCGGCAGATACTCTTCGGGCCAGCGGCGGATACCCGGGATGGCCGCGCCTTCCATCGGTTGCAGGCCAACGATCTGGATCGCCGGGTTCTGCTCCTTGAGGTAGCGCGAGTTGCCCATGATGGTGCCGGTGGTGCCCATGGAGCTGACGAAATGGGTGATGGTGCCCTGGGTCTGGCGCCAGATTTCCGGGCCGGTGCTGGTGTAGTGCGCCTCGGGGTTGTCGCCATTGGCGAACTGGTCAAGCACCAGGCCACGGCCTTCGGCGGCCATGCGCTCGGCGAGGTCGCGCGCGCCCTCCATGCCTTCTTCCTGGGTGACCAGCACCAACTGCGCGCCATAGGCAGTCATCGCCGCCTTGCGCTCGGCACTGCCGTTGTCGGGCATGATCAGGATCATCTTGTAGCCCTTGATCGCAGCGGCCATGGCCAGGGCAATCCCGGTGTTACCCGACGTCGCTTCGATCAGGGTGTCGCCAGGCTTGATCTGCCCGCGCAACTCGGCGCGGGTGATCATCGACAGCGCCGGCCGGTCCTTCACGGAACCGGCCGGGTTGTTCCCTTCGAGCTTGAGCAGCAGGGTATTGTTGGTTTCACCCGCCATGCGTTGCAAGCGGACCAGGGGCGTGTTGCCGACGCAATCGGCGATTGTAGGGTACTGCAAGGTCATGGCGTATTCGCAATCCAGACTGCGGGGCGCACATCATACCGGGAAAGCCTGGCGGGCCATATCACGCAAAGTGCGGTGCTTATTGCGTTAGGGTATAAGCATGAAGAATCATCCGATCACGAACGCTGTCCATTCCTGGTGGGTAAAGTCCCGAATCCGCTTGTTTTCGGCTGATGCCCTCGCGTCCCGCACGCCATTGAGACGATTCACGTACTGCCCTTCACTGATCAAGCCGCTCGCCAGTTGTTGATCAGCAACCTCCAATAGTTTCTGGAAACGGCGGAGCTTGAATTCGAGATCTGCGGCATATTTATGTTGAATAAAATGCACCCAGAAAGGCTCTTTCTGTAACAACTCAGGCCAGTTCGTTCCCGTCTCATTATTCAGTACCGCCGTGCGCACGGTATTGACTGAACGGGCATCCGGCACAGCCGCCTCAAAACGCTGGGGGAGTACTTGCGGCAAATTCAGGCTCGATGCCAGGGCGATGCGATAACTCAGGACCCGCGTGCAAGCGAATGCCATGCCCTGGGGCTCAAAGTGCCTGGAAAGGTACTGATCTATGTATTCAAGGCGACGCAGTGCACGGTAGTAATGCAACAGATTTGGCCCGGCCGTTTGGACGCCGGCATCGAGTATCCGTAAGGGAGCTATTTGCAACTCAAGTTGATGCAAGCACAACAGGCAACCATCAATCCCTCCGCGAAGGGTGCGATAACACGGTAAGTAAGCAATTCGCTCCATGCCCTCATGGGACATCGCATCGTCAATCACCCCCCAGACTCGGTGAGAAATGATCTCCCTCATCACACGGTGGTGAGGGTCAAGGAACTGCGGGTATTCGGCAATGCTTGCCAGCAACTCAAAGAAATAATCCGCCATTGGCTGGTTTTGCAAGTACGCCCAATCGAGTTGGCGCGCTTGTACTTCTCCAGGAGGGAGCAGCGCCAACCAGCGGTCGGGACGCCGATCAAAAGGAACCGTCGGCTCCCATAGTCCGAAATCAACACCGGGAGGTCCCCGACGCTCGCCCACTCGGCGTAACAACTGTCGCGCCTCGGCGGAAAGCGGATTACCTCTCAAGTTCATTCCCTGATGGACTTCGGGATAAATGAACAGGTCCGTCTCGGCCAGGTCCTGTATTTGATTGTCACGCAGGTCAAAGCTGCCCAACGTGGAGAGACTCACGGCACCGCGCGGCAATTGGTTCAACGCGCAATTGCGCAGGTTCAGCTCCCGCAGGTTCGTCAACCTATACACGTTCAAGCGTCGTCCTTGCCCAAGTGGGTTTCCCGACAAATCAAGGCTTCTGAGTTCCGTCAGCTCAGCCAGTCGTTCCTCGTCCACATAGTTGAACCGCAGGTGGTTGTTCGACAGATTGAGCACTTCCAGGCGTGCGTGGAGGTCCAGATTGGGAAGATGCGTGAGTTGGTTACCATTGAGATAAAGAACACGCAGCGCCGGAAAGTTGAAAAGAAAGCGCTCCGGCAACTCCGTCAATCGGTTGTTTCTCACACTCAGCATAGTCACATGACCAAAGTGCGCGCGCAGGGTCGGCAAGCTTGCCAAATCCAGATCGTCCAGGTTGAGCTTCTCGGCCACTCCCGGCGTGACAGCTTCCTTGGCCCAGCAACGCTGAATTCGCTCAACCGCCAACGCCCGTGATCGGGCCGATGCGCTGTCCGGCTGGGCTGTCGACGCCTGATCCCGCCACGCTTGCAAATCCCTGTACAGCTGATCTCGCTCTTTGACTTGCTTGGTGATCATCTCTTCACGCATAGCGACCGTGTCACCCGCCTCCGCTAGCATCGCCCACACCTCGGCGTCCGTTTTAGAAGGGTACAACTCACGCATACGTGAGATCTGTTCACGCTCTGTCGGCCCGAATTCGGTTCCACCACTGAGTGGATAGCCTTTGCGACCATTGATCAGGCGGGGTGGCGCGAGCCTCGATGGCATTGGCCGCATGTTGAGTGTCGCTTGGATTCCCGACCAATCCTGCCCCAGGCGGGCGCCCATCTCTGCGCGCAACTCCTCCAGCGCGCCGGGGTGGGTGTAGCCCAACGCCTGCCGCTCGGCCAGAGGCAGTGCGTTGAGCAAGGCCTCCAGGAAGGGCGCGCGCGCGCCCATTGCCTGCAAGCTGCCATCCGCCCGTTGGACGTAGGCCAGGTACTGCCCGACGCTCGGTTTCAAGACCCGCCGAAGGTCAGCATCATCGGGACCGACGCTGTCGATCACGCGGCGGGCGTCCCAGAGTTCAACCCGCAGCGATGCTGGCCACCCCTTCAGACCAGCCAGCTCATGGAGGATCAACCGAGAACTGTCGTCATTCGCCAACGGCGACAGGTGCACGCCTTCCAGGGCGCCACAGACCCGCAACCAACGGGACCACCACCGCGCCTCTTGCGCCAAGGTGTGCGGTACGCGCCCCTCCCGGAGGCGCTCCAACTCAGACGCAGAAGCATGTTGCACCCAGTCCTGCGCAATCCCCACGGTCAATCCAGGGAACTGACGCACTATCACCTGTACCGAAGGGTCATCGGACCGCTGGTTCTTGCGGCGCAGCACATCGAAAAACTGCGCATGCATCTGCAGTTTGTCCATGTGCACCTTGCTCTCCAGGGTCGTGACCTGATCTTCACGCGCAACACCCGCCCGACCGACCAGCGCATCAGCCGCGTCAGGGGTTATTTCGTCAAGCACCTGGACGATAAACTCCGCACCTTGTTCCAGCCCGTCCTTGACCCGTTCAAAGATATTCAAGCGCTCGAATGCCTCCACCAGCAGCACCGGCGGCGGTTCGCTGCGCACATGCACCTTGCGCAGTATGTCCGGGGTCACGCCGCTGATCTGCTGAACCTTGTCGATGGCATCCGGGGCCAATGCGCGAAACCTGGGCCCCAGGCGGTAAAAAGGTTGTTGCCCGTCCCAGGTCAGCGGGTTCTCCCATTCATGGCGCCAGGCGCCCGCGCCGTTATGGCTCAATACCGGCGCATACGCGTCGTCCAGGGCAGGATGGCGGATACGCCAGGGTTGGGTCTGATCCGCTTGGGTCACTTTGAAATATTGACTGTCGATGAACAAATAGCGGTCCGACGCCAAACGGTACAAACCCATCGCATCAGGCTCGGAGGCCATACGCGTGGCGTCGACGTCGCTCGCGTACTGTGTGATCTCGCGCAGCACCGGGTAAAACGTGCCTTGCGGTGCACGATTGCGCAGCATGGCCTGGGCCACTTGATGACGAAACCCGGTGATGGCTGCCGGCATATCGGCGCCGAACCTGGCACGATCATGATCGGAGAGTTGGCTCAGCATTACCCGGAAAAACGCATCCGCGCCGCCCTGCTGCACACCGGCACTCTGTCTACACGGATCGTAGGGCGAAAATTCTCCCTCGCCATGGTCGAGGACCAACACGGCATATCTGTCACGGTCCAGGGGCACATAGGTTGGAGGGCCGACAATCAGGCGTTTGCCAAGAGTGCCCAAGGCACTGCGGGCGAACGCCTGGACCCACGCCTGAGTTTGCGGGTCAAACCGGCGGCGGTGGTAGATCCGGTCAATGAGTGCCTCGGCGCGCGCCATCTGCGCGGCGGCCTTGAGCCCATCGTACAGTCCCTCGGGTTGTTGTCGGACCTCAAGCAGACGGGCTTGCTGATCGGGCGACAGCGGATGCTGATCCAGCACCTCCAGCAATCTCGGCAGGCTGACGTCGGGATGCAAAGCGCGCAGCACCTCGATCACCTCGGGCACCGGGTAGTCATGCCCAACGCTGTCGGGCAACCACTTGCGCACGGACACCGACGCGCGTGTAGCGGCCGAACGATGGATATCGGCAAACCGGGTCAGGGCTTCGAACAGATCGAACCGCGACGCCTGGGCCTGGGCTGCCAGTTGCCGACGAACGGCCTGTTCGCCGGCGGAAAAACTCGACGGTAAAAGCTGTACCACCGCGTGGGACAGGTGCGCGGTGATGCGCTGCGGTGTCGAATAGCCAAACCGGTGGTTCTCCAGGGCGGTGACCGTGATCACGACCGTCGTGGGCCGGGCCGTATCCCTGCTGTAGAGTCGCAACTCCTGGCCTTGCGCATTCACGATTCTCAACGCTGTATCCAGCGGCCACGCCGGCAGCTGGGTCAGCAAAGGGCCCAGGACTTCGAACGCCCCCATGGGCACTGGCCGGTTGGAATCGACCAAGCCGGCCACCCAGTCAATCATCCGATCGGCGTTGAACCGATGCGCCGCTTCCACCAGAGAGGCTGATGGGCGCTCGCCTGCCCAGACACGCTCCAGTTGCTCTCGTGATGTGCCGCTGGTTTCCAGCACGGCCTGCAGCTCATGCGCAGGCGCCTGGGAGGGCAGCAGCATGCGCTCAAGCAACTGGGGGCTACTCAGCCCCGTACTGTCCTTGATGCTGGCGGCGGGTATTTGCGAGAGGCGTTGATACAAGGCTTGATGGCGCCGCCTTACACTGAACGCCAGGCGGCTATGCAGCCGCCCGCTGATCAACAGGTCGGCCAAGTCGGAAAAAGCCAGGACCAGTTCGCCAGCATGCCCCTCGAGCACGCTGGAAATACCGTTGAGCACCCCCTCACCGAGCGCCGCGAACAACGCGACTGCCCGCACACGCGCCAAACCCTTGAGCGGCCCGGGTACCGGCATCAGCAATAGCTCCAGCACCTCACTGATAACGGTGCGAGCGATACCGGCAAGGGTCGTCAGAAATCCCGGTTTTTCGTTGGCCAGGCCCTTCAGGTTGGCGCCAATGCGCGCCAGATGGAGATCACCCAAACTGACCGGCGGTGCTTTGGTCACGACCTTGCGGGTATAGCCGGTCCGGTCCTCCAGACGAGACTCGAACACCTTAAGAAACAAATCCTGTAATGCCTCGGCAAAAGGACTGAGTCCGGTTTCGCGCGTGGCGCCTCGTCTGAGTCTGGTCAAGCGCTCGCTGTCGGGCTGTGACATGACCCCGTACAACCACGCCACCCTGCCCTGCCGGTAGAAAGCACTGAAGGCCACATAAAACTCCTGGCAGGCTTCCCGGTGGTTGTCGAAATGGCGCAGATCGCCCCCGCCCGGCCGACGGGGAAAGTAACTGAAGGCGCCTTTGCAACCGTTAACGGAAAACACCAGGTGGGGGATGTTCAGGCTGTCCCCCGGCGGCCTGCTGAGTATTTGCCCGGTGTTACCGATGAATTGAGGCACCCAACCGATGTTGTCCTTGCCATCGGGGATGAACAGCTGCATTTCCTCGCAGCGCCCCCACTCCTCGTCCTGATCCAGTGCTTGTTTGATATGCCGGTATTTTTCCCGGTCGATTCGGGTGGTGTTCGAGTCTCTCAGGGCTTCAATCAGGGCGAACTCAAACTCCAGCCGCCCCAGGCTCACAATCGCCTGGCCCAACGGCTCGGCCTTGTCCAGGCTGTCGTCGAGCAGGGTTCTGAGTTGGCCACCGAGATTGAGTTCGCGCACCAATGCGATGAAACTCTCGGGGCTGAGGTCGATACTGAGCCCGCTGGACGTTGCCACGCCGTCATGGCCGGGGTAATCCCAACCCGTCAGGCCGTCATAGTTCATGCAGGCGGCGTCCCACAGCGAAAGCCGGACGACCTTGGGCTCATTGAAGCGGTCGTAGGAATAGGTGGTGGTGATGTGCTGGGCCTTGGGATCAACGACATGGCCGGTGAGGTCTTTGAGGCCCGTTCGCAAACGCTCCAGACTCTGGTGTTCAAAGTTTGTGACGAATTGACGAATGTTTCGTTCGACCTGCGCCTGGGCCTCGATCAAGGCCCGTTGCAGGCGTACATATTCTTGCTGGCCATCGTCATCCAGCCCGGCCATGAACGCGGCGAATTTCTCCTGCAAGGCGTCCACGGTTTGCAGGGTCGCCCACTCGTCGCCTGAGACCAGGGGCAGCCTCGCTCGCTGCTGCGTCATGAACGTGGCCAACGGGTCTTCCTGCTGTTGTGTCGCTAACGGCTCAATCATTTCACACTCCTTGAAATGATCAGCCTATCCACTACTTGTCGACGGCTCCGGTAGCTATGTAGCGCGTTGATTCAGCCATGGTTCTTCTCGAAGACCGCTGCGCCCATCGCTGCAATCTGCCGCTCGATCAGTGCGTCGAACGGGCGCAGCAATGGCTCGAAGGAGGCGGGGGCTTCCAATACTTGCAGGGCCTGCGCAATCGCTTCGACGGTGGACAATGCACCGGGCCCGGGCGCCTTGCGCAATCGATAGCGTGATACGGCATCGCCCATCAAGGTCACTCGCGGCAACGCCGCCAGCAAAGGGTTGAGGTACAGCAATTTGCGCGCCTTGCGCCAGGTGCCGTCGGGAACCACCAGCAACATCGGCTGTTCGTCCGGCGCATAGCGTTGCAAGGGTTGCGCATCGTCCGACGGAAACAACAGCCGCGCCTGATAACCGGGTGGGTTCAACAATGTCGCCAGATCGTCGAACACCTCCCCCACCACCAATTGCGCATTGTTCAAGCCCAGCGCGGCCAGCCTTGCGGTATTCAGCGCGTGGTTGACCTCACTCGGGTGCTGCAACAGCAACACGCGGGTGCGGCTTTCCAGGCTGGGGATCAACGGGCACAGGCAGTGGGTGGCAGGCCTGAGACAACGGGAGCATTGGGATCTGGACATGATTTTCAGGCCTGGTTGAGCTGGGCTTTGAGGAGGTCGCGAAAGGTCTGGATCAGCGGTTCACGGCTGCGACCACGGCGCATGATCATCGAAAACGGCGCCTGGTAGCCGAAGGTCGCCGGCAGCAACACACGTAAATCACCCTTGTCGGCCCAGGCCTGGGCATAGTGTTCGGGCAAGTACCCGATATAGGCACCGGACAACACCAGGATCAGTTGCGCCTCCATACTTTCCACTGTCGCCGCGCTGTGCTTGAAGCCATGGCGCGCCAGTTCGGCCTGGCTCCAGTAGCCGCGTCCGACCATGCGTTGCTGGGTAATCACTTGTTCCGGGATACGTCGTTCATTGAATAAAGGATGCCGGGTGCTGCAATACAGCCAGTGCTGTTCGCGGTACAGCGGCATGTAGATCAGCCCGCTCATGCGGTTGGAGAAGGCACCGATGGCCAGGTCCAGGCGGTTGTCCTGCACGCCCAGTTGCAGCTCGTAGGGGCTCATCACCGATAAGTGCAAATGCACCGCCGGGTGCTCCAGGCTGTAGGCGCCTATCACCTCGGCGAACGGCAGCGCCTTGTCGCTGACGGTGGAATCGAGCACGCCGAGCTTGAGGGTGCCGCGCAACTCGCCCTTCAACGCGGCAGCATATTGCTCGAAGCCTTCCAGCTCACCGAGCAGGCGCAGGGTTTCCTGATGGAACAGCTCGCCCTTGCTGGTGAGGCTGAACCCGCCGCGGCCGCGATGGCACAGCACCAGGCCCAATGCCGATTCCAGCTGGCTCATGTAGGTGCTGATGGCCGAGGTGGACAGGTTGAGTTCGTGCTGGGCATTGGCGAACCCCTGGTGACGCACGACGCTGACGAAGATGCGCAGGAGTTTCAGGTCGGGCAAGGCGTTGGCCATGGGCGGCTCCAGAGGCACACAAAATCCTGTGGGAGGGGGCTTGCCCCCTCCCACATTGAAACGCAGTTTACCCCAGGCATTAGTTTAGAAAAATCTGAACTAAGTATTTGCCCCTGCCGATTCTTTCGTTTCCCTGTATTTCGCAGAATCGACCCCTAATAAACAAAACAACGATGAGGCACTCCCGTGGACAAGATTTTCCACCAACCACTGGGCGGCAACGAAATGCCGCGCTTTGCCGGCATCGCCACCATGATGCGACTTCCCCACCTGCAAACCGCCAAGGGCCTGGACGCTGCCTTCATCGGCGTGCCCCTGGACATCGGCACCTCGCTGCGCGCCGGCACCCGCTTCGGGCCGCGTGAAATCCGTGCCGAATCGGTGATGATCCGCCCGTACAACATGGCCACCGGCGCCGCACCGTTCGACTCGCTGTCGGTGGCGGACATCGGCGACGTGGCGATCAACACCTTCAACCTGCTCGACGCCGTGCGCATCATCGAAGAAGCCTACGACGAGATCCTCGAACACGACGTGATCCCGATGACCCTGGGTGGCGACCACACCATCACCCTGCCGATCCTGCGGGCGATCCACAAGAAACACGGCAAGGTCGGGCTGGTGCATATCGATGCCCACGCCGATGTGAACGACCATATGTTCGGCGAGAAAATCGCCCACGGCACCACCTTCCGCCGCGCCGTGGAAGAAGGCTTGCTGGACTGCGACCGTGTGGTGCAGATCGGCCTGCGCGCCCAGGGCTACACCGCCGAAGACTTCAACTGGAGCCGCAAACAGGGTTTCCGCGTGGTCCAGGCCGAAGAGTGCTGGCACCACTCCCTCGCACCGCTGATGGCCGAAGTGCGTGAAAAGGTCGGCGGCGGCCCGGTGTACCTGAGCTTCGACATCGACGGCATCGACCCGGCCTGGGCTCCGGGCACCGGCACCCCGGAAATCGGCGGGCTGACCACCATCCAGGCCATCGAGATCATCCGTGGCTGCCAAGGTCTCGACCTGATTGGTTGTGATCTGGTAGAAGTTTCGCCGCCCTACGACACCACCGGCAACACCTCGTTGCTGGGTGCCAACCTGCTGTACGAAATGCTCTGCGTATTGCCGGGCGTGGCGCACCGCTGATGAGCACGCACGAGGTGCTGCAAGCCGCCGCCGAGCTGGTGGCGGCCTTCGCCCGCAATGATCGCGCCGCCTACTTCGGCGCGTTCACGGCCGATGCCAGCTTTGTGTTCTACACCCTCCCCCAGCCGCTGCTCAGCCGCGATGCCTACCAGGCGTTGTGGGACAGCTGGCGTCGGGACGAGGGGTTCGAAGTGCTGTCGTGCACGTCGAGCAACGCCGTGGTCAGCCTGCAGGGCGACGTGGCGATATTTATCCATGACGTGGCCACCGAGCTGCGCATGAACGGGGAGCAATTCAAAAGCCAGGAACGCGAGACCATTGTCTTCACACGGCAAGGATCTGGCGCACAACAAAAACAAGGCCTGTGGCTGGCCTGTCACGAACATTTGTCCGCTATGCCGGAAGGGCTGCCGCCCCCTTAGCCAATGTGATCGGAGCTGATCATGAATAATAAAAACAACGATAAAAGTATTCGAAAAATAGAAACCAACGGGGTCGAGCAGATCCCGGACCACGAACGTACCGCCGGCCCCAAGGATCTGTTCCGACTGATCTTCGGCGGTGCCAATACCTTTGCCACCGCCGTGCTGGGCTCCTTCCCCGTGCTGTTTGGCCTGTCATTCCAGGCCGGCGTCTGGGCGATTGTGCTGGGCGTGCTGGTGGGTGCGCTGATCCTGGCGCCCATGGGCCTGTTCGGGCCGATCAATGGCACCAACAACGCCGTGTCTTCCGGTGCGCATTTTGGTGTGCACGGGCGGATCGTCGGCTCGTTTCTGTCGCTGCTGACGGCGATTGCCTTCTTCTCACTGTCGGTGTGGAGTTCGGGTGATGCGCTGGTGGGCGGTGCGAAACGTCTGATCGGCCTACCGGAAACCGACCTGACCCTGGGGCTGGCCTACGGGGTGTTCGCCATTCTGGTGCTGACGGTGTGCATCTACGGCTTTCGCTTCATGCTGTGGGTCAACCGCATTGCGGTGTGGGCGGCGAGCCTATTGTTCCTGCTGGGTATCTTCGCCTTCGCGCCGGCTTTCGACAGCCACTTCGCAGGCTCCGTCGCGCTGGGGCAGACCGGCTTCTGGGCCGCCTTCATCGGCGCCGCGCTGGTCGCCATGAGCAACCCGATTTCCTTCGGCGCGTTCCTCGGCGACTGGTCGCGCTACATCCCGCGTGAAACGCCGAAAATGCACATCATGCTGGCGGTGGTCCTGGCACAAATCGCGACGTTGATCCCGTTCCTGTTCGGCCTGGCCACCGCGACCATCGTGGCGATCAAGGCACCGGACTACATCGCGGCGAATAACTACGTCGGCGGTTTGCTTGCAGTGGCACCGACCTGGTTCTTCCTGCCGGTGTGCCTGATTGCGGTGATCGGCGGCATGTCCACCGGCACCACCTCGCTGTATGGCACCGGGTTGGACATGTCCAGTGTGTTCCCGCGCCTGCTGTCACGGGTCAAGGCCACCTTGCTGATTGGGGTGATGTCGATTGCCTTCATCTTTATCGGACGTTTCGCCGCCAACCTGGTGCAGAGCGTGTCGACCTTCGCCGTGCTGATCATTACCTGCACCACGCCGTGGATGGTGATGATGATCATCGGCCTGATCGTGCGTCGCGGCTTTTACTGCCCGGATGACTTGCAGGTGTTCACCCGTGGAGAAACCGGCGGTCGCTACTGGTTCAGCCATGGCTGGAACTGGCGCGGGCTGGGGGCGTGGATTCCGAGTGCGCTGGTGGGTCTGTGCTTCGTCAACCTGCCGGGGCAGTTTGTCGGGCCGCTGGGCAACCTGGCCGACGGCATCGATATCAGCCTGCCGGTGACGCTGGGACTGGCCTCGGTGGTGTACCTGACCTTGCTTCGTGTGTTCCCGGAACCGGCGGCCGTCTACGGGCCCGCCGACCCTCGCAGCAAGCGCACGGATGCGCGCGTTAAACCGGCGCTGCAACCCGCCGCCTGATCGCCCATAAAAAAGATAATCGGAGAACCGCCGTCATGGCTTTGGATTTATTCGTCGTACTCATCTACGCCGCCGGCATGCTCGTGCTCGGCTACTACGGCATGCGCCGCGCCAAGACCCACGAAGACTACCTGGTGGCCGGGCGCAACCTGGGCCCGTCGCTGTACATGGGCACCATGGCCGCCACGGTATTGGGCGGTGCGTCCACCGTCGGCACCGTGCGCCTGGGTTATGTGCATGGCATTTCCGGCTTCTGGCTGTGTGCCGCGCTGGGCATGGGCATCATTGCGCTGAACCTGTTCCTGGCCAAGCCGCTGTTGAAGCTGAAGATCTTCACCGTGACCCAGGTCCTGGAAAAACGCTACAACCCCATGGCCCGCCAGGCCAGCGCTGTGATTATGCTGGCTTATGCACTGATGATCGGCGTGACGTCGATCCTGGCCATCGGCACTGTGTTGCAGGTGTTGTTCGGCTTGCCGTTCTGGATCTCGGTGCTGCTCGGCGGTGGCGTGGTGGTGGTGTACTCGACCATCGGCGGCATGTGGTCGCTGACCCTGACCGACATCGTGCAGTTCGTGATCAAGACCGTCGGCCTGATGTTTATCCTGCTGCCGATCTGCCTGTACCGCGTCGGCGGCTGGGATGAGTTGGTCGCGAAGCTGCCGGCGTCGAGCTTCAGCTTCACCGCCATCGGCTGGGACACGATCATCACCTACTTCATGATCTACTTCTTCGGCATCCTGATCGGCCAGGACATCTGGCAGCGGGTGTTCACCGCCCGTGATGAAAAGGTCGCCCAGTACGCCGGCACCTTCGCCGGTTTCTACTGCATCCTCTACGGCCTGGCCTGTGCGCTGATCGGTATGGCCGCGCATGTGCTGATCCCGGACCTGGACAACGTCAACAATGCGTTTGCCGCTATCGTGAAAGCCTCGCTGCCAGATGGCATCCGTGGCCTGGTGATCGCCGCAGCACTGGCGGCGATGATGTCCACCGCCAGCGCCGGCCTGCTCGCTGCCTCCACCGTACTGACCGAAGACCTGCTGCCGCGCCTGCGTGGCGGCAAACAGTCGAGCCTGGCCGTCAACCGCCTGTTCACGATGCTGACAGGTGTTGCCGTGCTGGGCATCGCACTGGTAGTCAGCGATGTGATCAGCGCCCTGACCCTGGCCTATAACCTGCTGGTGGGCGGCATGTTGATCCCGCTGATCGGCGCGATCTTCTGGAAGCGCGCCACCACCTCCGGGGCAATTACTTCCATGACGCTGGGCTTTGTGACCGCGCTGGTATTCATGATCAAGGATGGGCTGGATGCGAACACGCCGATCTATTACAGCCTGGCGGTGGGGCTGGTGAGCTTTGTGGTGGTGAGTGTGTTGTCGCGTCGGCCAGAGGGCGTGGCGGCCAGCGCGGTTTGAGAGACAGCGGGTTTTAGAGGGGTTTCTTCAGCGGGCGCGACGTCGGATGTCGCGCCCGTTTTTTTCATTCAACCGCCAGGTTCTGGTTTGCCTGGATGATCTCCTGGACCAGGGAGGCCCATAACAGTCCTTGCGTTGTGCCGGCGGCGTAGGTTCCTCCGGCTGCGATGTGGTGGTGGGCCGACCAATGCACTATCGAAAGCCCATCCGAGGTGCCGGGCCTGGCACATTCGATAACTTGTAAATCACCACGTTCGATTGCCCTTCGGTAGGACTGTGGAAAGTGCCGAGAAACAGCCGCCAAGCATGCCCCCAATATCTGCTCTTTGCGTTCTGGCGCCGAATCAGGAGGAACCTGCCCGCCGGAAACAAGAATGCAGTCTCCGTCCAATCGGCAATTCATAACCCCGATTGGTAAATCGTATTGCAGTTTGAGCCCGCGTATCCCGGCGCCTTCATGACCCACTGCGCGCAGCTTGAAAAACCAACCAGTGATGGCGATTATCTCTGACTCCTCGACCCCCATAGCAGTAACAACGAAGTGTTCTCTGCTTAGCTCACCAATTTGTATCGGAGTCAGGTGCCCGGGCATGAACTGAACTCCAGAGTTCAGCAACAGCACCTCTATTTCATGCTTTAAATCGATAAAATCCAAATCGTAGCCCGACACCTCAATAGCGCGACCGACCCCGGGAACGCCAAAAGTCTCCAAGAACGTCTGCTGACTGATTTCTGTGAGCTCACCTCCTGGCTTGCCACTCGGCCAAGGTCTGTTTTCTATATTGCGTTGCTCGCGTATCGCAGTCTCTACCCCGCTGGCGTCGTCCATATAAGCGCGTACTACCCGAGCCCGCGCGAATGGTGCCAGCGTTGGGTTGTCAGCCAGAAACTTTTCAAACAGCTCGATACCTGCACGGTTGCACTCAACAGCCAAATATTGATTGGCGGGAAGTAGATAGTCGTTATGCAGTGGCTTTGCAGTCGTCTCCGTTGCCGACATATGGCGCATGTTTACAGGCTTATGACTGGCGCCATCGCTCTTCTGATTTCCCCCATACACCGTGACCTGATAATTCGCCAACCGGAGCATCACGGCCTGGAACAGGCCATTAATGCCTCTGCCGATGATTGAAACACGCGGCGCACTGGCCGCTGCGGGCAGAGAAGGGAGCGTCAATGACTGTGCAAGTTTACGCCTCACCAGACCGCGCAAGGCCATCAAACTCAGCTGTATTGAAACGGCATAGTCAAGGTCGCGGTGGCAGGCCTCGGTGGTTGACGCCTGGGTAGTGAGCGTCGCAGGCCGGTACCAAGTGGAGACCTCACAGCCGAGTCTCTGTGTGCGTTGTCGGAACTCATCCAGTGTCGCAGGCCCATAGTCCAATACCAGCTGGATATGTTCAGCCTCGGCCAGGGCGTACAACGCACCGTCGCTGAAGACGTCCGGCTTGGCGACACAGATCAGGCGGGCTTGGCGGTGCAGGCACTGAATGAGGGCCCGATCGAGGCGATGAACGGACTCGTCATTGAGGGATACGCATACTGCGACAGCGGCGGCGCCCTCCAAGGCCTCGAACCAGTCCACGACAAATGACACTCGACTGTCGGAGGCGGGATTGCCGAGAGTATCCGACGCTCGACCTGGCCGGACCAGCACTCTGATCCGAACATTGGGATCTCGATCAAGCAACAGGTTGACCAGTTCTTTCCCCACATTGCCGTATCCCAGTACACGCACGTCACGGGGGATGGAACCATCCGCCAGTCTCAGCCAACGCAGGATATAGGCGGCCACATGCGGCGCATTCACCCCTGGGGTGTTGAGTACTTGAATGGCGTGGGATTCACACAGGTCCAGTCGTATCTTGTCCAAACTCGTGCCTCTGCGGATCAAACAGAGGTTTCCAAAGGGGTGGGAGGTACGCCATTGCTCCAGGACATCTGCATCGATGGGTTGGTCTCCAACAATGATGGTTGTTGGACGCAGGAGCGCGATCTGTATCAGCAGCGCCTGCCTGGTCAATGCCGGCGAAAGAAACACGACGTTTCTGGGCGCGTCGGCCCTCCAGCCTTTCGACACAGGCGCAGCCTGTAAAACACAGTCGGTTGTGGTGATGAGTGACGCGGCGACCGGAGGAACCGAAGAGAGCAACATAGCTTTGTCTCCAACAACTCTGACTGACACCTCGAAAAGAGGCACTCAATAAAACGTTGGGGCGCTATGAATAGGCGCTTGAGTTTCAAGCTATGGGTATTTCTAGAATTAGATAAGCCAGCTGATTCCGACTGACAGGTAGTCCGATTCTGACCATTAGTCAAAACGCTTGAAGAGAGGCGGATGCTCACCCTAAAACGGGGCGACGTTAGCTGTCGCACATTTCTTTGGCCTGGTGCAAAACGACTGTGGGAGCGGGCTTGCTCGCGAAGGCGGTGTGTCAGTACATAAAATGTTGACTGACACACCGCCTTCGCGAGCAAGCCCGCTCCCACATGGATTCTGAGGCGATTTACAGGTCGCGTTTTATCGCCGACGTGGACGACGCTGCTCGTCATCTGTGCGAATCGGCACCGGCTGCAGCGGAGGCTCGATCAAGCCCAGTGCAACACCCAGGTCATGGAGCCAGTTTTGAATTTTCTCTTTCATGGTTGCCCCCTTTGAGGGTAATGCGGGTAGGCGCAAGTTCTGTCGCCCTTTCCTACAGTGATAGTAGCCCTAAGTCCTACGTATTGCTTGAACGAAAACACAACGAACTATTACTGAATTCATCAAAATCCTGACGGATCGCTCAAGCGATGGCGCGGGTGTCTTGCACCACCGCAGCGTTGCCGGCTTGCTGCAGGTCGATCCATGCGTTGAGGTTAGCGCCGAGCATACCCTTTCGCCACATCAGCCAGGTGGTCGCAGTGGCAAAAGGCCCTGTCAGCGGATGAACGGACACGCTGTCCTTGCCAGGCAGGCTGTCGAGCATCGATTCGGACATTAGCGCCACGCCCGACCCGGCGATCACACAGGCGAGCATGCCTTGGTAGGACTCGATCTCAATCGCCCGGCCCATGGCCACGTGCTCATGGGAGAACCAGGTCTCCAGGCGGGTGCGGTAGGCGCAACTGCGACGGAAGGTGAACACCGAGCGCCCCGCTACATCCTGAGGCCCACGCACGGGGGGATGATCGGCTTCGCAAATCAGCACCAGACGTTCTTCGCACAGGGCGATGCCGTCCAGAGAGGCGATGGTGATGGGGCCGTCCACAAAGGCCGCATCCAGGCGACCGGTGATCAACCCTTCGAGCAACTCCCCGCTGGGCGCCGATTGCACCTGAAGGTTCACCATCGGATAAGCCTTGTGATAGCCCGCCAACAGCTTCGGCAAATGCACCGCGGCCGTGCTGTACATGCTGCCCAATACGAAATCGCCAGCCGGTTGCCCACCTTGCACGGCGCCATGGGCTTCATCATGCAGGGCCAGTAGACGGGTGCTGTAGTCCAGCAGAACCTTGCCCGCAGGAGAAAGCTGCAAGCGCTGGCGTTCACGCACGAACAGCTCTACACCGAGCTGCTCCTCCATTTGCTTGAGGCGCGTCGACAGGTTCGACGGCACCCGGTGCAAGCGGTCAGCCGCACGGGTAATGGAGCCCTCTTCCGCCACGGCCTGGAAAATGCGCAATTGACTGAACTCCATGAGTTTCTCCAAAACTGAACAAGTTGCTCACTATTATTCAATTTTACAGAAAGTCAATCCACCTTAGCCTGAAGGTATTCGCTTAGCCGCAGGAAATCTGACCATGTCTCCCTTGATTCGCTTAACTGCCAGCTTTGTCGCCTTGATGATGGCGATGGGGATTGGCCGCTTCGCCCTCACCCCGCAAATGCCGCACCTGCTCAGCGAGGGGCAGATCGACTTGACCGGTGCGGGCCTGATCGCCGCCGCCAATTACCTGGGCTACTTCGTCGGCGCGGTGGATTCGATCTTCGCGCGCAGCCATCACCACGTCCGTGGCCGGTTGTTTGGCGGGTTGTGGCTGTGCGTGCTGCTGACCCTGGCGTCGTACTGGGCTCATGGCTTTTGGCCACACCTGTTGCTGCGCTTTGGCACCGGCGTCGCCAGTGCCTGGGCATTGGTGATGATCACCAGCCTGAGCCAGCCGCTGGCGATTGCCGCCGGACGTCCGCGCCTGGGTGCCTTGGTGTTTGCCGGTCCGGGACTGGGGATTTTGCTGACGGGCTTGCTGGCGGTGGGCTCCAATCTGCTGGGGCAAAGCTCCGCAACGTTGTGGCTGGTGTATGGCGCAGTGGCGCTGGTGATGTTGCTGGCGATTCTGCCTTTCCTGCCCAAGCCGTCTGCCGCCGCCCCCCTTAGCGGCCACTCCGACGCGGGCACTAATGGCAGCATCGCGCATTTGTGCTGGATCTACGTACTGTTCGGCCTGGGCTACATCATCCCGGCGACGTTCCTGTCGCAGATGGCCAACGCGCAGTTCAAGGGGGCCTGGCAGGCCGACCTGTTCTGGCCGTGCTTCGGCCTGGCCGCCGCGATCGGTGTGGTGGTGGCGACCCTGCGCCGCAAGGACCCGAACACCACGCGCCGCTGGCTGATGACCACGCTATGGCTGCAAGCGGCCGGGGTGTTTGCCTGCTTGCTGGGCAATGGCTGGGGCCTGGCACTGGGGGTCTTGCTGTGTGGCGGGCCGTTCCTGGCCTGCATGCAGTTGGTGATGGCCCGGCTGCGGGACGTCGCGCCCCATGGCTACCAGCGCAGCACCGGGCTGTTGACCGCCAGCTTTGCCATCGGCCAATTGAGCGGGCCGTTGCTGGCGTCAGTCAGCAGCCACCTGAGCGGTGGCCTGCAACCGGCGCTGGTGGTCGCCGGGGCAGGCTTGTTGGTGGCGGGCTCGGTGTTGATCAGCCGACAACCAGCGGCGCAGGCACACGCACCTGTTCACGTCGCGCCAGTACCAGGAAAAACAGCCCACCCAGGAAGCACCCGGTAAACCAGGCAAAGTTGGCCATGCCCTGCAAGGCCGGGGTGAAGGTGATCGCGACGCCCACCAGCGTCGCGGGCACCAATGCCTTGATCGCCGTCCAGTTCACGCCACCGTCGAAGTAGTAGCGCCCGCTGGGGCTGTCATCGAACAGTGCATCCACGTCGATCTGCTGTTTTTTGATCAAATAGAAATCCACCAGCAGGATCCCGAACAGCGGCCCGATAAACGCCGCGAGGATGTCCAGGGTGTAGTGGATCATCAGCGGGTTATTGAACAGGTTCCACGGGGTGATGAAGATCGACGCCACGGCAGCGATCATCCCGCCGGCGCGCCAGCTGATCTTGCTCGGTGCGACGTTGGCGAAGTCAAACGCCGGGGACACGAAGTTGGCGACGATATTGATGCCGATGGTCGCGGTGACGAAGGCAAAGGCCCCGAGCAATACGGCCATGCTGTTGTCGATGCGCGACACGGTGGCGATCGGGTCATGCAGCATTTCACCAAACACCGGCAAGGTGCCCGAGACAATCACCACGGTCACCAGGGAAAACGCCAGGAAATTCACCGGCAGCCCCCAGAAGTTGCCGCGTCGTACGTCCTGCATGCTGCGGCAGTAACGGCTGAAGTCACCGAAGTTCAATGTTGGCCCGGAGAAATACGACACCACCAGCGCCGTCGCCACAACGACCTGGCCAAACGCCTGCCAGCCCGACAGGGATTTTTCCGCCAGGGTAAAACTGATGTTCGACCAACCGGCCTTCCACACGATCCAGCCGGCCAGGGCAAACATCACCGCGTACACCACCGGCCCGGCCCAATCGATAAAACGGCGGATCGACTCCATGCCCGCCCAGAACACCGCTGCTTGCAACACCCACAGGCTGAGGAAACCAAACCATCCAAGGTAGGACAGGCCTGCAAAATGCGGCTCTGCATACACCGCCATCTGTGGGAAGAAGCGCAGCACCACGATGATCAAGGCACTCGAGGCCAGGTACGTCTGAATCCCGTACCAGGCCACGGCGATCAGGCCGCGAATCACCGCCGGAATATTCGCGCCAAACACACCAAACGCCAGCCGGCAGATCACCGGATAAGGCACCGCAGCCTGCTGGCTTGGCTTAGCCACCAGGTTGGCGATCAACTGCACAATGCAGATCCCCACGAGCAAGGCGATCAACACCTGCCAACTGGCCAGCCCCAGGGCGAACAAGCTGGCGGCGAACACGTAGCCGCCGACGCTGTGCACGTCGCTCATCCAGAAGGCGAAGATGTTGTACCAGTTCCACTTTTGCGGCAGCGGGCCCAAGTCCTGGTTGTACAGGCGTGGGCTGTAGCCTTTGGGCAATTGTTCGGTCATCGCTGGGCTCCTCGAAATACCGGCCTGCGCTTCCGTCACGGGGTGCATACGGGAGGCGGCATGGTTTGTATACGAGATAGTCAGCAGAATGCGTGCCAATTGAACGCAATCCCTTTGGCACGGCGCTCCAAAGGGACTGATAACGGGCTATAGGGCGGCGCCACGCTCAGCAACGGTGCACAGATATCCTGTACACAATCAGCGTTGCACTCGTTGTGCACACAGGTAGCCCACCGTACAGCATGCGGCGGTCAGGAACGTCCCCCAGGCCATGTCCATGATCGCCAATCGAGCGGACCAACCTTGCAGCGTGGCCCAGTTGCTCAGGTCATAGGTGCCGTAGGCGACCAGGCCGAGCAAGGCGCCCAGGCGGGCGGCGCGTTGCCAGCTTGCGCTGGGCAAGACCACGAACACGACGCAACCGAGCACATAAAGGAGATAGAACAGCGTTGCGGGCAACAGCCGAGGTTGATCCAGCATCAGTGGACCCAACAGGGACTTATAGGTGGGGCCCATGATGACGCCGAGCCAGAGGCCGTCCAGTATCAGGAAGGCGAGCAACGTGCCGAGGTAGGCGAACAGCGTTTTCTTATTCATTGAGGCGGCCTCTGTAGACGCCAATGGGCGCCTACAGAAGAGCAGAACGCACTCAGCTTAGTTCAATGCGATCGGCATGAATCACAATCTGGCCCTGCTTATACAGCGCACCGATGGCCTTCTTGAAGTTGCCCTTGCTCACGCCGAACAAGTTGCTGATCACCGCCGGGTCGCTCTTGTCGCTGACCGGCAACGTGCCGTTGTTTTCACGCAACTTGGCGAGGATCTTCGAGTTCAGGCTGGAGGCCGCTTCCTGGCCAACCGGTTGCAGGCTCAGGCTGATGTTACCGTCGGCACGGATCTCTTTGATAAAGCCTTTTTCTTCCTTGCCCGGGCGCAGGAACTTGAACACTTCGTTCTTGTGGATCAGGCCCCAGTGCTTGTTGTTGATGATCGCCTTGAAACCCATGTCCGTGGCTTCGGCCACCAGCAGATCGACTTCCTGGCCCACCTGGTAGTTGGCCGGTGTCTTGTCCAGGTAGCGATCCAGGCGTGCAGTGGCGGTGATGCGCTTGGTGTGCTTATCGAGATAGACATGCACCACGCAGTATTCACCGGCCGTCAACTGGCGCTTTTCTTCCGAATACGGCAGCAGTAGATCCTTGGGCAACCCCCAGTCGAGGAACACGCCAATACTGTTGACTTCCACCACTTTCAAACTGGCGAATTCACCGACTTGAACTTTGGGTTTTTCAGTCGTGGCGATAAGTTTGTCATCGCTGTCCAGATAAATGAAAACGTTGAGCCAGTCTTCATCTTCACTGGGAATATCTTTGGGGATATACCGATTGGGCAAGAGGATTTCACCATCTTGCGCACCGTCCAGGTACAAACCGAAGTTAGTATGTTTAACCACTTGCAAGCTGTTGTAGCGCCCGACTAAAGCCATGTCCAAACCCCTCATTACGTGGGCGGCATTCTACCCGAGTTGCACTCGCCACGCGCGCGCGCCTGAAAAATCGCGGGCTGGCGTGGCCTTCCAATGGCACAGCCCCGCTCGTCCGATCACTGGACTGAATTTTCCCGCGCTGCCGAACGCCCTCCATCCCCGTGGTTTCGAGTTAAAACAGTAAGTTAGAGGCTTATCTCAAAGATAAACTTTGGCTATTTCCACACCCGACACTTATTCCCGGGGGATATTTACCAAGCAATTGTCAAGTCATTCCTGTACGATGCCTGGCCAAGTTAATTTTCTACAGGTTAGTGGCCGCCATGCGCGTAAAAGCATCCAACAGCAAAGCAAAGCCAGCTCCCGCCGTTGAAACCAGCGAGTCGATCAACAGCCAGATTGCGGCGTTCCTCAAGTCCGGCGGCGAAATCCAGCAAATTGCCAAAGGCGTAAGCGGCCAGACTTTCGGCCCGTCCAAGCAGATCAGCCTGGGTAAAAAGTAATACCGCGCAATCCCCCTGGTCCCTAAGCGTCTTGACTTTCAAGGCGCTAGGACTAGAGCCCCAAGTCCCCCCGCTATACCTCTAATCGACGAACGGGCCTCACCGCCTGCCATTCGCCGGTATGCTTGCACACGTCTAGCACGGGCATCTGCCCGATTTCATCCGTCACTGCTCCTCGCTTTTCATGGAGTGAAGCATGTTCAAATCCTGCATCTTCCTGGTCTTTGCCCTGGTTGCCAGCCCCCTCGCCGAAGCGCAGGTCTTCCAGCGTGAATTGGGCGATTTCGACCTGAAATTGGGCACCACACCCAGCCGAAGCATGGCCCAGGGCCTGGTCAAGCCCACCTCCCCCGGCAGCGACTCGTTCCATGGCGGGCTGGACCTGAGCCACGACAGTGGCCTGTACTTCGGTCAGTTTTCACCCAACATGGGCTTGTCTTCGTCCAGCAACCTCGAAATCGATTCCTACATGGGTTTCAAACACCCCTTCGACCAGACCCTGGGTTACGAAGTAGGCCTGATCCACTACAGCTACCCCAAGCTCAGCCCCCTCGACAGCCAGGAGTTCTACGGCGGCCTGAACCTGTTGGGCAACCGCTTCGGGGCGTCCTTCAGCAACGACCCGGACCGCCAGGACAGCACCCTGTTCGCCGACCTCGGTGGCACGCAGCCATTTGGCATCGGCGTCAGTATGAAATACACCACCCATCAGTTGGGCACTCCGGTTTCGGTGGACGGCGGCTCCATTCGCAGCTTCAGCGACTGGTCGGTGCAATTCTCCCGGGAGTGGATGGGCGTTGATTTGAATCTGATCTACAGCGACTCCAGCCTCAGCGGCGGGGATTGCTCGGCCTACTCCGGACACAATTCGCAATGCGATGGCCTGTTGACGCTGAAGGCTGCGCGGTCGTTTTATTGATGGGCTGAACTGTTGCAACCGCTGCGGGTTCACATGTGATAACCCACTCTGCGAAGGACCCGCCCATGCTGCGTCGGCTCAAACTACTGATGCTATTACTGAGCCTGAGCCTGGTGCTCGCCGGCTGCAATCGCGTGGGCCTGGCCTACCGCAACCTGGACGTGATCATCCCCTGGACCCTCAACGACTACCTGGACATGAACGCCGGGCAGAAGAGCTGGTTCAACGACACCCTCAAGCAGCACCTGGCCTGGCACTGCACCACGCAATTGCCGGGTTACCTGGATTGGCTGGACCGCCTGCAGCGGATGGCCGATGACAATCAGGTCACCGACGCTGCCTTGCAGGCCCGTACCGTCGAGGCCAAGCAGGCCATCAACGAAATCGCCCACGAGATCACCCCCTCCGCCATCCAACTGCTACAGGGCCTGGATGATCAGCAGGTCAAGGACATGAACGACGCGCTGGCCAAGGACCTGCGCAAACGCCAGGACGAATACCTCAAGCCGCCCCTGGCACAGCAGATCAAGGAGCGCGCCGAACGCATGAATAAACGCCTGGACGCCTGGATCGGCCCGCTCAGCGCCAGCCAGCAGAACCGCGTAACCGCGTGGTCCATCGCCCTGGGCGAGCAGAACCGGGAATGGATCGGCAATCGCGCCCGCTGGCAGGCGCAATTTATCGACGCCGTGCAACAACGCCGCAGTGCCGATTTCCCGCAGAAGATCCAGCAGTTGCTGGTTGACCGCGAAAGCCTGTGGACCCCGGAGTACAGAGCGGCCTATGCCCGGACGGAAGCGGCGGCGCGCAGCCTGATTGTCGATGTGATGGCCGAAAGTACGCTGCCACAACGGCAGAAACTCACGCAGAAAATCGACAAGGTCCGCAGTGATTTCCAGGCACTTAAATGCTTGAAGAGCGCGCAGTCCTAACCGGGCACCAACGTCCCCAGCCAGGCCACCAGCGCCAGGATCAACACCACTGCGGCAGACTCCAGCGCAATGCTGCGACGCAGTGCTTTGACTGCCACGGTAGTGTCGCCCGCCGCCAGGGCGCGTTGCAGCAACGGCGTGAATTGCGAGCGATTGAGCGCCGCCAGCCCCAGCATCACACCGAACACGCCCAACTTGACGCACAACAGGAGCGCGTAGGTGCCCCCGGTGATGCCATCGAGGTTCGGCCCGACCACAAACAGATAATTCGCCACGCCCGTGCCGATCAGCACCGCTACGAACAGCATGCCCATCCGCTCGAACGCCGCCAGCGCGTGGGCCAGCCTGTGGAGCGCCGGTAACGAGGTACTCCTCAGCGCCAACCCGAATGCAGCCAGCGCGCCGACCCAACCCGCCGCCGCCAGCAGGTGCGCACTGTCGCTGAGGACGTGCCACAACCCCTGCGTACCCTCATGCATCACGCCGTGTCCAGCCCACGCCAGCGTCACCAGCGCAATCGCGCCGAACAGCGGCGCCAGTCGGGTATTGAGCGCAACCAGCACCAGCGCCACCATTCGCAAGCTCCAGGTCCAGCCCAGCTCGGTCTGCCAGAGCATCATCTGCAGGTGCGGCCACAGCGTTTGCCAATCTTCAGCGCCGCTCATGGCCTGGGTCATGACCAGCAGCGACGCCACCGACAGCAGTACGCCCAGGCACGCCGCCAGCCGCAACAGCGGCTGCAGATTCAATAGGCGGCGGTCGCCATAGAGGCCAAACAACCCCAGGCCGAACACCAGCATCAAATCCAGATAAAGCGCAAAACGCAGGAATATCGAGACCGCCTCACTCATGGCTGGACGCTGAACATCACATTCCCCAGGATCGGATGCGTATCGGACGACACCGCGCGCCAATCCACCCGATAAGTACCCGCCGTCAGCGCGGACGCCGGCTTGATCAGCATCACCTTGGGATCGGTACTGGCGGCGACGCTGGCTTTCACCGGCATCGGCGAGTGAGACATGCCGGGCATATCGGTCATGGTCAGTTTGGCGCCAGAAAACTGCGTCAGCAGGTTTTCCGAGAAACGCAGTTCAATCACGGCGGGTGGCGCCCCCTTGGCCCCATCCGATGGTGTGGACGACAGCAGCTTTGGATGAGCTGATACCGCCAGGCTGGTGATCAGTCCGGCGCACAGCACAGTAGTTTTCAACAATGACATGCAAGGCTCCAGGCCGCTCATGGCGGCGAGTGAGTTATAGGATGGGTAAAACCGTCAGAACCACAGACGCACACCGACCACCCAGCGCCATTGGCTGATGTCTTCGCCTTCATCCCGTGCGTATTGCGCGGTCTGGCCGTAGCTGCGGTTCCAGCTGACGCCCACGTAGGGCGCGAACTCACGGCGTACTTCGTAACGCAACCTCAAACCCAGCTCACTGTCCGACAGGCCCGAACCGACGCCGCGCGGCGGGTCGTTGCGTCCATAGAAGTTGAGTTCAGCGGTGGGCTGCAGGATCAGCCGGTTGGTCAGCAGGATGTCGTAGTCGCCTTCCAGGCGAGCAGCGGTACGACCCGCCTCACCGACAAACAACGTGGCTTCGGCTTCGAAGTTGTACAGCGCCATGCCCTGGGCGCCGAACGCCGCCCAGGTCTGGCCGTCGCCCGGTTTGAAGTCATGGCGCACGCCGCCCACCAGGTCCCACCACGGGCTGATGGCGTGCCCCCACAGAGCCTGGACCTCGGCACTTTCAGTGCGGCCGGCACTGCGCTCGCCTTCACTGCGCAGCCACAGACGGTCGATATCGCCGCCAACCCAGCCTTTGATATCCCAGTTCAGCGCGCCTGCACCGTCACCGCCCTGCCATTCCAACTGGTTGATCAGCAGCAGCGAATTGACGCCACTGTCATGAACCCTGTGCCCATCGGGGGCGTTGTACACCGCCGCACGATCAGCATCGGTCAGCGCCGGGATCGGTGTGCGGCTCTCGGTGAGCGCCGGTGTCGCCGGGCTCATGCCCTGGAACTCGTCGGCCTGCACCAACGGGGCGAACGCCAGCCCGATAACGGCGAATAAAACACGATGGCTCATGCTTGCGTCCTTATTCATGCACGCGCACCTCTCGGAACATGCCCATTTCCATGTGGTACAGCAGGTGGCAGTGATAGGCCCAGCGCCCCAGCGCATCGGCGGTTACCCGGTAGCTGCGCCGCGAGCTCGGCGGCATGTCGATGGTGTGCTTGCGCACCTGGAACTGGCCGTTTTCATCCTCCAGATCACTCCACAAGCCATGCAGATGAATGGGATGGCTCATCATGGTGTCGTTGACCAGCACCAGCCGGACCCGCTCGCCATAGGTCAGTTGCAAGGGTTCGGCGTCGGAAAACTTCACGCCATTGAACGACCAGACGAACTTCTCCATGTGCCCGGTGAGGTGCAGCTCAAGGGTGCGGCTGGGGTCGCGGCCGTCAGGGTCTTCAAAGGTGCTGCGCAAATCGGCGTAAGTCAGGACACGCCGGCCGTTGTTGCGCAGGCCGATGCCGGGGTCGTCGAGCTTGGGCACCGGGTTCATGGCCTGCATGTCCACCAGCGGGTTGCCTTGCTCGCTGGCCGGATGGGCCTGCATCGACATGGCGCTGTGATCCATGCTCGCCATGTCCGGCATATCCGCCATGGCGCCGTGGTCCATGCCGCTCATGCCCATGTCGTCCATGGTGATCCAGGGGCGCGGGTCCAGCGCCGGCACCGACGCGATTGCTCCCGCTTGAAGGGCCAGCGTGCCGCGGGCGTAACCACTGCGGTCCATCGACTGCGCAAACAGGGTGTAGGCGGCCGCGGTAGGTTCGACCAGCACATCAAAGGTCTCCGCCACAGCAATGCGGAACTCATCGACACTCACTGGCTGCACCGGCTGGCCATCGGCGGCGATCACCGTCATTTTCAGCCCCGGGATGCGCACATCGAAATAGCTCATCGCCGAGCCGTTGATGAAGCGCAGGCGCAGGGTCTCGCCCGCCCGGAACAGGCCAGTCCAATTGCGTTCCGGTGGCTGGCCATTGAGCAGGTAGGTGTAGGTCTCACCGCTGACGTCGGCGAGGTCGGTGGGGTTCATCTTCATCTGCGCCCACATCAGGCGATCGGCGGCGGTGGCCGACCAGCCCTGCTTGCCCACATCCCGCACGAAATCGCTCACGGTGGGTTTGTGCAGGTTGTAGTAGTCGGACTGTTTCTTGAGGGTTTTCATCAGCGCAACCGGGTCTTCATCGGTCCAGTCCGACAGCATCACCACGTAGTCACGTTGGTAAGTGAAGGGCTCGGGCTCCCTGGGATCGATCACCAACGGGCCATACACACCCTGCTGCTCCTGAAACCCCGAGTGGCTGTGGTACCAGTAGGTGCCGTGCTGCTTGAGCGTGAACTGGTAGACAAATACCCCACCCGGCTCGATGCCCTTGAAGCTCAAGCCCGGCACACCGTCCATGGACGACGGCAGGAGAATGCCGTGCCAGTGGATCGACGTCGGCTCGGCCAGGCGGTTCTTCACGCGCACGGTGACCGTCTCGCCTTCGCGCCAGCGCAGCAAGGGGCCAGGCAGGCTGCCGTTGATAGTCAGCGCGGTACGGTTGCGACCGGTGAGGTTGACTGGCATCTGGTCGATGAACAAATCGAATTCGGTACCCGCCAGCACGGTGGGCTGGCCGGGACTGGTGAGCGCCCAGACCGGGCTGCGCCAGAGCCCTAGCCCGCTGAGCAAGCCGCCGGCGGCCAGGCCTTTGACGAAAGTTCGTCGGGTAGTGGTGGAGTGCATGCCGATTCAATTCCATGGGTTGAATGGCAGCAGATTAGGCAGGGCCGGCTGTCAGCCAGCTTAGCGGCAGATTACCGATCTGACAGGTTCGCCCGGCACCGTACTCGGTGCCGGAGCGTAGCGGGTCAGGCGATCTGCGCCTTGGAGGCCACTTCGGCAAAGGTCGTTGGGTCCAGCGCATCCGCCTGTTCGTCCAGCACCTGGCGCGGGTGATCATTGCCCGGGATCGAACTGTCGATCAGCGCCAACAGCTGCGCGCCGAGCGGAGTCAGGATGAAATTCTCACCATTGCCGCCCTCCTCTTCAGGGCGCGACTCGATGAAGCCGCGCTTGAACAACAGCGCTTCATAATCTGCCGCGGTCTTCTTGAGCGCGTCCAGGTTACCGGTGGACTCGCCCGCCGTGGCCTTCTCGGCCGCTTCCTGCTCGGCGTATTTGCGTGGGGCGAAGCTGCCCTCGCCGTTCTGCACTTCATGCAGCAGACGTTCGATCAGATCCCAGTTGTAAGTCGTCATCCTGATTCCTCCTGCAGGCGGGTGGAAAATAGCCTGTCTAGAGGTGTGACACGCCCTGTCGGTCACCGTTCAGCCGAATAGACGGACGTTATTTCTCTGAACTTTCCAGACGTTCGCGGCCTCAACAGCTCATATCCGCCAAGGAGGTGTACCCATGAAAACCCTGATGAACCTGGCCGTCGCGGCCGCGCTGTTTAGCGCCCTGCCCGCCTGGGCCTGTACGCCCGACGAAGCCACGAGCAAGCGCGAGCAATTGGCTCAGGAAGTGACCAGGCTGACCGAACAGAATCCGACCAAGGCCAAGGAGATCAACGACGAACTGCAGAAGATGGACCTGGATACGCAAAGCGCGGAGTTCCCCGACAAATGCCAGTTGATCGACGCCCGGCTCAAGGAACTCAAGGAAGCCGCCGCCAAAGCCAAAGACTGAGGGCATAAAAAAACCGGACAATCGTCCGGTTTTTTCACATCACCCGCGCCTTATTCGGCAGCCGGGGCTTGCGGCTTGCGGCGCTTGAGCGGTGCCATGCCGTCCTTGCTGACGAGCGACAGGTTGTCGGTCTTCGGCCGGTTGGCGATCTTGCGCTTGGTGGGCGACTTGGCGCCGGTTTTCTTCTTATCGCCCTTGGCGTCGGTCTTTTTCTTCTTCACGCCAACGGCCTTGCCCGAGGCCTTGACCTTCTTCGGCCCTGTGTAGGTGCCTTTGACCTCCTTGATGGTACGGCGCTCGAACGACTGCTTGAGGTAGCGTTCGATGCTCGACATCAGGTTCCAGTCGCCATGGCAGATCAGCGAGATGGCCAGGCCATCGTTGCCGGCACGCCCGGTACGGCCGATACGGTGCACGTATTCGTCGCCGCTGCGGGGCATGTCGAAGTTGATCACCAGGTCCAGGCCGTCCACGTCCAGGCCGCGTGCGGCAACGTCGGTGGCCACCAGGATCTTCACGCCGCCGGCCTTGAGGCGGTCGATGGCCAGCTTGCGGTCCTTCTGGTCTTTCTCGCCGTGCAGCACGAACGCCTTGTATTCCTGGGCCACCAGGCGGCCGTAGATGCGGTCGGCGGCGGCGCGGGTGTTGGTGAACACAATGGCTTTCTGATAGGTCTCGTTGGCCAGCAGCCAATTGAGGATCTGCTCTTTATGTACGTTGTGATCGGCGGTGACGATCTGCTGGCGCGTGGTCGCGTTCAGGTCGCTGACGTTGTTGACCTGCAGGTGCTCAGGATTGTTCAGCACCTTGGCGACCATCTCGCGCAGGGTGGAACCGCCGGTGGTGGCGGAGAACAGCATGGTCTGCTGGCGGTTGACGCACTCGCCCACCAGGCGCTGTACATCGTCGGCAAAGCCCATGTCGAGCATGCGGTCGGCTTCGTCCAGCACCAGCACTTCGACTTCCTTGAGGTCGAGGTTGCCGGCGTTGAGCTGCTCGATCATGCGCCCCGGGGTGCCGATCAGGATGTCCGGCACCTTGCGCAGCATGGCGGCCTGGACCTTGAAGTCTTCACCGCCGGTGATGATGCCGGACTTGATGAAGGTGAACTGGGAGAAGCGCTCGACTTCCTTCAAGGTCTGCTGGGCCAGCTCGCGCGTCGGCAGCAGGATCAGGGTCTTGATGCTGACGCGCACTTTGGCCGGACCGATCAGGCGGTTCAGCACAGGCAGGACAAAAGCGGCAGTCTTGCCACTCCCGGTTTGAGCTGTCACCCGCAGGTCACGCCCTTCGAGCGCGAGCGGGATGGCCGCTGCCTGCACAGGCGTAGGCTCGACAAATTTAAGCTCGGCCACGGCTTTGAGCAGGCGTTCGTGCAGGGCGAATTGGGAAAACACGGGTGCTACCTCGAAGAAATACAAAAAATCAGCTGCATAGGTTACCGGTTTCGGGCGCCCAAACCGAGTTTCTTTACGTGAACGGTGTGAATCGGCCGCTTTTTTGTCAGGACATTTGTCCATGGCGTCAACTTTGTTGCACTTAAATGCTCTAATCGCCCCGTCTTGTCCCACAGAAGAATCGGTTTCACCCATGGATATCAAACAGCTCTGGCTCAACGCCCAGGACCTCTGGGGCGCCCTCGATGAACACCCGCTGCTGCACGCCAGCCTCGGCTTGCTGGTGTTGCTGGTGGTGGCCCTGGTGCTCGGACGAGTGGCGCGCTACCTCATCCTCCACGCCGTCAAACTGCTTGGCCGGCAACCGTCCCTGCACTGGCTCAACGACCTGCGGCACAACAAGGTCTTCCATCGCCTGGCGCAGATGACGCCGTCACTGGTGATCCAGTTCGGCCTGTACCTGGTGCCGGACCTGAGCAAGACCGCCATCCTGTTCATCGGCAACGTGGCCCTGGCGCTGACCATCCTGTTCCTGGTGCTGGCCATCAGCGCCCTGCTCAACGCCCTGCTGGACATCTACGCCCGCACCGAACACGCGCGCACCCGCTCGATCAAGGGCTATGTGCAGTTGGCGAAGATGGTGCTGTTCGTGTTTGGCGCGATCATCATCGTCGCCACCCTGATCGACCGCTCGCCGCTGTTGTTGCTGTCGGGGCTGGGTGCGATGTCGGCGGTGATCCTGTTGGTGTACAAGGACACGTTGCTGTCGTTCGTCGCCAGCGTGCAGTTGACCAGCAACGACATGCTGCGGGTCGGCGACTGGATCGAAATGCCCCAGGTCGGCGCTGATGGTGATGTGGTGGACATCACGTTGCACACGGTCAAGGTGCAGAACTTCGACAAGACCATCGTCTCCATCCCCACCTGGCGCCTGATGTCCGAGTCGTTCAAGAACTGGCGCGGCATGCAGGCCTCCGGCGGGCGCCGCATCAAGCGCAGCCTGTTCATCGACGCCAGCGGCGTGCGCTTCCTGCGCGACGACGAAGAACTGCGCATGACCCAGGTGCACCTGCTCACCGACTACATCGGGCGAAAACAGGCCGAACTCAAGGCCTGGAACGAAGCCCAGGGCCACAGCGCGCAACTGTCGGCCAACCGCCGCCGCATGACTAACCTCGGCACCTTCCGCGCCTATGCCCTGGCCTACCTGAAAAGCCATCCGGACATCCAGCCGAACATGACCTGCATGGTGCGCCAGATGCAGACCACCGCCCAGGGCGTGCCGCTGGAGATCTACTGCTTCACCCGCACCACGGCATGGGCCGATTACGAGCGGATCCAGGGGGATATCTTTGATTACCTGCTGGCGGTGTTGCCGGAATTTGGCTTGAGTCTGTATCAGCAGCCGAGTGGAAATGACTTGCGCGCCGGGGTGTTGCCGGCGGTGTTGGGGGCCAGTCATTTGCCGGCCCCTGAAAGTCGCGCTGGCTAAACCAGGGAGCGGTTGGGCGCCTTCGCGCCCAACCGACTGATCCACACCGCCCCCAGAATCACCACCCCACCCAACGCCAACCGCCCCAGCGGTTCATGCTGGTTCCAGATCAGCAAATTCAGCAGCAACCCCACCGGCACATGCAGGTTATTCATCACCGCCAGGGTGCCACCCTGCACCAGGCAGGCGCCCTTGTTCCACCAGTACATGCCCAGCGCCGTACTGACCAGGCCAAGGAACACCAGCACGCCCCATTGCAGCGGCGCCTCCGGCAGGAAGTCAGCCTTGCCGAACAGCAGGAATGCCGGCAACACCACCAACAACGCGCCCACATAGAAGTAACCAAAGCGCCGGTAGTGCGGCAGGTCACTGGGGTAGCGCGCCACCAGGTGCTTGTACATCACCTGGCCGGCGGCGTAGGTGAAGTTGGCCAATTGCAGCAGCAGGAAACCGCCAAGGAAATGCGGGGTGATCTGGTCGAAGCGAATCACCGCTGCGCCCGCTACCGCCACCAGTGCAGCGACCAGCGCCCAAGGGTTGAAGCGACGGTTGAGGGCATCCTCGATGAGGGTCACGTGCAACGGCGTGAGAATGGTGAACAGCAGCACTTCCGGCACGGTGAGCACACGAAAGCTCAAGTACAGGCACACATAGGTCACGCCGAACTGCAGCGCGCCGATCACCAGCATGCCGCGCATGAAGGCCGGTTCCACCGAGCGCCAGCGGGTCAGCGGGATGAACACCAGCCCGGCCAGCAGCACACGCACCAGCACGGCGAAGTAGCTGTCGACGTGACCGGCGAGGTATTCGCCGATCAAGCTGAAGGAAAATGCCTGAATCAGGGTAACAACCAGTAAGTAGCCCATGCGCGCCTCGTTTCGAATGGGCGGGACATTAACGGTTTTCGACGGTTGAAGAAACTCGGGGCAAAAAAAACCCGACCTCGCTAAAGCGTCAGTCGGGCGGTAGCACTCAGGAGCAAAAGTGCAAAGGGAGGTTCGTTACGCGTACTTGAAGGGTTGGCGTGGAGCGATATAAACACTGCGCGATTATGTGACGATTAAAGGATCAAGCCACCTGGGCCAGCAGCGCCTTGGCGTGGTTGATGCCCTTTTCCTGGAAGTCACCGCTCAGGTTCACCCCTTCGGCATGAATGAAGGTGACGTCATGAATCCCGATGAAGGCCATGACCTGACGCAGGTACGGTTCCTGGTGATCGGAGCTGGCGCCGGTGTGGATGCCGCCGCGAGCGGTGAGCACGATGGCGCGCTTGCCAGTCAGCAGACCCTGAGGGCCGGTGGCGGTGTACTTGAAGGTCACACCCGCACGCAACACGTGGTCCAGCCAGGCTTTGAGGGTGCTGGGGATCGCGAAGTTGTACATCGGCGCAGCCATCACCAGGACGTCGGCGGCGAGCAATTCGTCGGTCAATGCGTTGGAACGATCCAGGGACGCCTGTTCGTCGGCGTTGCGCTGATCGGCCGGCTTCATCCAGCCGCCGAGCAGGTTGGCATCCAGGTGTGGAACCGGGTTGAGCGCCACGTCACGGACGGTGATCTGATCTGTCGGGTGAGCGGCCTGCCATTGGCTGATGAATTGCTGGGTCAGTTGGCGGGAAATCGAATCCTGCTGGCGAGCGCTGCTTTCGATGATCAGAACGTTGGACATGGCGTTGTAGGCTCCATCTGTAATTGCTGTAAGTCGATGGAGTGAAGATTAAACAGAGCCAATTCGATTAAAAAGCGCAAAAAACTGCTATAACCCATCTATAAATTTGTTCAAAGGCGGAGCATGCTCCGCCCTCGGCTTATTTCGGCGTGCAGGCCAGGGCGATACGCATCTTGATAATGGCGCGGTTGAACTTGACCGTGGTGTTGGTACTTTTGCCCGCCGGCACCGTGACCGTGCGGCGACGCGGCGATTCCGGGCCGTTGGTGAAGGTTACCGAGCACACGGCATCGTGGGTGCCGTAGTTATTGAGTTGGATCGAACTGATGTCGCCGTCCACGTCAGAGGCGGTGTAATCGATGCTCACGCCGTCGATCTTCTTGGTCACGTCGATGGGGTAGGCAAACGCACTCATCGGCAGCAGCGCCAGCAACACACAACAGAATTTTCTCATTCGGCAGTCTCCAATAAGGACAGCCAGCTTAGGACAAGAGGAGCCCATCTTGAAAGCGCCCCGCGTTACCCTCGATCAATGGCGCACGCTGCAAGCCGTGGTCGACCATGGCGGCTTCGCCCAGGCGGCCGAAGCGCTGCACCGTTCGCAGTCCTCGGTGAGCTACACCGTGGCCCGCATGCAGGACCAGCTTGGCGTACCGCTGTTGCGCATTGACGGGCGCAAGGCGGTACTCACCGACGCTGGTGAAGTGCTGTTGCGCCGCTCCCGGCAACTGGTGAAAAACGCCAGCCAGCTGGAGGACCTTGCCCACCATATGGAGCAGGGCTGGGAAGCCGAAGTGCGCCTGGTGGTGGACGCGGCCTATCCGAATGCGCGCCTGGTGCGCGCTCTTTCCGCCTTCATGCCCCAGAGCCGTGGCTGCCGCGTGCGCCTGCGGGAAGAGGTGTTGTCTGGCGTTGAAGAGTTGCTGATGGAAGGCGTCGCCGACCTGGCGATCTGCGGGTTCAGTATCCCCGGCTACCTGGGCACGGAAATGAGCGACGTGGAGTTTGTCGCAGTGGCCCATCCCGAGCACACGCTGCACCGCATGAACCGCGAACTGAGCTTCCAGGACCTGGAAAGCCAGATGCAGGTGGTGATCCGCGACTCCGGCCGCCAGCAACCGCGCGATGTGGGTTGGCTCGGCGCCGAACAGCGCTGGACCGTCGGCAGCCTGGCCACCGCCGCCGCCTTTGTCGGCAGCGGCCTGGGCTTCGCCTGGTTGCCCCGGCACATGATCGAGCGCGAACTCGCCGAAGGCGTTCTCAAGCAACTGCCGCTGGAACAGGGCGGTAGCCGCCACCCCACGTTCTACCTGTATTCAAACAAGGACAAACCCCTGGGGCCTGCCACGCAGATCCTCGTGGAACTGCTGCGCACCTTTGACACTGCACCGCTGGACGCGCCCTTCGCCGCCCCCCGGCAAGCCTGAAACGGAGTTCGCCCATGGCCTGGTTCGACCATGAAGGATGCAGCCTGCACTACGAGGAATATGGCCACGGCACGCCGCTGGTGCTGATCCACGGCCTGGGCTCCAGCAGCCAGGACTGGGAACTGCAGATTCCAGTGCTGGCCCGGCATTACCGCCTGATCGTGGTGGACGTGCGCGGCCACGGCCGCTCGGACAAACCGCGCGAACGCTACAGCATCCCGGGTTTCACCTACGACCTGATCGCCTTGTTCGAACACCTGGACCTGCCACCGGCCCACGTGGTGGGCTTGTCCATGGGTGGCATGATCGCTTTCCAACTGGCCGTGGACGAACCGGCGTGGATCAAGAGCCTCTGCATCGTCAACAGCGCCCCCGAGGTCAAGGTGCGCAGTGCCGATGATTACTGGCAGTGGGCCAAGCGCTGGAGCCTGGCACGCTTGCTGAGCCTCTCCACAATCGGCAAGGCGTTGGGCGAACGGCTCTTCCCAAAACCGCACCAGGCCGACCTGCGCCGCAAAATGGCCGAACGCTGGGCAAAGAACGACAAACGTGCTTATCTCGCCAGCTTCGATGCGATTGTGGGATGGGGGGTGCAGGAACATCTTTCGCGCATTACCTGTCCTACGCTGGTCATCAGCGCCGACCACGACTACACCCCTGTGGCGCAGAAACAAAACTATGTAAAACTGCTGCCCGATGCGCGACTGGTGGTGATAGAAGATTCCCGCCATGCCACGCCCTTGGATCAACCCGAAGTCTTTAACGCAACCTTGCTCGAATTTCTAAAGACAGTCGAAACCACTACCCAGGATCACTGACCCATGCTGAAAAAAATCGCCTTCTTTGCCGGTTCTGTTCTGTTCGCCGCCAACCTGATGGCCGCCGAGCCCGCCAAGGCGCCCCACGTATTGATCACCACCACCAACGGCGATATCGAGATCGAACTGGACCCGGTCAAGGCGCCAATCAGCACCAAGAACTTCCTGGCCTATGTCGACAAGGGCTTCTACACCAACACGATTTTCCACCGTGTGATCCCGGGTTTCATGGTCCAGGGCGGCGGGTTCACCGCGCAGATGGCGCAGAAGCCGACCGACGCGCCAATCAAGAACGAAGCCAGCAACGGCCTGCATAACGTACGTGGCACCTTGTCGATGGCGCGCACCAATGACCCGAACTCGGCCACCAGCCAATTCTTCATCAACGTCGCCGACAATGCGTTCCTCGACCCAGGCCGCGATGCCGGTTACGCCGTGTTCGCCAAAGTGGTCAAGGGCATGGACGTGGTCGACATCATCGTCAACTCCCAGACCACCACTAAGCAAGGCATGCAGAACGTGCCAATCGATCCTGTCGTGATCAAGTCGGCCAAGCGCCTCGACTGAGCCTGGCAGGCAGTTCCGCGCGCAGCCCACAAGGCTGCGTGCGCATTTGAAAGGAGAGCCCGCACGGCGGGCGTCATACCTAATGCTCTATCGTCGCTTTGAACAACTGATCGACATCTTCCGCGACGCCCCCAGCGCCGCCCCGCCTGATAAAGTCCTGCCCTTCTACCTCTACTACCTGCGCCAGGTGTGGCCGCATTTCGCCGCCTTGCTGGTGGTGGGCCTGATCGGCGCGCTGATCGAAGTGGCGCTGTTCAGCTACCTGAGCCGCATCATCGACCTCGCCCAGGGCACGCCGCCCGCCGACTTCTTTCAGGTGCACAGCACCGAGCTGATCTGGATGGCCGTGGTCGCCCTGTTGCTGCGCCCGATCTTCGGCGCCCTGCATGACCTGCTGGTGCACCAGACCATCAGCCCCGGCATGACCAGCCTGATCCGCTGGCAGAACCACAGCTACGTGCTCAAGCAGAGCCTGAATTTCTTCCAGAACGACTTCGCCGGGCGTATTGCCCAGCGCATCATGCAAACCGGCAACTCCCTGCGCGACTCCGCCGTGGCGGCGGTGGATGCGATCTGGCACGTGGCGATCTACGCCATCAGCTCCCTGGTGCTGTTTGCCGAGGCCGACTGGCGCCTGATGATCCCGCTGGTGACCTGGATCCTCTGCTACAGCCTGGCGCTGCGCTACTTTGTGCCAAGGGTGAAGGAGCGCTCGGTGATTTCCTCCGAGGCGCGCTCCAAATTGATGGGCCGCATCGTCGATGGCTACACCAACATTACCACCTTGAAGCTGTTCGCCCATACCCGCTATGAGCAGGAGTATGCCAAGGAAGCGATCATCGAGCAGACCGAAAAAACCCAGCTGGCCAGCCGCGTGGTCACCAGCATGGACATCGTGATCACCACCATGAACGGCCTGCTGATCGTGACCACCACTGGCCTGGCGCTGTGGCTGTGGACGCAGTCGCTGATTTCGGTTGGCGCGATCGCCCTGGCCACCGGCCTGGTGATCCGAATCGTCAACATGTCCGGCTGGATCATGTGGGTGGTCAACGGCATTTTCGAAAACATCGGCCAGGTGCAGGATGGCCTGAAGACCATCGCCCAGCCGCTGGCGGTGATCGACCGCGACAATGCCCCGCGCCTGAGCGTGCCTCATGGCGAAGTGCGTTTCGAGCAGGTGGATTTCCACTATGGCAAGAAGAGCGGGATCATTGGCGGCCTCGACCTTGAGATCAAGGCCGGTGAAAAGATCGGCCTGATCGGCCCGTCCGGTGCGGGCAAGTCGACCCTGGTCAACCTGCTGCTGCGCCTGTACGACCTGCAAGGCGGGCGTATCCTGATCGACGGCCAGAACATCGCCGACGTCGCGCAGGAAAGCTTGCGCGAACAGATCGGCATGATCACCCAGGACACGTCGCTGCTGCACCGCTCGATCCGCGACAACCTGCTGTACGGCAAGCCCGATGCCACCGACGAAGAACTCTGGGCCGCCGTGCACAAGGCGCGCGCGGATGAGTTCATCCCATTGCTGTCGGACTCCGAAGGCCGCACCGGGCTGGATGCGCATGTCGGTGAGCGCGGCGTGAAACTCTCCGGCGGGCAGCGTCAACGTATCGCCATCGCCCGCGTACTGCTCAAGGACGCACCGATCCTGATCATGGACGAAGCCACCTCAGCGCTGGACTCGGAAGTGGAAGCCGCGATCCAGGAAAGCCTGGAAACCCTGATGCAGGGCAAGACCGTGATCGCGATTGCCCACCGCTTGTCGACCATTGCGCGGATGGACCGCCTGGTGGTGCTGGAGAAAGGCCAGATTGCCGAAAGCGGCAGCCATGCCGAACTGCTGGCCCATGGTGGGTTGTATGCACGGTTGTGGCAGCACCAGACCGGCGGCTTCGTCGGCATCGACTGACCCTTACAACCCCTTTCCAATCCAACCTGTGGGAGGGGGCTTGCCCCCTCCCACATTAGAGCCCTGGATTTGTGCCATAGCCGTGCTGTACTCAGTGCAGTGCCCAGACGGGCGCTGAAGTAAATCTGCAGGGAGCATCACTGATTTACTGATTGGGTAGAGCGATCTATCAAGGACGGGTTGCATGTCTTTGTTCAAGCGTTCAGTCACAGAGGGGTTGGGTACGTTTTGGCTGGTGTTGGGCGGGTGCGGGAGTGCGGTGCTGGCCGCGGCGTTTCCCGCAGTCGGGATCGGGTTGTTGGGCGTGTCCCTGGCCTTCGGGCTCACGGTGCTGACCATGGCGGTAGCCATCGGGCATATCAGCGGTTGTCACCTCAACCCGGCAGTATCGGTGGGGCTGGTAGTGGGCGCAAGGTTTCCGGCCAGGGAGTTACCGGCGTACATCGTCGCGCAGGTGGTCGGTGGCACGGTCGCCGCTGCGTTGCTGTACTTCATTGCCAGCGGCAAGCCGGGGTTCGAACTGGCATCGGGCCTGGCGTCCAACGGCTATGGCGAACATTCGCCAGGCGGGTATTCACTGGCGGCGGGGTTTGTGTGTGAGCTGGTGATGACGGCCATGTTTGTGGTGATCATTCTGGGCGCCACCGACCGCCGCGTCCCCAAGGGCGTGGCACCCTGCGCCATCGGCCTGGCCCTGACCCTGATCCACTTGATCTCCATTCCCGTGACCAATACCTCGGTCAACCCGGCCCGCAGTACCGGCCCGGCACTGATCGTCGGCGGGTGGGCGATCCAGCAATTGTGGATGTTCTGGCTCGCGCCGATCCTGGGTGCGGTGATCGGTGGGTTCACTTATCGATGGCTGGGCAAGGAGGCGCCGGGCTGAGGCAAACGGGTTCAGCCCTGCCGATAAGGCAGGGCTGCCCTTGCCTCCTGTGCATACGCCACGATCCCCACCCGTTCACGCTCGAGAAAATCCTCCACGGCATTCTTCAGTCCCGGATGGCGCAGGTAGTGCCACGACCGCGTGATCACCGGCTCGAACCCACGGATCAACTTGTGCTCGCCCTGCGCCCCCGCATCGAAGCGTTGCAGGCCGTGGGCGATGGCGTAGTCCATGCCTTGGTAGAAGCAGGTTTCGAAGTGCAGGCGATCAAACTCTGCCAGGCAACCCCAGTAGCGGCCGTAGAAACTGTCGCCGCCGAGCAGGCTGAAGGCCATGGCTACCGGGCGCGAGCCTTGCTTGGCCAGTACCACGCGGATCGCTTCGGGCATGCGCTCGGCCAGCAGGCTGAAGAAAGCGCGGGTCAGGTAGGGAGATTGGCGGCGCACGGCATAGGTGTTGGCGTAGCAGGCGTAGACAAAATCCCACTGCGCCTCGCTCAGTTCATGGCCTTGCAGCCACTCGAAATCGATCCCCTGCCCCGCCACTTGCTCGCGCTCCTTGCGCATCTGTTTGCGCTTGCGCGAGCTCAAGGCGTCGAGGAAGTCCTGGAAGTCGCGGTAGCCCCGGTTCTGCCAGTGATACTGACAGCCCAGGCGTTGCAACCAGCCCGCTTGCCGGGCCAGTGCAGCATCGGCCAGGTCATCCGTGAAGTTGATATGGGCGCTGGAAAGCTCCTCGATCTCGAGGTAACCCGGCAGGCTCTTGAGCAGCTCAAAACCGTCATCGGCACTCGCGGCCAATAAGCGCGGACCGCTGACCGGGCTGAAGGGTACCGCCGTGAGCAACTTGGGGTAATAGTCGATACCGGCGCGCTCGCAGGCATCAGCCCAGCCGTGATCGAACACGTACTCGCCATAGGAATGCCATTTGCGATAGCTGGGCAACGCCGCCACCAGCCGCTCACCCTCCCAGTGCAGCAAATGCTCCGGCTGCCAGCCCGATTGCGGGCCCAGGCTGGCGCTGTCTTCCAAGGCACTCAGGAACGCATGCCGCACGAACGGCTGCCCCTGCGGCACCAGCGCATCCCAGGCTTGCGGGGCAATTTCGGACAGGCTGTCCAGGCGTTGCAGCGGCATCGGCATCCTCACTGGTTCGGGGCGTGAAAGCCTGGCGAGTATCGCCGATTGCCAGCCCTGGCACATCCCCGATTCGCACGACAAGGCTCTAAACCAATAGTTCCGAACATAAATAATTTGTCATCTAGATGACATCACTTCGCCACTGCGCCGTCATAAACGGTCGCGATACTGACGCCTGTTTTTAGAGCGCCTGGTTCTACCCGGCGGCTATTTTCCGTCCGTCATCGGTCGGTTGTGTCCTGGATGGTTTGCCATCCCTCCTCACTTTCGGAGATTGATATGCGTCTTGCTTCCACTAAAACTGCGGCGGTCCTGTGCGGCGGCCTGTTACTGGCCCTGAGCGTTCCGGCCAGCGCTGCAGTCGACGCTAAATTGCTCGACATGCTCAAGGCCAACGGCCAGATCACCGCAGCGCAGTACACCGAACTGCAAAGCGAATTGGCCAAAGACCAGAAAGAACAGCAGATCGCACGGCAAGCTCAACAAGAGACCAACGAACAGATCGCGGCCACCGCGAAGAAAACCAATGAGCTGAGCAGCTTTGACCAGAAGCTGGCCTGGGCCGCCAAGACTCAGTTCAAGGGTGACGTACGTTTCCGTCAGGAAACCGTGAAAATCCAGGGCGAATCCAACAACGGCGGCCGTGACAAGGACCGTCAGCGCATCCGTGCCCGCCTGGGCGCCTACACCGAGATCAACTCGCAGGTCGACACCGGTATCCGTATTGCCACCGGCAGCAGCGACGATGCGCGCTCGACCAACCAGGACCAGGACAACTACTTCGACAAGAAGTCGATCTGGCTGGACCTCGGCTACATCGACTACCACCCGGACCAGATCAAGAACCTGCACGTGATCGGCGGCAAGATGCTGCAACCGTGGGTGAACATGGGCGACGTCATCTGGGATAGCGACATCAACCCTGAAGGCCTGGCCCTGACCTACAAATACCCACTGGGCAGCAGCGCCGAACTGTTCGGCAGCCTCGGCAACTACAACCTCAAGGACAACGTCGACGGCGACGGCGTGCAGTTCCGTCACGACCTGCGCCTGACCTCTGGCCAATTGGGCACACGCTTCTCGGTCACCGACAACCTGAAAATGACCCTGGGCGGCAGCGTCTACGCCTACCAGAATGACAAGGACAGCCGTTGCACAACCACCACCACGCCTTGCGCACTGGCGGTCAACGGTAACTCGGCCGACAACCAGTTCCGCCTGTATGAAGGCTTTGCCCAAGCCGACATTGGCGGCCTGGCTGTACCGCTGGCGTTCTACGGCCAGTACGTGAAAAACAACGACGCCGTGACCGACCAGGACACCGCCTGGCTGATCGGCGCCAAGTCGAAAGTGTTCGGCTTCAACCTGGACTACAACTACCGCGACATTCAGCGTAATGCCGTGGTGGGTGCCTTCACCGACTCGGACTTCGCCAACGGCACCACCGGTTCGCGCGGTCACAAGATGAAGGTCAGCTACGACATCGACAAGAACTTCGCCCTCGGTGCCACGTACTTCCTGACCAAGGCCGACTATGCCAGCCGCACCCAGCGTGATGCCAACACCAACACCCTGCAGCTGGATGCAGAAGCCAAGTTCTAACAGTAAGTGTTGAAAGCCTTGGGCCAGGACGGCCCGAGGTGGCTGTACCAGTCTTGCGTAGGTGGATCGGTCCCCATCATCCGTTCGCTCCACCCACGCGAGCCTGTTTATTCCCCGCCTTTATGATCCTTGAGCCGCTCGTCAGCCAGACGCTGCGCCAAGGCCTCCACACCGTCTACCGGTTCGTCCGGCATTATCCTCAGCGTCGCCTGCATCAGGCGCATCTGGCGGATAAACCGGCGGCAGTTCGGGCAGAACATCAAGTGATGACGCACCAGCAGACGTTCGCGAAAGGTCAACTGCCCATCGAGATAGTCACTGGAACGTGCCACTTGTTCTTTACAGGTCAACATTCGCCCGTTTCCTCAAAATGCTCCACCGTGGCGAAGACTTTAAGCCGTGCCCGATGCAACAGCACACGGACATTGGAGAGCGACAACGTCAGAAGATTACAGATCTCTTCCAACTCCAGGCCCTGGCGCTCACGCAGTACCAGCACACTGCTCTGCAACTCCGAAAGGCTCAGGATCGTATGCTCCAGGCATTTGCGCAATTCATCCTCGGTGAGCAAGGCTTCCGGGGTGTCCTGGTGCCAGGCATACGGGGCGACGGCCCAGTGACCATCGTCGGGGGTGAAGCGATCGTCACCGATAGTGCCATGGGGCGAAGGCAGATCGTCGAGCAACACTTCGCGACGGTTCTGCTTGTAGCGCCCCTTGGCAGCGTTGGCGGTAATGGTCAGCAGCCAGGTCTTGAGGCTGGAACGGCCTTCGAACCTGGCCAGGTTGCGCACCACTGACAGCCAGGCGTCCTGCACGACTTCGTCGGCGTGACGCTGGCCGACGATGGCATAGGCCACCGCCCGCATGGCGCTCTGGTAGGTGGTGACCAATTCCTTGTAGGCCCGCTGCTCACCCTTGAGCAGGCGTTCAAGCAGGTGCGCGTCGTCCGCTGCTGCCATTCAAGACCTCGCCTGTCTTAGCGTTTGCGCAGGATCACGCTGCCGATCGAATAGCCCGCGCCAAACGAGCTGAGCACCGCCACGGAGCCCTTGGGCAGGTCATCCTGATTCTTGTGGAACGCAATCACCGAACCCGCCGAACTGGTATTGGCGTAGGTATCGAGGATCACCGGCGCTTCTTCCACCGTGGCTTCGCGGCCCAGCAGTTTCTTGACGATCAGGTGGTTCATGCTCAGGTTGGCCTGGTGCAACCAGAAGCGCTTCACGTCGGTCACGTTCAACTGGTTCTCTTCCAGGTGCACGCCGATCAGCTCGGCGACCATCGGACATACGTCGCGGAACACCTTGCGGCCTTCCTGTACGAACAGTTTGTCCGGCGCGCCGATGCCCTCTTCCGCGGTGCGGTTGAGGAAGCCGAAGTTGTTGCGGATGTTATTGGAGAACTTGGTCAGCAGCTTGGTGCTCACCACGTCGAACTGGTGTTCGGAGGTTGCCAGGTCGGCGCGCTCCAGGACCACGGCGGTGGCCGCATCGCCAAAGATGAAGTGGCTGTCGCGGTCGCGGAAGTTCAGGTGGCCGGTGCAGACCTCCGGGTTGACCATCAGGATCGCCCGCGCCTGGCCCAGCTGGATGCTGTTGGCGGCGTTCTGGATGCCGAAGGTGGCCGAGGAACAGGCCACGTTCATGTCAAAACCAAACCCTTCGATGCCCAAGGCTTCCTGGACTTCGATGGCGATGGCCGGGTAGGCACGCTGCAGGTTGGAACAGGCGACGATCACGCCGTCGATGTCGGCAGCGGTTTTGCCCGCGCGCTGTAGAGCTTGTTCAGCGGCGCCGACGGCCATCTGGCAGAGCACCGACCATTCGTCGTTGCTGCGCTCGGGCAGGCGCGGGGCCATGCGCTGCGGATCGAGAATGCCGTCCTTGTCCATCACGAAGCGGCTCTTGATGCCGGAGGCCTTTTCGATGAAGGCGGCGCTGGATTCGGTCAGCGGCTGCACGTCACCGCGCTCGATGGCGGCGGCGTTGTCGCTGTTGAACTGTTGCACGTAAGCATTGAAAGACTGCACCAGCTCTTCGTTGGAGATGCTGTTGGCCGGGGTATACAGGCCAGTGCCGCTGATGACGACGTTATGCACGGTCGTTCCTCTAAATCTGTCAGGCAGAAGATATTGGTACCGTCGTACCAAACTGTAAGTAGTCCGATTCCGCTCCGCGGACACCAAACTGGCATCGCTTTATTCCATCGCGCCGCAGCCTTTCGCGACGATCCCGGCATTTATAACCGCGAAGTTTGCCACAACCCTCGGAATTTGGCGCTATCTGTGGGAGGGGGCTTGCCCCGATAGCGGTGGGCCAGTCAACACATCCTTTAATGACAGACCGCAATCGGGGGCAAGCCCCCTCCCACACTGGACCTGTATTGCCCTGGAAACCGTGCAAATATCAGGCTTCTACCAGGCTCCACTGCTTGCTCAGGCGCTTGTCGGAAATCGGCACTTTGGTACCCAGTTGCTGGGCAAACAACGACACCCGATATTCCTCCAGCCACCAGCGATACAGCTCCAGCTGGGGATCGCGCTTGCCTTCCTGGGCATGTTTTTTCAGGCGGTTTTCGTACTGCGTCCACAGGCCGCCCAGCTCGCCGCTCCACACCCGATCCTTCTGCACCTGGCTCGGTAGTTTTTCCAGGCGCAACTCGATGGCCTTGAGGTAACGCGGCAATTCCTTGAACCACTGCGCCGGGGTTTCCCGTACAAAACCGGGGTACACCAGGTGGCTCAGTTGCTGCTTGATGTCGTTCAAGGCCACGGCCTGGGTCAGGTCGATCTTGCCTTTGAAGCGTTTTTGCAGGCCATGCCAGAGTTTCAGCACCTCCAGGGTCAGGCGCGCCAGGCGCTCGGCGTGTTCGGTCCAACTGCCGCGCTTGCGCTCGGCCAGGGCCGCCAAACCTGCGCCATCCCGCGGCAGGCTGGCTTCGCCTTCGAGCACGCAGGTGTCGAGGCTGGCCAGCAGGATGTCTTCCACCAGCGCATCGATCCGGCCCAATTCGCGGTACATCAGGCCCAGTTCGGTCAGGCCCGGCAGTTTGCCGCGCAGGAATTTCGCCGGTTCCGCCAGTTGTTGCATCAGCAGGCGTTGCAAGGCACGGCGATGCTGGAACTCAGCCTCGGCCGCCGTGGAGAAACGCCCTTCCTTGACCGTGCCGTTTTCCTCCACCAGCGCCGGATACACCGTCATCGACAACCCGGCGATCTTCTGTTGCGTCTTCTCGGCTACCGCCGTGAACACCTTGGCCTCCACCGGCTGCTGGCTTTTTGCAGTTTGCGGTACGGCCAGCGCGGCCTGGCTGGCCTCGGCAAAGCGCGCCGTCAGTTCGGCGAGATCCCGGCCTTCACCGAGGAACTTGCCCTGGCCGTCGACCACTTCCAGGTTCATCTTCAGGTGGCTTTCCACCTGCTGCGCGGCTTCGGCCCAGGCTTCATCGCTGACCCGCACCCCGGTCATGCGCAACAATTCGCGGCCAAGGGCCTGGGGCAACGAGCCCTGGCCGAATTCGATGCGTTGCAGGGCCGCCTTGACGAAGTCCGGCACCGGCACGAAGTTCTTGCGCAGCGCCTTGGGCAAGTTGCGCACCAGGGCGATGCACTTGGCTTCGATCACCCCCGGCACCAACCACTCCAGGCGCTCCGCCGGCAAGGCGGGCAAAAGCGGCGCCGGCACGCGCAAGGTCACACCGTCACGCGGGTGGCTGGGTTCGAAGTGGTAACTCAAGGCCAGTTCCAGGTCACCCAAATGCAGGGTGTCCGGGTAATGCGCAGCGGTGACTTCGCTGGCCTCGCGGGCCAGTACGTCTTCTTCGCGCATGATCAGCAGTTGCGGGTCTTTCTGGCTGTTGACCTTGTACCAACTGTCGAAGGTCGCGGTCTGGTGGATCTCTGCCGGCAGGCGCGCATCGTAGAAGGCGAACAGCGTTTCCTCGTCGGCCAGAATGTCGCGCCGGCGCGCCTTGGCCTCCAGCTCGTCGAGCTGCTCCAGCAATTGCTGGTTGGCCGCCAGGCACTTGGCCCGCGACTGGATCTCGCCACGCACCAGGCCTTCACGGATAAACAGTTCGCGAGACACCACCGGGTCGACCGGCCCGTAATGCACCGGACGGCGCCCGACCACAATCAGCCCGAACAGGGTGATCTGCTCGAAGGCCACGACCTGGCCGCGTTTTTTCTCCCAGTGCGGCTCGAAGTGGTTTTTCTTGATCAGGTGCCCGGCCAGCGGTTCGATCCAGTCGGCGTCAATCTTGGCGACCATGCGCGCATACAGCTTGGTGGTTTCCACCAGTTCGGCGGTCATCAGCCATTGCGGGCGCTTCTTGCCGATGCCCGACGAGGGGTGAATCCAGAAACGCCGCTGACGCGCGCCCAGGTAATCGCCGTCCTCGGTTTTCTGGCCGATCTGGCTGAGCAAACCGGACAGCACCGCCTTGTGCAGTTTCGGGAAATCCGCCGGCTCTTTATTGACGCTCAACTGCATGTCGCGGCAGATCAGGCTCAACTGGCGATGGGAATCACGCCACTCGCGCAGGCGCAGGTAATTGAGGAAGTTCTTGCGGCACCAGTTACGCAGCGGGCTGGCAGTGAGCTCCTGGCGCTGCTCTTCAAAACCGCGCCACAAATTGACCAGGCCGGCGAAGTCCGAATCCGGGTCCTTCCACTGTGCGTGGGCCTGGTCGGCGGCCTGCTGACGCTCCGGCGGGCGCTCACGCGGGTCCTGGATCGACATGGCGCTGGCGACGATCAGCACTTCCTGCAAGCTGCCAAGCTTGGCGGCTTCCAGCAACATGCGGCCCATGCGCGGGTCCACCGGCAGGCGCGCCAACTGGCGGCCCAGCGGAGTGAGCTGACTGTTGCGGTCGACCGCCGACAGCTCTTGCAGCAGGTTGAAACCGTCGCTGATCGCCTTGCCGTCCGGCGGTTCGATAAACGGGAAGTCGGTGATTTCGCCGAGACGCAAATGCAGCATCTGCAGGATCACGGCGGCGAGGTTGGTGCGCAGAATTTCCGGGTCGGTAAATTCCGGGCGGCCGATAAAATCTTCTTCGCTGTACAAACGAATGCAGATGCCCGGCTCGACCCGGCCGCAACGGCCTTTACGCTGGTTGGCGCTGGCCTGGGAAATCGCCTCGATCGGCAGGCGCTGCACCTTGGCGCGGTAGCTGTAGCGGCTGATACGCGCGGTGCCACTGTCGATCACATAACGAATGCCCGGCACAGTCAGCGAGGTTTCCGCGACGTTGGTCGCCAACACCACACGTCGGCCCGGATGGGACTGGAAGATGCGCTGCTGCTCGGCTGGCGACAGGCGCGCGTACAACGGCAGGATCTCGGTGTGCTTGAGCTGGGCCTTGCGCAGCATGTCGGCAGCGTCACGAATCTCGCGCTCGCCCGGCAGGAACACCAGCACGTCGCCCGGGCTGCGCCGCTCGCTGCGCTCATAGGCGGCTATTTCATCCAGGGTGGCGAGGATCGCCTGGTCGACGGTGAGGTCGTCCTCGACGCGGTTGCCCTCCTCGTCCTGCTCCAGGGTCAACGGGCGATACCAGGTGTCCACCGGGAAGGTGCGGCCCGACACCTCGACAATCGGCGCATCGTCGAAATGCTTGGAGAAACGCTCCAGGTCGATGGTCGCCGAGGTGATGATGACTTTCAGGTCCGGGCGACGTGGCAACAGGGTTTTCAGGTAGCCCAGCAGGAAGTCGATGTTCAGGCTGCGTTCGTGGGCTTCGTCGACGATGATGGTGTCGTAGCGTTCCAGGTAGCGGTCGTTCTGGGTTTCTGCCAGCAGGATGCCGTCGGTCATCAGCTTGATCAGGGTGTTGGAATCGCTCTGGTCTTCAAAGCGCACCTGATAGCCGACCAGCGCGCCCAATGGCGTGGCCAACTCTTCGGCGACCCGGCTGGCCACGCTGCGTGCGGCGATCCGGCGGGGCTGGGTATGACCAATGAGACCGAACTGGCCGCGACCGATTTCCAGGCAGATCTTCGGCAACTGGGTGGTCTTGCCCGAGCCGGTTTCGCCGGCAATGATCAGCACCTGGTGCTTGTTCAGCGCTTCTTTGATTTCATCGCGCTTGGCCGCAATCGGCAGGCTGTCGTCATAACGAATCACCGGCAGGCTGGCGCGCCGCGCCGTGACCTGTGCGCAGGACGCCTGCATGCGCGCGACCCACTGCACCAACTTGTCCTCGTCGGGCTTTTTGCGCAACTCAAGCAACTGCCGACGCAAACGGTGGCGGTCGGCGAGCATGGCGTGATCAAGGGTTTTGAGCAGTTGGTCGATGGTGGGCGCTTGGTCGGTCATCAGGGCGGCAAAGGTCTTCTGAGTGAGGCAGGGCACGCCTGCATAGCTACGGACGGAAAAACGAGGGGCGATTGTCGCAGATTTCGGCATTTCTGGAGACGCTCAGTCAGTGACTGGCCGCGTAGCGCCTCCAAATGAACATATTTCATACACGAGCAAGTCGCTCATCCGACCCTTTCACAGTAAAAATCCGATGGTTTAAGTGAAGTACGCAGGATCAAATCAACCCGCCAGAAATCTCTGGCAGGTCACTGCATCGCTTATGAAACCGGAGCTTTTATGCCTATCGAATCGACAAACAGCCAATCTCATCTACCCAGCTACGATCAAGCCATGCGAGCCCAACCGCGCTCGGCACCGCAGGGACCACCCCCCCCCTATGAGTTCCCGCCCGCGTACACCGAGAAGCCATCGCACAACGCGTCCTCCCGGACCTACTCGACACCGCCCACTAATTTGAGGGCAAATCGAATCTCGAGCTTTCACACGACCAGTCAGGCAGTACGAGGAATGCGTTTCATGAGCAGCCTGTGACGCCACCGCAAAAACCGGATTGATTTCACCTTTAACATCTGAGGATTTCATATGCCCATTGACTCCAGCCGTTACTACAACGCATCCGCCCAAAACCTTCATAGTTACGCCAACAAATACCAGGACATTGCACCTACATCCTACTCGGCAAACAGTTCCTGGACCTCAGCCCCCTCTGGGTCTTCCTACACCTCCAAGAACTATCCGAAGCTACCCAATACTAAGGCAAGAGACCTGAACGCTGAGCTGCATCTGGCGGGAGCGGCTACAAACCCCCGAAACGCCACGGCCACAGTGACAAACGTAAAAAAGTCAGAAGATCTGAACGTGGCGAAGACACCGAATACGGTTACCAAGTTTGTTGTGACGGGAGACGGACAAATGGCGATCGCCAACATCAGTAAAAATGTTGCGCCAAAGATGGTTTCCCACCCCGCCATCGCCGAAATCGGCGTCGGTCCCGGTCAGTCGAACAATATCGTCAGTGCCGGCTACTTAAAGCAAACCATCACAGGGAAAACTCACTTATCCAGCACCTCGGGCCACTATCTACCCACAAAGGAGCATATGAGACCCGCACAGGATCACTTGGAAAATATGGGCGTCAGGTCGACCAAAAACCAATTGGGTATTTTCTGAATAACGATCGCTCAGTAATTCAAGTTCAGGAAAATTGATCGCGTTCCTTGCGCCGGTAAGGAAACACATCAATCACCTTACCGGCGCGAATCGCCTCCTGCAGGCCTTTCCAATAATCGGCGTTGTACAGCTCACCATGCAGCTCATCGAACAACTTGCGCTGACCAGCATCCGCAAACAGGAACGGCGGGAACTCCTCGGGGAACACATCCAGCGGGCCGATGGAGTACCAGGGTTCTGAGGCCATCTCATCTTCCGGGGTGCGCGGTGCGGGGATGTGACGGAAGTTGGCTTCGGTGAGAAAACAGATTTCGTCGTAGTCGTAGAACACCACGCGACCGTGGCGGGTAACGCCGAAGTTCTTCAGCAGCATATCGCCAGGGAAGATATTGGCGGCCGCCAGCTGTTTGATCGCCAGGCCGTAGTCTTCCAAAGCTTCGCGCACCTGGGCGGGGTTGGCGTTGTCGAGGTAGAGGTTGAGCGGGGTCATGCGCCGTTCGGTCCAGCAGTGACGGATCAGCACCGTATCGCCTTCGACTTCGACGGTACCAGCGGCGACTTCCAGCAATTCGACGAGGCATTCGGGTTCGAATTTGCTCAGGGGAAAACGGAAATCGGCGAACTCCTGGGTGTCAGCCATGCGTCCGACCCGATCGACGCTTTTGACCAGGCGGTACTTCTCGATCACCGTGGCGCGGTTGACGTTTTTCGACGGTGAAAAACGGTCCTTGATGATCTTGAACACGGTGTTGAAGCCCGGCAGGGTGAACACGCTCATGACCATGCCGCGCACGCCGGGGGCCATGATGAACTGATCGTCGGTGGTCGCCAGGTGGTTGATCAGGGCGCGGTAGAACTCCGACTTGCCGTGCTTGTAGAAGCCGATGGAGGTGTACAACTCGGCGATGTGCTTGCCCGGCAGGATGCGCTTGAGAAAGCCGATGAATTCCGCCGGCACCGGTACATCGACCATGAAGTAGGAGCGGGTGAACGAGAAGATGATCGACACATCGGCTTCATCGGTGATCAGCGCATCGATCTGGATGCCCTGCCCTTCACGGTGCAGCAGCGGGATCACCAGCGGCCATTGTTCGTCGCGGGTGTAGATGCGCCCGACGAGGTAGGCGCCTTTATTACGGTAGAGCACCGAGGAAAACAGCTCGACCTTGAGGTCCGGGTCCTTGCACACCCAGTCCGGCAGGTTTTCCCGCAGTTGGGTTTCGAGGCGATGAAGGTCGGCTGCGAGGTCGGCGTAGGGTTCGCTGAAGCGGTAGTCGGCAAAGATCTGCGCGAGCATTTGCGGGATTTGCCCGGCGGGCGTGTAGGTGCGCGTCTGCGCGGCCCGTGCCCGGCGCAGGCTGGGCCGGGTGGTGTGGATGAACATGCAGCCGTCGCTGATCAGGTCGTGGCTGAACAGGCCGCAGAAGATCGAGTTGTACCAGGTCTCGGAGAGTTCATCGTCGAAGCGCAGGTCGATCAGGCCGATGTAGGCACTTTTGACCACGGGCCACACATCGATGTCGAGCAGCGCGGCGTCATTGAAGTGCTCACGCAACCGCTGGGTCACCTCGGAGACCTTTTCCTCATAGAGGTTGATGCGCGCCGCCGACGCCGCCTGGCCCTGCTGCCACTGGGCCTTTTCGAAACGCTCGCGGGCGCCATCGGTGATCTGGCGGAAGTGTTCGCGGTAATCGTCGAAGCCATCGAGGATCATCTGGGCAATGGCGAGGGCGGATTGCGACATGCGGGAAACCTCGAGCGGGCATCGGGAAGCCCTGAGCTTAGCCAGTGTACGAACACAGGAGAAGAGTCATTTTTTGTGCAGCCTTGTACAACTCCGTTCATTTCGTACATTTATTTTCAATTTATTTAATTCGACCAATTGGTCAATAAACGCACTGAAAAGTCGCACATTGTTTTCCCCCATACGCCCACAACGACGCGGCCTTGCCGCTTAGCGCCGGAATCCCGCGTACTCCCCCCGGGGCTCTGCTCCAAATACACCGTTGAATCCAACTAAGGGAAACCCTGATTACCACCTTGATGGCACTTTGATATATAGCGCGCCCTCTCCCACCCTAACAAGGTCCGAAGACCGATCCGGGAACAGGTTCTAATCGCCCAAGGAGCATTGAGATGTCATTGAGGAACATGAGGATCGGTCTGCGTGCCAGTCTGAGTTTTGGGGTTTTGGCCAGCTTGCTGGTGATCGTGGGCATGTTCGGCCTGGGCCAGATGGCCAAGCTGCGCCAAAGCGCGCTGGTCATCGAGCAATCGTGGATGCCGAGCATCGAGAACATCCACGACAGCGCAGCCTTTGTCGCCAGCATCCGCCTGGAAGCCTTGCGTGTGGCGACCACCGACGAATCGCGGATCCGTGACAACAGCAAAGCCCTGATCACCCGCCAGCGCAGCGCACTGCAAACCCTGCTCGAGCATCACAAAAGCCTGCTCAGCAGCGACGAAGAACGCCAGATGCTCAAACAGCTCGAAGGTAACGTGAACGCTTACCTGGCCCTCGTCGAACAGATCGTCACCCTGGTGGACAAGGATCAGCAGCAAGACGCCATTGACCTGCTCAACACCCGCCTCGCTCCCCAGGGCGTGATCCTCAGCAAGAGCCTGGAGGACCTGATCGTCTTCAACCAGAACGGCGTGGAAACCGCCGTGGATTCCGCCGCGCAGACCTATTCCAGTGCACAGTGGATCGTCGGCCTGATCATCGTATTCGCCTTGATCGCCACCTTGTTGCTCGCCTGGCTGCTGACCCGCAGCATCACCGCCCCGCTCGGCCAGGCGCTGAGCGTGGCCCGCACCATTGCCGACGGCGACCTGAGCCAGCCCATCGCCGTCAGCGGCAAGGACGAACCGGCCCAATTGCTCAACGCCCTGGCGACCATGCAGGCGCAATTGCGAGGCACCATCCGGGGCATCAGCGAATCGGCGCAACAGCTGGCCTCCGCCGCCGAGGAGATGAGCTCGGTGATGGAACAAAGCACCCGTGGCCTGCAGGCGCAGAACGATGAGATCGAACAGGCGGCCACCGCCGTCACCGAAATGAGCGCGGCCGTGGACGAAGTGGCAGGCAATGCGGTGTCCAGCGCCGAGGCGTCCCAGGCCTCCGACGAGGACAGCAAGCACGGCCACTACCAGATCAGCGAAACCATCAGCTCGATCCAGAACCTGGTCGACGAGGTGCTCGGCGCCTCGAACAAGGCCGAAGGCCTGGCCGTGCAAGCCCAGGACATCAGCAAGGTGCTGGAAGTGATCCGCGGCATCGCCGGGCAAACCAACCTGCTGGCGCTCAACGCCGCCATCGAAGCAGCCCGCGCAGGCGAGGCCGGGCGTGGTTTTGCAGTGGTAGCCGATGAAGTGCGCTCCCTGGCGCAACGCACCCAGGACTCCACCGAAGAAATCGAGCAGATGATCACCGGCATCCAGCGCGGCACCCAGGATACGGTCGAAGCGCTGAACAGCAGCGCCGAGCACGCCGGCCAGACGCTGCAACGGGCCAACAGCGCCGGTAGCGCCCTGGAGAAAATCACCGCGGCCATCTCGCAGATCAGCCAGCGCAACCTGGTGATCGCCAGCGCCGCCGAGCAGCAGGCGCTGGTGGCACGTGACGTGGACCGCAGCCTGGTGAACATCCGCGACCTGTCCACCCAGACCGCCGCCGGGGCCACCCAGACCTCGGCCGCCAGCCAGGAACTGTCACGCCTGGCGGTGGACCTGAATGGGCTGGTGACGCGGTTTGTCCTGTAATCATTAGACATGTCATGCAACACTCGCGGCCTTATTGAGGTAGGAGTGTTCCGTGAGACCTGTCGACACCTTGTACCTGCTGGGGCTCGCCGCCATCTGGGGCGCGAGCTTCCTGTTCATGCGCATTATCGCGCCGGAGATCGGCACGCTGCCGACGGCGTTTTTCCGCGTGTCGATCGCCGCCGCCGGGTTGCTGGTGATTTTGGCGATGATGCGGGTGAGCTGGGATTTCCAGGGTAAGTTCAAGACTGTATTGCTGCTCGGTGTGATCAACTCCGGCATTCCCGCGACCATGTATTCAGTCGCCGCCCAGGTGCTTCCGGCGGGTTACTCGGCGATCTTCAACGCCACCACGCCGTTGATGGGTGTGCTGATTGGCGGGTTGTTCTTCAGCGAACGCCTGACCCCGTCAAAAGTCGCCGGGGTGTGCCTGGGCCTGTTTGGCGTGGGAGTGCTGACCCGCGCCGGGCCGGTGGCGTTTGACCTGGAATTATTGATGGGCGCGCTGGCCTGTTTGCTGGCGACCACCTGTTATGGCTTTGCCGGGTTCCTGGCAAGGCGCTGGCTGGATCAGCGCGGTGGCTTGGACAGCCGCCTGTCGGCCCTGGGCAGCATGCTCGGCGCGACGTTGTTCCTGTTGCCGTTCTTTGCCTACAGCGCCATCAGCCAACCGCCGGCGAGTTGGGGTGGATGGCAGGTGTGGGGATCGTTGCTGGGGTTGGGGCTGGTGTGTACGGCGTTTGCCTACATTCTTTACTTCCGGTTGCTGACCTCCATCGGGCCGGTTAAGTCGATGACCGTTACCTTCATGATTCCGCCGTTTGGGGTGTTGTGGGGCGCGTTGTTGCTGGATGAACCATTGTCCATGGCGCATCTGTATGGCGGGGTGTTGATTGCGGGGGCGTTGTGGTTGGTGTTGCGGCCGCGAAAATTGTAGGAGCCCGGCTTGCCGGGCTCCTACAATACAGTGTCAACGCTTACGGAAGACAAACACCAAACCGATGATGATCAACCCCATCCCCAACAGGCTCAACATCCCAAGCCTATTGCCAAAGATCAGGTAGTCCATCACCGCCGTCACCGCTGGCACCAGATAGAACAGACTGGTGACATTCACCAGGTTGCCCCGGGCGATCAGGCGGTACAGCAACAGCGTGGCCAGCAACGACACCACCAAGCCCATCCACAGCACCGGCAGGTAAAAGCTGCTGCTGTGTTCAAAATGGAACGGCTGGAACGGCACAAACACCGAACACAGCAGCAACCCCGCCAGGTACTGCACTGGCAGCGTGCCCAAGGGCTCGTCGGTGATGCGTTTCTGCATGATCGAGCCGAAGGTCATGCTGGCCAGGGCCAGCAACCCGAACAGCATGCCCGCCAAGGACATGCCAGAGAGGCCGATGCCTTGATACACCACCATGATCAGCCCCGCCAAACCGAGGCCCAGGCCGAGCACACGGCTGAAAGAACGCTGGCGCTCTATCAGCACCACGGTGAGGATCGGCTGTACGCCCATGATGGTTGCCATCACGCCGGGGGTGACGTTGAGGTCCAGGGCCAACAGATAGAAAATCTGGTAGGCGCCCAACAACACCAACCCCGTCGCCGCTGCGTATAACAGTGGCTTGCCGGGGCGCGGCAGTTTCAACTTGAGGATCGGTATCAGCACCACCAGGCCCCCGAGGGCAATGGCAAAACGGATCAGCAGAAACGCAAAGGGTGACGCGTGGGCCAGGCCCCATTTGGAGAAGATCGCCCCACTGCTCCACAGCAGGACAAACAGGCTCGTCGAGGCCGCCGCGGCCACGGATTGTTTCGAAAAAACAGACATGGTTACCACCTGTCATCAGGCAAAAAAAGCCGATTCAGCAGACGCTGAAATGCATTAGGTTTTTTTCAGGCGGGCAGACGGGAACAGCGATCAGCTGATCAGCCCGCAATACCAACACCCGGCGGTGATACGACTGCGTACACCGACGTGCTGCTGACAGGTGGAGGGTAGTGACTGATCTGCGCAGGCTGCTTGTCCCCGCACGGCACGACCGCAGCGTTGACCGCTGAATCGACTACCGCTGTGCGCTGGGAAGCAGGCATGGACTGATCTTGTGTGAAGGGATGAAGAGGCTCGGACTATAACCAGCCGGTGATAGGTTTTGCAATCACTCTGAATGGAGGAGTTTCATGTGGGGCCCGTAGGACAGATCGCTATAATGCCGCCCAGTTTTTCCCAAGGATTTCCCATGATCGCATTGCCCTGGCTGTACCTGGCGCTTCTTTCCATTGGCTATCTACTGGCCTTGATCTACGGGCAATTGGGCGCGCTGGCGGGCGTGTCCGTCGCCCTGCTGCTGATTGCCGGCTACGCCGTACGCCAGCAACGCACGCCGTGGGCACGCTACCTGGGCCACGGGCTGTTTGTGGTGCTGGCCCTGAGCCTGGCGATGCACTGGTTGCCGGGTTTCTACAACGGGCGCGGCATTGCCTCGCAGCGTTTCACCGAGGATGCCGTGCCCTTCTCGATGTACTTGAACCAGGACAAACCGCTGATCGGCTTCTGGCTGTTGCTGGCCTGCCCGTGGATTGTGGCGCGGCGTTCGTTGCGTTTGTCGATCTGCGTGGCCGCCCTGGCGTTGACCCTCACCGCCATCGCCGCCCTCGGTGGAGCGGCGTTGCTGGGCGTGATCAGTTGGGCACCGAAATGGCCGGAACAGGCCTGGCTCTGGGTACTTAATAACCTGCTGCTGGTGACGCTGGTGGAGGAAGCCCTGTTCCGGGGTTACGTACAGGGCGGTTTGAGCCGACGTTTCAAACACCTCCCTTACGGCGAGAACCTGGCGCTGCTTCTGGCCTCGCTGCTGTTCGGCCTGGTGCACATCGGCGCAGGCTGGCATTGGGTATTGCTGGCGAGCATCGCCGGGGTGGGTTACGGCCTGGCCTATCGGTTTGGCGGCCTGGGCGCAGCGGTGGCCACGCACTTTGGCTTGAATCTGCTTCACTTCGGGTTGTTTACCTACCCGATGCTGGCCGGTTGATCTCCTGCAGGGGAACGTGCATCCCGTCGATTGTTGCAAAAATAAGTTAAATAAACCGCCGTTCTTGCCGATACCCCCTGAAAGCCTTGCGGATTGAACAATCATGCGTAATAACCAACCCGTTACCCAGCGCGAACGTACCTTCCCCGCTCAGCAACGGTTGATCTCCACCACAGATGCCAAAGGCGTGATCACCTACTGCAACGACGCCTTCGTCGAAATCAGTGGGTTCTCCCGCGACGAACTGGTGCGTGCCCCGCACAACCTGGTGCGTCACCCGGACGTTCCGGCGGCGGTGTTCGCGCATATGTGGTCAACGCTCAAACAAGGCTTGCCATGGATGGGCATTGTCAAGAATCGCTGCAAGACCGGTGACCACTACTGGGTTAACGCCTATGTGACGCCGGTTTTCGAAGGCAACCAGGTGGTCGGCTACGAATCGGTGCGCATCAAGCCCACCGCCGAGCAGATCCGCCGGGCCGAAGCGCTCTACCAACGCATCAACCAGGGCAAGTCGGCGATCCCTCAACGGGACAAGTGGTTGCCGGTGTTGCAGGACTGGCTGCCGTTTATCCTGGTGAGTCAGTTGAGTTTCATGATTGGCGCTTCGCTCAACTCCCACTGGGGCTTTGCCCTGGCGGCGGGGCTGTCGGTGCCGCTGGGCCTGCTCGGCCTGAGCTGGCAACAGCGCGGCCTCAAGCGTTTGCTGCGCCTGGCCGAGCAGACTACCTCCGACCCGCTGATCGCGCAGATGTACACCGACAGCCGTGGCGCCCAGGCGCGCCTGGAAATGTCGATCCTCAGCCAGGAGGCGCGTCTGAAGACCTGCCTTACGCGTTTGCAGGACACTGCCGAGCACCTCAACGACCAGGCCGCGCAGTCCAACACCCTGGCCCATAACAGCTCCAGCGGCCTGGAACGCCAGCGCGTCGAGACCGAGCAGGTGGCCACGGCGGTCAACCAGATGGCGGCGACTACCCAGGAAGTCGCCAGCCATGTGCAGCGCACGGCAGATGCGACCCAAGAGGCCAACCGCCTGACCGGTCGCGGCCGCGATATCGCCGGGGAAACCCGCGAGGCGATCCAGCGTCTGTCCGTGGCTGTGGGTGAGACCGGTGTGACTGTGACCCAGTTGGCCAAGGACAGCGATGAAATCGGCGGTGTGGTCGACGTGATCAAGGGCATTGCCGACCAGACCAACCTGCTGGCGCTCAACGCCGCCATCGAAGCGGCGCGTGCCGGGGAGATGGGCCGTGGTTTTGCGGTGGTGGCCGATGAAGTCCGCCAACTGGCCCAGCGTACCGCCGAGTCAACCGGGCAGATCCATGCATTGATCGCCAAGCTGCAGCAGACCGCCGCTGCCGCCGTGCAAACCATGGACGCCGGGCATCGCCAGGCCGAAGAAGGTGTAGCGCGGGTGATGGAAGCGGACCAGGCGTTGGTGGGCATCAGTGAAGCGGTGGCGCATATCACCGATATGACTACCCAGATCGCGGCTGCCACCGAAGAGCAAAGCTCGGTGGCCGAAGAGATCAGCCGCAACATCAGCACCATTGCGCTGTTGGCGGACCAGACCTCGGAGCAGGCGCTGAACTCGGCGCAGTTGAGTGAAGAGCTGACGCATACCGCCAATACTCAGTACTCGCTGGTGGAGCGGTTCAACCGGTAGGTCGCTATCGGGGGCAAGCCCCCTCCACCTTTGACTGTGTTCACAATTGGAATGTGAGAACACGGTCAAGTGTGGGAGGGGCTTGTCGAAGCGTCGCGCCGCCCCGATGAGGCCCTATAGGCCAGCCAAAAACCCAGCCACCCCCACTGCCGCGGCTTCCAGATGCTGCTCATGACTGAATCCCGACGCCTTCAACGGCTTCAAGTCATGATCCCCCGCCACCAGCCACATCACCTCGATGCTCGGCGACAGCTCATACCCTTCCACCGCCGCCCGATTGCCCAGTGCATCGCGCTCGCCCTGCACGATCAAGGTTGGCGTCTTCAGCCCGACCAGATGTTCGACGCGTGGCTTTTCCGGCTTGCCCACCGCATAGAACGGATAGCCCAGGCACACCAGCCCATTGGCACCCAATTCATCAGCCAGCAAACTGGCCATGCGCCCGCCCATGGACTTGCCGCCAATGGCCAGTTTCCCAGCGACATGACGTCGCACCTCGGCATACACCTCACGCCAGCATTCGAGTAGCTTCGGGGCCGGGTTGGGCGGGCGTTTACCGCCGTCAACCCGGCGCTGGGCCATGTAGGGAAACTCGAAGCGCAACACGTTGACGCCATGCCCGGCAAGGCGTGCAGCCATATCGTTCATAAAGGATGAGTCCATCGGTGCACCGGCGCCGTGGGCCAGGATCAGCGTCACGGGTGCAGCCTCAGCCGCCCCCGCCGCGACATCCCACAACCACCCATGTTCCCGCACACACTGCGCCCATTGATCCCCGTCAATACTGGCCTTGTGCTCTTTGCCCATGCTTGCCTCGCTTTTTAGTCTGCCTATAACTCCAGCCCAAGTGCCGCATCTGCTTGGGTTGAACCGTGGATGGGGAACCATGAACACTACTTTAAGTACCGCCTATAACTACAAGGTGGTCCGCCAATTCGCCATTATGACGGTGGTGTGGGGCATCGTCGGCATGGGGCTCGGGGTTTTTCTCGCGGCCCAATTGGTGTGGCCTGCACTCAACTTCGACTTGCCCTGGACCAGCTTCGGCCGCCTGCGCCCGCTGCACACCAACGCGGTGATCTTCGCCTTCGGTGGCTGCGCGTTGTTCGCCAGCTCCTTCTACTCGGTGCAGCGTACCTGCCAGACGCAGCTGTTCGCGCCGAAAATCGCCGCGTTCTGCTTCTGGGGCTGGCAGTTGGTCATCCTGCTGGCAGCGATCTCCCTGCCGCTGGGCTACACCAGCTCCAAGGAATACGCCGAGCTGGAATGGCCGATCGACATCCTGATCACCATTGTCTGGGTGGCCTATGCCATCGTGTTCTTTGGCACCGTGGCCAAGCGCAACACCAAGCACATCTACGTCGGCAACTGGTTCTTCGGTGCGTTCATCATCACCGTGGCCATCCTGCATATCGTCAACAACCTGGAAATCCCGGTCAGCCTGACCAAGTCCTACTCCCTCTATGGCGGTGCGACGGATGCCATGGTGCAGTGGTGGTATGGGCATAACGCGGTAGGCTTTTTCCTCACTGCCGGTTTCCTCGGCATGATGTATTACTTCGTGCCCAAGCAGGCCGAGCGTCCGGTGTATTCCTATCGCTTGTCCATCGTGCACTTCTGGGCGCTGATCACCCTGTACATCTGGGCCGGCCCGCACCACTTGCACTACACCGCGCTGCCGGACTGGGCACAGTCCCTGGGCATGGTGATGTCCCTGGTGCTGCTGGCACCGAGCTGGGGCGGCATGATCAACGGCATGATGACCCTGTCGGGCGCCTGGCATAAGTTGCGCAGCGACCCGATCCTGCGCTTCCTCGTGGTGTCCCTGGCGTTCTACGGCATGTCGACGTTCGAAGGCCCGATGATGGCAATCAAGACCGTCAACGCCCTCTCCCACTACACCGACTGGACCATCGGCCACGTACACGCCGGCGCCCTCGGTTGGGTGGCGATGATCTCCATCGGCGCGTTGTACCACATGATCCCGAAAGTCTTCGGCCGCGAGCAGATGTACAGCCTCGGCCTGATCAACGCGCACTTCTGGCTGGCCACCATCGGCACCGTGCTCTACATCGCCTCGATGTGGGTCAATGGTATCGCCCAGGGCTTGATGTGGCGGGCGGTCAACGAAGACGGCACCTTGACCTACTCCTTCGTCGAAACCCTGGTGGCCAGCCACCCTGGCTTCATCGTGCGGCTGGTGGGCGGTGCGATCTTCCTCAGCGGCATGTTCCTGATGGCTTACAACACCTGGCGCACCGTGCGTTCGGCGCAGCCTGTCGAAGCCGCCACCACTGCGCAGTTGGCCTGAGGAGTCTGTGATGAAACACGAAACGATTGAAAAGAACGTCGGCCTGCTGATGCTGCTCATGGTGCTTGCCGTGAGCATCGGTGGCCTGACCCAGATCGTCCCGCTGTTCTTCCAGGACGTGACCAACAAGCCGGTGGAGGGCATGAAACCCTACACCGCGCTGCAACTGGAAGGCCGCGACATCTACATCCGCGAAGGCTGCGTACAGTGCCACTCGCAGATGATCCGCCCGTTCCGCGCCGAAACCGAACGCTACGGCCATTACTCGGTCGCCGGTGAAAGTGTGTGGGACCACCCGTTCCTGTGGGGCTCCAAGCGCACCGGTCCAGACCTGGCGCGCGTCGGCGCACGCTACTCGGACGACTGGCACCGCGCGCACCTGTATAACCCGCGCAACGTGGTGCCCGAGTCGAAAATGCCGGCCTATCCATGGCTGGTCACCGCCGCCGTCGACAGCAGCCACACCGAGACCAAGTTGAAAGTGATGCGCACCCTCGGCGTGCCGTACACCGACGACGACATCAGTGGCGCCGTGGCCAGCCTCAAGGGCAAGACCGAGATGGACGCGCTGGTCTCGTACCTGCAAGTGCTCGGCACCGCCATCAAGAGCAAGAGGTGAGCCATGGGATTTGAATTCGATGCAGGCACCATCCGCGGCCTCGGCACGCTGGTGGTTGCCATCGCCTTTATCGGCCTGTCGCTGTGGGTGTTCAACAACCGGCGCAATGCGGAATTCGAGCAGGCGCGCCTGCTGCCCTTCGCCGATGAACCCTCTCCATCCGACGCTCAAGAAGAGCCTGCAATAAGGAGCACCCGGCCATGACCCTATTCTGGAGTACATGGATCTGCGTACTGACCCTCGGCAGCCTGATCGGCTTGACCTGGCTGCTGGTCGGCACCCGCAAGGGCGAGACCAAGGGCAGCGTCGACCAGACCATGGGCCACGCCTTCGACGGTATCGAGGAATACGACAACCCGCTGCCCCAGTGGTGGTTCATGCTGTTCGCCGGCACCCTGGTGTTCGCGGTCGGCTACCTGATCCTCTACCCGGGCCTGGGCAACTGGAAAGGCGTGTTGCCGGGCTATGAAGACGGCTGGACCCAGGCCAAGGAATGGGACAAGGAAATGGCCAAGGCCGACGCCAAGTTCGGGCCGATCTTCGCCAAATTCTCGGCCATGCCCGTGGAAGAAGTGGCCAAAGACCCGCAAGCGCTGAAAATGGGCGGTCGCCTGTTCGCCTCCAACTGCGCGGTGTGCCACGGCTCGGACGCCAAGGGCGCGTTTGGCTTCCCGAACCTGGCGGACAACATCTGGCGCTGGGGCGGTTCGGCCGAGGCGATCAAGACCACCATCCTCAACGGTCGCCACGCGGCGATGCCGGCCTGGGGTGACATGCTCGGCGACGAGGGTGTGAAAAACGTTGCGGCCTTTGTTCGCCACGACCTGGCCAAGTTGCCCCTGCCCGCCGACAGCAGCGCCGATGTGGCTGCCGGCCAGGCAGCCTTCAACACCACCTGTGTCGCCTGCCACGGGCCGGAAGGCCACGGCATGGAAGCCATGGGCGCGCCCGACCTGACCAAACCGGCCGGCTACATCTACGGCACCAGCCTCGCGCAGTTGCAGCAGACCATCCGCCACGGCCGCCAGGGCCAGATGCCGGCGCAGGAAGTGCTGCAAGGCAATGACAAGGTGCACCTGCTGGCCGCCTACGTTTACAGCCTGTCCCACAACGCTGATGGCGCAACGCCAGAAAGCCAGGCGCAATAACCTCTGATCGCCGCCCCATTTTGGGGCGGCAACCCTGGCGCTGTACGCGACCAAGTGTCACACCCCTCCAAAGCACAACTTTCCCCTCCTCACTTTCGGGTCTACGCTTGTTCCCACAGCGGACCGATCCTGGCGTACGCAACGACATTCGTTGCGACCCTCGAATTTTCCTGTCCACTCGATCAGCTTTCGATTTCCGATTTTGTCCTTACACCAAACATGGAAAGGGCGCAGAATCTGGCGTGGAACGCATTGATACAGGTCAGTCATTGCGTTGCAATGACCCCTCGCTTTCTACATACTTGCGGCCGATTTTACCTATAAAAAAACCTAAACCGTGGAACCTTAGAATGAGCACAGCAATCAGTCCGACTGCTTATAACTATAAGGTAGTCCGCCAGTTCGCCATCATGACGGTGGTCTGGGGGATCCTTGGCATGGGGCTCGGGGTGTTCATCGCCTCGCAACTGGTCTGGCCGGAATTGAATTTCGGTTTGCCATGGACGACCTTTGGCCGCCTGCGCCCGCTGCACACCAATCTGGTGATCTTCGCCTTCGGCGGATGTGCATTGTTTGCCACCTCCTACTATGTCGTGCAGCGAACCTGCCAGACGCGACTGATCTCCGACAGCCTTGCGGCCTTCACCTTCTGGGGTTGGCAAGCAGTCATCGTTGGCGCCATCGTCACCCTGCCACTGGGCTACACCACCACCAAGGAATACGCCGAGCTGGAATGGCCCATCGCCATTTTGCTCGCCATCGTGTGGGTGACCTACGCCGTGGTGTTCTTCGGCACCATCGTCAAGCGCAAGACCAAGCACATCTACGTGGGCAACTGGTTCTACGGCGCGTTCATCCTGGTGACGGCGATGCTGCACATCGTCAACCACGCCTCGTTGCCGGTGAGCCTGTTCAAGTCCTACTCGGCCTACGCCGGGGCCACGGACGCGATGATCCAGTGGTGGTACGGCCACAACGCCGTGGGTTTCTTCCTCACCACCGGTTTCCTGGGGATGATGTACTATTTCGTGCCGAAACAGGCCGAACGTCCCATTTACTCGTACCGCCTGTCCATCGTGCATTTCTGGGCGCTGATCACCCTGTACATCTGGGCCGGCCCGCACCACTTGCACTACACCGCGTTGCCGGACTGGGCACAGTCCCTGGGCATGGCGATGTCGATCATCCTGCTGGCCCCGAGCTGGGGCGGCATGATCAACGGCATGATGACCCTGTCCGGCGCCTGGCATAAATTGCGCACCGATCCGATCCTGCGCTTCCTGGTGGTGTCGCTGGCGTTCTACGGCATGTCGACCTTCGAAGGGCCGATGATGGCGATCAAGACCGTCAACTCGCTGTCCCACTACACCGACTGGACCATCGGCCACGTACACGCCGGCGCCCTCGGTTGGGTGGCGATGATCTCCATCGGCGCGCTGTACCACATGATCCCCAAACTGTTCGGCCGTCCGCAGATGCACAGCGTTGGCCTGATCAACGCGCACTTCTGGCTGGCCACCATCGGCACCGTGCTCTACATCGCCTCGATGTGGGTCAACGGCATCACCCAGGGCCTGATGTGGCGAGCCATCAACGATGACGGCACCCTCACCTACTCCTTCGTCGAAGCGCTGCAAGCCAGCCATCCGGGTTACATCGTGCGCGCCCTGGGCGGTGCATTCTTTGCCTCCGGCATGTTCCTGATGGCCTACAACGTCTGGCGCACCGTGCGTGCCGCCGACCCGGCAGAAGCCGAAGCCGCCGCCAAGATCGCCGTTGTGGGAGCTCACTGATGAAGCATGAAGTAGTCGAGAAGAATATCGGCCTGCTGGCCTTCTTCATGGTCATCGCCGTGAGTATCGGCGGCCTGACCCAGATCGTTCCGCTGTTTTTCCAGGACGTGACCAACAAGCCGGTGGAAGGCATGAAGCCGCGCACCGCCCTTGAACTGGAAGGCCGCGACGTCTACATCGCCAACGGCTGTGTCGGCTGCCACTCGCAGATGATCCGCCCGTTCCGTGCCGAAACCGAACGCTACGGCCACTACTCGGTCGCCGGTGAAAGCGTGTGGGACCACCCGTTCCTGTGGGGTTCCAAGCGTACCGGCCCGGACCTGGCCCGTGTCGGCGGGCGTTACTCCGATGACTGGCAGCGTGCGCACCTGTACAACCCGCGCAATGTGGTGCCTGAGTCGAAAATGCCGGCGTACCCGTTCCTCGTGGAAAACAAGCTCGACGGCAAGGACACCGCGAAGAAGATGGAGGTCTTGCGCACCCTGGGCGTGCCCTACACCGACGAAGACATCGCCGGTGCAGCGGCCGCCGTGAAGGGCAAGACCGAAATGGACGCACTGGTGGCCTACCTGCAGGGCCTGGGCACCATCATCAAAAGCAAACGGTGATCTATGGATATCGGGATGATTCGTGGCCTGGGCACCGTTGTGGTGATGGTGGCCTTTATCGGCCTGGCGTTGTGGGTGTTCAGCCCCAAGCGCAAGTCGGAGTTTGAAGACGCGACCTTGCTGCCCTTTGCGGATGATCCCGAAGCCATCAAGCACGTCGAGCAAGCTTCTAGGAGTAACAAAGAATGACTACGTTCTGGAGTCTGTACGTCACAGTCCTCAGTCTGGGTACCATCTTCGCCCTGACCTGGCTGCTGCTGTCGACCCGCAAGGGCCAGCGCGCCGAGCAAACCGACGAGACCGTCGGCCATTCGTTCGACGGCATCGAGGAATACGACAACCCGCTGCCCAAGTGGTGGTTCATGCTGTTCGTCGGCACCATCGTCTTCGCCCTCGGCTACCTGGCGCTGTACCCCGGCCTGGGCAACTGGAAGGGCCTGCTGCCGGGCTACAACTACCTCGACACCGACAAGCAAACCCCCTTCGCCAATGGCCAGACCGGCTGGACCGGCGTGCACGAATGGGAAAAGGAAATGGCCAGGTCGGACGCCAAGTTCGGGCCGATCTTCGCCAAATTCGCGTCGATGCCGATTGAAGAAGTGGCCAAGGACCCGCAAGCGTTAAAGATGGGGGGTCGCCTGTTCGCCTCCAACTGCTCGGTGTGCCACGGTTCCGATGCCAAGGGCGCCTATGGCTTCCCCAACCTGACCGATGCCGACTGGCGCTGGGGCGGCGAGCCTGCCACCATCAAGGAAACCATCATGAAGGGCCGTCATGCGGTGATGCCGGCCTGGTTGGATATCCTCAAGGAGCAAGGCGTCAGCGATGTGGCTGCGTTCGTGCTCACCAACCTCGACGGGCGCAAACTGCCCGAAGGCGTGAAAGCCGATGTGGCCAACGGCGAGAAACTCTTCGCCGCCAACTGCGTGGCCTGCCATGGCCCGGCCGGTAAAGGCACTCCTGCCATGGGCGCGCCCGACCTGACCCACCCGGGCGCCTTCATCTACGGCTCGAGCTTCGCCCAACTGCAACAGACCATCCGTTGGGGCCGCCAGGGCCAGATGCCGGCGCAGGAACAGCTGCAAGGCAATGACAAGGTGCACTTGCTGGCGGCGTATGTGTACAGCTTGTCCCATGGGGATAAGAAGGCTGAAGAGCAATAAAAGCCGCTGCAATACCAATGTGGGAGGGAGCTTGCCCCCGATAGCGGTGGATCAGTGACAGATGCACTGATTGACACACTGCAATCGGGGGCAAGCCCCCCCTACATTGGATCCGCAGTGTTTCAGAGAACCGGGCCAGCCAAAACCGGCCATACTTGCCAGATCAATTGATCCAGATCACTTAGGTCGCCCCCTTTCAGCACCACCGGGGGCGTATCATTACACCACTGCAACACCCCTAATTTGACCCCGGCTGGCACGTACTGGCCAAGGCAAATCTCCACCGCCGTGGGATGCAATGATGAGTAACCAGATACCGGTACATGACGTTACCCCGCCCGCCAAAACCGTCGACCTCTACGCCTCGCGAGAGAAAATCTACACGCGCGCCTTCACCGGCCTGTTCCGCAACTTGCGCATGCTCGGCGGGGCCGGTCTGTTCCTGCTGTACTTCGGCACGGTGTGGCTGAACTGGGGTGGCCACCAGGCCGTGTGGTGGAACCTGCCCGAGCGCAAGTTCTTCATTTTCGGGGCAACTTTCTGGCCCCAGGACTTCATCCTGCTCTCGGGCATTCTCATCGTTGCCGCGTTTGGCCTGTTCTTCATCACGGTGTACGCCGGTCGCGTGTGGTGCGGCTACACCTGTCCGCAGAGCGTGTGGACGTGGATCTTCATGTGGTGTGAGAAGGTCACCGAAGGCGACCGCAACCAGCGCATCAAGCTCGACAAGGCACCGATGGGCGCCAACAAATTCCTGCGCAAATTCAGCAAGCACACCCTGTGGCTGTTGATCGGCTTTGTCACCGGCATGACCTTTGTCGGCTACTTCTCGCCGATCCGCGAACTGGTGTTCGACTTTTTCACCGGCCAGGCCGATGGCTGGTCGTATTTCTGGGTGGGTTTCTTCACCCTTGCCACCTACGGCAACGCCGGCTGGCTGCGCGAACAGGTGTGCATCTACATGTGCCCGTACGCGCGCTTCCAGAGCGTGATGTTCGACAAGGACACCCTGATCGTTTCCTACGACCCACGCCGCGGCGAACTGCGCGGCCCGCGTAAAAAAGGCACCGACTACAAGGCCCAGGGCCTGGGCGATTGCATCGATTGCACGATGTGCGTGCAGGTGTGCCCCACCGGTATCGACATCCGCGACGGCCTGCAGATAGAGTGCATCGGCTGCGCCGCCTGTATCGATGCCTGCGACAACATCATGGACAAGATGGAGTACCCGCGCGGCCTGATCAGCTACACCACCGAGCACAACCTGTCCGGGCAGAAAACCCACAAGCTGCGCCCGCGCCTGATCGGCTACGCCCTGGTGTTGCTGGCGATGATCAGCCTGCTGGTGGCGGCGTTCTTCATGCGCTCTCTGGTGGGTTTCGACGTGAGCAAGGACCGCGTGCTGTACCGCGAGAACGCTGAAGGCCGCATCGAAAACGTCTACAGCCTGAAGATCATGAACAAGGACCAACGCGACCACACCTACGTGCTCGATGCCGCCGGCCTGCCCGACCTCAAGCTGCAAGGCCGCCGGGAGATCAAGGTGGCGGCCGGCGATATCGTCAGCATGCCGGTGGAGCTGTCGAGTGCGCCGGAACAATTGCCGTCGAGCACCAACGAGGTGAAATTCATCCTCACCGATGCCGATGACGCCAGCGTCCATATTGAAGCCAAGAGCCGATTCATCGGCCCTCAAGTCCGCTAACAGGGAACCGAACAATGTCCGTAGCAACCGCCGCAAGCCCTTGGTACAAGCACCTCTGGCCGTGGATCATCATCGGCATCCTGGCCTGTTCGGTGACCTTGACCCTGTCCATGGTGACCATCGCGGTCAACAACCCGGACAACCTGGTCAACGACAACTACTACGAGGCCGGCAAAGGCATCAACCGCTCCCTGGACCGTGAGCTGCTGGCCCAGACCTTGCAACTGCGCGCCAAGGTGCACCTGGATGAGCTGACCGGTGAAGTCGAGGTCAACCTCACCGGCTACAGCAACCCGAAAACCCTGGAATTGAACCTGATTTCCCCGACCCAGCCGGAGAAAGACCGCAAGATCAACCTGGCCCGCAGCGACAGCGAGCCCGGCCGCTACATCGGCCAGGTCACCGACAAGGTCGAAGGCCGGCGGTTCGTCGAGTTGCTCGGCGTGGAAGGCGACCGGACCTGGCGCATGTTCGAGGAAGAACAAGTCAGCCACGACAAGGACTTGCTGCTGGGTGATGAACCGTTGCAGGGTGCCGAAGACCTGAAAAAGTAAAAAGCCTGCGCTTCGCGCATCGGGGGCAAGCCCCCTCCCACACTGGATTGGGTTTACACATATCTATTGGTGAAATCAGTCAAACGTGGGAGGGGGCTTGCCCCCGATGAGGCCCTACCAGCCACCATAGATTCCCAAGCCATGACCACCCCCTGCTACCACTGCGCCCTCCCCGTCCCCTCCGGTAGCCGTTTCACCACGGTCATCCTCGGTGAGCGCCGCGAACTCTGCTGCCCCGGCTGCCAGGCCGTGGCCGAAGCCATCGTGGCCGGTGGCCTGGAAAGTTATTACCAGCACCGCAGCGAAGCCTCGGCCAACCCTGAGGCGTTGCCGGTGCAACTAGTGGACGAATTGGCGCTGTATGACCGCGCCGACGTGCAGAAACCCTTCGTGCGCCACGAGGGCGAGCTGGCCGAAACCACCCTGCTGATGGAGGGCATCAGCTGCGCCGCCTGCGGCTGGCTGATCGAGAAACACCTGCGCAGCCTGCCCGCCGTGGCCGAGGCGCGGTTGAACCTGTCCAACCACCGCCTGCACGTTCGTTGGGTTGATGGGCAACTGCCATTGAGCCAACTGCTCAGTGAACTGCGCCATATCGGCTACGCCGCTCACCCCTATCAGGCCGATCGCGCTGCCGAGCAGCTGGCCGGCGAAAATCGCCTGGCCCTGCGCCAATTGGGCGTGGCCGGCTTGCTGTGGTTCCAGGCAATGATGGCAACCATGGCTACCTGGCCGGAATTCAATATCGACCTGAGCCCGGAGCTGCACGTGATCCTGCGCTGGGTGGCGATGTTTCTTACAACACCCATCGTGTTCTACAGCTGCGCACCGTTTTTCAAGGGCGCCTTGCGCGACTTGCGCACGCGCCACCTGACCATGGATGTCTCGGTGTCCCTGGCCATCGGCGGGGCTTACCTGGCGGGCATCTGGACGGCAATCACCGGCGTGGGCGAGTTGTACTTCGATGCGGTGGGCATGTTTGCGTTGTTCCTGCTGGCCGGCCGTTACCTGGAGCGCCGCGCCAGGGAGCGCACGGCCGCCGCGACGGCGCAACTGGTGAACCTGCTGCCCGCCTCGTGCCTGCGACTCAAGGCCGACGGCCAGAGCGAGCGCATCCTGCTCCCCGAACTGACCCTGGGCGACCGCGTGCTGGTGCACCCCGGCGCCGTGCTGCCGGCGGATGGCGTGATCCTCGACGGGCAATCGAGCATCGATGAATCCCTGCTCACCGGTGAGTACCTGCCGCAACCGCGCCAAAGCGGCGATGCGGTCACGGCGGGCACGCTGAATGTCGAGGGGGCATTGACCGTCGAAGTACGTGCCCTGGGCCATGACACGCGCCTGTCCGCCATCGTGCGCCTGCTGGAGCGCGCCCAGGCCGATAAACCACGCCTGGCGCAGATCGCCGACCGCGCCGCACAGTGGTTCCTGTTGTGCTCGCTGATCGCCGCCGCGCTGATCGGCTTGCTGTGGTGGGAGCTGGATGCGTCGCGGGCGTTCTGGATTGTGCTGGCGATGCTGGTGGCGACCTGCCCCTGCGCGTTGTCCCTTGCGACACCTACCGCCCTCACCGCCGCCACCGGCACCTTGCACAAACTCGGGCTGCTGTTGACGCGCGGCCATGTGCTGGAAGGGCTCAACCAGATCGACACGGTGATCTTCGACAAGACCGGCACCCTCACCGAAGGGCGCCTGGCGTTGAGAGCCATACGCCCGCTGGGCACCTTGAGTACCGACCTGTGCCTGAGCCTCGCCGCCGCCCTGGAAAACCGCTCCGAACACCCGATTGCCCGCGCCTTTGGGCGTGCGCCAGTGGCCGCCGATGAGGTCGTCAGTTCGCCAGGACTGGGCCTTGAAGGTCGCGTCGGCGAGCGCGTATTGCGCATTGGCCAGCCGGGCTTTGTCTGCGAACTCAGTGGTTGCCCGATCCCGGCAGCGCCGGAGGTTTGCGGCCAATGGCTATTGCTCGGCGACCGCGACGGCGCCCTGGCCTGGTTCGTGCTCGACGACCGCCTGCGCAGTGATGCGCCTGCATTGCTGGCCGCGTGCAAGGCGCGGGGTTGGCGCACGCTATTGCTGTCCGGGGACAGTTCGCCGATGGTCGCCAGCGTCGCCGCCGAGCTGGGTATCGACGAGGCCCACGGCGGCCTGCGTCCGGATGACAAACTGCAGGTCCTTCAGCAACTGCACAAGCAAGGCTGCAAAGTGCTGATGCTTGGCGACGGTGTCAACGATGTGCCGGTACTCGCCGCCGCGGACATCAGTGTGGCGATGGGCACGGCCACCGACCTGGCCAAGACCAGCGCCGATGCGGTGTTGCTGTCAAACCGCCTGGACGCCCTGGTGCAAGCCTTTACTCTGGCGCGGCGCACTCGCCGGGTAATCATTGAAAACCTGCTGTGGGCCGGGTTGTACAATGGCCTTATGCTGCCGTTTGCCGCCCTGGGCTGGATCACTCCCATCTGGGCCGCGATCGGCATGTCCCTCAGTTCGTTGACCGTGGTGCTCAATGCCCTGCGCCTGACTCGCCTGCCGAGCGCGCCGGCCGCCCGAGCCCCCTCAGTAACCCGCCCGCTGCCAGTGTGAGCCGTGCGGACATGGAGTGCAGATGCCAGCTTTATACGTAATGATCCCGGCGGCGCTGCTGTTAGTGGGCGTGGCCATCTACATCTTCTTCTGGGCGGTGGACAGCGGCCAGTACGACGACCTCGACGGCCCGGCCCATAGCGTGCTGTTCGACGACCAGGACCCGAACCACCTGGCCGGCGTCGAAGAGGCCAACCACTCCGAACAACCACCAAAAGACCCGCCTCATGCTTGAGCTGGCGCCGCTGCTGGTCTCTGCACTGATCCTCGGCCTGCTCGGTGGAGGCCATTGCCTGGGCATGTGCGGCGGGTTGATGGGCGCGCTGACCCTGGCGATCCCCAAGGAGCAACGCGGCCGCCGGTTTCAACTGCTGCTGGCCTACAACCTGGGACGCATCCTCAGCTATGCCGCGGCCGGCGTGTTGATCGGCCTCGCCGGCTGGGCGGTGGCGAACAGCCCGGCGGCGATGTTCATGCGCGTGCTCGCCGGCCTGCTGTTGATCAGCATGGGCCTGTACCTGGCCGGCTGGTGGAGCGGTCTCACCCGTATCGAAAGCCTCGGACGCGGCCTATGGCGCTATATACAGCCGGTCGCCAACCGTTTGCTGCCCGTGTCCAACGTACCGCGTGCATTGCTGCTGGGCGCGTTGTGGGGATGGTTGCCGTGCGGATTGGTCTACAGCACGCTGCTATGGGCAGCGAGCCAGGGCAATGCGCTGGACAGCGGGTTACTGATGCTGGCATTCGGCTTGGGGACTTGGCCGGTGCTGTTGGCCACTGGACTGGCGGCGGAACGGGTGACGGCACTGTTGCGCAAGCGCAGCGTGAGGATGGCCGGTGGCTTGCTGGTAATTCTATTCGGCATTTGGACGTTGCCCGGTCCGCATCAGCACTGGCTAATGGGCCATTGAAAGGCCATGTGGCATAGCGCCGCTCCCTGTTGATGCAAATCAAGGTGGCCTCCCCGGCCAGCCCCTAGACTCGGCCCACTAGCCTATCCGGGGGAACGCCCGCATGCTCGACGCCATTCGTTGGGATACCGATCTGATTCACCGCTACGACCTGGCGGGACCGCGCTACACGTCCTACCCTACCGCCGTACAATTCGACAGCCAGGTCGGCACCTTCGACCTGCTCCACGCCCTGCGCGACAGCCGCAAGGCGGTGCGGCCGCTGTCGTTGTATGTGCATGTGCCGTTCTGCGCGAACATCTGCTACTACTGCGCCTGCAACAAGGTCATCACCAAGGACCGTGGCCGCGCCCAGGCCTACCTGCAACGCCTGGAGCAGGAAATCCAGCTGGTGGCGTGCCACCTCGACCCCAGACAGCCGGTGGAACAGCTGCACTTCGGCGGCGGCACCCCGACCTTTCTCAGCCACGACGAATTGCGCCAGGTGATGAGCTGCCTGCGCCAGCACTTCAATTTGCTGGATGACGATTCGGGCGACTACGGCATCGAGATCGACCCACGCGAAGCGGATTGGGCCACCATGGGCCTGCTGCGCGAACTGGGTTTCAACCGCGTGAGCATCGGCCTGCAAGACCTCGACCCCGAGGTACAACGGGCAGTCAACCGCCTGCAAAGCCTGGAAGAAACCCGCGCGGTGATCGATGCCGCACGCACCCTGCAATTTCGCTCGATCAATGTCGACCTGATCTACGGCCTGCCCAAGCAAACGCCGATCAATTTTGCGCGCACCGTGGAGGAGGTGATCAGGCTGCAACCCGACCGCTTGTCGGTGTTCAACTACGCTCACCTGCCCGAACGTTTCATGCCCCAGCGGCGCATCAACATCGATGAACTGCCGTCCCCGGCGTCAAAGCTGCTGATGCTGCAAACCACCATCGAGCAACTGACCCAGGCCGGCTACCGTTACATCGGCATGGACCACTTCGCCCTGCCCGACGACGAGTTGGCCATCGCCCAGGAAGAAGGCACCCTGCAGCGCAATTTCCAGGGCTATACCACCCACGGTCATTGCGACTTGATCGGGCTCGGGGTGTCAGCGATCAGCCAGATCGGCGACCTGTACTGCCAGAACAGCAGTGACCTCAACGCCTACCAGAACACCCTGGCCGGCGCGCAACTGGCCACCAGTCGCGGCCTGGTCTGTACCACGGACGATCGCTTGCGGCGGGAGGTGATTCAGCAGTTGATCTGCAATTTCAGCCTGGCATTCGAGACGATCGAGCAAGCCTTCAACATGGATTTTCGCGGGTATTTCGACGACATCTGGCCGCAACTGACGGCGATGGCCGAGGATGGCCTGATCGAACTCGACGCCCAAGGCATTCGCGTTTTGCCAGCCGGGCGCCTGCTGGTGCGTTCGGTGTGCATGGTGTTCGATGCCTACCTGGAGCACCAGAACAGGCAGCGGTTTTCGCGGGTGATCTGAAACACCCTACGCCATAGCGAGGGAGCCGGCCTTCAACGCGTCTTCCCCGCTGAGGCCTTTCATGGCCTTGGCCAGGGAGGTTTGTGCGGTCATCAGGCTCGCTTGCAACTGGGCAAGCGCCCCTTGCAGATTGCTGACCTTGATCCGTGCCTCGTCGGGGCTGAGGCTCTTGTCCGCCATCACGGCTTGCAGTTCGGCCTGCTTCTCGGCGATCTGCTCCTTGAGCTTGCGAATCATCTTGAGAACCTGCTGGACGTTATCCGGCAGACCGCTGTCTTCGATGTCGTTGCTGGGTTTCTTGGCCTCCGTCAGGGCTTTCAAGGCAGCTCCGGAAAAGGTCACCTTCACCCCCTCCTCGTCCTTTTTTTCCCGTAGCGGCGCCTCAGTAGCGTCCTTGAGCGCTTTGGCAGCCTTGGCGAGCCTGGCCTCTGCCACCAAGTCTTTCGGCTCCGCAAAGGACTGCACCTGAGTGCGTGCAGCGTTCGTTGCACCGATGGAAATCATGATATCGAGCCTCCAAGCTCAAGGGTTCGTGACTTTGTATCGGCGGCGACACAAAACTCTTTATACCGTTGCTGGTTTTTTGTACACGCTGGCCTCACCAGCCCACAGTGCGTTACCCTTACGTCTTATGTGTGTTTTCCCACAAGGATTTAAGAAATGTCCGAGCCAGTTAAACTGCGCGCTCACAGCCAGGCTCATTGCAAGGATTGCAGCCTGGCCCCCCTCTGCTTGCCACTTTCGTTGAATCTGGAAGACATGGATGCGCTGGACGAGATCGTTAAACGTGGTCGCCCGCTGAAAAAAGGCGAGTTCCTGTTTCGCCAGGGCGATAAGTTCGATTCCGTTTATGCAGTACGCTCGGGTGCGTTGAAGACATTCAGCCTGAGCGACAGCGGCGAAGAACAGCTCACCGGTTTCCACCTGCCCAGCGAACTGGTGGGCTTGTCGGGCATGGACACCGAGATCCACCCGGTGTCGGCCCAGGCGCTGGAGACAACCTCGGTGTGCGAAATCCCCTTCGAGCGCCTTGACGAGCTGGCCCTGCAATTGCCGCAACTGCGCCGCCAGTTGATGCGCGTAATGAGCCGCGAGATTCGTGACGACCAGCAAATGATGCTGCTGTTGTCGAAGAAAACCGCCGACGAGCGCATCGCGACTTTCCTGGTCAACCTGTCGGCGCGGTTCCGTGCCCGGGGTTTCTCGGCCAACCAGTTCCGCCTGAGCATGTCGCGCAACGAAATCGGCAACTACCTGGGCCTGGCGGTGGAAACCGTGTCCCGCGTATTTACCCGTTTCCAGCAGAACGAGCTGATCGCCGCCGAAGGCAAGGAAGTGCATATCCTCGACCCTATCCAGTTGTGCGCGCTGGCCGGTGGTTCGTTAGACGGTTGACGCAGACACTTGCGGCCGCGCCAACCGGCGAGGCCGCAGGTATACTTCGAGTCCGTTTCCAGCCCCAGGACTCTTCGACGATGACCTTCGATTCGTTCGACATCAAATCCCTGATCCGTCCCGTCATCGACTTCCCCAAGCCCGGGGTGATCTTTCGTGACATCACGCCGCTGTTCCAATCGCCCCGAGCCCTGCGCCTGGTGGCCGACACCTTTGCCCACCGCTACGTCGAGACCGATTTCACCCATATCGGCGCCATGGATGCGCGGGGTTTCCTGATCGGTTCGATCATCGCCTACCAACTGAACAAGCCGCTGATCCTGTTCCGCAAGCAGGGCAAGCTGCCCGCTGACGTGCTGGCCGAGGGTTACCAGACCGAGTACGGCGAGGCCTTCCTCGAAGTGCACGCCGACAGCCTGTGCGAAGGCGACTCGGTGTTGATGTTCGATGACCTGATCGCCACCGGCGGCACCCTGATCGCGGCGGCGAACCTGGTACGCCGCATGGGCGCGAAGATCTTCGAGGCCGCGGCGATCATTGATTTGCCGGAGCTGGGGGGGTCGCAACGTTTGGAGGACATGGGGATTGCGACATTCTGCCTGACGCAGTTTGCGCTGACTGAACAATAACGCTTGCCTGGGCTGACGCCATCGGGGGCAAGCCCCCTCCCACATTTTGATCTGTGAACCGGTCAAGTGTGGGAGGGGGCTTGCCCCCGATGAGGCACTGAAAGGCACTAAAGATCAGAAGCCCATCTGCTTGCTGATGATTTCATTCATTACCTCACGGGTGCCGCCACCGATGGAGAGGATACGGTTGTCGCGATACAACCGCTCCACCAGGCTGCCACGCATATAACCCTGGCCCCCGAGGATCTGCACCGCGTCGTAGGTGACGCGGTCGGCGGTGTCGGTGGCAAGGTTCTTGGCCATGGATATCTCCTTGATCACGCTGATACCGGCGGCCATCTTTGCTGCCTGCCGATAAGTGAACTCCCGAGAGACCTCCACGGCGGTGGCCATTTCCGCCAGGCGATGCTTGATCACCTGGAATTTGCCGATGGGTTTGCCGAAGGCTTCGCGCTCGGCGGCCCATTTGAGGCTTTCCTCCAGGGCCAGTTGCGCGGTCATGTTGGCCATGAGCGCCAGGGCCAGGCGCTCGCTCTGGAAGTTGCCCATGATGCAGGCAAAGCCCATGTTTTCGGCGCCGATCAGGTTGCCTACGGGCACCCGACAATCGTCGAAGAACAATTCAGCCGTGTCCGACGCCCACCAGCCCATTTTCTTCAGGGGCTGGCCGACGGTAAAACCGGGAGTGTCTTTTTCGATCAGCAGCAGGCTGATCCCGGCAAAGCCCGGCCCGCCAGTGCGGACGGCGACGGTGTAGAAATCGGCGCGGATGCCGCTGGTAATGAAAGTCTTGCTGCCGCTGACGCGGTAATGGTCGCCGTCACGAATGGCCCGGGTTTGCAGGCTGGCCACATCAGAACCGCCACCCGGTTCGGTGACTGCCAGGGCGATGATCTTTTCGCCGGCCAGCACCTGGGGCACCACCCGTTCGCGGACCTCGGGCCTGGCCCATTTGACCACCGGCGGCAAACCGATATCGAGCGACCCCAAGCCTGCCACCACGCCACCGGAGCCACAGCGCATCAGTTCCTCGCTGGCCGCGACCTTGGCAAACAGATCACCGTCGTGGCTGCCGCCGAAAGCTTCGGGATAACCGATACCGAGGATGCCCGCCGCTCCGGCCTTGAGGTACAACTCCCGGGGAAAGCTTTCGGCCTCCTCCCATTGCTCGATACCCGGCAGCATCTCGCGCTCGACAAAGCGACGCACGCTGTCGCGGACCAATTGGTGGCTGGGGTCGAAGTAGTCCTGATAGGCAGACATCGGCAAGCTCCACGGTGAGGTGGAGCGAAATTACCAAGCGCTTGCTTGGTTATCAAGTCATGGAGTCAGAGCGCGATAGGTTTGCGGCCGGCGAATGAATGCGCCAGCGTGCCGCCATCGACCAATTCCAACTCGCCACCCAGCGGCACGCCATGGGCAATGCGCGAGGTGATCAGACCTTTGTTGGTGAGCAGTTGGGCAATGTAATGCGCGGTTGCCTCGCCTTCCACCGTCGGGTTGGTGGCCAGGATCACTTCGGTAAAGGTGCCCTGCTCTTCGATGCGCGCCACCAGTTGCGGAATGCCGATGGCTTCCGGGCCAAGGCCGTCCAGGGGCGACAGGTGGCCCTTGAGCACGAAGTAGCGCCCGCGATAGCCGGTCTGCTCCACCGCGTATACATCCATCGGCCCTTCCACCACGCACAGCAGCGTGTCGTCGCGGCGCGGGTCGGCGCATTGCGGGCAGAGTTCTTCTTCGGTGAGGGTGCGACACTGGCGACAGTGACCCACGCCGGTCATGGCCTGGCTCAAGGCCTGGGCCAATCGGGTGCCGCCGCTGCGATCACGCTCCAGCAGTTGCAGCGCCATACGCTGGGCGGTTTTCTGGCCGACACCCGGCAATGTGCGCAAGGCGTCGATCAGTTGGCGAATCAGGGGGCTGAAGCTCATGGGCATGGGTCCGACAAAACAACGAGACGCGGTTTATACCCGCGCCCCGGATTAGCGTCAAATACTCAATCCTGCGCGACGCGTACCACCAACTTGCCGAAATTGCGCCCTTCCAGCAAACCGATAAAGGCTTCGGGCGCCTGCTCCAGACCGTCGACCACATCCTCGCGGAACTTGATCTTGCCGTCGCGCACCCACGGCGCCATGGCGCTGAGGAATTCAGGCTGGCGGTCACCGTAGTCATCGAACACGATAAAGCCCTGGATGCGCACACGCTTGGTCAACAAGGTACGTTGCAGTGCCGGCAAACGATCAGGCCCGCTGGGGGCTTCATGGGCGTTGTAGCCGGCGATCAGCCCGCACAGCGGGATGCGAGCCTTCGGATTCAACAACGGCACCACCGCATCGAACACCTTGCCGCCGACGTTTTCAAAATAGATGTCGACGCCCTTGAAGCACGTCTGCGCCAGGTCATCGGCAAAGGTCGCGCTCTTGTGATCGACGCAGGCATCAAAGCCCAGCTCGTCCACTACATAGCGGCACTTTTCTGCGCCCCCCGCGATCCCGACCACACGCAAGCCCTTGAGCTTGGCTACCTGCCCGACCACCGAGCCCACCGCGCCGGACGCGGCCGCCACCACCAGGGTTTCCCCGGCCTTGGGCTGACCGATGTCCATCAGGCCCATGTAGGCCGTCATGCCCGGCATACCCAGCACGCCCAGTGCCATCGACGGGCTGGCCAGGCCCTTGGGCACCGGCATCAGGTTGCGACCATCGGAAATGCTGTGACTCTGCCAACCGGTAGCACCCACCACCAGGTCGCCCACTTCGAATTTCGGATTACGCGACTGCTCGATACGACTGACAGCGCCACCGGTCATCACTTCGTCGATTTCTACCGGCGCCGCGTAGGACGGTGCATCGCTCATGCGGCCGCGCATGTAGGGGTCGAGGGACAGGTACAGGGTTTTCAGCAGGACCTGGCCGTCTGCCAGCTCCGGCAGATTCACCCGTTCCAGGCGGAAATTTTCCGGGGTGGGTGCGCCCTGGGGGCGCGAGACCAGGACGATGCGCTGGTTCAGGGTCGGTTCTTGAGGCATGAAGGGGCTCCTTTATCGAATCCATCGGTATAGGGTGCAGACCATGCGTGGCGTGCCCGGGTTCGATCCAATTGGCACAAACAAAAATGCCAGGCACAAGGCCTGGCATTGGAGTCTAGCTAAAGCACGCCGATCAGAACGGCAGCTTCATGCCCGGAGGCAGTTGCATGCCCGCGGTCACGCCGGACATTTTGTCCTGGCTGTTGGCTTCGATCTTGCGCACAGCGTCGTTGACGGCCGCGGCGAACAAGTCTTCCAGCACTTCGCGGTCATCATCGCTGACGCCTTCGAGCAGGCTCGGGTCGATGCTCACGCGCTTGATGTCGTGACGACCAGTCATCACCACGCTGACCATATCGCCACCGGCTTTACCGGTGACTTCGGCGTTGGCCAGTTCTTCCTGCATCTTGGCCATCTTTTCCTGCATCTGCTGCGCCTGCTTCATCAGGCCGGCCATGCCACCTTTCATCATGGGAATCACCTCAAAAGTACGTGGATCAATAAGTAGCCCGGTTTTATGACGCTTGGGGCACCGGGGCTTCGACAGGTTCAATAGTATCGTGACGCACGACCGCACCGAACTGTTGCATCATTTGCTGGATGAGCGGATCGGCATGGATCGAATCCTCGGCCTCACGCTGGCGGTTGATGCGCCGACGAGTCGCGGCCTGGGCCGGGGTTTCCTGCTCGGGCTTGATCAGCTCTATGGCGATGGTCAGCGTGCGCCCATGGTACTGGTTCAGCGCATCGTTGAGACGGCGCTGCTGGGTCGCGTTGAACAGGGCGCTGTGGGCCGGGTCCAGATGCAACAGCCAGTGGTCGCCTTCGATGGAGATCAATGTGCAGTTGGCGGCGATGCTGCCGGTCATGCCGGAGATCGGCAGTTTCGGGAACAGCTCCAGCCATTGCAGGGCCAGGCCGGTGGCGGGGGCCGCAGCGGGTTCCGCTTCGGGCTCGGGGGCCGGTTCGGCGGTGTGCTCGCTGGCCAGGTCGTCCAGGTAGCTGTAGGCCGAATCCATGTCCGGCTCGATGTAGTCTTCGTCCAGCGGCGGTTCGTCGTCGAGGTCGATACCCGGCGTGGCGGCTTCCACCTGGGCCACGGTCGGCTCGGGGACGGGGGCAGACACCCATTCGGGGGCATCCGGCACCACGCTATCCGGAGTCGGCGTGGGCATCGGTGTCAGTTCGGGCTGCTCGCCGCTGGTTTCCAGCACGGGCTCCACGGCGGGCGCTTGCTCGGCCTCGGCGTCTGCTTCGACCGGATCATTCCAGGGCAGGTCGACGACCGGCTCGGGCTCGACAATGGGTGCCGGCTCGACCACTGGCGCAGCTGCCACAGGTTCAGGCACCGGTGCAGGTGCAGCAACCACTGGTGCGACCTGCGCCGCGCCAGCCACTGGTTTGGCGGAATCAACTGTGGCCTGGCTGATCCCCACTGGCTTTAGCGGCTGTCTCGGCGCGTCTGCCGAATCAGCGGGCCGGAACGCCAGCATTCGCAGCAACACCATTTCAAAGCCGCCGCGCGGGTCGGGCGCCAGGGGCAAGTCGCGGCGACCGATCAGGCCCATCTGGTAGTAGAACTGCACATCTTCAGCCGGCAGCGCCTGGGCCAGGGCCAGCACGCGGTCGCGGTCGCCATGGCCGTTGTCGACGCCTTCGGGCAGCGCCTGGGCGATGGCGACACGGTGCAGCACATTGAGAATTTCCGAGAGCACGCCGTTCCAGTCCGGGCCTTGCTCCGACAGGTGGCGCACGGCTTCGAGCAGCGCTTTGGCGTCGCCTTCGATCAGCGCGTGCAGCACGTCGAAGACCTGGCCGTGATCGAGGGTGCCGAGCATGGCGCGCACGTCGGCGGCCATGACCTTGCCTTCACCAAAGGCGATGGCCTGGTCGGTGAGGCTCATGGCATCGCGCATCGAACCATCGGCGGCGCGACCGAGCAACCACAGCGCGTCGTCTTCGAACGGTACGTTCTCGACGCCCAGCACATGAGTCAAATGCTCGACCACGCGCTCGGGGGTCATGTTTTTCAGGGAGAACTGCAGGCACCGCGACAGAATGGTTGCAGGAAGTTTCTGCGGATCGGTGGTGGCCAGGATGAATTTGACGTAGGGCGGCGGCTCTTCCAGGGTTTTCAACAGGGCGTTGAAGGAATGGCTGGACAGCATGTGCACTTCGTCGATCAGGTAGACCTTGAAGCGGCCACGGCTGGGCGCGTACTGCACGTTGTCGAGCAACTCGCGGGTGTCTTCGACCTTGGTGCGGCTCGCGGCGTCGATCTCGATCAGGTCGACGAAACGCCCTTCGTCGATTTCCTTGCACACCGAGCAGGTGCCGCAGGGCGTCGAAGTGATACCGGTTTCACAGTTCAGGCACTTGGCAATGATGCGCGCAATGGTGGTCTTGCCCACCCCACGGGTACCGGTGAACAGGTAGGCGTGGTGCAGCCGTTGGCTGTCCAAGGCATTGATCAGAGCCTTGAGCACATGGGTCTGGCCGACCATTTCGCGGAACGAGCGCGGACGCCATTTACGTGCAAGAACCTGATAACTCATCGAAAACCGTCGCAACTGGGAAGCGGAAGCCGGTAATGCTAGCGGAGCAAGGGGGAAATTGCATCCGGCACGCTCGCCTAATCTGACTAAGCTTGCCTGGTTGGCCCCAAAAAGGCATGAACCCGGAGTGTGTATGCGCGTAGTCCTGGGCGCTTTATGGATGATCACCACGGCTTGCCTGGCAGCGCCCGCACCGTTGCGTTTCTCGGTTTCCGACAGCTGGGCGATGCCCATGGTGCAACTGGACAACGACCGGCCCACCCAGGGCATTTTGTATGACCTGATGTTGAGCCTGGCTACCCAGGTCGGACGGCCGGCCGAATTCCATGTGTTGGCACGGGCGCGTATCTCAAGCGCCATGGAGCATGGCGATATCGATGTGCGCTGTTATGTCACCCAGGCCTGGGTCGACGAAGCGTCCGGCGATTACGTCTGGAGCGTGCCGCTGATGGTGCAGCGCAACCTGTTGGTGAGCACCCACATCCCCCCGAAGCCGATACAGCTGGACACACTCGCACCGCAGGCCATCGGCACTGTGCTCAACTACCGCTACGCGTCCCTCGACCCTCTGTTCGCCAGAGGCCAGCTCAGCCGCGACGACGCGCGCAGCGAAGAGCAGGTGCTGCACAAACTGGTGGCCGGGCGCTTCAAGTTTGCGGTGAGCAACGAATGGATACTCGAGCGGTTCAACCAACGCATGCCGGTCGGCAAGCGGCTGCACAAGGTTGCGGTGATTGATGAGCAGCGCCTGGGCTGCATCGTGCGCAACGACCCGAAAGTGCCGGTGCAGCTGATCCTGCGTACCTTGCTGCGCATGCAGCAGTCGGGCGAGATCGAGCAGATCATCCGGCTCTACACCGGTGAGACTCCTGACAGAAACTGACAATGCCGCCTTATAGACTTGGCTCCATCGAATCGAACACGCATTCCCAAGGAGCCTGCATGAACACCCTCGCCCATTACTTCCTGTTGTACGTCGACAGCCCGGCCACCAGCGCCAACTTCTATAGCCGCCTGCTGGACAAGCCGCCCGTGGAACTCAACCCGACCTTCGCGCTGTTCATTCTCGACAATGGCGTAAAGCTGGGGCTGTGGTCGCGTCATACCGTGGAACCGGCGGCCCGGCTCACCGGGGGTGGCGGCGAAGTGGGCCTGTCCCTGGCTGACCAGGCCGCGGTGGACGCGCTGCATGATCAATGGGTAGAGCGCGGCGCAACCATCATCCAGTCACCGACCACCCTGGATTTCGGCTACACCTTCGTCGCCCAGGACCTCGATGGCCACCGGCTGCGCGCGTTTTGCCTGAGCGGCTGACCGCCAGCGCTCCTCCAGGCTGATGGCGGCCACGCTGGCCAGCACGATCACGCCGCCCAGCACCACTTGCAGGGCGATGTGCTCACCGAGCAGCGTGGCCGCCATCGTCATCGCCACCGGGGGGATCAGGTACATCGCTACCGAGGCGCGGCTGACCTCGACATGTTTCAACACATAGCCCCAGGCCAGGTACGCCAGAGCGCTGGGGAAAACCCCGAGCACCAGCACCGCGAGGTTCTCGGGCAACGGCGCCTGTACCACCGCAGCCGGCAGGCCCGGCAGGTTCACGCAGAGCATCAAGGTGCCGGCCCAGACCATGTAGCACGCCATCGCCAGCGGGCTGTAGCGATGGGCGTAGTGTTTCTGGATGGCGAAGTACAGGCTCCATGAGACTGCCGCCAGCAGAATCAGCAAGCCGCGCGGGTCAATATCACCCACGCCGTGATCGCCCCAGATCACCACCAGCACGCCGAGCAACCCCAGCAGCACGCAGCTCCAGCGCCAGAGGCTGACCCGCTCCTTCAAGCAGAAGAACGCGATCAACACGCTGAACAGCGGCGCCGATTGTGCCAGCACACTGGACGCCGCCGCCGTCACGAATTGCTGCCCATAATTGAGGCTGGTGTGGTGCAGGAACACGCCGAAAAAACTCAACACCAACAGCCACGGCAGATCCCGCAGGCGTGGCCGACCGATGCCGAGCACCAGCGCCACGCCGGCCATGAACAGCGAGGCGATCAGAAACCGCAGCAGCGCAAGCTGGCCAGGGCTGTAGCTGTGCAGGCCCGTGTGCACGCCAATCGGCGAATAGGCCCAACAGAGGATGACGCTGGCGATGACTAGCGTAAGCTTCAGGGGTGACGGGGTGTTCATCGACGGTATCCGAAAACGGGGAAGGAATGCCGTCAGTCTTCGCCCGAGCAACGCGCAGGACAATTAACCGTTTCTGACTTCTGAAATCACTGGAACTGAGCAATGGAACTGGCCCAACTGAAAATGGTGCGCGCCGTGGCACAAACCGGCAGCGTGGCCCAGGCCGCCGTGCAATTGCATTGTGTGCCGTCCAACATCACCACGCGCATCAAGCAGCTGGAAAGCGAGTTGGGCACACCGCTGTTTATCCGTGCCGGACGCGGGCTGGCGATCAGTGCGGCCGGTGAGATCTTCCTGGAATATTGCGAACGGATCCTGGCCCTGGTGGACGAATCCAAACGCGCCGTCGATGCCAATGCCATCCCCCGTGGCACCCTGCGTATCGGTGCTGTGGAGTCCAGCGCCAGCGGACGCCTGCCGCCGTTGCTGGCCGAATACCATCGGCGCTACCCGGATGTCAGCCTGGAGCTGGTGACCGGCGCCTGGGGCGAACTGCTCGATGACCTGCAACACCACCGCCTGGACGTGGCGCTGGTGGCCGCGGGCAACAAACGCGCAAAGCTCGAACACAGCGTGGTCTACAGTGAACGCCTGGTGTTGATCGCCAGCGCCTCCAGCGCACCGATCCACAGCGCCGAAGACCTGGCCGGCCGCACGCTGCTGGTATGGCCGCCCGGCTGCCCTTATCGAGCGGCGTTGGAGAACTGGGTCAAGCCCCACGCGTTCAAGCCGGCCATTGCCAGCTATGCCAGCTGGGGCACGATCATCGGTTGTGTCAGTGCGGGAATTGGCGTGGCACTGGCGCCGGAGGGCATCCTGGCCCGCTATGAACAGGCCAACCAATTGGCGTCGTACCGGTTCGAGGAACTGCAGGCGGTGGACAACCTGCTGTTCTGGCACAAGGACACCCAGCGGCACCTGGCACGGGATGCGTTTGCCGGGTTGTTGCGCGAAACCTTCGGCTGATCAGCTTTTGGGTGCCGCCAGACGGCTGTACTGATCCTGGCTGATCCACCCGGTAAACGAACGATCATCGGCATTGATGAACTCGACCTGGGCCCAGCCATCCTTGAAGGCCAGGACCCCCACTACGTCATTCTTGACGATGTACGGACGCTTGGCGGCCTTGGCGCTTGGGTTTTTCAGCAGGTAAGCCTTGTCGGCGGACACCTTCACCAGGCCGATCCATTTCGTGTTGGCGGTCTGGCTCAGGTCCAGGCCGGTGGCGATCTCCGGCATCAGCACATTGAGGCAACCCGGATGCTGGCGGCCTTCTGCCACGGTCAGGGTCACGCCATCGGACGAGGGTGCCACGCTGCCGGGGTAGGTGGCGTCGGCCCAGGTGGTCAACGCCGCGGGTTTGCCCTGCAGGTAGAACGCGCAACTGCGGGTCACGCCTTCGCCCATCTCCTCCGAGTAGTAACCTTCCACCTGATGCTCAGGCGTCACCGCCAGCATCAGCCCTTCGTACTTGCCCGAATGCAACGCGGGCGAACCGGCAAACGCAGGGGCTACAGCACACAACGACAACAGGCCCATCGCTAGAAAACGGATCATCTTATTTTTTCCCTTCAAGTTTCTCGTACGCTTTCTGCATAAGGACGTCATAGTTGCCATAGTCCTCGCCATTATAGTTACGCGCCATGCCGGTAAAATCCTTGGCTTTCATGGCTTTCATCAACGCCGGGCTCTTGCTGCAAAAACCGAGGAAGGCCTTTAGTTGGTTACCGGCATTCACTTTCAATGCCGCAGAGAATTCAAACACCGTCTTGTAGCCGCAGGACGCGTAGTTGAAGCCCATGATCTGAAACATGCCCCAGGACGCCGACATCAACGCGGCTTCCTGATCCAGCGCAAACGCGGTGGCCATGGTTTCCCAGGCCTTGGTCTGGTCCTTGTTATTGGTCTGCCACTGCGGCCCGGCTTTTTTCTTGTAGGGGTAGGACAGCAGCGGATGCGCCTGGTCGTAGATGTGCTTGGTGTACTTGCGAAACAGGTGCCCTTCGAACGCGATTACCGGCAACTTGGCCGGGCCGAAACCCGAACGGCCGCCGGATTCCACCGTGGCGAAGGCCTTGATGATGTTCACCGAAATACCGCCACCCAACTGCGTAGCGGCATTCTGGAAATCCGTCTCGCTGAGGGTCATGCCCCCGTCGCACGTGGCCTGCAGCATCAATTGGCGGTTGCGCTTCTCGGCCTCGATCATCGCGCGCATGCGGTCCAGGTACACATTGACCGTGGCCTGCACTGCGTCGCCCTGATTGTTGCCGAACACATTCAGAAAGCTCGGGATACGCATGCTCGGGAACGCCTTCACCGGCACTTTCACCGCTTCTTCGATCAGGCTGTTGAAGGTTTTACCAGTCGGGTCGATCACGCCATCAGGGTGGGCATATTTGAGATGACGGAATTGATACTGGCTGATGCATTGCACCAATTGGCCATCGCACTTGCCGTTTTCGGCCAGCGGGAAACCCATTTTCGGAATGATCAGATTGAATAAATACTGGACGCACTGCACATCGGCGGGCAAGTTGCGGGCTTTGCCGGGCGCGCCTACCGAAGCACTGATAAGACGGGGCAACCCTTGCAGGCTTTTCATCACAGACATCCTTGTTAGTTAAAGAAGTGATGGCACTTCAATATCAACCTCGCGTACTTGTCACACTCTGAAACAAGTAGCTGGCGGAAACTAGCAAGGTGGTTTTGGGTTGTCCAGAGCGACCTGCAAAAGTTGTGAAACAGCCGAATTAAATCAATCAGTAACCGTGGAACTCCCGGGTTTTCTGATACGTGTGGAAATCAATCCACTCGACCACGTCGTAAGGCAGGTAAAGCTGCATCCGCGCGCGGGAAATGGCGATATACACCTCGCACAGCCGTTGGTCGAACGCGTAGGCGTCCTTGAACTTCACGTTGGTCAGCAACTCGGGCGTCAGCAGCACCCGGTCAAACTCCATGCCGCCCGCCTCTGCCGCCAGCATCAGCAGGCAACGTTTGCCGGGCACGCCGCCCAGCCGGTTCAAGCGCGTGATGTCGGCGACATTGAAGCCTTTTTCCAGCTCGCTCTCGACCCACAGAAACGCCTCGTCGAACTGGCTGGCGTCGCGCACCTGCTGCCAGTCATGCATGTCACTGAAATAGGCGTGAGGGCCGTTGTCGTTGTGCTCGTTGCTGTAGAACTCCGGCTTGAACAAGGCAATGACGCTGATCATGAAACGCTGCAGATCCTGCTGCGCCGCAGTGTCGAAGAACCCGAACGGGCAGTTGGCCTGCTGCAACTGGATGGCCCATTTCATGGTGTCCCAATGGGAGGCGGTCAACACCACGCAGCCTTCCGGCGGTACGAAGCCCTGGGGGTAATGTTCGATGCCGACGTCCGCGTCCCGTGCGCCTTCGAAGGGGGTCTTGCACTTTTGTGAGTGCACACTGATCAACGGGTTGACCAGGCGCTCGACGTTGCGACCCGAGCGCACCGAATAATTGATGTCGGTGTGTCGGACTTCGCGCTTTCTTCGCACCATCACACCGCTGGCCAATTGGTATTCATCGCCGAGGGTGATCAAGACTTGGCGGCCACGCTCGATGATCTGCAGCAACGAAGGCGGGATGTCCTGGCTTTCATCGATCAACACATGGGTATAGCGAGGCGGCACCACACAGCCTTCGAGACTCGCACGCTTGATCAGCCATAGCGCCGCGAAAGCAGTCTGGCCGGCCCACTGTGGGTTGGCCTCCAGGTACGTCCACAACCGGATGGAATACTCCAGCAACGCCTGGGTATCCACGCTGGACAACGGGTGCTTGAAATGCGGCAGGTGCCTGGCCGACAGGCTGTGATGGCTGGAGTGGCAATAGCTTTCGAGCACCTTCAGACAGATATCCAGCGTCGCCACGCCCTCGTGCCCTCGCCAGCCGTGGATATTCAGGGCCTCAGACACTTCATGTTTGCCGGGCAACCTGGCCGGCGTGCCCTGCACGGTAGGGCGTGGCCCCTGCAGCAGCGCCTTGGCGAACGCAGCGAAGGTCGAACCCGCCTTGCTGTCCTTCCCCAGCCCCATGCGCTCACGCAGGGTCGCCAGTTTTGCCCCCGTGCGGGCCAGCACCAGGGTCTGAGCGGGGCGCAGGCACTCCATCAAGGCGCCGAGCAGGTGGCTCTTGCCGATGCCGGCGTAGCCTTGGACGTGCAGGTCTTCGTTGAGGTTGGCGCGGAAGGTACGCACCAGTTTGTCTTGGGCCGGGCTGAGCCAGCGCTCACGCTGGCGGGGTGTGATCATCTGCTGGCTGAAGGGGTCATTGCTGCGCAGGTGGCGGACCTTGTAGCCGATATCCCATTTTCCCGTAGGCAGCAGGTAATCCCGCGCGGCGACCTCTTCAGCCGACAACAGGCGCAGGTTGACACTTTTCAGCGCGTTGAAACCGAAGTAGAGCTTGCGCGGGTCGAACAGTCGCTGGGCTTCGGACAGCAGCGTCGCGGCGCCCCCTGCCTGCGTGTCCACCGACCAGTCGAGCAACTTGGTCAGAATGCGCTCGGCGCCTGCGCAGGTCAGGTCTTTTTCCGCGGCCTGGGCCAGGTTCTGGATGACCAGTACGGCGGCCAGCTCCGGATTCGTCAGGCCGACCAGGGCCTGGGCGCCGTCCGAGCCGAGCAGGGTCGTGCAGGTTTGCTCCGTGACAGGCAGGAAGACCGGGCTGGATAAATCGAAGTGTTCAGGTTGCATAGTGCCTCGCCGCCAGGGAGTCAGGCATTGCCCTGACCGCCCAGTTCAAACCGATACTCGCCCAGCGAGCCCGACATACCGCCGCAATGAGGGCCTGCGTCAGCCACAGCCGCCATCGCATTGATCTGTTGCTGGAGTTCGAACACAGCCATATCGAGCAAGCGACGCAAGTCTTCGGCACTCTGCGCGGCCACGTTCAATTGCAGCGTGCAAGCGCCCGCCAGCGGTGGCTGCGCGGGCTCATCAGCCACTTGCGCAGAGCGGATCATTTCCGCCTGGCTGAGAATTTCCGCATGTTCGTCGTCCATGAGGTCCAGCACCCTCGACAATTCCAGGGTCTGCTCAGGGTGGGATTGAATGCGGTCCTTGATCTCCAGGCGGCGCATCTGCCATTCCCGCAGTTTTTCGCGAGTGAGGTCGTCGACTTTTTCCACGTGTGCTGTCTCCGGATGCCAGGCACTGGAGTATGCCGCCATGGACTGCCCGATGGCAGATGGCGTGAAAGCATTTTTGATTTGAATTTGAACAGGTACTGCAAGGAGGAGCGTTATGGAGGCAACCCCACCAGCCACACCCCGGCACACAATGTTCCCGCTGTGGCTGCTGCCTTCCGGCTCTGACCAGGTTCACGGGTAATCGTTGCGGGGGGACCGATGGGGTCACCATAACGACGCCTGCCTCTCGGCAAGCGGGGCCATTGTACCGATCTCATCGGAAGTTACAACCGTTGGGGACGGATTAAAAATATGAAGGGGTTCAAGTACTTGTCACCGCCAACAGCATCTGTGGGAGGGGGCTTGCCCCCGATGACGGTACATCAGCCAATAAACAGGTGACTGACCCAGCGCCATCGGGGGCAAGTCCCCTCCCACAGTGCTCATCATTGTGCCAGTACCACCTCATCCGCTCGGCCGCCCTCTTCCTGGATCACCAGGTGAATGAAATGCAGCTTGGCGATCACCGCCGGTGGCAGCACGAAGGGGTAGAAATCCGGCTGGCCCATGCTGCGCGACAGTTCGTTGAGCATGCCGGCCAGTTCGATCCAGGCGTTGACGAATGACAGGAATGCCGCGCCGCCAGGGTGTTCGGGATCATAGAGCGTGCTGAGGGGAAATGGCTGGTAGTCCAGGTCCATCTCGCGGGCGCTCATGCCAAAGCCGAGGGCGGTGTCGACGGCGTCCATCATATGCAGGTAGTGCGCCCAGGTTTCTGCCCAGTCTTCCCAGGGGTGCATGGTGGCGTAGGCGCTGACGCAGGTTTGCTGCCAGTCGGCACGTGGGCCGTGCTGGTAGTGCTGGTCGAGGGCTTCGGCATAACTGGCACGTTCGTCGCCGAACAGGTTGCGAAACGGTTCTAGCCAGTGGGTATTGGCGATCAGGCGATCCCAGTAGTAATGGCCGACCTCATGGCGAAAGTGACCGAGCAGCGTGCGGTAGGGTTCGCGCATCTGGACGCGGACCTTTTCACGGTGGGCGTCGTCGGCCTCCTTGATGTCGAGGGTGATCAGGCCGTTCGCGTGGCCGGTCATGGGCGCGTTGCCTTCCAGGTCGATACCGACAAAATCGAAGGCCAGGCCGGTGTCTTCGTCGACGCTTTTGGGCACCACTTGCAACCCCAGGCTGATCAATTGCGCGACCAACCGGCGCTTGGCGGTTTCGACTTTTCGCCAGCGTTCATGGTTTTCCGGGATCGACAGGTCAGGAATGGTGCGGTTCAGGCTACAGGCCACACACAGCGGCGCGGTGCTGTGGGCCGGGATCAGCCAGTTGCAGGCGGCCGGGGTGTCGAGGTTGGCGCAGCGACGGAAGGCGCCGGCGTCGAGGTTGCCGTCCTGCAGCCAGGTGCCTTCGACCGGGCCGGGCTGCAGGGAGTCCAGCCGGGCTTGCTGGGGTTGGTAGCCCAGCAGCGCCTGGCAGGCCAGGCACTGGCTGTTGCGAAAGAACAGAGATTGGCCGCAGCGGCACTGCCACACCTTGCTGTCGCGGGATGTGCCGGCTACGAAGGGGGCAGCGATGCGAGAACTGAGTTGCTCGAAGTAGCGGAACATGGCGATCTCTCCCTGGGTGACCGAGACTAGATCACTTTCTGTTCAGGATCGTTCCACTTTGGTGATGGTTGGGAGGGGGCTGCTGCGCAGCCCGACGCGGGGCAAGCCCGCTCGCCACAGCGAACCCGCTCGCCACAAAGCCCGGATCAGACCGTGATGTTGTGCTTGGCCAGGAAGGCGACGAAGGCTTCTTCATCCAGTACCTTCAGGCCCAACTCGCTCGCCTTCGCCAGCTTGGAGCCGGCGCCCGGCCCCGCCACCACGCAGTGGGTTTTCGCCGAGACGGAACCCGCTACCTTGGCGCCGAGGCTTTCGAGTTTTTCCTTGGCCACGTCGCGGCTCATCAGCTCCAGGGAACCGGTGAGCACCCAGGTGTGCCCCGCTTCGGGCAAGCCTTCGACGACCTTCTTCTCGCTCAGCCAGTGCATGCCGAAGTCCTTGAGCTGCTGCTCGATGGCCAGGGCATGGTTGGCGTTGTCCGCGTTATCGAAGAACTCACGCACAGCCTTGGCCTGCTTTTCGGGCAGCGCCTGGCGCATATCCAGCCAGTCGGCCTTGATCACGCCTTCCAAGGTGCCGAATTTGTCCGCAAGTTTCTGCGCGGCGCCGGGGCCGACGCTTGGCACATGCAACTTGTCGAGCAAGCCGCCCAGCGTGGTACTGGCGGCGAATTCGGCACTCAGGTCGCCCTGGTCCTGCAATTGCAGGCCGCATTCGTCTGGCGACAGCAGCGCACCGATCACGTCCTGGTTATGGCTGTCTTCAAAGAAGCTGTGGATCTCGTGCGCCACTTCCAGGCCCACGTCCGGCAGGTACGTCAGCACTGCCGGCAAGGCCTTCTGTACGCGCTCCAGGGATGCCAGCGAACGCGCCAACACCTTGGCGGTCTCCTCGCCCACGTCGGGAATGCCCAGGGCATAGATAAACCGCGCCAGGGTCGGGGTCTTGCTGTTTTCGATAGCAGTGATCAGCTTCTTGCTGGAAATATCGGCAAAGCCTTCCAGGTCGATGATCTGCTCGTACTTGAGCTTGTAGAGGTCGGCCGGTGAGCCAATCAGTTTTTCATCCACCAGTTGCTCGATGGTCTTGTCACCCAGGCCATCGATGTCCATGGCGCGGCGCGAGACGAAATGAATGATCGCCTGCTTGAGCTGCGCGCCACAGGCCAGGCGCCCGACGCAGCGGTACACCGCGCCTTCGCTGACGGTTTCCTTGCCCTTGCTGCGCTTGACCAGTTGCGTGCGCTCCACATGGGAGCCGCACACCGGGCAGCTTTCGGGAATCTGCACGGCGCGGGCATTTTCCGGGCGACGCTCGGTGACCACCGAAACCACTTGCGGGATCACATCCCCGGCGCGGCGAATGATCACGGTATCGCCGATCATCAGGCCCAGGCGCGCGACTTCATCCATGTTGTGCAGGGTGGCGTTGGACACGGTCACGCCCGCAACCTTGACCGGCTTCAAGCGCGCCACAGGCGTCACGGCGCCGGTGCGGCCAACCTGGAATTCCACGTCGAGCAGTTCGGTCAACTCTTCCATGGCCGGGAATTTATGCGCGATGGCCCAGCGCGGTTCGCGGGCGCGGAAGCCCAGTTCACGCTGGGAGGCGATGCTATTGACCTTGAACACCACGCCGTCGATTTCATAGGGCAGGCTGTTACGCCGCTCACCGATGTCGCGGTAGTACTCCAGGCAATCCTGAATGCCTTTGGCCAGCTTCAGCTCATGACTGATGGGCATGCCCCACTTCTTCAACTGTTGCAGGTTGCCGATGTGGGTATCACTGATGTCGGTGGTCACGCCGTAGCAGCAGAACTCCAGCGGGCGGCTGGCGGTGATCTTCGAGTCCAACTGACGCAGGCTGCCGGCGGCGGCGTTGCGCGGGTTGGCGAAGGTCTTGCCGCCGACTTCCAGTTGCGCGGCGTTGAGTCGCTCGAAACCGGCCTTGGACATGAACACTTCGCCGCGCACTTCCAGGGTTGCCGGCCAGCCGCTGCCGTGCAGTTTCAGCGGGATATTGCGCACGGTGCGCACGTTGACGCTGATGTCCTCGCCGGTGGTGCCGTCGCCCCGGGTGGCGCCGCGAACCAGCTCGCCATCCTGGTACAGCAGGCTGACCGCCAGGCCGTCCAGCTTCGGTTCGCAGCTGTATTCCACCGCTGCGCCACCGCCGAACAGGTCGCCCACCGGCAGGTCGAGGCCTTCGGTGACCCGGCGATCAAACTCGAGCATGGTGGTTTCATCGAACGCGTTGCCCAGGCTGAGCATCGGGATCTCATGCTTGACCTGGGTGAACGCCGACAGCGCCGCACTGCCGACTCGCTGCGTCGGTGAATCCCGCGTGACCAGTTCCGGGTGCTCGGCCTCCAGGGCCTTGAGCTCGTGGAACAAGCGGTCGTACTCGGCGTCCGGAATGCTCGGCTCGTCGAGGACATGGTAGCGGTAGTTGTGCTGATCCAGTTCAGCGCGCAGTTCGAGGATGCGGGTGTGGGCGGCGGTCATGGGTGTTCTCTCATAAAGCAAAAGAGCAGCCGAAGCTGCTCAATATGTTAGTGCACGGATTCTACAGGCAACGCTTAAGATCGGACCTCAGCGCTTCTGTGTCAGGGCGCGACGCTCGAACTCGACGATGCGCTGACGGTAGTGCTCGATGGTCTGGGCGGTCAGCACGCTGCGCTGGTCGTCCTTGAGTTCGCCATTGAGTTCCTGGGACAGCTTGCGGGCCGCGGCCACCATCACGTCGAACGCCTGTTTCGGGTGACGCGGGCCTGGCAGGCCGAGGAAGAAGCTCACGGCCGGGGTGCTGAACAGGTCGATATCGTCCAGGTCGAAGGTGCCCGGCTTGACCGCATTGGCCATGGAGAACAGCACTTCGCCGTTGCCGGCCATGCTTTCGTGACGGTGGAAGATATCCATCTCGCCAAACCGCAGGCCGCTTTCGAGGATGTTCTGCAACAGGGCCGGGCCTTTGAAGCCAGCAGCGTCGCGGCAGATCACGCTGATCACCAGCACTTCTTCGGCGGCCGGCTGGTCGTTCACGGATTGGCGCGGAGCGTTCTTGCCGGCGTTCTCGTCCGGGAAATCATCATCGCGGCTGCTGAAGCTCGGGCCGTCATTGACGTCCAGGTCCAGGTCGGCCTGGCGCGGTTCCGCGACCACCGGGGCGGTGCGCTTGCCACGCTTGGGCGACGGCTCGCGGGCTTCACGCACCGGCGCGCTCATCGACGGCAAGTCGTGCTCGTCCAATTGCGGTTCTTTATGGGTGTCCAGCACACGTGGCGGCCCCAGCAGCTCGGCGCTGCCGTCGTCGTCAGGCAAGTTGGACAGGTTGCGGTCCAGACGGAATTTGAGCTTGCCCTTGCCACCGCGCATCCGGCGCCAGCCATCAAAAAGAATACCGGCAATGACAATAATGCCGATGACGATCAGCCACTCGCGCAGACCGATTTCCATGTAATCCCGTGCCTCTAATAAAAAATGCTGAAAAATAAGGGGTTTAGCAACGTGCAAACCGCTTTAAAACGTGGCGCCAACTCTATGTTCTGACTGACGTTTTGCCCACGCATACGAAAATTTGACATTAAACTAGCACGACCAAAGATAACTTTACACCGTCTGTCAAAATGCCTTGAACAAATATGTCCATTTGCCACTTTCGCCAGGCCGGTAAAGCCTCTTACCGCACGCTACAAAAATTCTTTGCCGGCATGGGTCAAGACTCCACCATTGCCATCGCTTCTTCGACATCCACCGCCACCAAACGCGAACAGCCCGGTTCGTGCATCGTGACCCCCATCAACTGATCCGCCATTTCCATGGCGATCTTGTTGTGGGTGATATAGATGAACTGCACGGTCTGGGACATCTCTTTCACCAACCGCGCGTAGCGTCCAACGTTAGCGTCATCGAGCGGCGCGTCAACTTCGTCGAGCATGCAGAACGGCGCCGGGTTCAACTTGAAGATGGCAAATACCAGGGCCAATGCGGTCAGGGCTTTCTCGCCGCCGGACAACAAATGGATGGTGCTGTTCTTCTTGCCCGGAGGCCGCGCCATGATCGTCACCCCAGTATCGAGTAGATCTTCGCCCGTCAGTTCCAAGTAAGCGCTGCCACCGCCGAAAACTTTTGGGAATAACGCCTGTAAACCGCCATTAATCTGATCAAAGGTATCCTTGAAACGGTTACGGGTTTCCTTGTCGATCTTGCGAATCACGTTTTCCAGGGTGTCCAGGGCTTCCACCAGATCGGCGTCCTGGGCATCCAGATAACGTTTACGTTCGGATTGCTGCTGGTACTCGTCGATGGCCGCCAGGTTGATCGCGCCCAGGCGCTGGATACGTGCGGCAATGCGCTCCAGCTCTTCTTCGGCTTCTTTCTCGTTGGCCTGGGCGGTCAGGGTGTTGAGTACGCCGTGCAGGTCGTAGCCGTCCTCCAGCAATTGGTCTTGCAGGGTCTTGCGGCGCACGGTCAGGGCTTGCCACTCCATGCGCTGCTGTTCGAGCTGGCCACGGATCAGTTGGGATTGCTGCTCGGCCTGGGTCCGGCGTTTTTCGGCGTCGCGCAGTTCGCGGTCGGCGTCTTCGAGGGCGATCTGCGCGGTCTTGAGCTCTTCGTCGACGGTCATGCGCTTGTCAAGCAACTCTTCGAGCTTCAGGCGCAGCTCTTCCAGTGGGGCTTCGCCCTCCTCCAGGTTAAGGCTCAGTTGCTCGCGCTTTTCCGTCAGGCGTTCGGACTGCATCTCCAGGCGCTCAAGGGCCTGGGCGGTGGACGCGTGCTGGGCCTTGAGCGACCCCAGGCGCACGGCCAACTGGTGGGCGTGGTCCTTGTGCTGGCGCGCCTCCTGGCGCACACGGTCGAGGCGTTCGCGCAGGCTGTCGCGCTGGGCCAGCAACAGTTCGCGCTGCTCGGTGTCGAGGGCCATGCTGTCGAGGGCTTCCTGCAACTGCAGGCGCGCTTCGCCGATCTGTTCGTGTTCCAGGGCGCGCTGCTCGCCCATTTCCGCGACTTCTTCGTCGAGACGGGTGCGGCGCAGGGTCAGTTGCTCGACCTTGGCTTTGCTCGCGGAGAGCTGGGCCTTGAGTTCGCCTTGCTGGCGCGCTTCGTCCTGCAACAGGCGGCGCAGGTGCTCGCGGCCGGTCTCCTGCTGGCGCTGGGTGGCACGCAGGGTTTGCAGTTCGGTTTCCAGGCTTTCCAGGGTGGCTTCGCGCTCTTCGCGCTCGGCGATCAGGTTGACGATTTCCTGGCCACGGGCCAACACGCCGCTTTCCGCTTCACTGGCGCGGCGCACGCGCAGGAAGTGGCGGCCGACCCAATAGCCGTCACGGCTGATCAGGCTTTCGCCGGCGCCCAACTGACCGCGCTGGGCCAGGGCCTGCTCCAGGGAATCCACCGGCTTGACCTGGCCCAGCCACGGCGACAGATCAATCGCCGCTTCAACTTTATCCAGCAAACTGCCCGGCACCCGCGTGCCATCGGCGGCAGGGCTGAGCAAACGCAGGTCGCCCTGGGCAAAACCGGCCAGGTCGAAGTCGCCAAAGTCATCCACCAACACCGCTTGCAGGTCGGCACCCAGGACGGTTTCCACCGCCAGTTCCCAACCGGCTTCTACCTTCAAACCTTCGGCCAAGCGCGGGCGTTCGGCCAGATGTTGATCACGCAGCCACTCGGCGGTGCCGGTGCCCGGGTCCAATGCAGCCTGCTGCAACGCTTCAAGGGAGGCGAGCCGGCCATTGAGTCGCTGCAAATCACCCTGGGCCTGTTGCTGTGCCTGGGTCGCCTGCTGCAACTGCTGACGCAATTGCTCCAGGCGCTCCACTTGTTGTTCTTCGCTGGCTTCCAGCTCTTCCAGCGTCATTTCGCTTTCGGCCAGTTGCTCGCTCAGTTCCATGATCGCCGCGTCTTCCGGGTCGGCGGACAGCAACGCGCGCTCTTCCTGCATGCGGCGTTGGCGCTCGGCCAGGCGCTCCATGCTGGTTTCCAGTTGCTGGATGCGTGACTGCTGCACTTCGGCCTGACGCCGGGGTTCGGCAGACTTCAGGTTGAAGGTGTCCCACTGCTCCTGCCAGCCGTGCATGGTGGCTTCGGCTTCTTCCAGGGCGGCGGCGGCTTCTTCGGCGGCGGCGCTGGTGACTTCCTGCTCGGGGGTGAGCATGTCCAGCTCTTCGCCCAGGGTCAGCAGCAAGGTGCGGTCGTGGCCCAGGTGGGATTCGGTCTCCAGGCGCGCGCGCTCGGCTTCCTTGAGGTCATCCTGCAACTGGCGCAGGCGCTGCTGGCCGTGCTGGATGCTCTGCTCGACGCGGGCGATATCGCCACCCACCGAATAGAAGCGGCCCTGCACCAGATTGAAGCGCTCGGACAGGTCATGGTGACCGTCACGCAGGCGTTCGATACTGGCGTCGGCATTGCGCTGCTCGGCCACCAGGGCTTCAAAGCTGATTTCCTGGGTGCCGATGATCGCTTCGCGCTGGCCCACCTGGTCGTTCAGCGCCTGCCAGCGCAGGGCCGACAGTTGTGCCTTGAGCTGGCGCTCCTCGCCCTTGTATTCCTGATACTTCTCGGCGGCCTGGGCCTGGCGGTGCAGGCGCTCCAACTGGCGCTCCAGCTCTTCGCGCAGGTCGGTCAGGCGGGCGAGGTTCTCGTGGGTGCGGCGGATACGGTTTTCGGTCTCGCGGCGGCGCTCCTTGTACTTGGAGATGCCAGCCGCTTCTTCGATGAAGTTACGCAGGTCTTCGGGCTTGGCTTCGATCAGCTTGGAGATCATGCCCTGCTCGATGATCGAGTAGCTGCGTGGGCCCAGGCCGGTGCCGAGGAAAATATCGGTGATGTCGCGACGGCGACACTTGGTACCGTTGAGGAAGTAGCTGTTCTGGCTGTCGCGGGTCACTTTGCGGCGAATGGAGATCTCCGCGTAGGCTGCGTACTCGCCGATCAGGGTGCCGTCGGAGTTGTCGAACACCAGTTCGATGCTGGCCTGGCTCACCGGCTTGCGGCTGGTGGAGCCGTTGAAGATGACGTCGGTCATCGACTCGCCGCGCAGGTTCTTGGCCGAGCTCTCGCCCATCACCCAGCGGACGGCGTCGATAATGTTCGACTTGCCGCAACCATTGGGCCCGACCACCGCCGCCATGTTACTGGGGAAGTTCACCGTGGTCGGGTCGACGAAGGATTTGAACCCCGCCAGTTTGATGCACTTGAGCCGCACGTTTAGGCGTCCGCCAACGCAGCAATGACCAGCGAGCAACTGCGCTCGCCGTAGGCCGAGAGCACTTGGCGGATCTGCGGCAAGTCACGGGCGAGTACGGCGGCGAGCAGTTGCTCGAACAACGCCAGGTATTCGCTCATGGAGGCCTTGCGCTGATCCAGGGCCAGGTAATAGGCGCGATTCATCGCCGGCTGCAGGTTCTCGACGGTTTCCTGCAAGTACGGGTTATTGGCGAAGGGGTACGCGGCGCGCATCACGTTGAAGCTTTCTTCAACGAAAGCGCGGATGTCCTCGCGCTCGTAACTGGTCACCAGGCGCTGCTGGATCTGCAGGAACGGCGCCATGTCGGCCTGCACCTGCCAGCCCTGGGCGACCGCATTGCCGAGCAGGATGTACAACTCGCCCATCAAGGTGCACAGGCTCTGCACCTTGTGCGCCGTCAACTCGGTGACATGGGCGCCACGGCGCGGCAGGATCGCGATCAGGTGGCGGCGTTCGAGGATCAGCAAGGCTTCGCGCACGGAACCACGGCTGACATTGAGCGCCAGCGTGACCTTCTGTTCCTGGATCCGCTCCCCAGGCTTGAGATCGCCGCGAATGATGCGTTCGGCGAGGTGGTGAGCAATTTGCTCGGCGAGACTGTCCGGCGCCTTGAACGTCATGTTTTCCCTTCAAAATCTTCTATCGGTACAAGCGCGGCAGTGTAGCGCATTGGCTGGCTGATGGCGCTACGCCCACCGTGGCGAATTTGGCACGGAATAAGCAACGATGAATAGCCACAAGCCCCCAAAAACGCCGGTTCCAGAAGACTGAACCATAATTGAAAGTGTTGCGATCGCAATTTCTTGACCTTCTGGTCAGAAAATCGTTGACCGAAAAGTCAGAGATGACTAGATTCGGCGCAAAGCGGTTAACAACAATAATGAGTCTGCGAGGCCTTCCGTGATCCAGTTTTTACTTAACCAGGAACTCCGTAGCGAGCACGCCCTGGACCCCAACCTGACCGTGCTCAACTATTTACGCGAGCATTTGGGCAAATCCGGTACCAAGGAAGGCTGCGCCAGCGGCGATTGCGGCGCGTGCACGGTGGTGGTCGGCGAGTTGCACACCGACGATCAAGGCGCCGAGCGGATCCGTTATCGCAGCCTCAACTCCTGCCTGACCTTTGTCTCGTCGCTGCACGGCAAGCAACTGATCAGCGTCGAAGACCTCAAGCACCAGGGCCAACTGCACAGCGTGCAACAGGCGATGGTCGAGTGCCACGGTTCGCAATGCGGCTTTTGCACCCCCGGTTTCGTGATGTCGCTGTTCGCCCTGCAAAAGAACAGTGATGCCCCCGACAGCCAGAAAGCCCATGAAGCCCTGGCCGGCAACCTGTGCCGCTGCACCGGCTACCGCCCGATCCTCGCCGCAGCCGAACAGGCCTGCTGCAACAAGCCCCAGGATCAGTTCGACAGCCGTGAGGCGCAGACCATCGCCCGCCTCAAAGCCATTGCGCCGACCCAGACCGGTGAACTCAACAGCGGCGACAAACGCTGCCTGGTGCCGCTCACCGTCGCCGACCTGGCCGACCTCTACGACGCCTACCCGCAGGCCCGCCTGCTGGCCGGTGGCACCGACCTGGCGCTGGAAGTGACCCAGTTTCATCGCACCTTGCCGGTGATGATCTACGTCGGCAACATTGAAGAAATGAAGCGCATCGACGACTTCGACGACCGTCTGGAAATCGGCGCTGCCACCGCCCTCTCCGACTGCTACACCGCGCTGCACCACGAATACCCGGACTTCGGCGACCTGCTGCACCGCTTCGCCTCCCTGCAGATCCGCAACCAGGGCACCCTCGGCGGCAATATCGGCAATGCGTCGCCGATCGGTGATTCGCCGCCGCTGCTGATCGCCCTCGGCGCGCAGATTGTGCTGTGCAAGGGCGACACACGCCGCACCCTGGCACTCGAAGACTACTTCATCGATTACCGCGTCACTGCCCGCCAGGACAGCGAGTTCATCGAGAAGATCATCGTTCCCAAGGGCCACACGCTGTTCCGCGCCTACAAGGTCTCCAAGCGCCTGGACGACGATATTTCCGCCGTCTGCGCCGCGTTCAACCTCAAGCTCGACAACGGCGTGATCCGCGAGGCTCGCGTGGCGTTCGGCGGCATGGCCGCCACGCCCAAGCGCGCCAAAAGCTGCGAGGCCGTATTGGTCGGCGCCACCTGGAACAGCGCCACCGTGGAGAAAGCCTGCGCCGCCCTGGCCCAGGACTTCACCCCGCTGTCGGACTTCCGCGCCAGCAAGGAATACCGCCTGCTCAGCGCACAGAACCTGTTGCGCAAGTACTTCATTGAGCTGCAAACACCGCACATCGAGACTCGGGTGACCGCTTATGTCTAACCATCACGCCGTCGTTAAAACCCAGGCCGAACTCGCCGAACTGTTTGCCCAGGACCTTACTTCCGGGGTCGGCCGCAGCGTCAAGCATGACAGCGCCGCCAAGCACGTATCCGGCGAAGCGCAGTACATCGATGACCGCCTGGAATTCCCCAACCAGTTGCACCTGTATGCGCGCATGTCCGACCGCGCCCACGCCCGCATCATCAGCATTGACACGGCGCCCTGCTACGCCATTGACGGCGTGCGCATTGTCATCACCCATGAGGACGTGCCGGGCCTTAAAGACATCGGCCCATTGATGCCCGGCGACCCCTTGCTGGCGATTGATACGGTGCAGTTCGTCGGCCAAGTGGTGCTGGCCGTTGCTGCCCGTGACCTGGAAACCGCACGCAAGGCCGCCATGGCGGCGGTAATCGAGTACGAAGACCTTGAACCGGTGCTGGATGTGGTCGAGGCGTTCCGTAAAAAACATTTCGTACTCGACAGTCACACCCACCAGCGCGGCGATTCGACCGGCGCACTGGCCACTGCGAAAAACCGCATCCAGGGCACCCTGCACATTGGCGGCCAGGAACACTTTTACCTGGAAACCCAGATCTCTTCGGTGATGCCCACCGAAGACGGCGGCATGATCGTCTACTGCTCCACGCAGAACCCCACCGAAGTGCAGAAACTGGTGGCCGAAGTGCTGGACGTGTCGATGAACAAGATCGTGGTGGACATGCGCCGCATGGGCGGTGGTTTCGGCGGCAAGGAAACCCAGGCGGCAAGCCCGGCGTGCCTGTGCGCGGTGGTCGCACGCCTGACCGGCCAGCCGACCAAGATGCGCCTGCCGCGCGTCGAAGACATGCTGATGACCGGCAAGCGCCACCCCTTCTATATCGAATACGACGTCGGCTTCGACGACAGCGGTCGCCTGCACGGGATCAACCTGGAACTGGCGGGCAACTGCGGCTGTTCGCCGGACCTGTCCAACTCGATTGTCGACCGCGCCATGTTCCACGCCGACAACGCGTATTACCTGGGCGACGCCACCGTCAACGGGCACCGCTGCAAGACCAATACCGCGTCCAACACCGCGTATCGCGGCTTCGGCGGCCCGCAAGGCATGGTGGCCATCGAGGAAGTGATGGACGCCATCGCCCGCCACCTGGCGCTGGACCCGCTGACGGTGCGCAAAGCCAATTACTACGGCAAGACCGAGCGCAACGTCACCCACTACTACCAGACCGTCGAGCACAACATGCTCGACGAGATGACCGCCGAACTGGAAGCCAGCAGCCAATACGCCGAGCGCCGCGAAGCGATTCGCCTGTACAACGCCCACAGCCCGATCCTGAAAAAAGGCCTGGCGCTGACCCCGGTGAAATTCGGTATCTCGTTTACCGCGAGTTTCCTCAACCAGGCCGGTGCGCTGATCCATATCTACACCGACGGCAGCATCCACCTGAACCACGGCGGCACCGAAATGGGCCAGGGCTTGAACACCAAGGTCGCGCAGGTGGTGGCCGAGGTGTTCCAGGTGGACGTCGACCGCGTACAGATCACCGCCACCAACACCGACAAGGTGCCCAACACCTCACCGACCGCCGCCTCCAGTGGTGCCGACCTGAATGGCAAGGCCGCACAGAACGCCGCCGAAACCATCAAGCAGCGCCTGGTGGAATTCGCCGCACGCAAGTACGACGTGAGCGAAGCGGACGTGGAGTTCCACAACGGCCATGTGCGCGTGCGCGAGCAGATCCTGACGTTTGAGGCGTTGATCCAGCAGGCGTATTTCGCCCAGGTGTCGCTGTCGAGCACAGGCTTCTACAAGACCCCGAAAATCTTCTACGACCGCAGCCAGTCACGGGGTCGGCCGTTCTACTACTACGCGTTCGGCGCCGCGTGCTGCGAAGTGATCGTCGACACCCTGACCGGCGAATACAAGATGCTGCGCACCGACATCCTCCATGACGTGGGCGCCTCGCTGAACCCGGCCATCGACATCGGCCAGGTCGAAGGCGGCTTCATCCAGGGCATGGGCTGGCTGACCATGGAAGAGCTGGTGTGGAACGACAAGGGCAAGCTGATGACCAATGGCCCGGCCAGCTACAAGATCCCGGCCGTGGCCGACATGCCGCTGGACCTGCGGGTGAAGCTGGTGGAAAACCGCAAGAACCCCGAAGACACGGTGTTCCATTCCAAGGCCGTGGGCGAACCGCCCTTTATGCTCGGGATTGCTTCGTGGTGTGCGATCAAGGATGCCGTGGCGAGCCTGGGTGACTATCGCCATCAGCCCAGGGTCGATGCACCGGCCACGCCAGAGCGAGTGTTGTGGGGGTGTGAGCAGATGCGGCAGTTGACTGCGGCGAAGGTGGTTGAGGCGGATACCGAGATGGCTTCGCTTTAGACCGAGGCGCTGCCATCGGGGGCAAGCCCCCCCACACTTTGATCTGTGAATACCTTCAAATGTGGGAGGGGGCTTGCCCCCGATAGCGGCCTGACAGACACCACAAGAGGTGACCATGAACAACTGGATCAGCGCCCTCGCCGACCTGCAAAACCAAGGTGAACCCTGCGTGCTGGTGACCATCATCGAAGAGCTCGGCTCCACGCCGCGCAATGCCGGTTCGAAGATGGTCATCAGCGCCGCCCAGACTTTCGACACCATCGGTGGCGGGCACCTGGAATTCAAGGCGATGCAGATCGCCCGGGACATGCTCGTGCGCGGCCAGCAGAACACCCATCTGGAACGCTTCAGCCTCGGCGCGAGCCTGGGCCAGTGCTGCGGTGGCGTGACCGTATTGCTGTTCGAGCCCATGGGCCAGGTGCAGGCGCAGATTGCGGTGTTTGGCGCCGGCCATGTCGGCCGGGCGCTGGTGCCGTTGCTGGCCAGCCTGCCGTGTCGGGTGCGCTGGATCGATTCCCGTGAGCAGGAGTTTCCGGCACATATCCCCCAGGGCGTGCGTAAAATCGTCAGCGAAGAGCCGGTCGACGAAATTGCCGATCTGCCGGTGGGCAGTTATTGCATCGTCATGACCCACAACCACGCGCTGGACCTGGAACTCACCGCCGCCCTGCTCAAGCGCAATGACTTTGCCTACTTCGGCCTGATCGGCTCGAAGACCAAGCGCGTCAAGTTCGAACATCGCCTGCGGGATCGCGGCTTCGACGCCGCGCAACTGCAACGCATGCGCTGCCCCATGGGCCTCACCGAGGTGAAGGGCAAGTTGCCGGTGGAGATCGCCATCTCCATCGCCGGCGAAATCATCGCCACCTATAACGCCAATTTCGGCCAGCACACCGCCAGCGCCGAACCCATTGCCAAACTGCTGCCGGCCTCGCGTCGCAGCCAAGCCATTTGAAATGAGATCACCATGCCTTTGACTCGCAAAGCCTACCGTGCCGCCCTGCTGCACAGCCTCGCCGACCCCGCTGAAGTGGGCATCGAAGCCTCCTACGCGTACTTCGAAGACGGCCTGCTGGTGATCGAAAACGGTCAAATCAGCGCCATCGGCCATGCCAGCGATTTACTGCCGACCTTGCCCGCCGACATCGACATCACCCATTACCAGGACGCGTTGATCACCCCGGGCCTGATCGACACCCACATCCACCTGCCGCAGACCGGCATGGTCGGCGCCTATGGCGAGCAGTTGCTCGACTGGCTCAACACCTACACCTTCCCGTGCGAAAGCCAGTTCGCCGATAAGGCTCACGCCGAGGAAGTCGCGGATATCTTCATCAAGGAACTGCTGCGCAACGGCACCACCACCGCGCTGGTGTTCGGCAGTGTGCATCCGCAATCGGTGAATGCATTCTTTGAAGCGGCAGAAAAACTCGACCTGCGCATGATCGCCGGCAAGGTGATGATGGACCGCAACGCGCCGGAATACCTGACCGACACCGCCGAATCCGGCTACCAGGAAAGCAAGGCGCTGATCGAGCGCTGGCACGGCAAGGGCCGCCTGCACTATGCGGTGACGCCACGCTTTGCCCCGACCAGTACGCCGGAGCAACTGGCACTGGCCGGGCAACTGCTGGGGGAATACCCGGACCTGTACATGCAGACCCACATCAGCGAGAACAAGCAGGAAGTCGAGTGGGTGAAGGAGCTGTTCCCGGAGCGCAGTGGCTATCTGGATGTCTACGACCACTACAAGTTGCTGGGCGAGCGCTCGGTGTTTGCCCATGGCGTGCACCTGTGTGATGACGAGTGCGCGCGTCTGGCAGAGGCCGGTTCAGCGGTCGCATTTTGCCCGACCTCGAACTTCTTCCTCGGCAGCGGTTTGTTCAACCTGCCGATGGCCGAGAAGCACAAGCTGAATGTGGGCCTGGGCACCGATGTGGGGGGCGGCACCAGTTTCTCGCTGCTGCAAACCCTGAACGAAGCCTACAAAGTCATGCAGTTGCAGGGCGCGCGCTTGAGCCCGTTCAAGTCGCTGTACCTGGCGACCCTGGGCGGTGCGCGGGCGCTGCGGCTGGAAGACAAGATCGGCACGCTGCAACCGGGCACCGATGCGGACTTCCTGGTGCTGGACTACAACGCCACGCCACTGCTGAGCTATCGCCTGAAGCAGGCGAAGAACATTGCCGAGACGTTGTTTGTATTGATGACACTGGGGGATGATCGGACGGTGTTGCAGACTTATGCGGCGGGGCAATTGGTGCACCAGCGCTAATCCCATAAACGCCCCAAAACAAATGTGGGAGGGGGCTTGCCCCCGATAGCAGAGTGTCAGTCTCTGGATTAATTGACTGATGCACCGCTATCGGGGGCAAGCCCCCTCCCACATTGTTGGTCGTATTTACAACTTTATGGACGAACGCCCCGGTTTCTTGGTCTGCAACAAATGCGAAAATACCGCATGCAGATCATCCGACGCGCTCTCTTCATCGAGGTTGAGCTTGCTGTCGATGTGATCCATGTGATGCATCATCAAGTTCACTGCCAACGCCGCATCCCGTGCCTCGATTGCGTCGATCAGCTGGGTGTGTTCATCGTAGGAACAGTGCGAGCGGTTGCCGCTTTCGTACTGGGCGATGATCAATGAAGTCTGGGACACCAGGCTGCGCTGGAAGCTGATCAGCGGCGCGTTCTTCGCCGCTTCGGCCAGCTTGAGGTGGAACTCGCCGGAGAGGCGGATACCGGCACCGCGATCGCCACGGGAGAAGCTGTCGCGTTCGTCATTGACCATCTGGCGCAGTTCGGCCAGTTGCTCGGCTGTCGCGTGTTGCACCGCCAATTCAGTGATCGCCCGCTCCACCAGGCGCCGCGCGAGGAACACCTGGCGTGCCTCCTCGACGCTTGGGCTGGCCACTACCGCACCGCGATTGGGCCGCAGCAGCACCACGCCTTCATGGGCCAGGCGCGACAACGCGCGGCGAATGATGGTGCGGCTGACGCCGAAGATTTCGCCCAGTGCCTCTTCGCTCAACTTGGTACCGGGTGCCAGGCGTTGTTCGAGGATCGCCTCGAAGATATGCGCGTAGACGATATCGTCCTGGGTTCCGCTGCGACCGGCCTTGCCGGCACGCGGTTGTTTCTTGAGAGGTTGCAACTGTTCGTTCATGGGCACTCGGGTTTGGAGAACGGCGGCGAATTAACGGTAATACGGCAACAGCGTGTCGCTGGCAAGTATCACCTAAAAACAGGGCACATTGTACACAACCCAATGCGCCAACACACTGTACGGCTGTTTGCGGCGTCGGCTGTATTGCAATGGGTCGCTGCGTTTGAGTTTAGGCTTGAATCCGCAACTTCCCTGGTAAAAGGAACACCTGTTCATGACCGATGCCGCCCAAGCGCCTCTGCGCCCGCTGGCCGACACTTCACCCTCGGCCGTCGTCGCCGGCTTCATCGCCATGATGACCGGCTACACCAGCTCCCTGGTCCTGATGTTCCAGGCCGGGCAAGCCGCCGGTTTGACCACGGCGCAGATTTCCTCATGGATCTGGGCGATCTCCATCGGCATGGCGGTGTGCAGCATCGGCCTGTCCCTGCGCTATCGCACCCCCATCACCATTGCCTGGTCGACGCCAGGTGCCGCGCTGCTGATCACCAGCCTGGGCGGTGTGAGCTACGGTGAAGCCATCGGCGCGTACATCACCTGCGCAGTGTTGGTGACGATCTGCGGCTTGACCGGCAGCTTTGAAAAACTGGTCAAGCGTATCCCGGCGTCATTGGCGGCGGCCCTGCTGGCGGGCATCCTGTTCAAGATCGGCAGCGAGATCTTCGTCGCCGCGCAGCATCGCACCGGGCTGGTGCTGGGAATGTTCTTCACCTACCTGGTGATCAAGCGCCTGTCGCCGCGTTATGCGGTGCTGGCCGCGCTGCTGATCGGCACCGCGCTGTCGGGGTTGATGGGGCTGCTGGACTTCAGCGGTTTCCACCTGGAAGTGGCGACGCCGGTATGGACCACGCCGCACTTTTCGCTGGCGGCGACCATCAGCATCGGCATCCCGTTGTTCGTGGTGGCGATGACCTCGCAGAACATGCCCGGCATCGCCGTGCTGCGGGCCGACGGCTACAACGTGCCGGCCTCGCCGCTGATCACCGCCACCGGGCTGGCATCGCTGGTGTTGTCGCCGTTCGGCTCCCACGGCATCAACCTGGCCGCCATCAGCGCAGCGATCTGCACCGGGCCCCATGCCCATGAAGACCGCAACAAGCGCTATACCGCAGCCGTGTGGTGCGGGGTGTTCTACGGGATTGCCGGGGTATTCGGCGCGACCTTGGCGGCGCTGTTCGCAGCCTTGCCCAAGGAACTGGTGCTGTCGATCGCGGCGCTGGCGCTGTTTGGCTCGATCATCAATGGCCTGAGCATCGCCATGAATGAGCCGAAGGAACGTGAAGCGGCGCTGATCACCTTCATGGTCACGGCGTCTGGCCTGACGCTGTTTTCCATCGGGTCGGCGTTCTGGGGGATTGTGGCGGGGGTGTTGACGCTGCTGATTCTGAATTGGCGCAAGGCATAAAAAAACGGCGACCCTGGGGTCGCCGTTTTTTCAGTATCACTTAGCCGCGTTGATCGGCTTTTCCGGATACCACACGTCCAGCAGCGGGCTGACTTCAGCCTTGGTCAGCTCGGAACGGGTTTTCAGCCAGGCTTCAACGGCAGCACGTTGCTCTTCGGAGACCGAGCCACGCTTCTGCAGGCAAACCAGACCGTAGTCATCGCCGCCGACGTAGCCCAGACCATTGGCTTCCATGGCTTCTTTGATGAATGCTTCGAGGAAAGCGTCGATAGCTTCTTCACTCAGGCCTTCTTTGAAGTCCAGGTTCAGTTCGAAACCCAGCTCTTGAAATTCATCAACGCACAGTTTTTTGCGCAGACGCTGGGAACGGTTAGTCGCCATTGGAACAATCCTCATAAGTAATAACGGGCGGCACTTTAGCAGTTTAAGGCGGCGATTGCCCGACTCTCTGGGACAGGCGGCACAATGGCGCTAAAAAAAACGCGCAATACCAGCTATCGTTCAGCTACAAGTGGATCAACCTTGGGGCATAATGCCGACACTTTCATGACTATTGAGGGATTTTTCTTATTTACCCCTCGCCTTTTTCACCCTCCTCAGCAGTAGGGTTTTACTTCTTATGATCAAATCTTTGCGTTCCGTCTTGCTCGCCGGTCTTCTCCTTCCGCTGGCCTTTTCCACCTCCGCAGCCCCCGTCAACAATACCCTGCCACCGAATGTTCAGCAGGCACTCGCCAAAGCCAAGCTGCAAAACACCGCGCTGTCCCTGGTGATGATTCCCCTGAACGGGCCCGGTACACCGACCGTTTTCAACGCCGATGTCTCAGTGAACCCGGCCTCGACCATGAAGCTGGTCACCACCTATGCGGCGCTGGAAATGCTCGGCCCCAACCACCAATGGAAAACCGAGTTCTACACCGACGGCACCCTCAGCGGTGGCGTGTTGCACGGCAACCTGTACCTCAAGGGTGGCGGCGACCCCAAGCTGAACATGGAAAAACTCTGGCTGCTGATGCGCGACCTGCGCGCCAACGGCGTGCAGCAAGTCACTGGTGACCTAGTGCTGGACCGCAGCTTCTTCAACCAGCCGCTGTTGCCGGAATTCAACGACGACGGCAACGACGAGAACAAGCCCTTCCTGGTCAAGCCGGACGCGCTGCTGGTCAACCTCAAGGCCCTGCGCTTCGTGACCCGCAATGATTCGGGCCGGGTGCTGGTATCGGTCGAGCCGCCGATTGCCAGCATCCGTATCGACAACCAGGTCAAGGTGTCCAACGCCAAGCAGTGCACCGGCGACGTACGCTATAACCCGGTCACCGCCGCCGACGGCAGCGTGACGGTAACGGTCAGCGGCCAATTGGCCGATGGCTGCAGTTCGCAGACCTACCTGTCGCTGCTGGACCACGCCACCTACACCGCCGGCGCCGTCCGGGCGATCTGGAAGGAACTGGGCGGCACCATCCAGGGCCGTGACATCCAGGCACCGGTGCCCAAGGATGCCAAGGTATTGGCCCGGGCCTTTTCGCCGGACCTGGCGGAAATTATCCGCGACATCAACAAATACAGTAACAACACCATGGCCCAGCAGTTGTTCCTGAGCCTGGGCGCGCAGTTCCGCAACGACGCCGATGGCGACGATGCCAAGGCTGCGCAACGCGTGGTGCGCCAGTGGCTGGCGAAGAAAGGCATCACCGCGCCGCACCTGGTGATGGAGAACGGCTCAGGCCTGTCCCGCGCCGAACGGGTCAGCGCCCGCGAGATGGCGGCCATGCTGCAAGCCGCGTGGAAAAGCCCCTACGCTGCCGAGTACATCAGTTCGATGCCGATTGCCGGCACCGACGGCACCATGCGCAAACGCCTGAAGACCACCGCCATGCGCGGCGAAGCCCATATCAAGACCGGCACCCTGAACACCGTGCGCGCCATCGCCGGGTTCAGCCGCGACAACAACGGCAATACCTGGGCCGTGGTGGCTATCCTCAACGACCCGAAGCCATGGGGTGCTTCATCGGTGTTGGATCAGGTGTTGCTCGACCTGTACCGCCAGCCGAAGGTGGCTGCGGCAGCACCGGCCCTCTGAAACATACTGGGGTGAACGGGCTTGTCCGCTCACCCCAGAAGCCCGCTCACCACGACGGGGCCAGTCAGCAAACCGACTGCGCTTCCACCCGATCCCTGCCCGCCTGCTTGGCCACGTACACGGCCGAGTCAGCGCGCAGCAGCAGCCCATCGATACCTTCGTCCACCCGCCAACTGGCCACGCCGAAGCTCGCGGTGACAATACCGACCGGCTCCATCGGCACGCTGCGCAACGACGCCCACAATTCCATCGCCAGGCTGTAGGCCTGAGCACCATCGGTGTGCGGGCACAGCACCATGAACTCCTCGCCACCCAGGCGGCAGAACACATCGGTGCGGCGCAGGCGCTGGCTGATGCGTTTGCACAACTCCTGCAATACCCCATCGCCGACGGCATGCCCATGCTGGTCGTTGATGCGCTTGAAGTGATCGATATCGAGCATGATCACCGACAAGGCCCCCGAGGTGCGGTTGAGCCTGACCATCTCGGCCTTGAGGCGGTCCTGGAAATAGCGGCGGTTGTGGATCCCGGTCAGGGAGTCGGTGATGGAGAGTGCACGCAGCTCTTCCTCCACCCGCTTCAGATCGGAAATATCCGACACGTAGCCATGCCACAGCGTCCCTCCTCCGGGTAACTCTTCCGGCGTCGCTTCGCCGCGAATCCAGCGCAGTCCGCGTTGCGGCAAGAGCACCCGGTACTCCTCCCGCCAATGGCTCAACTGCAACGCCGACAAGCGGATCGATGCGCGTACCCGCTCCGCATCCAGCGGGTGGATGCGCTCGAAGACCTTCTTCGCATCCTGCTGCAGCACGCCGGGCTCGATTTCATAGATATCGCGCATGCCGTCGCTGGCGTAGATGAATTTCCAGTTGTCTTGAGGCTCCAGGGTGAACTGGAAGATGCCGCCGGGCACATGGGCGCTGAGTTTCTTGAGCAGCCGATCCCTGGCCGCCAATGCCTCGTAGGCGCGCTTTTGTTCGGTAATGTCCAGGTAAATCGCCAGGTGACCGATCCACAAACCGTGGTCGTCCAGCAACACGGTGGCCAGCATGTTTACCGTCAGTTGGCTGCGATCCTCACGAACCAGGGTCCACTCGCGGGCTTGGTGCAGGTTGTCGGGGCTTTCCACCAGCATCGCCTGGCTTGCCGGGATGCGTTTGCCCAAGGCTACACTGAGGCTGGCGGAACGCGCTTCCAGTTCCGACGCCAGGTGCAGGCTTTCCAGGGTGTGCGTGCCCACCACCTGCTCGGCCTTGAACCCCAGCATCTGCTCGGCACCGGCATTGAAGGTATTGATGACACCGCGCAGGTCGGTGGCAATGATCGCGACCTGCGTCGCGGCATTCAGCACACTGCGCAATTGGCCGTGGGCGCCGCGTAATTCCTGCTCGCGCAGGCGCAACTGCGCCGTGCGCTGCTCCACCAGTTTCAACGCGCGCTGGCGTTGGCTGACCAGCACATAGAGCAACGCGCTGAGCAACAGGCTGAGCAGGCCGCCCATGGTCAGGATCGTGCTCAACGAGGAATGGTTGGCCTGGTCGAACACCTGGCTCGGACGCAGTGTGAGGGCATACACATGGTCACCCAGCGTGAGGCGGCGCGCCCCGACCAGATCACCGCTGGCCACGGCATTGCCGGACTCGAAAAGCACGCGCTTTTGCACGTCGGAGGTGTCGACGATCTGCATCACCAGGTTGTCGCGGTCCGGCTTGGGCAAACCGTCGGCCACCAGTTGGCGCATGCTGATCACCGCCATGACATAGCCGTAGGGCTCATTCTGGGATTGGTCGGAGCTGGGCAAATGACTGACCGGCGCGACCAATAAAACCCCGGTGGCATAGTCCGGTTCCACACCCACCAGTTGCATGGGCTGGGACACCGCCAGCTTGCCGGTGTTTTGCGCACGCTCAAGCACCGAACGCCGCAGGGGCTGGGCCAGCAGGTCAAAGCCGAGGGGTGCGCCCAACAGGCTTTGGGTCTGGCTGTACAGTACCGGTACGTATTCATCGCGCTCCGGCGCAGGGGCCAACTCACCCGTGGAATTCAACTCACAGATCATGAAAGGTGTGCCGCGCTGCGCGGACACGGCTTGCTCAAACTGACCGCGCTGTTCGCGATACACCCGGGGCGCCCAGGAGTAAGCGCGCGCGCGCAGCAACAAGGGCTGGGCAAAACCGTCAAACTCTTCGCGGGACACGTCATCGGAGTTGACGAAGAAACGCCGCAGGCTGTTCAGGCGTTGTTCCTGGTCGTCGAAGCGTTCCTGCAGGCGGGTGTAGCGTTCGTTGACCAACAACTGAAAGCGTTGGCGCACCTGCTGCTGATAGAGGTCGGCGGCCGCCCAGGCCACAACAGCCGTCAAGGCAAACCCTGCCAGCAACACCACCAATGCCACCAGCCAAGCCGACGCCTGCTCACTGATAAAGCCTAGGATTTTCGGGCGTACGGCTTGCAACGGCATAGGCAACACTCACAGCGCCAGCGTGCGGGGGGTGTCACTTTGGCTTGGCCTTAAGTTATAGCCACCGGCCTTGAATTTGACCAGCGTAAAAAAGCCGCAAACCCGGAATAATCCAGGCTTGCGGCCTGATTGACAGCAGTGTTCAGCGCGCGGTGATTTTCCACGCCCGGTGGATCTTCGCATTGCGTGCGAAATCCGGGTCGATGGTCTTGTCGCTGATTTCCTCGACCGCGTAGCGTTCGCTCAGGTTGTCCTCCAGTGCGAACTTGCGGAAGTTGTTCGAGAAGTACAGCACGCCGCCCGGCGCCAGGCGCGCCATGGCCAGGTCGAGCAACTGCACGTGGTCGCGCTGCACATCGAAGATACCTTCCATGCGCTTGGAGTTGGAGAAGGTCGGCGGGTCAATGAAGATCAGGTCGAACTCATCGCGGCTGGCCTCCAGCCAGGCCATCACGTCACCCTGCTCCAGACGGTTCTTGTCGGAGAAGCCGTTGAGGGACAAGTTGCGGCGTGCCCAGTCCAGGTAAGTCTTGGACAGGTCGACGCTGGTGGTGCTGCGCGCGCCGCCCTTGGCCGCATGCACACTGGCGGTGGCGGTGTAGCAATACAGATTGAGGAAACGCTTGCCGGCCGCCTCTTTCTGGATGCGCAGGCGCATCGGGCGGTGGTCGAGGAACAGGCCGGTGTCCAGGTAGTCGGTGAGGTTGACCAGCAGCTTTACGCCGCCTTCGCTGACTTCGGTGAACTTGCCCTGGGCGCTCTGGCGCTCGTACTGCTTGGTACCGCTCTGACGCTCACGGCGCTTGACCACCACGCGGCTCTTGTCGATGTTCAGCGCCTGGGGAATGGCCGCCAGCGCATCGAACATACGCGCGGAGGCTTTTTCCGGGTCAATGGACTTGGGCGCCGCGTATTCCTGTACATGCACCCAATCGTGATACAGGTCGATGGCCATGGAGTATTCCGGCATGTCGGCATCGTACACGCGGTAGCAATCCACACCTTCGCGTTTGGCCCACTTGCCCAGCAGCTTGAGGTTCTTTTGCAGGCGGTTGGCAAACATCTGCCCGCCTTCGCTCAGGCGCGCCTGCTCGACCACCGGGGCCGGAGCAGGTTTGATCGGGTTGCCGTTCTTGTTGTACTGGCGCTCTTGCGGCTCGGCCGGGGCCTGATCGTAGGCAGCTTGCTCACGCTCGGCCTGGCGCTGTTCCGGGGTACGACGCTCGCCGGTGACGAACTGGTCCGGGTTGACCTTGATCAGCAGCAACTTGCACGGCAACGCGCCGTTCCAGAACGAATACTGCTTGTGGCTACGGATGCCCATGCGCTTGCCCAGGTCCGGCGCGCCGGTGAACACTGCGGCTTCCCAGCCCATGCACGCCTGGCGCAGACGCTCGCCGAGGTTCTGGTAGAGGTACAACAGGCTGGCTTCGTCACCCAGGCGCTCGCCGTACGGCGGGTTGCAGATGACCAGGCCTTTCTGGTTCTGGTCCGGGCGCGGTTCGAAGGTGCCGACTTCGCCCTGGTACACCTTGATCCAGTGGCTCAGGCCGGCCCGCTCGATATTGTTGCGCGCAGGCTGGATCAAGCGCGGATCGGCTTCGTAGCCACGGATCCACAGCGGCGGCTTGTTCATGCCGATGGCGGCGCGTTCAGCGGCTTCGGCGTGCAGCTTCTTCCACAGCGCCGGGACATGACCGAGCCAGGTGGTGAAACCCCACAGCTCGCGGTTCAGGTTGGGGGCCATGTCGGCAGCGATCATGGCGCCTTCCACCAGGAAGGTGCCCACGCCGCACATCGGGTCACTCAGCGCGCCGCCTTCAGCGGCGATGCGCGGCCAGCCGGCACGAATCAGGATCGCGGCCGCCAGGTTTTCCTTCAACGGTGCCGCCCCCTGCTGCAAGCGATAACCGCGCTGGTGCAGGCTGTGGCCGGACAGGTCGAGGGACAGGATCGCTTCGCCACGGTCCAGGCGCAGGTGGATGCGCAGGTCCGGATTGATCTTGTCGATGGACGGGCGCTCGCCAGTCGGGGTGCGCAGCTTGTCGACAATCGCATCCTTGACCTTCAGCGCACCGAAGTGGGTGTTGTCGATGCCCGAACCGTGGCCGCTGAATTCAACCGCCAGGCTGCCATCCGGCACCATGTGGTCGGCCCACTCGATGTCCAGCACGCCGTGGTAGAGGTCTTCGGCGTCCTTCATCGGGAAGCGCTTGAGCACCAGCAGCACGCGGTTAGCCAGGCGCGACCAGAGGCACAGGCGGTAGGCGGTTTCCATGTCGGCCATGCCGCGCACGGCCGAGGTGTGCTCGCGGGCGTCCTCAAGGCCAAGCCCGACGGCTTCCTCGATCAGCAGGCCTTCGAGGCCCTTGGGGCAGGTGAGGAAGAGTTCAAAACGGTCCGACATGGGGCATTCCAGGCTTTTCAGCAATAAATGAACGGGCGACGCATCGCCGGTTCGGTTTTCAATCAAGCACTTTTCTTGAAGAGTGCTCGCGTGGCACGAATGTGCCGTCCCACCCCGGCTGCCGGGCCTTTGGGCCTGTAATGACGGGGCAGAGAAACAATTGGCTGTAACAAAAAGAAATATTCCGACCCTTCGTCGAATAATAACTGACTGCAACGGGCGGACATTCTCACTAAAGGATTAAACCCATCCTCTATGCAGGGTGCATCATAGCTGGCTTTGCCCAATAAAAGGGGCGAAAAACCATCCCAGCTTATCGCTATAGCATCGTTATCGTTACGTGCTTATGACAAAACGATCATTGAATCCATGTGACCTATTGGTTAGAACTCAACACAGGTTGGCGCCGTAACGACGCCGACACATCGGCTCGCCACGCCGGCAGCGAGCCCACCAACGGCAGAAAAACTCTGCCCGGTCTCGGACGAGGCCGAAGGATATCAAGACAGTCAACAAGTGAGGGAAACACCCTATGAGAAGACTTAAGCGTGATCCGTTGGAAAGAGCATTTTTACGCGGATATCAATACGGCGTTCATGGCAAATCCCGTGAGCTTTGCCCATTTACTCTACCGTCGGTACGCCAAGCCTGGATCAACGGCTGGCGAGAAGGACGCGGCGACAACTGGGACGGTATGACTGGCACTGCGGGAATCCACAGACTCAACGAACTTCACGCCGTCGGCTAATCAAGGGCAATTAATTCCGACACCACCTCTGGATTTATAACGACTTACCATGCACGCCCCATCCGGGCGGCGGGCTTCGGCCCAGGGGGCTCCTTTTCAGGAGCCCTTTTTAATGGATGGTTTTCAGGCTTTTGGCAATGCCGCGATGGCATCTACCGACTGGCGAATCAGCGCCGGGCCTTTGTAGATGAAGCCGGAATACAACTGCACCAGGCTTGCACCCGCGGCAATCTTCTCGGCCGCATGCTTGCCTTCGGTAATACCGCCGACGGCGATGATCGGCAAGCGCCCGGCCAGCTCCGCAGCCAGCACCTTGACGATATGGGTGCTCTTGTCACGCACCGGCGCCCCCGACAGGCCGCCCGCTTCGTCGCCATGGGCCAGGCCTTCGACGCCTACGCGGCTGAGGGTGGTGTTGGTCGCGATGACTGCGTCCATCCCCGAGTCCACCAGGGCCTGGGCCACCAGCACGGTTTCTTCGTCGCTCATGTCCGGCGCGATCTTGATCGCCAGCGGCACGCGCTTGCCATGACGCACGGCCAGGTCTTCCTGGCGCTGGCGCAAGGCTTCGAGCAGTTGCTTGAGGGAGTCGCCGAACTGCAGGCTGCGCAGGCCCGGGGTATTGGGCGAGCTGACGTTGACCGTGACATAGCTGGCGTGGGCGTAGACCTTGTCCAGGCAGATCAGGTAATCATCCACCGCACGCTCGACCGGCGTATCGAAGTTCTTGCCGATATTGATGCCCAGGATGCCCTTGTACTTCGCCGCCTGAACCCGCGACAGCAGGTGATCAACGCCCAGGTTGTTGAAACCCATGCGATTGATGATCGCCTCGGCTTCCGGCAGGCGGAAGATACGTGGCTTGGGGTTACCCGGCTGTGGGCGTGGCGTCACGGTGCCGATTTCAACGAAACCGAAACCCAGCTGTGCAAAACCATCGATGGCCGCACCGTTCTTATCCAGGCCAGCCGCCAGGCCGACCGGGTTGGGGAAGTCGAGCCCCATCACCGAGACCGGCATTTTTGCCGGTGCCTTGCATACCAGGCCATTGAGCCCCAGGCGGCCACCGGCACCGATCAGGTCCAGGGACAGATCGTGGGAGGTTTCCGGGGAGAGTTTGAACAACAGCTGGCGGGCCAGGGTATACATGGGCGGGCTAGACTCGGATGGCGGCGAAAGGTGGCGGCGATTATAGCCGGGGTCACGGGTTGCGCGCGAGGCGCGAACCTCAATCGTCAGTAGCGGTGCGCTACCAACTGCTCGTAATACGCCCAGATTTTCTGGGCATATTGCATGCGCAACGCCTCACGCGCGGGCCCGGAACCCGGGCCTGCGTTGTAGGAGCCTACCGCCGTCCAGTTGTAGCCAAAGCGCTGGATGAACTCGGCGAGAATCGAAGCCCCTACCTCCACCGACAGGCAAGGCTCATTGAGCAACCGCTCCTCGGTAATACCTCGCTCGAGCAGGCGCGGCAAATGGCTGCTGTTGATCTGCATCAGGCCGATGTCCCGAGTGCCATTACGGTTCGTATCGTTTATCGCGTGCGCACGAAAGCCCGACTCCACCGCAGCGATCGCCTGCAGCAATTCGGGCTCGATGTTGTAGCGGCTGGCCGCCTCCTCCCAGCAATAGGCCAGCGCCTGATTGCCGGTCATCATCACACCCAACACCAAGCCCTTGCTCCAGAACCTAGCCACGGCCTGCCACTCCATTGCGGGTATGGCCGCATGCCGAGCACACATGGTCCATACGGCCAGACGAGGGGCCCTCGATCGTCACCGGGCAAATGAAACGGTACCCCCGACCGTAAATCGTCTTGATAAACCCCTTGTCGGTGCCAAGGTACTTGCGCAGTGAATAAATGCAGCGTGTCAGCGACTCTTCGGCAACTTCCCCCTGCGGCCAGGCCAGCTCCAGCAAGCGATCCTTGGTCATCAACACGCCACCGGACATCAGCAACAACCGCAACACCAGCCCTTCCTTGGGCGGCAACTGAACATCTGCGTCCTCACCGGTCAGGCGACCATCGTCGTGCAGGGTCCAACGCGCAAAAACCAGGGAAGTCGTCGTCCCTCCATCATCCATGACAGCCATGATTACCTCGGCATCCGACTACTGACATTGAAGTCCTCATTTGCATTACGGGTTCAAGTGCCCCTGCCACGACTATAAAAACCTGCCTCAAGGCTCACGTTAGGAAAAAGCGCAGACATCGCGCGTTTTTTTGGAACCACGCTGTAAGACGTTTCGCTACCCATCAACTTCAGGTAGCCAGGCGTGGTAAACCTCGTGCAACTCAACCCCCAACCGGTCTTCCAACTGCACCAACTCACCCAAGGCCAGTAATTGCCCGTTAACCCGAACCTCCACGCAATGGATTATCTCTGGCATCAAAGGCAACACCTTCCCGGGCGCAAACTTTGCCAGGCGCCGGCGGCTGATCAGTTGTTCCTGAAGAAGAATTTCCAGATGCATCGGGCTAACACCTTGTTCACGGTGAGACATCGCGCTCAGGCCGTACAAACGCACGTTGAACACGCTCGTATTGCGCTGCCGTCAAAGGCGGTGGCCCTGCCCCCCCACCCGGCCCCAGCGTCTCACTGCCCACGGCCCTGGCCTGAATCACAAACAGGCGCACTTGATCCGGGCGAATAGTCGCCCGCCGTTCTGCCTCTCGTTGAAACGCGCCCAGCCACAGACGCCTGCCCTGTGGCACACGCACCACACTGTTGACCCCCACCTGCCCCACCGCGGTATTTTTTTCACGCCGCCCCTTCTCACTTATCTGGCGCCCCTCCTCAATCTCAAGGCGCATTTCGATCTGGTTAGCTTCTGAAAAACGCGGCAGTACGCTGACCTGAGTGCCATAGCGCACAGGTTTCCAGTCAGTTCGGTTGTTTCCGGGGGGCGGTAGATAAAAGGTATGGCTATCCTGAAACACCGCCGGGACGTTCTCCTGAGTGAGAATCACGGGCAGTGCCACCACCTTCGCCCGTCGACGACGCTCCAATGCACCGATCTTGGCCATCACGCGGTTGTCATCCTGAGGCGCAAGGATTCGCGTGGTCGACATCCGGGCGTCTTCATCCCTGCCCAGGCCCAGTTTTTCCAGCTCATCACGCTCAACATCCACCAGCCATAACGACACTTCGATCGATCGCTTGGGTATGTCGAGTTCAGCCACCAGTTTCTGGATGAAGGTCACCTGGGCCGGCTTGCCCTTGATCAGCAGGCTGTTGCTGTCCGGGTAGGCGATCACACCGAGACTCTTGTCGGACAGCAACCCCTTGTGCTCGCTGGCCAGGAGGGTCTCGATCATCGACGCCATCCCCGGCACGGTAACCGGGTTGTCGCGCGCGCCGTACTGACGGTCCGCCACATCGGTGTTAAGCACCTGAACCACACCAAAGGCCTGCGCGCCCACACGCAAATCGGCTCTTTGCCGGTCCATCAATTGGGCCAGGCGCATCACCTGATCGACGTAGTTAGGTGGGCCGGACACATAAAATGTGCGTGCCCCACTTTCACGCAGGGGATGGCGTGACTCATCGATACCCGAGCGGCGCATGAGGCCACGCAACTTGTCGACCGTAATATGCCGCAAGGTCACCGCAGAGCTCTTTGCCTCGTCAGCATCGTAGATATGCAGCGCTTGCCCGTCGCTGTACCAGATCAACCCCTGCTCTTGCGCAAGCGCCTCCAACGCCTGTTGCGGCGCATCGAAATCCAGTGCGGTGCTCAGACGTTTGCGCGCCACCGCCTGGCTGACAACGATGGGCACCCCCAGCGGCTCCGACAGCGCAGTGAACACGGTATACAGGCTTTCATCCCGAACCTGGTGAAGCTCGGCCCAAGCCAGCGCACTTCCCAACCACAGGCCGGCAAACCACAACCAACGGTGAAACCGGAGACGGAGCATCGTTACAAGGGATTCGGCGTGCACCGTGAGGGTTCCTGGGCAGTCTGGCAGTAAGAGAGCGGCCATACTGAAAGCCCGCCCGGTTTCAATCTTGATGGAAAGCTGACGGCCAGCCGGGCCTCACCACCCGTGGCATGTGCCTTGCTACGAACTCTGCATGAGAGCACGCGCCAACGGCGGAGCGCGCTACGGACAAAGGCGTCGTTACCCGCATTGGCTTACATCGCCATCTGAGGGAACGACGCTTTTTTTTGAAAGAAAAGGTAGGTGTTGATGAACGATTCGGTCGGCAACAGCCCGATGAACGACCCGCGGGCCTGGGTCAACGGCAGTGATGCCCCTGAAAAGAGCAGCCTTGACCTGGGTTTCATGGCCCTGAGCGACTGCGCCTCGGTGGTCGTAGCGGCCACCCAGGGCTTCGCTCAACCCTACGGCCTGACCCTGAACCTCAAGCGCCAATCGTCCTGGGCCAACCTGCGCGACAAACTGGTCAGCGGCGAACTGGACGCCGCCCACAGCCTGTACGGGCTGATCTATGCCGTGCACCTGGGCATCGGCGGAGTCGCGCCCACCGACATGGCCGTGCTGATGGGGCTCAACCAGAACGGCCAGAGCATCAACCTGTCCCACGGCTTGCAGCGACAAGGGGTGATCACTCCTGAGGCGCTCGACCGCCACGTGCACCAAAGCCGAACAAAACTGACCTTCGCGCAGACCTTTCCCACAGGTACTCACGCCATGTGGCTGTATTACTGGCTGGCGAGCCAAGGTATTCACCCCTTGCAGGATGTGGACAGTGTGGTGGTCCCGCCACCGCAAATGGTTGCGCACCTGCAAGCCGGACGCATTGACGGGTTTTGCGTCGGCGAGCCCTGGTGCGCCAGCGCAGTCAAGCAAAACCAGGGGTTTACCTTGGCGACAAGCCAGGCGATCTGGCCGGATCACCCGGAAAAGGTCCTCGGATGCACCCGGACGTTCGTCGACCAGTACCCCAATACTGCGCGCGTGCTGGTGATGGCGATCCTGGAGGCCAGCCGGTTTATCGAAGAAAGCACCGAAAACCGCCGTTCCACCGCGCAATTGCTCAGTGGTCGCGAGTACCTCGACGCCCCGCTCGACTGCATCGAACCGCGCCTGCTGGGCGCCTATGACGATGGCCTGGGCAACCAGTGGCAGGATCCCCACGCCCTGCGTTTTTTCGCCGGTGGCGAGGTGAACCTGCCTTACCTCTCCGATGGCATGTGGTTCATGACCCAGTTCCGGCGTTGGGGCCTGTTGCGCGAGGACCCCGACTACCTCGGCGTTGCCCGCCAGGTGCAGCAACTGGCGCTGTATCGTCAGGCGGCAGGTGCGCTGGGGATCCCGGTAAAGGCCCAGGACATGCGCAGCAGCCAGCTGATCGACGGCAAGATCTGGGACGGTTCCAACCCAACCGAATACGCCCGCAGCTTCCGCCTGCATGCCCTGGCCAATGATTCCAACCGCCAGGCCTGGCGCTGACAGGAGAATCTCCATGCTGCGAATCCTGTTGATCAATGACACCCCGCGCAAGGTCGGCCGCCTCAGGTCGGCGCTGATCGAGGCCGGTTTTGATGTCATCGATGAGTCCGGCCTGACCATCGACCTGCCCGCACGCGTCGAAACGGTGCGCCCGGACGTGATCCTGATCGATACCGAGTCACCGGGCCGTGATGTGATGGAGCAGGTGGTATTGGTCAGCCGAGACCAACCCCGGCCCATCGTGATGTTTACCGACGAACATGACCCGAACGTAATGCGCCAGGCGATCAAGTCCGGCGTCAGCGCCTACATCGTCGAAGGCATCCAGGCCCAGCGCCTGCAGCCGATCCTCGATGTGGCCATGGCGCGCTTCGAAAGCGACCAGGCCTTGCGCGCCCAGCTCCAGGCGCGCGACCAGCAATTGGCCGAGCGCAAGCGCATCGAGCTGGCCAAGGGCATGCTGATGAAAATGAAGGCCTGCAACGAGGAAGAGGCCTACACCCTGATGCGTCGCCAGGCCATGAGCCGCCAGCAGAAACTGATCCAGGTGGCGGAGCAGATTATCGCCATGAGCGAGCTGCTCGGCTGATTTGGCTCAGCTCTTGCTAAGTATTCCGCACAGGTAGCCAACGGCGGTTGCCCCTCCACGACAAAGACGTCGCACACCCGGTTTGCCCTCGCGAACCCGGTGGCGGCGTTTTTTCGTTTTGGCCTTCTTACAAGACTCCCAACCGTTGAGGTGCGTGATGAAATCAAGCTTCTGGAAATCCGGGCACACCCCGACCCTGTTTGCCGCGTTCCTGTATTTCGACCTGAGCTTCATGGTCTGGTACCTGCTAGGCCCACTGGCGGTACAGATTGCCGCCGACCTGCACCTGACCACCCAACAACGCGGCCTGGTGGTGGCGACACCGATCCTGGCGGGCGCGGTGCTGCGCTTCCTGATGGGCATGCTGGCGGACAAGCTGTCGCCCAAGACCGCCGGGCTGATCGGCCAGGTGATTGTGATCTGTGCCCTGTTCGGCGCCTGGAAACTGGGCATCCATAGCTACGAACAAGCGCTGCTGCTGGGACTGTTCCTCGGTATGGCCGGTGCATCCTTTGCTGTCGCGTTGCCGCTGGCCTCCCAATGGTACCCGGCCGAACACCAGGGCAAGGCCATGGGCATCGCCGGTGCGGGCAACTCAGGCACGGTGTTCGCCGCGTTGCTGGCGCCTGTGTTGGCGGCCGCGTTTGGCTGGAGCAACGTGTTCGGCTTCGCTCTGATTCCGCTGGTGCTGACGCTGATCGTGTTTGCCTGGCTGGCGCGCAATGCCCCTGAAAGGCCAAAAGCCAAATCCATGGCCGACTACTTAAAGGCCCTGGGCGACCGTGACAGCTGGTGGTTCATGTTTTTCTACAGCGTGACCTTCGGCGGCTTTATCGGCCTGGCGAGCGCCCTGCCCGGTTACTTCAACGACCAGTACGGCCTGAGCCCGGTGACCGCGGGGTACTACACCGCCGCCTGCGTGTTCGGCGGCAGCCTGATGCGCCCACTGGGCGGTGCGCTGGCGGACCGCTTCGGCGGGATTCGTACGTTGCTGGGCATGTACAGCGTGGCAGCAATCTGCATCGCGGCGGTGGGTTTCAACCTGCCAAGCTCTTATGCGGCGCTGGCCCTGTTCGTCTGCACCATGCTTGGCCTGGGCGCCGGTAACGGTGCGGTGTTCCAACTGGTGCCGCAGCGTTTCCGCCGTGAGATCGGCGTGATGACCGGCCTGATCGGCATGGCCGGCGGCATTGGCGGTTTCGCCCTGGCAGCTGGCATGGGCGCGATCAAGCAAAGCACCGGCAGCTATCAGATGGCGCTGTGGCTGTTCGCGAGCCTGGGCGTATTGGCCTGGTTCGGCCTGCATGGCGTTAAACGTCGCTGGAGAACCACCTGGGGCTCGGCCGCCGTGACGGCTGCACGGGTCTGATGAGCCTGCAACTGAGCATCGCTCAGGCCAGTGCCATCGGCCCTCGGGCGCAAAACCAGGACGCACTGCGGGTGGTGACACCCGTGGCCGAACTGGCGGCGAGCAAAGGCTACTTGTGCGCCATCGCCGATGGAGTGAGTCAGTGCGCCGACGGCGGCCTGGCCGCGCGCTCGACCTTGCAGGCGCTGGCCCTGGATTACTACGCCACGCCGCAGACCTGGAGCGTGGCCCAGGCCCTGGAACGCTTGCTGTCGGCCCAGAATCGCTGGCTGCAGGCCAATGGCGGTGGCCAGCCGTTGCTGACCACCCTGAGCGCCCTGGTGTTTCGCGGCCAGCGCTTCACCCTCGCGCATGTCGGCGATTGCCGGGCGTATCGCTGGCTGGATGGCGAATTGCAGCGCCTCAGTGAGGATCACGTATGGGAGCAGCCGGGCATGCAGCATGTGCTCAAGCGTGCCCTCGGCCTGGATCAACACCTGGTAGTGGATTTTCTCGACGGCCAGTTGCGCGAAGGCGAATGTTTCCTGCTGCTCAGTGATGGCGTGTGGGCAACCCTGGGTGATCACAGCATCCGTTCGATTCTGCGCGAGCAAACCGACCTGGATCTGGCGGTCAACACCCTGGTGAACGCCGCGCACCTGGCGGGTAGCCAGGACAATGCCAGCGCCCTGCTCGTGCGTATCGACACCCTCGGCGCGGCGACCCTCGGCGACGCCCTGGTGCAATTGCAGCAATGGCCGCTGCCACCGCCGTTGAAAGCCGGGCAACACTTTGAAGGCTGGCAGGTGCAAGGCGTATTGGCGCAAAGCCGACAGTCGTTACTGTACCGGGTGCGGGATGCCCAGCAGCAACCCTGGCTGCTGAAAACCCTGCCGCTGAGCCGCGATGATGACAGCGATGCCGGCCAGGCCTTGCTCGCGGAAGAATGGTTTCTACGACGCGTCGCCGGCCGGGCGTTTCCTGAAGTCCATGCCGCCAGCGGACGCCAGCATCTGTACTACGTGATGCGGGAATACCCCGGCCAGACCCTGGCCGAACTGTTCCAGCAGCACGGCCCATTGCCCCTGGCGCAATGGCAGTCGATCGCCGAGCGCTTGCTGCGGGCAGTGGGCATGTTGCACCGGCGGCAGATCCTGCACCGCGATATCAAGCCGGAAAACCTGCTACTGGGGGATGACGGCGAACTGCGTGTGTTGGATTTCGGCCTGGCGTACTGCCCGGGCCTGTCGGAAGACCGCGTCCATGCATTGCCCGGCACACCAAGCTTTATCGCGCCCGAGGCGTTCAATGGCGACCGGCCTACGGCCCAACAGGATTTATACAGTGCCGGTGTCAGCCTGTATTACCTGCTGACCGGGCACTACCCCTACGGTGAAATCGAAGCCTTCCAACGGCCCCGGTTCAACCAGCCCTTCAGCGCCAGCCGCTACCGCCCCGATCTGCCGGATTGGCTACCCCTCAGCCTGGACCGGGCAGTGGCGGCTCAACCTGCGCATCGTTACGAAACCGCCGAAGAATGGTTGCGTGTGCTGGAACAGGCGGACCGGCAGGAACTGAGCATTCGCCCCAAGCCCTTGCTGGAGCGTGAACCCTTGAAGGTCTGGCGCACTCTGGGACTGCTGTCGATGTTGATCAATCTAGTGCTGTTGTATTCACTCTTTCACCGCTGACGTCATCCCTGGACGAGGAAAAATCCATGAACGCAAGAGTCTGGTTGGTGGGCGCGGGTCCCGGTGACCCGGAACTGTTGACCCTCAAGGCCGTACGCGCCCTGCGTGAGGCGCATGTGGTGCTGATCGATGACCTGGTCAACCCGGCGGTACTGGAACACTGCGTTGAAGCACGGGTGATCACCGTGGGTAAACGCGGTGGCTGTCGCTCGACACCGCAGGACTTTATCCATCGCCTGATGCTGCGCTATGCGCGCCAGGGCAAATGCGTGGTGCGGCTCAAGGGCGGCGACCCGTGCATTTTCGGGCGTGGCGGTGAGGAAGCCATGTGGCTGCGTGAACGGGGCGTCGAGGTGGAGTTGGTCAACGGGATCACGGCGGGCCTGGCGGGCGCGACAAATTGCGCGGTTCCGCTGACGCTGCGCGGGGTGAGCCGTGGCGTGACCCTGGTGACGGCACACACCCAGGACGACAGCAGCTTGAACTGGCGAGCCCTGGCAGAGGGTGGCACGACCTTGGTGGTGTACATGGGCGTGGCGAAGCTTGAGGAGATTCGCCAGCAATTGCTGGACGGCGGGATGGCAGCGGATATGCCGGTGGCGATGATCGAAAACGCATCACTACCACAACAACGGGAATGCCGCAGCGAGTTGTCACGGATGTATGCAGATGCGCAGGCATTTGCCTTGAAGAGCCCGGCCATCCTGGTGATTGGCCATGTGGCAGCCCCTGGGCAAGTCGCTTGCCTTACACAAGCCGCCAGCGCCTGAAGCAAATTCCAGGCGAAAAAAAGCCCGGCCTGAGCCGGGCTTTTTTCTACCACTCAGTAATTACTGAGCTGTAGCTTCTACCGACGCTTCTACACGACGGTTGATGGCACGACCAGCTTCAGTTGCGTTGTCAGCAACTGGGCGGGACTCACCGTAACCTACTGCGGTGATACGGCTAGGAGCAACGCCGTCTTTAACCAGGACTTGCTTAACAGCGTCAGCACGACGCTGGGACAGCTTCTGGTTGTAAGCGTCTGGACCTACGGAGTCAGTGTGACCAGCAACTTCTACGTTGGTAGCTGGGTACTGAGCCATGAAGTCGGCCAGGTTTTTCACGTCGCCGTAGCTGTTAGGCTTAACAACCGACTTGTCGAAGTCGAACTTGACGTCCAGCTCAACACGAACAACCTGAGCAACTGGAGCTTCTGGCTCTGGAGTTGGCTCTGGAGCTGGTGCTGGGGTAGGAGCTGGAGCAACTGCGCCAGCGTTACCGCCGAAGTTTACGCCCAGGCCGACCAGTGCGGAGTAGTCCCACTTGCCGTTGTCCAGACCGTAGTCAGCTTCAACACCGGCACGTGCGTACAGGTTGTTGGTGAAGTAGTACTTCACGCCAGTACCAACGGTAGCGAAAGTAGTCTGGTCGCGACCGCTGTGGCCGTCAGCCTGAACGTTGGTACGGCTCTGGTGACCGAAACCGCCTTCTACGTATGGACGCAGGCTGTCTACGCCAGCTTGACCGAAGTGATACTGGGCAACCAGGCTGCCGGTATCGCCTTTGATCTTCTGGTTACCAGTACCGTCGTTCGAACGGGTGTGGTTGGTCTTGTCGTAGGACAGGTTCAAGGACAGGTCGTCGGTCAGGAAGTAACCGATGCGAGCGCCAGGATTGAAGCCGTCTTCGATGTGCTTGACGCTATCGTTGTACTGCTTCTTGTAGAACAGCTCGCCTTCAACTGCGCCTTGGCCTTGTGCCAGAACGCCGAAAGAAGTAGCGGCAATAAGAGAACCAATGGCCAAGCCCAAGGTGTTTTTCAGTTTCATCCGTTAAATCCCCATCTGGTGATTGTAAAGCAGTCCCACAAACCGGGGGACAACTCGGCGACAAGTCTAACAGAACTTGCCTACACGTAAGAGATATTTGCCACGCACTAAGTTTCAGTCTCGCCCGCAAATTTCTCACGTAATTTATCAAGAGCACGCTTGTAACGCATTTTTGTAGCACTCAAACCCATGTGCATGATGTCAGCGATTTCCTGAAACTCCAGCTCTGCGACAAATCGTAGCACCAGAATTTCCCGGTCAATCGGGTTCACATACACCAACCAGCGATCAAGTCCGCCCTTCTCCTCGGGTGCCGGCGCCTTCTCTTCAGACGCCTCCTCAAGGGGGTCAAGACTCAAGGCGTCCATCAAGCGACGCTTTCGCCGTTCCTTCCGATACTGCGTGATGCACTCGTTGTACGTGATGCTGTACAGCCATGTCTTGAACTTCGATTTGCCTTCGAAGTTCTTCAGGCCGTACAACACCTTGAGCATCACTTCCTGACAGACATCATCCGCATCTCTATCGTTCCCCAAATACCTTGAACAAACGTTGAACAAAGTGCGTTGATATCTGCGCATCAATTCTTCGTACGCGCGAGTGACGTGAAACAGCTCCGTGTGCGAACGCGCGACCAGCTCCTCATCAGAGAGCTCACGGGGGTCATAGCGCGTGGACAGCGTTTGGGCTTTATTCAAAACAAGTCGTGCCGACAGTCAGGTCAATGTCCGCCACAGCCCGATCACCCAGGCTCGCGGCGGCGTACATTAGCAGGGTTTGCCGGGTTAGCGGCTATTGACCTGCTGCTCCAGGAGAATCCGGTTGGACAGCGACACCAGGTCGCCGTCATCGGTCAGCACCGTCGTCTTGACCGTGCCGATCTCCTCGATTTGCCCTTCAACCTCGCCCACACGCACCTGTTGGCCCACCTGGTACAACTCACGCACATAGATTCCCGCAAGAATCTGACCGGCAATTTCCCGGCTTCCCAAGCCCATGGCCAGCGCAACGGCCAGACCAACGGTAATCAAAACGATCACAATCACGTGGTTGAGCAGGTCAGTCTTGACCTCCAACTGGCTGATCGCGACCGAAATACTGATGATAATCACCAGGCCCTGGGCAATCCGCCCCAGGCCCGCAGCATAGTCCAAACCCACGCCTTCGGCGGCGCCGCGCACCAGCCCATTGGCCAGTTGCGCCAGCAAAACACCTACCAGCAGCACCAGCGCGCCGCCGAAAACCTTCGGCAAGTACAGCGCCAGCATGTCGAGCGTAGCTGAAACTCGCTCAAGTCCAAGGGACTGAGCCGCAGAAACCAGGAAAATCAGCAAAACAAACCAATAAACGATCTTGCCGATCAACGTCGAGATCGGTACCTGCAGCCCGGCACGCCCCAACAGTTTGGTCAGACCGGTGCCTGCCATCAGGCGGTCGAGGCCCAGTTTCGCGAGCAGTTTGGACAGCAGGGTGTCGAGCAGCTTGGCCACGACAAAGCCCAGCAACACCAGCACCAGGGCACCAAACAGGTTGGGAATGAAATTCGCCACCTTGGTCCACAATGCGGTCATCGCGGTGACCAGGCTCTGGGTCCAGAGATCAAGTTCCATATTCAATCAGCCTTATCAGCAGTGCGAGCAAGAGGTTTATCACGGGAAACCGGTGAGACATGGGCCGAACCGTTGTTCAGGGCCATCATCAACGCCGGCACCCAGCGCCCGAGCAGACCGAACAGATCACCCGCGCCCACCTGACGGTTGGCGGTTTTCAGCACGCGGCCCAGGCAGGCATCGTCGTCGCGGTTGGACGGCGAGGCATTGAGCATGTCACGCAAAGACTGTTCGAACGGATCGTGCATAAGGACCTCTCGCAAGTGATTTAAAAGACGAGGGTAAATTTCTTGGGGTCACATAGGACCCTTCCTACGTTCAGGTCATATTCAGGTCAAACCCAGCGCAATCGTCGAAAAAGCCACCATTGCCCAAGCGCCACCGAGACCATCAACAGGCACGCAATCATGAATCCATAGGGGCTGGCAGAGAACGGAATCCCACCCACATTGATACCCAGCAGGCCGGTGAGAAAACTCATCGGCAGGAAGATTCCGGTGATGATCCCGAAGCGGTACATGGTGCGGTTCATGCGCACGCTCAAACGCCGGTCTTCGGCCTCCAGCACAAGCCCCACGCGCTCTCGGGTCAATTCAAGCTCTTCCAGATAACGGGTGAGGCTGTTGTTCAATTCGTTCCAATAGTCGGCATCGTCGTCACAGAACCACGGCAGTTTGATCCGCGTGAGCTGGGCAAAAATATCCCGCTGCGGCGCGAGGAATCGCTTCAGCCCGGCTGCCCGTCGACGGATCTGCAGGACGCTGCCATGTTCCGGGGTATACCGTTCGTCGGTATCGAGTTTTTCTTCCTCTACGTCGACGATTTCAGACAGGTCACTGACCAGATCCTGCACTTTATTAGTCAGGTACTGAGCCATATAAAGGATGAGTTCAGAGGCCGTCTTCGGTCCCTTGCCATCCGCCAGCTGCACCAGCAACTCATCCGTGGCGCGCAACGGACGCAACCGCAGGGAAATCACACGGTTGGCCGCGGCGAAAACCCGCACCGAAACCATGTCCTCCGGTTCGGCACCGGGGTTGAGGTTGACCCCACGCAAGAACAGCAGCAATTGCGAGTCCGGCAACGGCAACAGGCGCGGGCGGGTGTTCTCCTCCAGCAAGAGGTCACAGGCGAACTCGCTCAAGCCACTGGATTTGCGCAGCCAGGTCTGGGTCTGCGGATGACTGCGATCCCAATGCAGCCACAGGCTTTCCTGGGACTGCAGTTGCAAGTTGTCGAGCTCTGTCCGGGCAATCGAACGCGCACCGCCTTTACCGTCCAGCACCAGGGCATGTACAAGCCCCCATTGCGCGTTTTCTTCCTCGAACATCCTCACCCCGTCGCTTACAGCAGTTTATTCAGGCATTTTCAGTGGGCTGGGCGACACAATCACGCCGTTATTGTCGGCGTAGATGTACTCACCCGGGCGGAACGTCACGCCTGCAAAGGTGACCACCACGTTCAGATCGCCAATACCACGCTTGTCGGTCTTCATCGGGTGACTGGCCAGGGCCTGCACGCCAAGGTCGGTCTGGGCGATGACATCCACATCACGAATGCAGCCGTAGATCACCAGCCCTTCCCAGCCGTTTTTCGCAGCTTTTTCGGCGATCATGTCGCCCAGCAGCGCACGGCGCAGGGATCCTCCACCGTCGACCACCAGCACCTTGCCAGCACCAGGCTGGTCGGCTTGTTCCTTGACCAGGGAGTTATCTTCGAAGCATTTGATGGTGACAATCTCACCGCCGAAGGAGTCTCGGCCGCCGAAGTTGCTGAACATCGGCTCGAGCACCTGCACCAGCTCCGGGTAGGCGTCGCACAGGTCGGGGGTCACATAATGGTTCATTGAACAATTCCTTTCCGTCAAAGAGGTGTCTTTCGAAAGAAGCGCCAGCCCAAGCAGGTGCGAAACATCCCATCCACTTCGTCGCAACGCAATAGCCACTGCGCGACTGAATATGACCAGAAGCGTTTAACGCGTCATATCTTAGCCGCAACCACACACGAGTGAAACGCCCTTGGCAGAGCCCTGCCCTCAAACAGTGGCCAACACCTCGGGCTGCACGCCGAACAATGGGGCGAGCGGGTCCTTCAGCCATTGCGCCACCAGTGGCCACACTTCAGCCTGTGCGGCTTTGCTGACGAGCATTTCAACGTGCCCGAAATCCTCGGTAAACCCTTGCTGACGGCCGAGGCACAAGTATTGACGGTGCTCGGAACCGACCTGCTCGAACAGCTTGCGACAGGCCCAGTCGGGGTCCTGACGATCGCCGGCAGCACTGACCGACAGCAACGGCACATCGACCTCCGCCAGGCCTTTCCACCAGTCGTTCTTGCCTTCGCCAAAGCGGCCAAACAGGCCATTCCAGCGCATGGCTTCGATCATCACGCCTGCCGGCTCGTCCTCCGGGCCACGCTTGAGGCGCGAGCCGGAGACTTCGCCGAAGCGTTTCAAGAGCAAGCGCCCCGTCCATTCCACCGGTGGCAGCTTCAACGGCCAGTGGGTGCGGCTGACCTGGCAGCCAAACAACGCCACCGAAGCCACGGCTGGCGCGCCAAGGTGCCGCCCGCCAAGCGCCGCCGCCAGACTGGTGCCACCCAGGGAATGACCGATCCAGTGAGGAACCTGCCCGCTTTGCTCGCGCACGAACGCGCCAATGGCCGGCAAGTCGTAGCGCGCATAGTCAGCGACGCGGTTGCGTGCGTAGTCATGATTGCGCTTGGACAAACCATGACCACGCATTTCCGGGATCCACACATCAAATCCCTGGCGTGCCAGGTAAGCGCCCAGGCCGATGCCTTTGGGCGAATACCAGAAGCGGCGATTGGAAAAACTGCCATGCAATAAAATAACCGCAATGCCCCGGTTTTCCGGGACATCGGCCAGGCCCAAACGGGTAACTGCCAGCTCGACGGTGCCGTCGGGGCTGTTACCGGGCTTGAGGCGGTACACGTCTTCACTCAGGTCGCCACGACGCTCAGCGCTGATCAGGGCGACGGGAAACAGGTTGCTGCTGCTTTGCATAATGCTCTTGCACAAAAAAGGGCGGCGTCCGGAAGGAGTTCCGCCCTGCACAGATAAGAATGCCGGTCACCCTCATCGGGTGACCGGCACTTTTGACATGACGATCTTAGGCGGACGCCTGGCCTTCCGCCAGGAAGAACCAGGTTTCCAACACGGAATCGGGGTTCAACGAGACGCTTTCGATGCCCTGCTCCATCAGCCATTTGGCCAGGTCAGGGTGGTCGGAAGGACCTTGGCCGCAGATGCCGATGTACTTGCCGGCCTTGTTACAGGCCTGGATGGCGTTGGCCAGCAGCTTCTTGACCGCAGGATTTCGCTCGTCGAACAGATGGGCGATGATTCCGGAGTCGCGGTCCAGGCCCAGGGTCAGCTGGGTCAGGTCGTTGGAACCGATGGAGAAACCGTCGAAGAACTCGAGGAACTCTTCGGCCAGGATGGCGTTGGACGGCAATTCGCACATCATGATCACGCGCAGGCCGTTTTCGCCACGGGACAGGCCGTTTTCTGCCAGCAGGTCGACCACTTGGCTCGCTTCGCCCAAGGTGCGCACGAACGGCACCATGATCTCGACGTTGGTCAGGCCCATTTCGTTGCGCACGCGCTTGAGGGCGCGGCATTCGAGCTCGAAGCAGTCACGGAACGCTTCGCTGATATAACGCGAGGCGCCACGGAAGCCCAGCATCGGGTTTTCTTCTTCCGGTTCGTAGAGCTTGCCGCCGATCAGGTTGGCGTATTCGTTGGACTTGAAGTCCGACAGGCGCACGATGACCTTTTTCGGGTAGAACGCCGCCGCCAGGGTGCTGATGCCTTCCACCAGCTTCTCGACGTAGAAGCCCACCGGGTCGTTGTAGCCGGCGATGCGCTTGTCGACGCTTTCCTTGATGTCCAGCGGCAGGCCGTCGTAGTTCAACAGGGCCTTGGGGTGCACGCCGATCATACGGTTGATGATGAACTCCAGGCGGGCCAGGCCCACACCGGCGTTCGGCAACTGTGCGAAGTCGAAGGCACGGTCCGGGTTGCCGACGTTCATCATGATCTTGAACGGCAGGTCCGGCATGGCGTCGATGGAGTTCTGCTTGATGTCGAAGCCCAGTTCACCTTCGAAGATGAAGCCGGTATCGCCTTCGGCGCAGGACACGGTCACGCCCTGGCCGTCTTTGAGCAGCTGGGTGGCGTTGCCGCAACCGACTACCGCAGGAATCCCCAGCTCACGGGCGATGATCGCTGCGTGGCAGGTGCGCCCGCCACGGTTGGTGACGATGGCGCTGGCGCGCTTCATTACCGGTTCCCAGTCCGGGTCGGTCATGTCGGAGACCAGTACGTCGCCCGGCTGGACCTTGTCCATTTCGGACACGTCCTTGATGATCCGCACCTTGCCGGCGCCGATGCGCTGGCCGATGGCACGGCCTTCCACCAGCACGGTGCCGGTTTCTTTGAGCAGGTAGCGTTCCATGACATTGGCCGAGGTGCGGCTTTTCACGGTTTCCGGACGGGCCTGCACGATGTACAGCTTGCCGTCGTCACCGTCCTTGGCCCACTCGATGTCCATCGGGCACTTGTAGTGCTTTTCGATGATCATCGCTTGTTTGGCCAGCTCGCTGACTTCAGCGTCGGTCAGGCAGAAACGCGCACGTTCGGCCTTGTCGACTTCAACGGTTTTCACGGAACGACCGGCCTTGGCCTCGTCGCCGTAGATCATCTTGATGGCCTTGCTGCCCAGGTTACGGCGCAGGATGGCCGGGCGACCCGCTTCGAGGGTGCCCTTGTGTACGTAGAATTCGTCGGGGTTGACCGCGCCCTGTACGACGGTTTCACCCAGGCCGTAGGCGCCGGTGATGAACACCACGTCACGGAAGCCCGATTCGGTATCGAGGGTGAACATCACGCCGGCGGTGCCGGTTTCCGAACGCACCATGCGCTGTACACCGGCAGACAGGGCCACCAGCTTGTGGTCGAAACCCTGGTGAACACGGTAGGAAATGGCGCGATCGTTGAACAGCGAGGCGAACACTTCCTTGGCGGCGCGGATGACGTTTTCCACGCCGCGGATGTTCAGGAAGGTCTCTTGCTGGCCGGCGAAGGAGGCGTCCGGCAAGTCTTCGGCGGTAGCCGAGGAACGCACGGCGACAGCCATGTCCGGGTTGCCGGCCGACAGGGTGGCGAAGGCGGTACGGATCTCTTCGTTGAGCTTCTCGGGGAACTCGGCTTCCATGATCCATTGGCGGATCTGGGCACCGGTCTTGGCCAGGGCGTTGACGTCATCGACATCCAGGGCGTCCAGCGCGGCGTGGATCTGAGCGTTGAGGCCACTCAGTTCGAGGAAATCGCGGTAAGCCTGGGCCGTGGTGGCGAAACCACCGGGCACCGACACGCCAGCGCCTGCAAGATTACTGATCATCTCGCCGAGGGATGCGTTCTTGCCCCCTACGTGCTCTACATCATGGACGCCGAGCTTATCGAGGGAAACTACGTACTCTACCAAGGTGATCTCTCCACTTTCTGTGTTGGAAAAGCTCAGGACGCCGGCTGCTCAATAGGAGCTGTCGCCAGCGCTTGTGGCCTGGACCTGGAAAATAAGTGAGAATGCGGCCCACCGCGGGACGGCAAAATCGCGCCTATCATATCCAAGATTCGCCATCAGCTTAAGGCCCAGGGCTCAAATGAAACGATCTGCTTTCTTTATCTCCGACGGTACCGGCATCACAGCCGAAACACTGGGCCAGAGCCTGCTCGCGCAGTTCGAAAACATTACCTTCGCCAAATTCACGCGGCCGTACATCGACAGCGTGGATAAAGCGCGGGCCATGGTACAACAAATCAATCTGGCGGCTGAAAAAGACGGTTTTCGACCGATCATTTTCGACACCATCGTCAATCAAGACATCCGTGAGATTCTCGCAACGTCGAATGGTTTCATGATCGATATTTTCTCGACCTTCCTGGCGCCATTGGAGCAGGAGTTGAGCGAACACTCCTCGTATTCGGTCGGAAAGTCCCATTCCATTGGGCATAACTCCAACTACATGGAGCGTATCGAGGCGGTGAACTTCGCCCTCGACAACGACGACGGCGCCCGTACCCATTACTACGACAAGGCTGACCTGATCCTGGTGGGCGTGTCGCGCTGCGGCAAAACGCCCACCTGTCTGTACATGGCCATGCAATTCGGCATCCGTGCGGCCAACTACCCGCTGACTGAAGACGACATGGAGCACCTGACGCTACCGGCGGCCCTGCGCGCGCATTCGCACAAGCTGTTCGGGCTGACCATCGACCCGGACCGGCTGACGGCGATCCGCAATGAGCGCAAGCCCAACAGTCGCTATTCGAGCTATGCCCAGTGTGAGTTCGAAGTGCGCGAGGTAGAAAATCTGTTCCGTCGCGAGAATATTGCGCACATCAATTCCACGCATTTCTCGGTGGAAGAGATTTCGGCGAAGATTCTGGTGGAGAAAGGCGTGGAGCGGCGCTTCAAATAACGCCTTGAGACGCTGTTGCACCGTGGCGAGCGGGCTCGCCACAACAAACCCTGCTACAACTGGAAGCGTCCCCCGCCCTGCCCCAGCGCCGTGGCCAGCGCATCAAACCCCGCCCGCAATAACTGATCATCCCCCGACGTATTGCAGATACTCGCCCGGATAAACTGCGGCACCGCCGTCTGCCCCACGGCAAACGCCTCGGCGGTGGCGATCAGGTAATTGTTCTGCTTGAGCTCGGCCTCGATCTCCGACGCCCGCCACGGCTCCGGCACTTCGATCCAGAAGTGCGGGCTGTTGAGGTGAGTTCGGTACTCCAGGCCCGTCAGCAGGTCGCGGACCAGGGCCTTGCGGCGGCTGATCTCGTTGATCTGCTGGCGCAGCAGGTATTCCGCCGTGCCGTTCTCGATCCACTGGGTCGCCAGCTCGAGGGTGACGGGGGTGGCCATCCAGCAGGTGGAACGCAGGGCCGCCGAAATACGGCTGACCAGCGCGGGCGGCGCATGCACATAGCCCACACGCAGCCCGGCGGACACCGCCTTGCTCAGGCTGCTGATCAGAATCGTACGCTCAGGGGCGAAATGGCTGAGGGGCGGCGGCCGATCCTCCACCAGTACGCCGTGGGCTTCGTCCTCAAGAATCAGCAGATTGTGTTCGCGACAGACTTTGACCAACGCTTCGCGACGCGCCACCGAGAGCACGGCGGTGGTGGGGTTCTGGATGGTCGGCGTGCAGTACAGCGCTGAAATCCGGTGATTACGACAGACTTCGTCCAGCGCGCTCGGCAGTACACCCTCTTCGTCCATCTCCAGCCCGATCAAGCGAATACCGAGCATGCGGGCGGCGGTGATCAGGCCGGGGTATGTGAGTTGCTCAGTCACAACGGTATCTCCGGCCCGTAACAGCGCCATCATCGAGCAGAGCAAGCCATGCTGGCCGCCGTTGACGCAGATGACCTGCTCGGGGATCGGATGAAAATCGCGCTGCACCAGCCATTGTGCCCCCGCTTCACGGTAGCGCGGCAAGCCGGCATCCGGTGTGTAGGCACTGATGTCCTGAAGGAACTTGGCGTTGGTCGACAGGGTTTGAAAGCTCTGGGCCAGGAACACTGTCTCCTGCCCCGGGATGTGCATATTCCGGCTCATGTCGAAGTATTGGCGCGGTTCTTCACTGAAGTTACGAAAGCCTTCATCGCGCTGGCGCTCCATCCCACGCTTGCGCACGAACGTGCCGTCACCGACCCGCGCCACCACCAGTCCCAGGCGTTCCAGTTCGCCATAGGCGCGGCTGATGGTGCCGATCGTGACGCCAAGATTGTCGGAAAGCACCCGGTGGGGCGGCAGTTTTCTTCCTGGCTCAATCAAGCCTTCAAGGATGCCCCGTTCCATGACATCGGACAGGCGCTTGTACTTCACGCCCTGACCGTTGGACAACCCCTCACGCATAATTGACACCATGTCAATATTTGTTTTGACAGCCATCTTTCGCCCTAATAGTGTGCTTTTACGGGTTCAATCGCCGAATTTTACAACTCATTACAAGCTCAATATAGAGTTCAATTCCGGCTCAGGGAAGCAATAAACGATGCCAATGTCCGCCGTTCTCGAAAACACCGCCAAGACCAAAACCCAAAAACAGTGGCTGGCCGGGCTGATCACCAGTGTGATGTTCCTGATCGTATGCCTGAGCTGGGGCACCACCTGGCTGGGCATCAAGATTGCCGTGGAGAGCGTGCCGCCGCTCACCTCCGCCGGCCTGCGCTTCCTCATCGCCTTCCCGCTGTTCCTGTGCTTTGCCATGGTCCGCCGCGAGCCGGTCCTGTTTCCCCGCGAGAGCCGCTGGTTTTTCGTGTTCGTGACCCTGTCCTACTTCAGCGTGCCCTACTACCTGCTCAACTACGGCGAGATGCATGTTTCGTCCGGCCTTACCGCGCTGCTGTTCAGTTGCATGCCGGTGTTCATCCTGATTTTCTCCGCGCTGTTCCTGCGCGAACGCATCTACTTTTCCCAGGTGGTCGGCATCGGTATCGGCTTCGGCAGCCTCTACATGATCATCAAGAGCCAGGGCCTGCACCTGGACCACGCCGAGTTCTTCGGGGTGCTGGCGATTCTGACCGCCGCGATCATGCATGCCTTGTGCTACGTCATCACCAAGCAGAAAGGCAGCGCCATCAGCGTAATCACCTACAACACGCTGCCCATCGGTATTGCCGGGCTGATGCTGTTCGTCGCCGGGCTGTGGTTTGAAGCGCCGACCTTCGAAGCCATCACCCTGCGGTCATGGGGTGCGCTGTTCTACCTGGGACTGGTGGCCTCGGTGGGTGGGTTCATCGTGTACTTCATGCTGCTCAAGCGCTTGAGCCCGATCATCCTGTCGTTCGTGTTCATCATCTTCCCGGTGTTCGCGGTGATCATCGGCGCCTGGTACGAAGGCGTGTCGATTTCCCGCGACCTGATGCTGTACTCGGCCATCCTGCTGGCCGGCTTTGCGATCACCAAGCTGCCGGTTGAAAAACTCCTGGCCAAGAAAAATTGACCCTCCTACCACCATGCGAGAGAAACATGGACGTCCTCCGCCCCGAAGCCCTGGAACAGATCTACGCCCACGCCAGCCGCAGCTACCCCGAGGAGTGCTGTGGTTTTGTCTTCGCCGACGGCAGCGTGTACCTGGGCAGCAATATCCAGAACGAGTTGCACAGCAAGAACCCCGAGATGTACCCGCGCAACGCCGCCAACGGCTACACATTCTCGGTGGCCGACACCCTGCTGCTGAGCAAAGCGTTTCGCAGCAACAACCCAGTGGTGGTGATCTACCACTCCCACCCGGATGTCGGCGCCTATTTCAGCGACGAAGACGAGGACAAGGCGCTGTTCATGGGCGAACCGATCTACCCCGTCAGCTACCTGGTGGTGGACGTTCGCCAGGGCCAGTCCCTGGGTTCCAAGCTGTTTGCCTGGGATGGCAAGCATTTCGCCCTTCAACCTTTCAACGACCTGCACACGGAGTTGTCCATGAACGCTGTCTCTTTCCCCGACATTCTGGTTCGCGTGGCCAAGCTGCCGGAATCGACCCTCGAGGGCGCCGGAACGACATTGCGCGAAGTCATTGAAAACCTCTGCAGCAGCCACCCGCAGTTGCGTGCGCACCTGTTCCACGAGAAGAACAACCAGCTCAAGGAGCACTTTCTGTTTACCGCCGAAGAAGAACTGGTCGGCGCCGACGATCCGCTTCCGGAAAAAGCCCGGATCGAAGTACTGCTCGCCACGTCGGGCGGTATGGATGTCGATGCCCTTAGCAATGAAGAAGTGCAACGCTACGTGCGCCATATCACCCTGCCCGGCGTCGGCCGCGAAGGCCAGTTGAACCTCAAGAAAGCCAAGGTGCTGATCATCGGCACCGGTGGCCTTGGCTCACCGATCAGCCTGTACCTGGCAGCAGCCGGCGTCGGCACCCTGGGGCTGGTGGACTTCGATGTGGTGGAAAGCAGCAACCTGCAACGCCAGATCGTGCATGGCAACAGCACCCTCGGCATGCCCAAGGTCGAGTCCGCCAAGCAACGTCTGCAAGACCTCAACCGCCATATCCAGATCAACGCCCACGACACCGCCCTGAACGCCGATAACGCCCTGGAACTGGTGGGCGCCTATGACCTGGTGATCGACGGCACCGACAACTTCGACACCCGCTACCTAGTCAACGACGCCTGCGTGCAATTGGGCAAGCCTTTGGTATACGGCGCCATCTACCGTTTCGACGGGCAGATCAGCGTACTCAACTATAAAGGTGGCCCCTGCTACCGCTGCCTGTTCCCCAGCGCGCCGCCCGCCGAACTGGCGCCCAATTGCAGCGCCGGTGGCGTGATCGGCGTGTTGCCCGGTGTAGTCGGGATGATCCAGGCCACCGAGGCCATCAAGCTGTTGATCGGCATCGGTGAACCGCTGTCCGGCCGCTTGATGCGCTTCGATGCGCTGGCAATGAAGTTCAGCGAGATCCGCTTCAAGCGGCGTGCCGACTGCCCGTGCTGCTCCGAACTGCGCCACAGCGAAAGCGTGGCGCCGGCTGTCTGTGCGGACGCTGTGCCCAGCCAGCCGTCCCTGGCCGAAGAGCGCTACATAAAGCCCCGTGTACTCAAGCAATTGCTCGAACACCCGCGCAGCGTCGATGTGTTGCTGGACGTGCGCGATGCCAGCGAACTGGAGGTGTGCAAATTGCCAGGTGTGGTGCATATCCCCCTGGCCGAACTGGACAATCAGCTCGACCGCCTCAGCCGGGACAACACCCATTACCTGATCTGCTACGCCGGCACCCGCGCCGAGCAAGCCGCCAGCACCTTGCTGGCGGCGGGTTTCGCCAATACCAAAGTCCTGCAGGGCGGCATGAAGCATTGGGTTCGCGACGTCGAACCTGACATGCCCTTGTATTGAGCCGAGGACTGAATGATGTTGCACAACTCCATTCTCGAGGTCATCGGCCAAACGCCGATCGTGCGCCTGGCGCAGTTCTCCGAAGACCTCGGCATCGAGGTCTATGCCAAGCTCGAATCCCTCAACCCGGGCGGCAGCCACAAGGCGCGCATCGCCCTGGGCATGATCCTCGACGCCGAACGCCGGGGCGTGCTGATCCGTGACTCCGGGCAAACCATCATCGAGCCCAGCGGCGGCAATACCGGTATCGGCCTGGTCATGGCCGGCAATGTGCTGGGCTACAAGGTCGTGCTGGTGATCCCCGACAACTACAGCCCCGAAAAACAGAAGCTGCTGCGCCTGTACGGGGCCAAGGTGGTGCTGTCGGACAGCCGCCTGGGCAACAACTCCCATGGCGAAAAGTGCATGGAGCTGCAGCTGGAAAACCCCAGCTACGTGATGCTCAACCAGCAACGCAACGGCGCCAACCCGCAGACCCATCGCGACACCACCGCGCCGGAAATCCTGCGTGCGTTCGGCGAGCGTCGTGCTGACTACTTTGTCAGCGGGATCGGCACGGGCGGGCATATCACTGGCATCGGCGAAACCCTCAAAGCCGCCTGGCCGGGGCTGCGTGTCATGGGGGTGGAACCGGAAGAATGCGACCTGCTGAAAAACCAGCATGCGCCGCACCATATCCAGGGCCTGTCGATCGGCCTGATCCCGAGCATCCTCAACCTGGACGTGATCGACGGCATGCTCAAGGTCTCGCGCCAGGACTGCATCGACATGATGAAACGCATCATGCGCACCGACGCCATCAGCCTGGGCTTGTCCTCGGCCGCCAACATGGTGGCTGTCGCCCAACTCGCCCCGGAACTGCCGCCCGAAACGGTGGTGCTGACCATGGTCTACGACAATGCCGACAGCTACCTGCCCAGTTTCGAATAAGCGCTCTTCCAACCAATCAGACTAAGGGGGTGCCTCAATGGGTGGCTTTATCGACATGCAACAGTTGCACGATGAGTTGCTGACTCACCTCATCAAGACCCTCACGCCGGCACAGATGAAACAGCTGGAGCCGCATCTGGCGCCGCTGGTACAGAATGCCGCCCAGGCGGTGGCCGAGGATTTGATCGCCTACGCCTACCGCGACCCGGCATCACGCGGGCGCGGTGAGCTGATCCTGGAGTCCTACGCGTCGTTCAAGGCGGTGCTGTATTACCGGCTGGCGCACCTGGTGTGGCATTTCCCCGACCAGACCAACGGCGTCTTCTCCCGTATCGCCCTCAAGCTGAGCAACCAGGGCAAGGTGCTTTCCGGCGCCGAGATCCACCCGGCGGCGCGTATCGGTCGGCGCTTCGTACTGGACCACGGCTACGGCACCGTGATCGGCGAAACGTGTGAGATCGGCAACGACTGCTACATCCTCTGCGGCGTGACCCTGGGCGCCCGCGGCATCGCCAACAACCCCGACGGCAAGCGCCATCCACGTCTGGGTAATAACGTCGAGGTCGGTTCCGGCGCCCGCGTGCTCGGCTATGTGTTGATCGGCGACAACGTGTTTATCAGCCCGTCCTGCGTGATCACCCAGGACGTGCCCGCCGGCACCAAGGTGAAGGTGGTAAACCAGATCCAACTGCAAAAAAACGACGAGTCGGACCACAGTAAATACCTGGGCGCCTTCGCCCTGGATGAGCGTCTGCACGTGGTCGGCGAGATCAATACCAGCCACAAAGTCACGGTGCTGGACGCCGACTTCCATCCCTTGCCCGGGCTGATGCTGGAGCCTACGGTGAAGGAACGTCACCACCTGCAATTTCGCCTGCATCGCATCGAATCGGGCAACCACCTGCCACGCCTGCCGCTGAACCTGAAGGTCTGCGGCCCGGAATTTGAAATCACCCTGCTTTCCCCGCCTGGCTTGAGTGCGATGGTGCGCTCCCTGTTGCAAGCCAGCCCATTGATCGTCGGAGGTTGAACATGTCCGTGCACACCATGGAAACCCTGGCGCTGTTCGACAGCGCACCCTACCAGAACGCCTTCAGCGCCCGAGTGATTGCCATCAGCGAACACGGCGTCGCCTTGGAACACACGTTGTTCTACCCCACCGGGGGCGGGCAGCCAGGCGACACGGGGCACCTCACCCTGGCGGACGGTACGCGGGTCGAAGTGACCGGCACAGTGCGCGACCCAGTGCAGCGCTCGATCATCTGGCACCAGGTGGAACACTGCCCCGAACAATTGACCGCCGGGGTGCAGGTGGACGCCGGCCTCGACTGGGACCGGCGCTACCAGCACATGAAGATGCACACCTGCCTGCACCTGTTGTGCTCGATCATTGACGCGCCGGTCACCGGATGCAGCATCAGTGCAGACAAAGGCCGCCTGGACTTCGACCTGCCGGAAATGACCCTCGACAAAGACAGCATCACCCGCGACCTCAACGCGCTGATCGAGCAGGCCCACCCGGTGAAAACCCTGTCGATGCCGGCCACCGAGTACGCCACCCTGCTGCAGATCACCCGCACCCAGGCGGTGGCGCCACCGGTGGTCCAGGGAGCGGTGCGGGTGATTGAAATCGCCGGTATCGATATCCAACCATGCGGCGGCACCCATGTGCTCAACACCGAAGAAATCGGCCGGGTGTTCTGCGAGAAGATCGAGAAGAAGAGCAAACACAACCGCAGAGTCATACTGCGATTCGAATGAACACGGTCAACTGTGGGAGGCCCCCTCCCACATTCATTGGATTTGCACAGGTGAATACGTGGTGTCTGCTAGATCACGAACAGATCCACAAACCGGTTTACCGGTGTCGCCTCTAGCCGCGCCTGATCCTTGCACAGCGCAAAAATCTCGGCACTGCGCTGCGCGGTAAACCGTGTGGCCAGGTTGGCCTTGAACTTGTCTTCCAATAACGGAATGCCCTCCACCCGGCGGCGGCGATGGCCGATCGGGTACTCCACCGCCACCTGTTCGGTATGCGTACCGTCCTTGAAGAACACCTGCACCGCGTTGGCAATGGAGCGCTTGTCGGCCTCCAGGTATTCGCGGCTATAGCGCGGATCCTCGACGATGACCATTTTATCCCGCAGTTCATCGATGATCGGATGGGCGGCGTGGAATTCGTCTTCGTACTGCTCGGCCACCAGATTGCCGAACGCCAGTGGCACGGCGGTCATGTATTGCAGGCAGTGGTCACGGTCAGCGGCGTTGGCCAGTTGTCCGACCTTGGAGATGATGCGAATCGCCGATTCATGGGTGGTGATCACGATACGCTCGATTTCATGCAAGCGATCCTTGACCAACGGATGCAAGGCCACCGCCGCTTCGCAGGCCGTTTGCGAATGGAACTCGGCGGGAAAGCTGATCTTGAACAGCACGTTCTCCATCACATAGGTGCCGTAGGGCTGGGACAGGCTGAACCTACGCTTGTCCTGCGGCTTGAGCGCCAGGTCCTTGTTGGTATGGCTGAACAGTACGTCATAGAACCCCCACTGCGGCGCGCTCAACACGCCAGGGATGCCCATCTCGCCGCGCATCGCGATATCCGCCAGACGCACGCCCCGGCTGGAGGCATCTCCCGCCGCCCAGGATTTGCGCGAACCGGCATTCGGTGCATGCCGATACGTGCGCAATGCCTGCCCATCGACAAACGCGTGGGACAGGGCCGCCAGCAGCTGTTCACGGTTGGCCCCCATCAGTTTGGCCGTCACCGCCGTTGAAGCGACTTTCACCAACAGCACATGGTCGAGACCGACGCGGTTGAACGAGTTTTCCAGGGCAATCACGCCCTGGATTTCGTGGGCCATGATCATTGCTTCCAGCACCGCGCGCAGGGTCAGCGGTGCCTCGCCGTTGGCGATGCGCTTTTGCGACAAGTGGTCGGCCACAGCGAGGATGCCGCCGAGGTTATCCGAGGGGTGCCCCCACTCGGCGGCGAGCCAGGTGTCGTTGTAGTCGAGCCAACGTACGATGCAGCCGATGTCCCACGCCGCCTTGACCGGATCCAGCCGGAACGAAGTGCCTGGTACACGAGCGCCAAACGGCACCACCGTGCCCTCGACCATCGGCCCCAGGTGCTTGGTGCACTCCGGGAAACGCAGGGCCAGCAGGCCGCAACCCAAGGTGTCCATCAGGCAGTTGCGGGCGGTGTCCAATGCATCCTGAGAGTCGATCCGGTAAGTGAGGACATAATCGGCGATGTCCTGCAGGACCTGGTCGTAGTCGGGACGGTTGTTCTGGTCGACGTTGGCGCTCATGGCAGTACTCCTAAAAGGTTGGGTTAGTCCTCAGGATCACGGTTGATCGCTCCATCGCAGGTCTGGCCGCCTGCTTGGGGGTATGAAGATCCAATGTGGGAGGGGGCAAGCCCCCTCCCACACTGGGGGCAGTGTGGGTTGTTAGAAAGCGTCGCCGGGGACGCGTACGAAGCCCTCCATCAGCACCCGGGCGCTGCGGCTCATGATGGCTTTCTTCACCACCCACTCGCCGTTCACCTGGGTGGCCTCTGCGCCGACGCGCAAGGTGCCGGACGGGTGCCCGAAGCGCACGGCATTGCGCTCCACACCACCGGCCGCGAGGTTGACCAGGGTGCCGGAAATCGCCGCCGCCGTGCCGATCGCCACCGCCGCCGTGCCCATCATCGCGTGGTGCAATTTGCCCATGGACAGCGCACGCACCAGCAGGTCCACATCACCCGCCTTGATCGCCTTGCCACTGGACGCCACGTAGTCGGCCGGCTTGGCCACAAACGCCACCTTCGGCGTGTGTTGGCGTTGGGCGGCTTCGTCCAGGTGCTGGATCAGGCCCATGCGCAACGCGCCATAAGCCCGCACGGTCTCGAACATTGCCAGGGCTTTCGGGTCGCTGTTGATCGCGCCTTGCAGCTCAGTGCCGGTGTAGCCGAGGTCTTCGGCGTTGATGAAGATGGTCGGGATACCGGCGTTGATCAGCGTCGCCTTGAAGGTGCCGACGCCAGGCACTTCCAGGTCGTCCACCAGGTTGCCGGTGGGGAACATCGAACCACCGCCGCCCTCTTCTTCCGCCGCCGGGTCCATGAATTCCAACTGCACTTCGGCGGCCGGAAAGGTCACGCCATCCAGTTCGAAGTCGCCGGTTTCCTGCACCGCGCCGCCAGTAATCGGCACGTGGGCAATGATGGTCTTGCCGATGTTGGCTTGCCAGATACGCACCACAGCCACGCCGTTGTGGGGCAGGTGTGTCGGATCGACCAGGCCGGCGCTGATGGCAAAGGAACCGACCGCCGCCGACAGGTTGCCGCAGTTGCCGCTCCAGTCGACAAAGGGTTTGTCGATGGAGACCTGGCCGAACAGGTAATCCACGTCGTGATCGGCGCGGGTGCTCTTGGCCAGGATCACCGTCTTGCTGGTGCTCGAGGTGGCGCCGCCCATGCCGTCGATTTGCTTGTCGTAGGGGTCGGGGCTGCCGATCACCCGCAATAGCAAGGCATCGCGTGCGGCGCCCGGTACCTGCGCTGATTCGGGCAGGTCTGTGAGGCTGAAAAACACGCCCTTACTGGTGCCGCCACGCATGTAGGTGGCGGGGATCTTGATTTGCGCTACGTGTGCCATGGTGTCCCCTCAGGCCGTCGCCGCCGATTCCAGGAAGTCCTGGGCAAAGCGTTGCAACACCCCGCCCGCCTCGTAGATCGACACTTCTTCGGCGGTGTCGAGGCGGCAGGTCACCGGCACCTCGACACGTTCGCCATTCTTGCGGTTGATCACCAGGGTCAACTGCGCCCGCGGAGTACGCGCGCCGACCACATCATAGGTCTCGCTGCCATCGATCTTCAGGGTGTGGCGGTCGGTGCCCGGCAGGAACTCCAGCGGCAACACGCCCATGCCCACCAGGTTGGTGCGGTGGATGCGCTCGAAACCTTCGGCGGCAATCGCCTCCACACCGGCCAGCCGCACGCCCTTGGCCGCCCAGTCGCGAGACGAGCCCTGGCCGTAGTCCGCGCCGGCAATGATGATCAGCGGTTGCTTGCGCTCCATGTACGTTTCGATGGCCTCCCACATCCGCGTGACCTGGCCTTCCGGCTCGATGCGCGCCAGGGAACCCTGCTTGACCTTGCCGTTTTCCACCACCATTTCGTTGAACAGTTTCGGGTTGGCGAAGGTGGCGCGCTGCGCAGTCAAGTGATCGCCCCGATGCGTCGCGTAGGAGTTGAAGTCGACTTCCGGCAGGCCCATTTTCGCCAGGTATTCGCCGGCGGCGCTGTCGAGCATGATCGCGTTGGAGGGCGACAAGTGGTCGGTGGTGATGTTGTCCGGCAGCACCGCCAGCGGGCGCATGCCCTTGAGCGGACGGGCACCGGCCAGCGCACCTTCCCAGTAAGGTGGGCGGCGGATATAGGTGCTTTGCGGACGCCATTCGTACAGCGGCGCGACTTTCGGGCCAGTGTCTTCGTGGATGGCGAACATCGGGATGTAGACCTGGCGGAACTGCTCCGGCTTGACCGAGGCCTTGACCACTGCGTCGATCTCTTCGTCGCTCGGCCAGATGTCCTGCAGGCGGATTTCCTTGCCATTCGCGTCGAGGCCAAGCACGTCTTTCTCGATGTCGAAGCGGATGGTGCCGGCAATCGCATACGCGACCACCAGCGGCGGCGACGCGAGAAACGCTTGCTTGGCGTAGGGGTGAATACGCCCGTCGAAGTTACGGTTGCCCGAGAGCACGGCGGTGGCGTACAGGTCGCGGTCGATGATTTCCTGCTGGATCACCGGATCGAGTGCGCCGGACATGCCGTTGCAGGTGGTGCAGGCAAACGCCACCACACCGAAGCCGAGTTTTTCCAGCTCATGGCCCAGGCCGGCTTCTTCCAGGTACATCGCCACGGTTTTCGAGCCGGGTGCCAGGGACGATTTGACCCACGGCTTGCGGGTCAGCCCAAGCTTGTTGGCGTTGCGCGCCAGCAGGCCGGCGGCGATCACGTTGCGCGGGTTGCTGGTGTTGGTGCAACTGGTGATGGCGGCGATGATCACTGCGCCGTCAGGCATTTGGCCTGGCACTTCGTCCCACTGGCCGGAAATACCCTTGGACGCCAGATCGCTGGTGGCAACGCGAGCATGGGGGTTGCTCGGGCCGGCCATGTTGCGCACGACGCTGGACAGATCGAAGGTCAGCCCTCGCTCGTACTGCGCGCCCTTGAGGTCATCGGCCCACAGGCCGGTGTGGCGAGCGTACTGCTCCACCAGCGTGACTTGTTCGTCTTCGCGGCCGGTGAGCTTCAGGTAGGCGGTGGTCTGTTGATCGATGTAGAACATCGCCGCAGTCGCGCCGTATTCCGGGGCCATGTTGGAGATGGTTGCACGGTCGCCGAGCGTGAGTGCCGAAGCACCTTCGCCGAAGAACTCCAGCCAGGCGCCAACCACTTTCTGTTTACGCAGGAACTCGGTCAGCGCCAGCACCATGTCGGTGGCGGTGATGCCCGGTTGCAGCTTGCCGGTCAATTCGACGCCGACGCTTTCCGGCAGGCGCATCCACGAGGCGCGACCGAGCATCACGCTCTCGGCTTCCAGGCCGCCGACACCGATGGCGATCACGCCCAGGGCATCCACGTGCGGGGTGTGGCTGTCGGTGCCGACGCAGGTATCGGGGAAGGCCACGCCGTCGCGCACCTGGATCACCGGGGACATTTTCTCCAGGTTGATCTGGTGCATGATGCCGTTGCCGGGCGGGATTACATCGACGTTCTTGAAGGCCTTCTTGGTCCACTCGATGAAATGGAAACGGTCTTCGTTGCGACGGTCTTCGATGGCGCGGTTTTTTTCGAACGCGTCCGGGTCAAAACCACCGGCTTCGACGGCCAGGGAGTGGTCGACGATCAGTTGCGTCGGCACTACCGGGTTGACCTGGGCCGGGTCACCGCCTTGCAGGGCGATGGCGTCACGCAGGCCGGCGAGGTCGACCAGAGCGGTCTGGCCGAGGATGTCGTGGCACACCACACGCGCCGGGAACCATGGGAAGTCGAGGTCGCGCTTGCGTTCGATCAGTTGGCTCAAGGAAGCATTGAGGGTGGCTGGGTCGCAGCGGCGCACCAGGTTTTCCGCAAGGACGCGGGAGGTGTAAGGCAAGGTGGCGTAGGCGCCAGGGGTGATTGCCTCGACGGCCGCACGGGCGTCGAAGAAATCCAGGCGGCTGCCGGGAAGCGGTTTGCGGAATTCAGTGTTCATCGTCAGGACTCGGTCACGGTGATAACAAAGGGAGGACCTGCACCGATCCAGAATTGAAATGCGGTCACAATGTGGGAGGGGGCTTGCCCCCGATAGCGGTGGGTCAGTGCCCGCTGCATCAACTGACAGACAGCAATCGGGGGCAAGCCCCCTCCCACATTTGATCCGGTTAACAATTCGGGATCGTCGGCATTCCCATTCAGCGACGTTCGATTGGCACGAACTTGCGCTGCTCGACGCCGGTGTATTCGGCGCTTGGACGGATGATGCGGTTGTTGGCGCGCTGTTCGAACACGTGCGCCGCCCAGCCCGTCAGGCGCGAGCACACGAAGATCGGGGTGAACAGCTTGGTCGGGATGCCCATGAAGTGGTACGCCGAGGCATGGTAGAAGTCAGCGTTGGGGAACAGCTTCTTCTGTTCCCACATGGTCTTGTCGATGGCTTCGGAGACCGGGAACAGCACCTTGTCGCCCACCTCGTCCGCAAGTTTTTTCGACCAGCCCTTGATCACTTCATTACGCGGGTCGCTGTCTTTGTAGATCGCGTGGCCAAAGCCCATGATCTTGTCCTTGCGCGCCAGCATGCCGAGGGTGCCTTCGACCGCCTCTTCAGCGGACGAGAAACGCTCGATCATTTCCATCGCCGCTTCGTTGGCGCCGCCGTGCAGCGGGCCGCGCAGCGAGCCGATGGCGGCGGTGACGCAGGAATACAGGTCGGACAGGGTCGAGGCACACACCCGGGCGGTGAACGTCGAGGCGTTGAATTCGTGTTCCGCGTAGAGGATCAGCGACACGTTCATCACCTTGACGTGCAACTCGCTGGGCTTCTTGCCGTGCAGCAGGTGCAGGAAGTGGCCGCCGATGCTCGGCTCGTCGGTCACGCAGTCGATGCGCTTGCCGTCGTGGCTGAAGCGGTACCAGTAGCACATGATCGCTGGGAAGGCAGCGAGCAGGCGGTCGGTGACGTCGCGCTGCACGCTGAAGTCTTTTTCCGGCTCGATATTGCCCAGGAACGAGCAACCGGTGCGCATTACGTCCATCGGGTGGGCGTCGGCGGGGATACGCTCCAGCACTTCCTTCAGCGCTTGCGGCAGGTCGCGCAGCTTGCCCAGCCTGGCGCTGTAGGCGGCCAGCTCGGTCTTGGTCGGCAACTCGCCGTACAGCAGCAGGTAGGCGACTTCTTCAAATTGCGCATCGGCGGCCAGTTCGCGCACGTCGTAGCCGCGATAGGTCAGGCCGGCACCCGCCTGGCCCACGGTGGACAGTGCGGTCTGCCCAGCCACCTGGCCACGCAGGCCGGCACCACTCAATACTTTTGCTTCAGCCATGTCTGTTCTCCAATCTTGAATTTATTTGGGAGTGCGCCGGGTTATTTTTTCGCGGCAAACAGCGCATCGAGCTTCTGCTCGAAGGTGTGGTAGTCGATGCGATCGTAAAGCTCCATGCGGGTCTGCATGGTGTCGATCACGTTCTGTTGGGTACCGTCGCGACGGATCGCGGTATAGACATTCTCGGCGGCCTTGTTCATGGCGCGGAAGGCCGAAAGCGGGTACAGCACGATGGAAACATCGGCAGATTTCAACTGTTCGGTGGTGTACAGCGGCGTGGCGCCGAACTCGGTGATGTTGGCCAGGATCGGCGCTTTCACGCGGGAGGCGAACAGTTTGTACATCTCCAGCTCGGTGATGGCTTCCGGGAACACCATGTCGGCGCCGGCCTCGATGCAGGCGGCGGCACGTTCCAGCGCGGATTCCAGGCCTTCGACGGCCAGCGCATCGGTACGCGCCATGATCACGAAGCTGTCATCGGTGCGCGCATCCACGGCGGCCTTGATACGGTCGACCATTTCCTGCTGGGACACGATTTCCTTGTTCGGGCGATGACCGCAACGCTTGGCGCCCACCTGATCTTCGATATGGATGGCGGCCGCGCCGAACTTGATCATCGACTTGACGGTGCGCGCCACATTGAATGCCGAGGAGCCGAAGCCGGTGTCCACGTCCACCAGCAGCGGCAGGTCGCACACGTCGGTGATGCGGCGTACGTCGGTCAGCACATCGTCCAGGCCGGTGATGCCCAGATCCGGCACACCGAGGGAGCCAGCCGCCACCCCGCCACCCGACAGGTAGATAGCCTTGAACCCGGCGCGCTTGGCCAGCAGTGCGTGGTTGGCGTTGATCGCACCTACCACCTGCAGCGGGTGTTCACTGGCGACCGCGTCACGGAAACGCTGGCCGGGAGTCGTCTTGTTATTGGAACTCATCATTCACCTCGTGATGGGGGAGTGCCGTCCGGGAAGTGACGGGCAATATTGCGTTTGGATGCGCCGATATGCCGGCGCATCAACAGTTCGGCCAGTTCACCGTCGCGATCGGCAATCGCGTCGAGAATGCGGTGGTGCTCGGCAAAGGCCTGGCGCGGACGATTGGGGGTGGCGGAAAACTGGATGCGGTACATGCGCACCAATTGGTACAGCTCGCCGCAGAGCATCTGGGTCAGGGTGCGGTTGCCGGCGCCCTGGATGATCCGGTAATGGAAGTCGAAGTCGCCCTCCTGCTGGTAATAGCCCAGGCCGGCCTGGAAGGCTTCGTCGCGCTCGTGGGTATGCAGCACTTGGCGCAATTCTTCGATTTCCGCGTCGGTCATGCGCTCGGCGGCCAGGCGACAAGCCATGCCTTCGAGGGATTCGCGGATTTCATAGAGCTCGATCAGTTCGTCGTGGCTCAACGACACCACCCGCGCGCCAACGTGAGGCACGCGCACCAGCAGGCGCTGGCCTTCCAGGCGGTGGATCGCCTCACGCAGCGGGCCACGGCTGATGCCGTAGGTGCGCGCCAGCTCCGGCTCGGAGATCTTGCTGCCCGGGGCGATCTCGCCCTTGACGATGGCGGCCTGGATACGCCGGAAGACGTTCTCGGACATGGTCTGGGAATCGTCTTGCGCCACCACTGGGGATTCCAGCTGATCCAGCATATTGTCGACACCTTTGAAAGCAATGCCGCAAAAACTAGCCAATCAGCCCAGGATAGTCAAAGAATAAATACACATTGTCGACAATCGTCTAATAACCAGGGTTGCACCCTATCAGGGCATGGCCGCCTGCCAGCGCTGGCGCCAAAAAAGCATCATGTTAGAATGCCCGGCACTTTTGCCTGACATCATTGGATGAAACGGCGTACGAGGGAGTTTGCGCAGCAATGCCAGTCGCCTTGAATTGAACATCGCACTGCCGCCTCGGGATCTATGAGACTCAAACCCTTCCTTCTATTGATTTGCCTGTTGACCGCACCCAGCCTCGGCGCTGCCACCGAGAAGACCGTGTATGGCCTCAACGAATACGCCCAGTTGGCCGGTATCGACCTGGAAGTCGCCGCCAAACTGGATACCGGTGCCAAGACCGCCTCGCTCAGTGCCCGTGATATCAAGCGCTTCAAGCGCAACGGCGAATCCTGGGTGCGCTTCTACCTGGCCATCGACACCGCCCATTCCCATCCCATCGAGCGTCCCCTGGCCCGCGTCAGCAAGATCAAGCGCCGCGCCGGTGACTACGACCCCGATGAGGACAAGAACTACACCGCCCGTCCGGTGATTGCCCTGGATATCTGCATGGGCACTGCTTTACGCAGCATCGAAGTGAACTTGACTGACCGCAGCGCATTCCAATACCCGCTGCTGATCGGCTCCGAAGCGCTGAAACGCTTTGATGCGCTGGTCGACCCCAGTCTTAAATACGCAGCAGGCAAACCCGCCTGCGCCGCCGACGCTCATACCGCCGAGTAAACCGAATGCGCTCTCTGACCCTGCACCTGAAGATCCTGATCACCATCCTGGTGGTTTTGGGTATTTCGGTCACCGCTTATCAGATCTTCGTGCTGGGGATCCCCGTCACCGAGGACGCCACCGACGACTTGTGGAACATCGACGCCAAGGTCGAGTTCGTCGCCAACCCGAAAGACCCGGTGAAGATCCAGATGTTCGTGCCGCCCCTGAGCCGCGACTTCGTCAGCCTCAACGAAAGCTTCATCTCGAATAACTACGGGGTGAGCGTCAACCGCATCGACGGCAACCGCAAGGTCACCTGGTCGGCGCGCCGCGCCAAGGGTAACCAGACCCTGTACTACCGCCTGGTGCTCACCAAGCGCTACAGCGGCGAGAAGGTCAAGGTCAAAGGCCCCACATTCCGCGACAGCATCGCCGTGGAAGGCCCGGAAAAGATTGCCGCCGAAGCCCTGCTGGCGCCGATCCGCCAGCACTCGGCCGACGTCGAGACGTTTATCACCGAAGCGATCAAGCGCACCAATAACCTCAACGACGACAATGTGAAACTGCTGCTGGCGGGCGACCCTTCGACGCCACACAAGGCCAAGATCGTCGAGCTGCTGCTGTCCATCGCCCACGTGCCGGTGGAAAAGGTCCACACCATCCGCCTGGTCGCCGACCAGCCACAAACCCCGGAACTGTGGTTGCGCAGCTTCAACGGCAATGACTGGTTGTACTTCAACCCGGAAACCGGCGAACAGGGCCTGCCCGCCGACCGCCTGCTGTGGTGGACCGGTGATGAAAACCTGATCACCGTCGAGGGCGGCAAGAAGGCCATGGTGACCTTCAGCCTGAACAACAGCGAGATGAACGCGATTCGCCTGGCCAAGCTGACCGACGAGAACACCGACGCCAACTTCCTCGAATACTCGCTGTACGGCCTGCCGCTGCAAACCCAGCAGACCTTCATGATCATGGTGATGATCCCGATTGGCGTGCTGGTGATCCTTATCCTGCGCAACCTGATCGGCCTGCAGACACTCGGCACGTTCACCCCGGTGCTGATCGCCCTGGCGTTCCGCGAGACGCAGCTGGGCTTCGGGATTGTGCTGTTTACGATTATCACGGCGCTGGGGCTGTCCCTCAGGTCGTACCTGGAACACCTGAAATTGCAGATGCTGCCAAGGTTGTCGGTGGTGCTGACCTTCGTCGTGGTGCTGATTGCGGCCATCAGCCTGTTCAGCCATAAGCTGGGGCTGGAGCGCGGGTTGTCGGTGGCGCTGTTCCCGATGGTGATCCTGACCATGACCATCGAACGCCTGTCCATCACCTGGGAGGAACGCGGCGCCAACCATGCGCTGAAAGTGGCGATTGGTACGCTGTTCGCGGCGTCCCTGGCGCACCTGATCATGAGCGTGCCGGAGCTGATCTACTTCGTGTTCACCTTCCCGGCGGTCCTGCTGATCCTGGTGGGGTTCATGCTGGCCATGGGGCGTTATCGCGGTTACCGCCTGACCGAGCTGGTGCGTTTCAAGGCGTTCTTGAAGGCTGACCGGTAATGTTCGGTTTCTGGAAGACCTGGAAAGCCCTGGAAGCGCGCGGGATCATGGGCATCAACCGGCGTAACGCCGACTACGTGCTCAAGTACAACAAGCGCAGCCTGTACCCGATCGTGGATGACAAGATCATCACCAAGGAGCGCGCGCTGGCGGCCGGCATCCATGTACCGGAAATGTACGGGGTGATCAGCACCGAGAAAGAAATCGACAAGCTCGACGAGATCATCGGCGGGCGCAGCGACTTCGTGATCAAGCCGGCCCAGGGCGCCGGCGGGGACGGCATCCTGGTGGTCGCCGACCGCTTTGAAGGGCGCTATCGCACGGTGTCGGGCAAGATCATCAGCCATGAAGAGATCGAGCATCAGATTTCCAGCATCCTCACTGGCCTGTATTCCCTGGGCGGCCACCGTGATCGTGCGTTGATCGAATACCGTGTGGTGCCCGACCAGATCTTCAAGAGCATCAGCTATGAAGGCGTGCCGGACATTCGCATCATCGTGCTGATGGGCTACCCGGTGATGGCGATGCTGCGCTTGCCGACCCGCCAGTCGGGCGGCAAGGCCAACCTGCACCAGGGTGCAATTGGCGTCGGCGTGGACCTCGCCACCGGCCTGACCCTGCGCGGCACCTGGCTGAACAACATCATTACCAAACACCCCGACACCACCAATGCGGTGGATGGCGTGCAGTTGCCCAACTGGGACGGTTTCATGAAGCTCGCCGCCGGCTGCTATGAGCTGTGCGGGCTGGGCTATATCGGCGTGGACATGGTGCTGGACCAGGAAAAAGGCCCGTTGATCCTGGAACTGAATGCGCGGCCTGGGCTGAATATCCAGATTGCCAATGACTGCGGCCTGACCCTGCGCACCCATGCGGTGGAAGCACGGTTGGAAGCGCTGAACGCCGCTGGCGTGACGGAAACCCCGGAAGAACGGGTGAAGTTCGTGCAGGAAATGTTTGGGCATATTCCCCCCGTCGAAGGCTGATCAGGTCTTCAATCTGTCTATCCCCGACATCCCCCCTAGGAGCAAATCCTACGGGGGACTACAATCCCCTCCCCCGCGCCAATGGCTGATCCACCCCGCATGTTGACCTGCTCCGTACACCCGCTGCCCTACCGGGCCAACCCCGCCGAGTATTTCGCGGCGATTCGCCATGCGCCTGGCGCAGTGCTGCTGGACAGCGGCCGACCGGCAGCCGAGCGCGGACGGTATGACCTGTTGAGCGCGTGGCCACACACGACATTGACGGTATCGCACGACGAAAGCGGCAGTGATTTCCTGCAACGCTTGCGTGCAAATCTTACGCAGTTGGGCGAGGCGGATCTGCCTGCTGGTTATGAGCTGCCGTTTGCCGGTGGGTTGATCGGTTACCTGAGCTATGACTTTGGCCGACACCTGGAGCACATGCCGCACCTTGCCGCGGATGACCTGCACCTGCCGGATGCGCGCTTCGGGCTGTATGCCTGGGCATTGATCAGTGATCATCAGTCGCAGACCAGCCAGCTCGTGTTTCATCCGACACTGGCCGATAGCGAGCAGCAACGCTTGATCACTCTGTTCGGCCAGCCGGTAGCCGACAGCGCGGCAATCTTCAAGTTGAACGGTCCCATGGCGCCGGACCTCACCGCCGAGGCCTACCGCCAGGCTATCGTGCGCATCCAGGATTACATCCAGGCCGGCGACTGCTACCAGGTGAACTTTGCCCAGCGTTTCCGGGCCCCGTGCATCGGCGATCCATGGGTCGCTTACTGCGCCCTGCGCGAAGCTTGCCCGACGCCGTTCTCCGGGTTCCAGAGCCTGCCGGACGACGGCGCGGTGCTGAGCTTGTCGCCAGAGCGTTTCGTGCACATCAGCAAACGCCAGGTCGAAACCCGCCCCATCAAAGGCACCCGCCCACGCGGCCTGACGCCTGAGGAAGACGCCGCCAACGCCGCCGAACTGCTGGCCAGCACCAAGGACCGCGCCGAAAACCTGATGATTGTCGACCTGCTGCGCAACGACCTGGGGCGCACCTGCCGCACCGGCTCGGTCAGCGTGCCGGAGCTGTTCAGCCTGGAAAGCTACCCCAACGTGCACCACCTGGTAAGCAGCGTCATCGGCGAGCTGGCCGACGGCAAGGACGCGCTCGACCTGATCGCCGGCAGCTTCCCCGGCGGCTCCATCACCGGCGCGCCGAAGATCCGCGCGATGCAGATCATCGACGAGCTGGAGCCGACTCGCCGTGGGTTGTACTGCGGCTCGCTGGTGTATCTGGATGTGCGCGGCGAGATGGACAGTTCCATCGCCATTCGCAGTTTGCTGGTGAAGGATGGCCAGGTTTGTTGCTGGGGCGGCGGCGGGATTGTCGCGGACTCGGAATGGGAGGCGGAGTACCAGGAGTCGCTGACGAAGGTGCGGGTGTTGTTACACACGTTGGAAAGCCTGTAACAACCAGGCTTCTCCTGGCTCTCGTCGACGGAGCCGTACGAAAGGAAAAAACCTGAATCAGAACGTCTATGGACGGTATTCGGGCTGGGCGATAGCGTCCGGCTCGGATCATCCACTGGCCGTCTGTGAGGGATCACATGAACCGACTGCTTACCCGTCAGAAATTGTTTCCCCAGTTGCATCCTCATCCCGCCGCGCCTATATTCTCCCAAATTGGGAGGTCGACGCGATGCGCATAATCGCTCTCTCGACCCTACGAATATTCTGGGAAAGCCACCCAGCCTGTTCCGACGCCAAAACACCCCTGGTCGAGCTGTATCGCCATATGGAAAAAGCCACTTACCCAACGCCGCAAGCGCTCAAGGCAGAGCTTAGAACGGCGAGCATTCTTAAAAGTGGCAGGGTTGTGTTCAACGTGGGAGGCAACAAGTATCGAGTGATCATGGCTATCGACTATCAGCGACAGCTTGGGTTCATACGTTTCGTGGGAACTCACATGCAGTACGATCAGATCAACGCGGAGACCGTGTGATGAACATCAAACCTATACATTCCCATGAGGATCTCGCCGCTGCACTCGCACGCGTAGAGCAGATCTGGGGAGCAGAGATCGGCTCGCCGGAGGGTGACGAGCTGGAAATCCTCGCCATTCTCATCGAGAAATACGAGGCCGAGCATTATCCCATGCCTGCTTCAGATCCGGTGGAGGCTATCAGATTCCGCATGGAACAATTGGGCATGACCGCCCGCGACCTGGAGCCCTTTATCGGCACCAGCGGGCGGGTGTCAGAAGTGTTGAACCATAAGCGCAAACTCAGCCTGTCGATGATCAAGCGCCTGCATGAAGGCTTGAGTATTCCTTATGAGCGTTTGCTGGCAGGTGTTTGATCAACCACATGGTTACAGGCTCAACGACCGATTCGAGGCCTTGATGAATTCTTTCTTCAAATCCTCGAAGGTATGCACCGCCGGGAATTGCGGGAATTCGCGAATCACGTTTTCCGGCGCGTGGAACAGAATCCCACGGTCGGCTTCGCCCAGCATGGTGGTGTCGTTGTAGGAGTCGCCGGCGGCGATCACGCGGTAGTAGAGGGTCTTGAAGGCCAATACCGACTGGCGCTTCGGATCTTTCTGGCGCAGTTGGTAACTCACCACACGGTCAGTTTCGTCGGTAATCAGGCGGTGGCACAGCAGGATCGGGAAACCCAGCTGACGCATCAGCGGCTGGGAGAATTCGTAGAAGGTGTCGGACAGGATCACCACCTGGAAGCGCTCGCGCAGCCAGTTGACGAACTCGACGGCGCCATCCAGCGGTTTGAGGGTGGCGATCACTGCCTGGATGTCGGCGAGCTTGAGCCCGTGCTCGTCGAGGATGCGCAGGCGCTGCTTCATCAGAACGTCGTAGTCGGGAATGTCCCGGGTGGTGGCGCGCAGGGATTCAATACCGGTTTTTTCGGCGAAGGCGATCCAGATTTCCGGAACCAGTACCCCTTCCAGGTCGAGACAGGCAATTTCCACAAGACACTCCCTTATAGATGTTGTTGGTTGAGCGAGCAAAAGGACTGCCGAACTCTAGCGATTCATGCTCGCCGCCGCAACGCAGGGCGGATTTTGATACCATCGCTCCCCTATAGAGCGCTCAGCGCCACTGACCTGTAGGAACCGTCCTGATGAACCAAGCCTTCGACGTCGCTGAACTCGCCGCGACTTATGCCAACAAATCCGCCCAGGACATTCTCAAGCTGGCGTTCAGCCAGTTCGGTGATGACCTGTGGATTTCCTTCAGCGGCGCCGAGGACGTGGTGCTGGTAGACATGGCCTGGAAGCTGAACAAGAACGTCAAGGTGTTCAGCCTCGACACCGGCCGCCTGCACCCGGAGACCTATCGGTTCATCGAGCAGGTGCGCGAGTTCTACAAGATCGATATCGAGCTGATCTCGCCGGACCAGAGCAAGCTGGAACCTTTCGTCAAAGAGAAAGGCCTGTTCAGCTTCTATAAGGACGGCCACGGCGAATGCTGCGGCGTACGCAAGATCGAACCGCTGCGCCGTAAACTCGCCGGCGTCACTGCCTGGGCCACCGGCCAGCGCCGCGACCAGAGCCCCGGCACCCGCAGCCAGGTAGCGGCGCTGGAAATCGACACGGCCTTCTCTACCCCGGAACGCACCCTGTACAAGTTCAACCCGCTGGCGCAGATGACCAGTGAGGAAGTCTGGGGTTACATCCGCATGCTGGAGCTGCCTTACAACAGCCTGCATGAGCGCGGCTTTATCAGCATCGGCTGCGAGCCCTGCACCCGCCCGGTGTTGCCGAACCAGCATGAGCGTGAAGGTCGCTGGTGGTGGGAGGAAGCCACGCAGAAGGAATGCGGGTTGCATGCGGGGAATATCATCAGCAAGGCCTGAAGTTGCGCTGTAAAAAATGTGGAAGGGGGCTTGCCCCCGATAGCGGTGGGTCAGCCAGGTCAATAGTGACTGACACTCCGCAATCGGGGGCAAGCCCCCTCCCACATTTGAGTTATGTTAGCCACTGAACGTGTACACACATATGTAACCATCGGTGCCATTTATGTGTGCAATCCAGCTTGTTGCGCACCATTACGTAACACCTCTCCCCTCCTGCCTTTTGTCTTTACAAATAGCCCGGTTCCCAACAAAAAATAAATAACTGTTCAAACGGTCAATTTATATCGCTTTGAATTCAGCTAGTTATTCAATAAACCTATAAAAACGAAATTACCCCAGGTTTTCATAGATCAAAAACTGGCACGCAAGTGGCTTAAGGTGAAACACGCTTTGTATACAATAAATACAAAACATACATACACTTTGCCATCTGCGGCCTGGCTGCCGATGTGCTGGAGCCTGCCGGAATGCGTACAAGCCTCTCGAATAACATCGCACTGGATCTGCCCTCCTCCCTGAAGCCCGAAGCCATCGAGCCCGGCCCCCTGGTGCTGAGCCCACGCCTGCACAACAAGGACCTGGCGCCCACCAAGATTGAAGGCCGGCGCTGGGGTCGCTATAGCATCTTTGCGCTGTGGACCAATGACGTGCACAACATCGCCAACTACTCGTTCGCCATTGGTTTGTATGCGCTGGGCCTGGGCGGCTGGCAGATTCTGTTGTCTCTCGGCATCGGTGCGGCGCTGGTGTACTTCTTCATGAACCTGTCGGGTTATATGGGCCAGAAAACCGGTGTGCCGTTTCCAGTGATCAGCCGTATCAGCTTCGGCATTCATGGCGCGCAGATTCCGGCGTTGATCCGCGCGGTGATTGCGATTGCCTGGTTCGGCATCCAGACCTACCTGGCGTCGGTGGTGTTCCGCGTGTTGCTGACGGCGATTCATCCCGGCTTTGCCGAATACGACCACAATTCGATCCTGGGCCTGTCGTCCCTCGGCTGGGTGTGTTTCGTGGCAATCTGGCTGGTGCAATTGGTGATCCTGGCCTACGGCATGGAAATGGTACGCCGCTACGAAGGCTTCGCCGGACCGGTGATTTTGCTCACCGTGGCGTCGTTGGCCGGTTGGATGTATTTCCAGACCGGCGGGACTATCGCCTGGTCGATCCGCGAGCCGCTGAGCGGCGGCGAGATGTGGCGCAATATCTTTGCCGGCGGCGCGCTGTGGCTGGCGATCTACGGCACGCTGATCCTCAATTTCTGCGACTTCGCCCGCTCCTCGCCGTGCCGCAAGACCATTCAGGTGGGTAACTTCTGGGGCCTGCCAGTGAATATCCTGGTGTTTGCCGCGATCACCGTGCTGCTGTGCGGCGGGCAATTCCAGCTAAATGGCCGAGTCATCGAAAGCCCGACCGAGATCATCGCGGCCATCCCGAGTACTTTCTTCCTGGTGCTGGGCTGTCTGGCGTTCCTGATCGTCACCGTGGCGGTGAACATCATGGCCAACTTTGTCGCGCCGGCCTTTGTGCTGAGCAACCTGGCGCCCAAGTACCTGAACTTCCGTCGCGCCGGGTTGATCAGCGCCACCGTGGCGGTGCTGATCCTGCCGTGGAACCTCTACAACAGCCCCCTGGTGATCGTGTACTTCCTGTCCGGCCTGGGCGCGCTGCTGGGGCCACTGTATGGGGTGATCATGGTCGATTACTGGTTGATCCGTAAAAGCCAGGTGGACGTGCCGCAGTTGTACAGCGAAGACCCGCGCGGCGTTTATTACTACAGCCGTGGAGTCAATTTGCGTGCGGTGGCAGCGTTTATTCCTGCGGCGGTGATCGCCATTCTCCTGGCCTTGTTACCGGGTTTTGCCAACGTGTCACCGTTTTCCTGGATGTTTGGCGCCGGTATTGCAGGGCTGTTGTACTTGCTGATCGCCAAGCGCCAGCCGTTCTACGCCGATGTCAGCGGCGAAAGCATTGCCGTCGATAACGTCAGTCATTAATCAAGGACCTTCCATGCGTATCCTCGTGGTCAACGTCAACACCACCGAATCCATCACTGAAACCATCGCCCAGCAGGCGCGCGCCGTGGCTGCGCCGGGCACCGAGATTGTCGGGCTCACGCCGTACTTCGGCGCCGAATCGGTGGAGGGCAACTTTGAAAGCTATCTGGCGGCCATCGCGGTGATGGACCGGGTGATGGCCTATGACCAGCCGTTTGATGCAGTGATCCAGGCCGGGTACGGCGAGCATGGTCGTGAAGGCTTGCAGGAATTGCTCAACGTGCCGGTGGTGGACATCACCGAAGCCGCCGCCAGCACGGCGATGTTCCTGGGTCACGCCTACTCGGTAGTGACCACCCTGGACCGCACGGTGCCGCTGATCGAAGACCGCCTGAAACTGGCCGGCCTGTACCAGCGCTGCGCCTCGGTGCGCGCCAGTGGCATGGCGGTGCTGGAGTTGGAAGAAAACCCGCTGGCAGCGATGGAGGCCATCGTGCGCCAGGCGGAACTGGCCATCAGCGAAGACAAGGCCGAGGTGATCTGCCTGGGCTGTGGCGGCATGGCCGGGCTGGATGAGCAGATTCGCCAGCGCACCGGTGTGCCGGTGGTGGATGGGGTGACAGCGGCGGTGACCATTGCCGAGTCGCTGGTGCGGCTGGGGTTGTCGACGTCGAAGATCAGGACTTACGCAACGCCAAGGGCGAAAAAAGTCATCGGTTGGCCGCGCTGAAGCGTTGGTTCAACTGCTGCTCGGCGAATTGCTCGATGATGAAATCCACAAACGCGCGGGTCTTGCCGGGCAGCAGTTTGTGTTCGGCGTAGTAGATGGAAATGTTGCCGTCGTCGACGTACCAGTCGGGCAGCACTCGCACCACCGCACGGCTGTCCAGGAATGGCACGGCCATAGGCATGCTCACCAAGGCGACGCCCAGGCCTTGGGCGCTGGCGCAGCAGGCGGCTTCGGAATCGCTCATGGTCATGCTCGGTCTAAGCACCAGCGGGCGGTGTTCACGCTCGGTACTGGTCAATTGCCAGGAGCGCACGCGCCCGGTCTGCGGTGAACGGATGAGAATCCCGTGGCAACGCGCCAGGTCTTCGGGCACCCGCACCGGGGGACGCTGTGCCAGATAGTCCGGTGACGCCACCAGCACGCGATGGGCCGGGGTCAACTTGCGCGCCACCACCCCCTGGGGCAGCTCGAAGCCCCCTCCGATGGCGGCATCGAAGCCCTGGCCGATCAGGTCGACCTGGCGGTTATCGAAATGCCAGTCCGGGCTGATGTCCGGGAAGCGGCGCATGAACGCGCCCAATAGCGGCACCACGTAGCGATTGCCAAACACCGTACCCATGCTCACTTTCAACGTGCCCACCGGCCGCCCTTCAGCGCTGGCCAGGTTGGCCACGGCGTTCTGGATGGTGGTAAGGCTGCCGCTGACCTCTTCGAGAAACAGCTTGCCGGCTTCGGTGAGGGTAAGGCGCCGGGTGCTGCGCTGGAACAGGCGTACGCCCAAACGCGCTTCGAGCTTGGCGACACTTTTGCCCACCGCCGCCGGTGTCAGGCTCAGGTGCCGCGCCGCTTCGGCAAAGCTGCCACCTTCGGCGCTGCGCACGAAACATTCGATACTGCCAAAGCTTTCCATATCGACCACTCTAAACTTTTGGTTTACACAGACTATAGCAATCCTGGTCTACCGGGAGGGGCTGGCGAGGTCGATACTCGGTTCCAACAACAAGGCATCCCGCCTTGAACAGCTTGGAGATCGACATGACCACCCAAAACCTCAGCGGCAAAGTCGCCTTGATTCAAGGCGGTTCTCGCGGCATCGGCGCCGCCATCGTCAAACGTCTTGCCGCGCAGGGCGCAGCCGTTGCCTTTACCTACGTCAGCTCGGCCGCCAAGGCCGAAGAACTGCAGAACAGCGTGATCAGCGAAGGCGGCAAAGCCCTGGCGATCCATGCCGACAGCGCCGATGCCGATGCGATACGCAATGCGGTCAACGCCACCGTCGAAGCCTTTGGGCGTCTGGATATACTGGTGAACAACGCCGGCGTGCTGGCCATCGCGCCGCTGGAGGATTTCAAGCTGGAAGACTTTGACCAGACCCTGGCAATCAACGTACGCAGCGTGTTTATCGCAACCCAGGAAGCGGCCAGGCATATGGGTGAAGGCGGCCGCGTGATCAATATCGGCAGCACCAATGCCGAACGCATGCCGTTTGGTGGCGGTGGCCCATATGCGATGAGCAAGGCAGCGCTGGTGGGCTTGACCAAGGGCCTGGCGCGGGATCTGGGGCCACGGGGGATCACCATCAACAACGTGCAACCTGGGCCGGTGGATACCGATATGAACCCGGCCAACAGTGACTTTGCCGAGAGTCTGATTGGGTTGATGGCGGTGGGGCGGTATGGGCATGTGGAGGAGATTGCCAGTTTTGTGGCTTACCTCGCAGGACCGGAAGCGGGCTATATCACCGGTGCAAGCTTGACCATCGATGGAGGCTTCAGCGCCTAGGGCTTCCTGAACACTGCCAATCAAATGTGGGAGGGGGCAAGTAGAATCGTCGCACCGCCCCTCCCACATTTTCAACCGCGATCAATCAGGCTCGAGGTGGCAGGCCGTAGGCCGCCAGGTCAAAGTCCGCGAGCTTGCGGATGATCTGGTCGGCGTGGTGGTACTTGCTGTCGGCCATGGCTTCATCCGGCACGGCGATGGCGGTCATATGGGCAGCTTTGGCAGCAGTGACGCCGAAGGGTGAGTCTTCGAACACCAGGCAATCCTCGGGCGCAACGCCCAGGCGGCGGGCGGCGGTGAGGAAGATGTCTGGCGCGGGTTTGGCGGCGCCGACTTCCGGGTCGTCAGCGGTGACGATGGTGTCGAACAGGCCAAACCATTCGCGGTGCAAGGTGGTCTTGTGGCCAAACGAATTGCGCGACGAACTGGTGCCCACGGCAATCGGGATATTGTGCGCCTTCAAGTGCCGCACCAAGGCTTCGGCGCCGGGCATGCCCAAGGCCTTGGGGAAACGCTCGCTCATCAGCGGTTCGCGGATCTCCAGGAATTGAGCCGGTGTGATCGGCAGGTCCAGCGCCTTCACCACGTAGTCCGCCAGGTCCTGGGCACCACGCCCGATGATGTGCTGCTTGATGCCCCAGTCGTAGATGCGACCGTAGCGTTCGGCGATGATTTGCGTGACTTCTGTGTAGATGCCTTCCGTGTCCAGCAACAACCCGTCCATATCGAAAATCACGGCCTTGATCGGACCGACTGCGGTACGCGGTGCATTCATCACGACAACCTAAGGGAAAGACTAAAAGGATTCAGCACAATAGCGGTGCGGGTCCCATGCAGGCAACCGCCATGACTTTGTATCGATTCGATTCCCGAGTTGATGGCCCTTCATATCAGTGCCTCATAACTGGCAACAGTTATACCGGTCGGTGTGTGCGGCGACCGTCTACGGTTTGTGAGGGCAGCGCGAACCGCCACTGGCCGGCGTCTGAAAATATCGCTTGATAACCTTATAAAAGACTTATTAATCTTCCAATGAACTCCATCCACTGGACTAGAAAATCCGTAAAGCAACTGCTTCGGTTGCATACGTATCATCAGCAACAGGTACGCGATGCGGTGTCAGCGCTTGAGCGCATGCCCGAGGCAGCCAACGTCAAGGCATTGGTCAATTACCCCCATGGTTATCGCTTGCGCGTGGGTAATTACCGAGTCCTTTTCGATTGGGATCGCGATATCCATGTGGTCAGCATTGAAGAGGTCAAGAAGCGTGACGAGCGAACCTACTGCCGTACAGATCATCCACAATACGGAGGGCAAGCCAGCCTTTGTGGTGATTCCCTATGAACATTATCTGGCCCGGCAGAACGATCCAAATCTGATTCCCCATGCGGTGGTAAGCCGCCTGGTGGATGGGGCAACCCCTATCCGTGCATGGCGCGAACACCTGAACCTGACCCAGGAAGAGGTTGCCAAACGCCTGGGCATTTCCCAATCCGCATTTGCCCAACAAGAGTCGGTGAACAAACCTCGCCGTGCAACACGGGAAAAAATTGCCAAGGCCTTCGGCATCAACGCCAGTCAACTGGAGCTATAAAGTGTAACTCTGGAAAATCCGCGCCCTCAGCCCACCCATTGCAGCCCTTGCTCAAGGCTTCCACCTGGATCCGCGCATGGGCCAGTGCCGTAGAGGGCGATGCCACAGGCCACTTCGAGCCAAACTTCACACCGCTCGAGGCAGGCAACCCATGCCGGCCAGGGTCGTCTCCACCGCTTCATCCAGCGGCGTGCAAGGTTCAGCGCCCAATACCGCAACCAGCCGCGTGTTATCGAGCAGCACAGGGGTTTGCCACAGGTAACGCATCTCCAGCATTTCACGGAAGGTGACGACAAAGGGCGAAGCTATTTTGAGCAGCCACCAGGGGAACATCCTGACGACAGGCTGTTGCCCCGTCCTACGCAGCACCACGCGCTGGATCGCCCGGCTCAGTTGTGTGCCATCCGTGTCCACCTGCCCCGCCATATGAAAACGCACGAACGCCTGCAGGGTTTCACGGCGCTCCAGCAGTTCAACCATCGTACGCGCCACATCGGGCAGGTACGCCCATTGATGGGCAACACCTGGCGCCCCCGGATAATTGATGCTGCGCACAAGGTTGCCAGGTTTGACCAAGCCCTGGGAAAACCAGCTGTTGGCCGCCTGCGCGCCGAAAAAGTCACCGGCGCGCACGATCAGCACCCTCGCCCCGTTGCCTGAAGCTTCGTATAAACGCTGCTCCAGTTGCACACGGATCGCGCCCTTGCGGGTTTGCGGGTGTTGAGGGGAGTCTTCGTGCAGTACGGGAAACGCGTCCGGCCCAAAGTTGTAGACGGTACCGGGCAACACAATGGTGGCGCCTTCCGCAACGGCCGCCGCGATGGTGTTGTCGATCATCGGCAGCACCCGCTCGGCCCAGTGCCGATAGCCCGGCGGGTTGACCGCGTGCACGATCACTTCACAGCCTCGGGCTGCAGCAAGTACGTCATCGCGGTTGAGTGCATCACCCTCAAGCCAGTCAAATGCGGCGTTCTGGCCACGGGCCTTGTCGACATCACGGGTCAACGCACGTACCTGCCAACCCGCCGCGAGCAGCTGCCGTGCGACTTCGCCACCAATGCCACCGGTTGCACCCAACACCAATACTTTGTTCATCACACTCTCCCACAGGGGTTGATGGGGACATTTTCTGCGTGCCGGCGCTATAGAGGAATTGTCGAAGATCGCCCAGGCGCTATACATTTATGCATGGCAACGAATATTGGTTGGGAGCTTTACCGGTCGTTCCTCGGCGTTTTCCGAGAAGGATCGTTGTCGGGAGCCGCGCGGCAACTCGGCATTACACAGCCCACGGTCGGCCGGCACATTGCCGCGCTGGAAACGGCGCTGGGCGTGGTGCTGTTTACCCGTTCACCGAGCGGCTTGTTGCCCACGGCGGTAGCCCGGACCCTGCGCGCCCACGCCGAAACCATGGAGCGCACAGCGGCGGCACTTGAGCGTGCAGCGTCTGCCCAGGGTGATGAAGTGCGCGGCGTGGTGCGCGTGTCCGCCAGTGAAGTGATCGGCGTAGAAGTGCTGCCGCCGATCCTCACGCAAGTGCGCCAGGCATACCCGCACCTCAAGGTCGAACTGGTGCTGACCAACCGCCTGAGCGACCTGTTGCAACTGGAAGCCGACATCGCCGTGCGCATGGTCCGCCCCAGCCAGGAGCAACTGCTGGCGCGACGCATCGGCTTGATCGAAGTGGGCCTGCATGCCCGCGACGATTACCTGCAGCAACACGGCACGCCCCTGTTGATGCAGGACCTGGCCGGCCACTCAGTGATCGGTTTCGACCAGGAAAACGCATTTATCCGCAGCCTGGCCATCACGGGCTTCGAGCGCAGCGCCTTCGCCCTCAGCAGCGACAGCGACCTGGCACAATTGGCGCTGATCCGCGCCGGTGCCGGTATCGGCGGCTGCCAGGTCCAACTGGCCAAGCGCGATCCCTGCCTGCGCCGGGTCCTGCCAGAAGGCTTTGCACTCAAGCTGGACACCTGGGTGACCATGCACGAAGACCTGCGCAACAGCCCGCGCTGCCGCGTGATGTTCGATGCCCTGGTGGAAGGTTTGCAGCGTTACGTACAGGATTGAGACAGCTTCACTGGTGAAGAATCAGACTCCCTCAGTCCCTTCACAGACGCCCCCATGCCCGAAGCCTTCGAAGTCCCCAGCCCCCACGAAAAACACATCGAACACACCACCGAACATGCCCACGGCCGTGGTGACACCTTCGCCAGCCGCATCGCCGTGATGACCGCCCTCATGGCCACCCTCGGCGCCATGCTCAGCTACCAGGCCGGCTCCACCGAAAGCGAAGCGGCAATGGACAAGAACAACGCCGCCATCTTCAAGACCGAAGCCGCCAACCAGTGGAACTACTACCAGGCCAAATCCAGCCGGCAAAACCTGGCAGAACTGGCCACCCACATTCCCGGCGTGGACGCGGTGCATTACAAGGAAGAGATCGAGCGCTACAGAAGCCAGAAGGAAGACGTGCGCAAACAGGCCGAAAAGCTTGAGGCCACGTCAAAGCAATGGGATGAAAAGTCGGAACAGGCGCTGCACGAGCACCATCGCTGGGCCCAGGCGATGACCGCGATTCAGATCGCGATTTCATTGGCGGCGATCACCTTGCTGACCAGGCGGGAATGGTTGAAGCGCCTGTCGTATACAGCGGCGGGTGTCGCGGTGGTGCTGGGCAGCCTGGCGTGGCTGCATATCTGAGACGATGCAGTCAAAAGGTGGTGACGCCATGATCACTGGGATCAGCACCTTCTCTCAAGGGCTCACGCAATAGTCCTGTATGGCGTTTGCCATGGCCTGATTGGGTAGTTTCAGCCAATCAATGACTTCCTTGTCGGGCCCCCTTATGTCACGTACTCACAGCGCTTGCGTTTTCCTGTATCTCCTGTTGCTCAGCATCGCCTGGCCCAGCCACGCCAGAGACCTGGCCGAAGGACTTACCGAACAGTCACCCTCCATGGCACTTGAGAATAAACACCACCGTTACCCGCAATGGACCGGCATCGGTTCACTGAAAAACGCCTTAGGCCAGACCTGCAATGCCGTTCTGCTTGACACTCATGATCGCAGGGGCAAGGCCACCGGCCCGGCTTATGTGCTGACCAGCGGGCACTGCGTGTTCTTCAGCTACGGTACGGCGCTCCTGCGCCGGGCGTTCACCGCCGATGTCACCTTCAATTACTTTCATGACACACCTGAGCGGCATGTCACCTACGCCGTCAAAACAGCACATTGGAGCAGCATGGCGGGCACCGATTTAGCCGTGCTCGAACTGGATACGTCACTGGCCGCGCTGGTGGCCAGCGGGATCATGCCACTCAGGCTGGCATCTCAACGTCACACGTCGGATCGAGAAGTGATCAATGTGGGTGCGCCGACCGGGTTCCTGAAAAAGGGACTACGCATGAGCGCCTGCGTGGAGTCGACTATCAACAGTTTTGCCGAACAACCCGGAGTGTTCCCCAACGCCTTGCGCAACCGCTGCAACGGTCTGCGCCCAGGCAGCTCCGGCAGTCCGATGCTGGACCGGAATACCAATGAAATCACCAGTATCATCAGCAAGGTCGCGTCCGCCATTCAGAAGGACATTCTCAATAGCTGTCAGAACAACTCGGTGTGTGAAGCCGCCAAATTCAACTACAGCTATCCTGCCAACCACTTGTACTACTGCCTTTGTAGACGGTGTGTTCCGTAATGACACCCCGACCTGCCAGCTCAAGGCCGTTGAAATCACGCTGGACGAACCATGGAACCTGAAGCCGTATGTGCATTTACAACGTGATGCCGCCGGCCAAATAACCCGTCCAACCTGGAACCTGAGATTCTCGATCCAGGAACCGTTCTACCGATTCAAGGCTGTAAATGACATCAACGATTGCGCACGCAACCACGGCTACCAAGTCGCCGCCGCCTCTGACGAGGCGTACATCAACCAGTCCATCGGCCCCGTGCTGGGGCCGCATGTGCTGTGCATACTCGGCGTGCAAAAGGCCGAGCAACCGCTGACCGAAGCACTCCTGCGTAATGTATTCACCCATTCGGTCTTCCTGACCAACCCCGCACCGGCACCGCAGATCAAGCACCGCTATCACATCGCCTGGGAAAACCAGCACAGCGGTTTTAGCCAGCATTACTACTACAGCGTGCATTCGGCGAGCAGGACCACCTGTGGCGATATTGACGATGAACGCTACACCCTGGCCATGGATGGCATTTTCCTGGAAATAGCAGAGCTGCCGGTCACGTTATGCAGCTATGCACGCAACAGTGTTGGGCAACCGTCAGCCATTCGCACAGACATGATCGAAAGCGCAACGGTTCGTTCGCAGCATCATGCCAGGTGAGGCAGCAAGCCCTTTTCAGCAACCTTTGATGAAATTCGGGTATGAGAATAGGCAATGCCCAAAAGGCACCACTCGACCGGGGCACAGACGGGGGTAGGCTGCGAAATCGAGAGCAAAAAAATCCCGCAGAGCGTCTAACTCGCGGGATTTCTTCAAGAATTTGGCGGTGAAGGAGAGATTCGAACTCTCGATACAATTTCTTGTATACACACTTTCCAGGCGTGCTCCTTAAGCCACTCGGACACTTCACCGTATCTCGTCAAACCAGTTCAGTCTGTCGAGGCGCGCTAATGTAGTCGAAAGCCTTTCTGATGGCAAAGGTTTTTTTCAGAATATTCATGCGCTTAGCCGTTTATGCCGCTCACCGCCCGGCAAGGGGCGTTGATTGTGCCATTCTCAGGCATCGGCGGTAGGTGTCTGGGGCGGCGATTGTGCCCTGCCCCAGGCATTCCGATGCGCTGTGCAGGGGAAAACCCTGACTGGCCAGTCAGTCACAGCGCTTTACCGGGGCGGGCGTGGTGGGTAACGTCTGCTGCATTCTTCTATAACAAGTCCTACAAGGAACCGCGTCATGAGTGAGTTGATTGCCTACCACCTCGAAGACGGTATCGCGACCCTGACCTTGAGCAACGGCAAGGTGAATGCCATTTCTCCGGCGGTGGTCAGTGCCTTTAATGAAGCGCTGGACCAGGCGGAGAAGGACCGGGCGGTGGTGGTGATCACCGGTACGCCGGGGATTTTGTCGGGTGGTTATGATTTGAAGGTGATGACCGCCGGCCCTAAAGAGGCGATCAGCCTGGTGACGTCCGGTTCGACGTTGGCGCGTCGCCTGTTGTCGCACCCGTTCCCGGTGATTGTGGCGTGCCCTGGGCATGCGGTGGCCAAGGGTGCCTTCCTGCTGCTGTCGGCGGATTATCGGATTGGCGTGGAAGGCCCGTTCAGCATTGGCCTGAACGAAGTAGCGATTGGCATGACCATGCACCACGCCGGTATCGAGTTGGCGCGGGATCGCCTGCGCAAGTCGGCGTTCCATCGTTCGGTGATCAATGCCGAGATGTTTGACCCGCAGGGCGCGTTGCAAGCGGGCTTCCTCGACAAGGTGGTGGCACCGGAAGAGCTGCACGCGGCGGCGCTGGAAGCGGCGCGTCAGTTGAAGAAGCTCAACATGAACGCCCACAAGCACACCAAGTTGAAAGTCCGTAAAGAACTGTTGGAAGCCTTGGACGACGCCATCATCCAAGACCAGGGGCATATCCTGAGTTAATCCCTACGCCTGATACACCGAAGCCCGACCTTGCGTCGGGCTTTTTCTTACAACCTAGTCCGAATCATCTTCAGCCGCTCTAGCTTGCCCGTATCGACAGATGTTGAAACATGCGCTTAAACATCGGCTATCTCCTACCTCTACCGGGGTAATTGCCGAATACAGTGCACAACCGTACACTGCGCCACCTTTTGTCCCGGTGGGCCGTGTCGATGCTTTTTCTGTTGCGTATGTTGTTGATGAGCCTGCACTTTATGCTTGCCGGCGTGCTCGGCGTGCTGGTTGGTGTGTGCCGGCCGTTCAACCCGGACAACAGTCGCCTGTGCGCACGCCTGTATGCGCTGCCGGCCATGTGGATCCTGCGGCTCAATGTGAAGGCCGATGTGGACTCGCTGCGCAACAAGCCCGGCACCTGCGTGATCATCGCCAACCACCAGTCCAACTATGACCTGTTTGTGTTCGGCACCGTGGTGCCCCACCGCACGGTGTGCATCGCCAAGAAAAGCCTGAAGTGGGTGCCGCTGTTCGGCCAGTTGTTCTGGCTGGCGGGCAATGTGTTGATTGACCGGGGCAATGCGCACAAGGCACGCCGTGCGATGCTCACCACCACCCATACGTTGCAGCATGAAGACACCTCGATCTGGGTGTTCCCGGAAGGCACGCGCAACCTGGGCAAAGGATTGCTGCCGTTCAAGAAAGGTGCGTTTCATATGGCGATTGCGGCGGGTGTGCCGATTGTGCAGGTGTGTGTCAGCAATTACGTCACGCAGATGCAGCTCAATCGCTGGAACAGTGGGGATGTGCTCATACGGTCGCTGCCGCCAATTCCTACCGTTGGCATGACTTCGGATGACATCCCGGCGTTGATGCAGGCGTGTCATGCGCAGATGCAAGCCTGTATTGACGAGATGGACCGCGAGTTGCGGGCAGCCTGAACACCGCTTGAAGGCGCTTCGCACCCCAGCGCGAGCAAGCTCGCTCACTACAAAAAGCTCGACGCAACGACGGAACGCCATTCAGGCTAAGCTGCCCAACACTTGTCCTCCCAATAAGAAGCGATCAGCACCATGGGTAGAGTTGTTGCGGCCGCCGTCTACAGCGCCGGTAAGAAAGTCACGGATATCACCCTCGATGAAGGCGCGGCCTGGGCCGCCAAACCCGATCACTTTGTATGGATAGGCCTGGAAGAACCCGACGCCCGGGAGCTGGCCAACCTGCAACGCCAGTTCAACCTGCATGAACTGGCCATCGAAGACGCCCTGGAAAAACACAGCCGCCCCAAGCTGGAAACCTTTGGCGATGCGCTGTTTATCGTCACCTACTCGCCGGTGCGCGAGAACGGCAAGCTGGAGTTTATCGAGACGCATATCTTTGCCGGCAACGGCTACATCATCACAGCCCGCAATGGGCACTCGGCGTCCTACGGCTTTGTGCGCCAGCGTTGTGAGGCGCGGCCGCTGTTGCTGGAGCATGGGGAAGACTTCGTACTGTATGCGCTGCTGGATTTCGTCACCGAAAACTACCAACCGGTGAGCGAAGCGATCCATGCCGAGATCGATGAGCTGGAGCGCAACGTGTTGTGCAGTTCGCTGAGCGAGCGGGATATCCAGAAGATCCACGGCCTGCGCCGCGACGTGTTGCGACTCAAGCGTTATGTGGCGCCGATGGTGGAGATCAGTCAGGAGTTGCAGAAGCTCAGCTTCCCGTTCATCGACAAGAACATGCGCCCGTATTTCCGTGACGTGCAGATTCACGTGACGCGGCAGATGGAAGACCTGACCACCCTGCGCGATATCGCCAGCCAGACCATCGAAATCGGTGTGTTATTGGAGGCTTCGCGCCAGAGCGTGGTGCAGCGCAAGTTTGCCGCATGGGCGGCGATCCTGGCGTTCCCCACCGCAGTGGCGGGGATTTACGGGATGAACTTCCAGAACATGCCCGAGCTGCAATGGCACTACGGCTACTTTGCGGTACTCGGGTTTATTGCGACGGGTTGCACGGCATTGTGGGCCAGTTTCAAAAGGTCGGGTTGGCTTTAGGATTTGTGCGCCACAAACCGCATCATCCATTCCGCCACGGTTGCACCGTGGTGGTCGCGCTCGAGGCTGGCCACGCCGTTCGTATAGACTTTTTCGCCCAGGGTTGTCTGGAGAATCTCCAGCAACTCGCGGGAATAATCATGGACAAATTCCGGGTGGCCCTGGAAACACAACACCTGGTCACCGATGTGGTACGCCGCGAACGGGCAAAAAGCGCTGGAGGCGATGACAGTGGCATTCTCCGGCAACGTGGTGACCTGGTCCTGATGGCTGATCAATAGGGTCAATTCCGGTACTTCAGGGCTCATCCACGGGGCCTTGGCATCCAACTGGTAGTCGTGAATGCCCATGCCCCAGCCCTGGCCGGCGCGCTCGGTCTTGCCGCCCAGCAACAGTGCCAGCAACTGATGACCGAAGCAGATGCCGAGCAGCTTGTCGCCACGCTCGTAACGGTCGAGCAGGTAGGTCTTGAGGGTCTGGATCCATGGGTCGGTGCCGAAGGAGTCGGCCTTGCTGCCGGTGACCAGGTACGCGTCGAACACTTCGTCGTCCGAGGGGTATTCACCGTTCACCACGTTGTACACCACGAACTCGGCGGGAATCGGCTGCTTGGCGAACAGGCGCTTGAACATCTGCCCGTACCCTTGGTATTGATCGATCAAGCCTGGACGCAGGATATCGGTTTCCAGGATACAGACGCGTAGCGACATAAAAAATACCTGACACGGTGATGGGAATATTGCACACCCCCAGAGCCTGCCTTGAAATACCCCTTCAAGGCAAGCCCCCCAGCTTCACCGGAACACTTCACCCTGCGCCGCTTTCTCCAGCAACAGCGCCGGCGGCGTGAAACGTTCGCCATACTGCTGCGCCAGGTAGCGGGCGCGGGCAACAAAGTCGTTCAAGCCGTATTGGTTGATGAACTGCAGCGCGCCACCGCTCCAGGCCGCGAAACCAATGCCGAAAACAGACCCCACGTTCGCGTCCGCCGTGGACATCAACACCCCCTCCTCCACACAGCGCACCGTCTCGATGGCCTGGATAAACAGCAGGCGGTCGCGTACATCCTGTGCAGAGATGCGTTGGTCGGGTCGCTCAAAGCGGCTTTTCAACTCTGGCCACAGGTACTTTTGCCCGCCGCTGGGGTACTCATAGAAACCGCCTCCCGCCGCCTTGCCCAGCCGCTTGTATTCATTGACCAACAGATCGATCACCGCCGTCGCCGGGTGCGCAGGCAGCGCCTTGCCCTCCGCCTGCAGGTCCTTGGCCGTCTGCTGCCGGATATGGCTCATCAGGCTGAGGGACACTTCGTCAGACACCGCCAACGGCCCCACCGGCATGCCGGCCTTGCGCGCTTCGGTCTCGATCATCGGCGCGGCCACGCCCTCACCGAGCATGGCAATGCCTTCGTTAGTAAAGGTGCCGAACACCCGTGAAGTGAAGAAGCCACGGCTGTCATTGACCACGATCGGGGTTTTCTTGATTTGCAGGACAAAATCCAAACCACGGGCCAGGGTTTCGTCACTGGTGCGTGCGCCCTTGATGATTTCCACCAGCGGCATCTTGTCCACCGGGCTGAAGAAGTGCAGGCCAATGAACCTGGCCTGATCCGGCACCGCCGTGGCCAGGCCGCTGATGGGCAAGGTGGAGGTGTTGGAGGCGATCACGGCGTCGGCGCCGACCACGCTTTGCGCAGCGGCCGAGACCTTGGCCTTGAGTTCGCGGTCTTCGAACACCGCCTCGATGATCAGGTCACAGCCTGCCAGATCAGTATCAGAGGCCGTAGGAAGAATCCGCGCCAAAATGGTTTCCCGCTGCTCGGCGGTCAATTGCCCACGGCTGACCTTCTTGTCCAGCAGCGCCGCCGAATGCGCCTTGCCCTTCTCGGCGGCCGCCAGGTTGATGTCCTTGAGCACCACCTCGATGCCTGCGCTGGCGCTGACATAGGCAATGCCCGCCCCCATCATCCCCGCGCCCAGCACGCCGACTTTACGCGTGATATGCGGCGCAAACCCTTGCGGCCTCGAGCTGCCGGAGTTGATCTCGTTAAGCTGGAACCAGAAGGTGCCGATCATGTTTTTTGCGACCTGCCCCGTCACCAGCTCGGTGAAGTAACGGGTTTCGATCAGGTGCGCGGTGTCGAAGTCTACCTGGGCGCCTTCGACGGCCGCACAGAGAATTTTCTCCGGGGCGGGGAAACAGCCGTTGGTTTTACTGCGCAAAATCGACGGCGCAATTGCCAGCATCTGCGCAATTTTCGGGTTCGAAGGGGTGCCGCCCGGAATCTGGTAGGCCTTGTTGTCCCACGGTTGCCTGGCGTCCGGATTGGCCAGGATCCAGGCGCGGGACTTGGCCAGCAACTCATCGCGATCCGCCGCCAGTTCGTTGATCAAGCCGGCTTGCAGCGCCTGTTGCGGCCGCACTTTCTTGCCTTCGAGCAAATACGGCAAGGCCTTTTCCAGCCCCAGCATACGCACCATGCGCACCACCCCGCCGCCCCCCGGCAGCAGGCCCAGGGTGACTTCCGGCAAGCCCAACTGCACCGACTTGTCGTCCAGCGCGACGCGGTAATGGCATGCCAGGCAAATCTCCCAGCCGCCGCCGAGTGCCGCACCATTGATGGCGGCCACCACCGGTTTACCGAGGGTTTCCAGGCGCCGCAGTTGCGCTTTCAACACCCGCACACCGTCATAGAAATCCTTGGCGTGGGCCTTGTCGACCTTGATCAGTTCATTGAGGTCGCCACCGGCAAAAAACGTTTTCTTCGCCGAGGTGATGACGACGCCGGCGATGCTGTCCCTTTCCGTCTCCAGGCGCTCGACCGTGGCCGCCATGGCCGCGCGGTATACGCCGTTCATGGTGTTGGCGCTTTGGCCGGGCATGTCGAGGGTCAGCACCACGATGCCGTCCTGGCCTTTTTCGTAACGAATGGCTTGGGTCATGACAAATTCCTTGGGCTCAGAGGCGTTCGATAATGGTGGCGATGCCCATGCCACCGCCAACACACAGGGTGGCCAGGCCATAGCGCTGCTGGCGTACTTCGAGTTCGTCGAGCAGGGTGCCGAGGATCGCGCAGCCGGTCGCCCCCAACGGGTGCCCCATGGCAATCGAGCCGCCGTTGACGTTCACACGTGCGGCGTCGATGCCCATGTCCTTGATGAACTTGAGCACCACCGAGGCAAACGCTTCGTTGACCTCGAACAGGTCGATGTCTTCGACGCGCAGGCCGGCCTTGGCCAGGGCCTTGCGCGTGGCGGGTGCGGGACCGGTGAGCATGATGGTCGGATCGGTACTGGTGACCGCCGTGGCAACGATACGTGCCCGGGGTTGCAGGCCCAGTTCACGCCCCTTGGCTTCGGAGCCGATCAACATCAGCGCCGCCCCGTCGACGATGCCGGAACTGTTGCCGGGGGTGTGTACGTGATGGATGCGCTCTACATGGCTGTAGACCCGCAACGCGGTGGCATCGAAGCCCATCTGCCCGATCATTTCGAAACTCGGCTTGAGCTTGCCGAGGCCTTCAAGGGTGGAATCGCCGCGAATGAATTCGTCATGGTCCAGCAGCACGATGCCGTTCTGGTCCTGCACCGCGATCAGCGACTTGTCGAAGGCACCGTCTGCACGCGCCCTCGCCGCTTTCTGCTGCGAATGCAGGGCGAAGGCGTCGACGTCCTCGCGGGTGAAACCTTCCAGGGTGGCGATCAGGTCCGCGCCAATGCCCTGTGGGGTGAAGTGACTGTGCATATTGGTCTGCGGGTCGAGCACCCAGGCGCCGCCGTCACTGCCCATGGGCACGCGGGACATGGACTCGACACCGCCGACCACCACCAGGTCCTCGAAACCGGAGCGGACTTTCATCGCCCCCAGGTTCACCGCCTCCAGGCCTGACGCGCAGAAGCGGTTGACCTGCACGCCGGCGACGCTGATGTCCCAGTCCGCCACCAGCGCCGCGGTCTTGGCGATGTCGGCGCCCTGGTCGCCTACCGGGGTCACGCAGCCGAGCACGATGTCGTCCACTTGATGAGTGTCGAGGTCACTGCGTCGGGCCAGCGCGGTGAGCAGGCCGGCCACCAGGTTTACCGGCTTGACGCTGTGCAAGGCACCGTCCGGCTTGCCTTTGCCACGGGGGGTGCGTATTGCATCAAAGATCAACGCTTGGGTCATGACGTCCTCGAACCAGTGTGCATGTGTGCCCTACCTTAGGCCCGATTGACACGGTTTCAATGACGGATGCGCTCATTGCTTTTGACCCCCTCGCTCGGACGAACGGTAGGTACCTAAGGTAATCCCCTGATTAATCGTTTTAGCTGTCTAGCCAAGGCATTGGCGCCAAGATGGCGATATGCCTCATGCCTTTTTAAGCAGAAATGCTGATTAGCTGATACGAAATGAGTCTAAGCCGCGAAGAACAAGGCCTCTAAGGTTGAATCAGTAGGAAGTTGCTGCCGGGTTTTGCTGGAGCAACTGTAAGAAAAGCGACACGTCATCTCGCCATACTGAAATAAAACCGGCACGCATTTGACGCTCAGGAATAACAACAAAAGGCAGTCAGCCATGTTCAAACATTCGAAAGTACGTCAGGCGGGACTCATTCTGTTCGCCACCACACTGATTCTGATCTTGCCCAATTTAACCAAGGTTATTGGGTGACACCTCCACGCCCACATGCCGTGCATTCACAGCACCGGTTCTGCAGTTTTTGGCAGCGCCTGCAAGGACATTGCGCATAGCGGTCCTGCAGGGGCTGTCTTTTTGCGTGCAGATTTGCGCTATCGTGAGCAGCATCGCCACTCGACACCGGGCCCTTTCTTGAAAGCCATCCTTGCCCTCCTCGCCTTGCTCATCAGCCTCCCCACTGCGGCGGCCCAATTGACCATCGAACTCGACCACTCCCGCAAGACCTGGGAGACCGCCGACTTGCTCAAGCACCCGCAAGCGCAGACGGTGCAGATCGCCGATGACGTCTCCTACAAGCGCAGCATGAGTTATCGCGCAGTGCCGCTGGCCGTACTCCTACCTGGCTTGAAACCCGAGAGCCACGTGCAAGCGGTGGCCCTGGATGGATTCGCCGCCGAACTCACCGCCGCGCCGTTGCTGGAACAACAGGGTGCACGCGCCTGGTTGGCGGTGGAGGATCCTGCTCAACCATGGCCGGCGCTGGCAGATGGCAAACCCAGTGCAGGGCCGTTCTACCTGGTGTGGACCAACCCGCAAGCCGGGGCTATCAGCCCTGAGCAGTGGCCATTCCAGATTTCCGCGATCAAGCAGTTGAAGACCGTGGCGGAGCGTTTTCCGGCGTTGTTGCCGGATCCGAAGCTGGCGGCCAACGACCCGATCAACCAGGGTTTTGCCCTGTTCCAGAAAAACTGCCTGGCCTGCCACCGCCTCAATGGCGCCGGAGACGCCCAGGTGGGACCGGACCTGAATATCCCCTACAACCCCACCGAGTATTTTGGCGGTGATTTCCTCAAGCGCTATATCCGCGACCCACAGAGTTTGCGGCATTGGCCGCAGGCGAAGATGCCGGCGTTCGCGGCCAGCGTGTTGCCGGACGGTGAGCTGGATCTGTTGGTGGGGTATTTGAAGCATATGGCCGGGCGTAAACCGCAACCTTAAACATCCGGTGGCAAACGCCACGACACCCCGCTCGCCGCGACCCTATCATTGCTGCTGGACGGAAATCACCGGCGTCGGCGCCACGAACACCTTGGCATGCATTTGCTCATGCCCACCGCCCCGGCGCATGCCGCGCACCGGGCAAGCATCGAGGTAATCCAGCCCCACCGCCAGCTTCAAATGCCGCTCCGGGCGCGCCAGTTGGTTGGTCACGTCAAAACTGTACCAGGCGTCATCCAGCCAGGCTTCGGCCCAGGCGTGGCTGGCCAGGTGCGTGCTGTCCTCGGTGTATAAATACCCCGACACATACCGCGCAGGAATGCCCAGGCTACGCGCACAGGCCAGGAACGCGTGGGTGTGGTCCTGGCACACGCCCGCCCGGCCGGCGAAGGCCTGGGCGGCGCAGGTGTCGACTTCGGTCGCGCCAGGTGTGTAGGCCATCGCCTGGTTCAGCGCGTGCATCAAGTCGATCAACGCCGTGCGGTCGCGCCGTTGACGGCAGTGCTGTTCGGCAAAACCACGCAAGGCGTCATCAGGTTCGGTCAGGCGGGTGCACCGCAGGAACGGGAACGCCGATTGGCTCTCGTGCTCGGCCTCACGCAGCTCGTCGATATCCACCTGGCCACGCGCGCCAATGATGATGGCGTCGTGGGGCTCATCCAGGGTCAACACATGCAGGATGTTACCGAACGGGTCCACCTGGGCACGCACCGGGCGCGGCAGGTCGAGTTGCCAACTGAGCACATGCTGGCGCTCGCTGTCATGGGGCGTGAGGCGCAGGTACTGGATGCTGGCGCGCACCTGGTCTTCATAGTGGTAGGTGGTTTCGTGGCTGATGGAGAGTCTCATGCCGCCTCCAGGTAGGAACTGTAGATGGCGTCGCCCAACTGGCGGACCAAAGGGATAAAGTCGGTCAGCCAGGCGTGCAGGCCTTCCTCAAGGATTTCATCGATGGCGGTAAAGCGCAGGCGCGCATCCATCTCGGCAGCCAGGCGCTGGGCCGGGCGGCCGTTGATGCCGGGCAGGCTGGCGAGGATCTGGTCGATCTCTTCACTGCAGGCACGCAACGAGCGTGGCACATCGGCGCGCAACAGCAGCAACTCGGCGACTTGCCGCGCGCCAGGCGCATCGCGATAAATCTCGGTGTAGGCCTCGAACGACGACAAGGCGCGCAGCAAGGCACTCCATTGATAGTAGGCGTGGGCCGTGCCATCGGTGACAGGCTCGGCGCGGTCACCGGCCATTTCATAGCGGGCGTCCAACAGGCGCAGCGTGTTGTCGGCGCGCTCGATAAAAGTGCCCAGGCGGATAAACCGGAAGGCGTCGTTGCGCATGATGGTGCCGTAGGTGGCGCCACGGAACAGATGGGAGCGTTCCTTGACCCACTCACAGAACCGGCTCATGCCATAACGGCTGAGGCCCTGCTGGGCGATATCGCGAATATCCAGCCAGGTGGCGTTGATGTTTTCCCACATATCCGCGGTAATTCGCCCACGCACGGCATGGGCGCTGGCCCGCGCCGCACCGAGACAACTGTAGATGCTGGCCGGGTTGGCCGCGTCCAGCGCAAAAAAGTGCAACAGGCGTTCGGCGTGCAATTGGCCGTGACGCTCGTGGTAATCCTCCAGGGTGCCGGTAATCAACAACGGCATGGCCAGTTCATGCAGGCCATCGCCGCGCCCATCCTGGGGCATGAGTGACAGCGAGTAGCTGACGTCGAGCATGCGTGCGAGGTTTTCGGCACGCTCCAGGTAGCGCGACATCCAGTACAGATCCGAGGCAGTTCTACTCAACATGGCATCAGTCCTCGACCACCCAAGTGTCTTTGGTGCCGCCGCCCTGGGACGAGTTGACCACCAGCGAGCCTTCGCGCAAGGCCACGCGGGTCAGGCCGCCGGGGACTACACGGGTCTCCTTGCCGGACAACACAAATGGGCGCAGGTCGATATGGCGCGGCGCAATGCCGTTTTCGACAAAGGTCGGGCAGGTGGATAAACACAGGGTCGGCTGGGCGATATAGGCGTGGGGCTTGGCCTTGATACGCGCACGGAAGGCTTCGATTTCCGCTGCCGTGGACGCCGGGCCTACCAACATGCCGTAGCCGCCGGAGCCCTGGGTTTCCTTCACCACCAGGTCGGGCAGGTTGGCGAGCACGTGGGACAGTTCGTCGGGCTTACGGCACTGGAAGGTCGGAACATTCTTCAGGATCGGTTCTTCATCCAGGTAAAAACGGATCATCTCGGTGACGAAGGGGTACACCGACTTGTCATCCGCCACCCCGGTGCCGATGGCATTGGCCAGCACCACATTCCCGCAGCGATAAGCCGCGAGCAGGCCGGGCACGCCGAGCATGGAGTCCGGGTTGAAGGCCAGGGGGTCGAGAAACGCATCGTCGAGGCGACGGTAGATCACGTCCACGGCCTTTGGCCCATCGGTCGTGCGCATGAAGACGCGATCGTCACGCACGAACAGGTCGGCGCCTTCCACCAGTTCCACCCCCATCTCACGGGCGAGAAAGGCATGCTCAAAGAACGCGCTGTTAAAGCGGCCCGGCGTCAATACCACCACGCTGGGGTTATCCAGGGGGCTTGAGCTTTTCAGGGTGTCGAGCAACAGGTTGGGGTAGTGATCGATAGGCGCGATGCGCTGGGCAGCGAACAGTTCGGGGAACAGGCGCATCATCATCTTGCGGTCTTCAAGCATATAGCTGACGCCGCTGGGCGTACGCAGGTTGTCTTCGAGCACGTAGTACGTACCGTCTCCATCGCGTACGAGGTCGACGCCGGAGATGTGGGAATACAGGTCGCGGTGCAGGTCCAGGCCCTGCATTGCCAGCTGGTATTGCTCGTTGGCCAGCACCTGTTCGGCAGGAATGATCCCGGCCTTGATGATGCGTTGCTCGTGATACAGGTCGGCGAGAAACATGTTCAGCGCCTTGACCCGCTGGATGCAGCCGCGCTCGACAATCCGCCATTCGCTGGCGGGAATGCTGCGCGGGATGGTGTCGAAGGGAATCAGGCGCTCGGTGCCCTGCTCGTCCCCGTAGAGGGTGAAGGTGATCCCGGCGCGGTGAAACAGCAAATCGGCTTCGCGCCGGCGCTGGGCCAGCAGTTCAGGCGGGGTTTCGGCCAGCCAGCGGGCGAACTCGCGGTAATGCGGTCGGACCTGGCCTGCCCCATCGTACATTTCATCGTAATAAGTGCGGATCATGCCGAACTCCTTGTCACCCGGGCGAAAGAACCGTCGCAAGGCCCGTGCCAGCGGCATAAACACTTAGAAATCAGTGAGTTGAATTAACCACGCAATCTGCTCGCACCGTCCTGGTGCGCAGAATGCCCGGTGCACTGCCCGGCGCTTCATCGCAATGCGGGCTTTGACTATCAACAGCATAGTCAGAGTTGATTTCACTGCCCGGCGCAGGCTGCGGATAATCGGCCCCATCTGCTGAACTGCCTTCAGCGCTCCGCTCTTCCCTTTAAGCCACCCTCATGGGTGGCCTTTTTTTGGTGCGTAAAAATAGCGCGCAAGTTCCGAGTAATTTTCCCACCTCACAAACAAAATCGGCCGACCCAAAGGTCAGCCGATACGCTGCGTTTCTCATACTTCAAGCCGCTACATGGGTAACCCACGCACCTCCTGCTTCACGCCCCATCCTTCGATGATCCCACCCAGCGGCTCGACCACCGCCCCGAAGTCTTGCTCGAAGTCTCCTATGCCGTCGTAGGTCGCAAACATGACTTTGCTCAGTTCCAGGTACCAGGCGCCATCGTCGCGCGCACTCACCTGGGCATTCAGGGATTCCCCGCGAAACTCACCCGCAGCCCTGCGCGCCCGTTCCTCATCCGGGAAAATGGCGTAGAACTCGATGGGGTGAAAACGCGAAAAGTCGAAGCCGCCTTCTTTCATGCGGCGCAGAACGTTGGTGCTGATGTCTTCTTGATAGGCTGTGCTCATGAAAAGTGCTCCTCGAATTGATGGATAGACTTTCCGTGCTTCCCGAAGCCCACGCCGCAATGGCGTGGGACTACGGCAACAACATCACCGCTGGAAAACAAGCATGTAGCTGACAAGACCAGAACTAGCGATTCATTCGCTGATCTCGTTTGCAGAGTAGCGCGAAGCTATCACCTCCACCAGAGGCGCTTGGATGGCTTACAGGGAATGTTCAGGCGGCGGGAGAGATGTCGAGGATCTGGATACTGTTCTGGTCTTTGAGAATCTTGACCGTCGGCTCGGGCTTGCGGCCCTCCAGGTCATTGAGGTTCAGTTTGGCGGCGACGGGCACCAGCTTGTTGCGAATCATGTGCGCAGCGTCTTCGAGGCTGGGCTTGTGTTCGCAGGTGAACTGCTCCACGGACTGCACGCCGTGATCATCAACGAAGGTAATTTGCCACGTTTGCATCGGTGCCTCCTCGATAAAACCCATGTGTGGGCTTACACGTATCTGGACCTTGAGCGCTGGACAAACGTTCCACTCAAGGCCGGAGGCACCGGATCAACTGCAGTTATTTTTCTGCGTGTTGTTTCAAGGCTTTCAAGGTGTTGAACGGGGCGTCCACCACAAACTTGTTGGCCAACCACGAGGGCACGCTGCCGCCTGGCTCGGTGTGCACCTGGTAGGTGACTTCGGTCAGGTTGTCGCCTTTGGGCACCAGTTTCCAGAAGCCGTCGACCTGGGCGACGCGCACGTAGCCTTTTTCTTCAGGCTTGTAGGTGGGGACACCTTCAAGTTTACGAGTCAACGTGCCATCGGCGGCCTTGGTCGTGGTGATATGCAGGTAGGAGTCGCGGTCCGTCACAGGGAACGGCGCTTTGAATCGGGTGTAGGTCCAGATCTCGTCGCCCTTCTTGTCGACCAGTTTCTGGGACTTGCATTCGTGGATCCAGGCGCACGCACCGGCAACGTCTTCCTGCAGCGCGACAATCTTGGCCACCGGCGCCTTGATCGTGGTGACCCCGCGATACGCTTTGTACTTGGAGCCGGCAATTTCGCTCAGGGACACCTTGATACCGTCTTCGTCCTTGGCGACTTGCCAATCCTCAGCCTGGGCAGTGGCAGCAAACAACACTGTAAAACCGCACAACACAGCCATTCGTTTCAGCGAACCCATTGTTGTATTCCTTATTGTTGAAGTTCCGATAGTAAAGCCCATCAAGCCGCCGTCATCTGCTCCCACCAGCCGATCAAGCGGATCGCATCGGCCTGATCGGTGCCGCAGACCTCGAGATCTGCCTTGAAATCACTGCACACCGCCGGTCGCTCCGGCTGGCCGAACAGCAGGCATAGTTGTTCGACCGACAGGTGCAAACAGCGTTCGCCGGCGGGCTTGCCTTGTGGCATGCCCGGTAATGGCGAACTGATGGAGGGGGCGATGCAGCAAGCGCCACAGCCTTCACGGCAATTCATGACCAGCAGGTCCTCGACGACTCAATGTGGATGGCGGGGCTAGAGTACGCCCTAAAACAGCCGTTTTAAAATGGGTTAACAGGGGTTTTTCGCAGAAAACAAAAGTGACTGACCAGTCTGCGACAGATGGTCGAGGGCACGCGTCACGTTTGCGGGAAAAGTTTACTGCTTGAACTCGAACTCCAGCGCGGCGCCTTCCACTTCGCGTCGTTCTTCGTTGCGCAGTTGCAGCTGCATTTCGTTGCTGAGCAGGCGGCCGTTGATCTGGAAGGCGCTGTTGTCGGCGGGCTTCTCACCGAACATTGGCGGCAGCAAGGGCACACTTTTGGGTTTGGGCATGGTGCCGATAGGCTGCAAGTGCCTGACCATATCCGACGGCAAGGACAGGTCCAACTGTGCCGGTGGCAATTGTGTCTGCGTCACTTCGCGAGATGCCTTGGACTTGCTGGCTGCACGTTTTTTGGCGGCGGCGGTGGGTTTCTTCACCGCTGGCGCTTTTTTTACGGGAGCCGGTTTTTTCGCGGGGGTCTTCTGCTCGTTACTGGCGGCTGGCTTGGTTTCGCTCACAGGGGCTGCCGCCAGCACTGTGCCGACGTTGCACAGGCTTAACAGGCCAATTACCAGAACAGCGCGAAAAATACAGGTCATATCGCCTACAGCATTAACGGCAGAGGGCCATATGCTCGCTTGTTGTGCGCGGCATGACAAGCACGGTGATCAGCGCGCTATAGGATTTGTCCCCTTTCCGAGCGTCACAGTCCCGCTGCCGTTTCCTGGCATAACTGGCTGGCCAGCATCCCCAACGTCATCAGCGCCCGCTCTGCCTCGCGGTTCCACGGGGTGCCGCAGTTGAGGCGAATGCAGTGATTGAACTGCTCCGTATTACTGAAGATCAGCCCCGGCGCAATACTGATGCCCTGTTGCAGTGCGCGCACGTGCAGTTCCTGGGTATTGACCCTTCCAGGCAAACTGACCCACAGGATGAAGCCGCCCGTCGGACGGGTCATCTGAGTGCCTTCCGGGAAATACTGCTGCACGGCCAGTTGAAAGGCGCTGAGGTTCTTGCGGTACTCCTGGCGGATGTAACGCAGATGCCGGTCGTAGCCGCCATTTTCCAGGTAAGCCGCAACGCCCATCTGTGTGACACTGCACGCGGAGTGGGTGCTGAACATCTGCAGGCGCTGGATCTCCTGCTGATACTTGCCGGCGATCATCCAGCCAATGCGCACACCGGGGGACAGCGTCTTGGAAAAGCTCGAACAATAGATGACCCGATCCAGGCGGTCATAGGCTTTCAGCGCCTTGGTGCGGCCCAGTTCGAACATCAGCTCGCCGTAGATATCGTCCTCGACAATCTGGATGTCGAAGTCCGAGGCCAGGCGCAGTAACTGTTTCTGTCGTTCCTCGGGCATCGTGCCGCCCAGCGGGTTGCTCAGGCGCGTGGTCAGCACCAGGGCCTTGATCGACCATTGGTTGGCCGCCAGCTGCAGGGCCTCCAGGCTCATGCCGGTGGACGGGTCGCTGGGAATCTCGATGACCTTGAGGCCCAACAGATCGGCCAGTTGCAGCAAACCGTAATAGGTCGGCGATTCAGCGGCTATCAGGTCGCCTGGCCGCGTCAGCACCCGCAGGGACATCTGCAACGCGTCGACACAACCGTGGGTGATCACCACTTCGGACGGGTCCACCACCACGCCCGCATCGCGCATGCGGATCGCCACTTGGCGGCGCAGCGGTTCGAAACCGGGGCTGAACATGTAGCTGAACGCCCGTGGGCTCTGGAAGCGCGTGACCTTGGCCAGTTGCTGGTGCAGCGCGCGTACAGGCAGGTAGTCCACGCTCGGCACTGCGGCGCCCAACGGAAACACTCCCTCGCGACGCGACTCGCCCAATACCTGTTGAATGATGCTGCTGCGGGTGACCAACCCAGGGCGCTCGACCCGTGCAATATCCGGCGTCGGCGCCGTGAGTGCTGGCGTCTGGTGCACGTAATAACCGGACTGTGGCCGCGCCCGGATCAGCCCCTGGTCTTCCAGGTTGGCATAGGCCTGCAACACCGTCGCGTGGCTGACGTTCAACTGCGAACTCATCTTGCGCACCGAAGGCACGCGCTCGCCCGGTTGATAGACACCGCGCCGGATATCTTCAGCCAGTTGCTGGGCGATACGTTGGTAAAGCAACAGATTGGTCATGACGCAGCACTCGATTTCACGGGTATTTTATTTTTGTGTGAAACATACCGGCACAGTTTAGAAGTGTACGGGGACAGTTGCCACAATAGTCGAGCGCGCGTTGGAGTGACAGTAAAAACTGTGAGGGTGCACACCAAAAAATGTGGGAGGGGGCTTGCCCCCGATGACGGTGGGTCAGCGACAGATTTGCTGACTGATGCACCGCTATCGGGGGCAAGCCCCCTCCCACATTCAGAGCTGCTCCAGGCTACTACCGGGCAGCGCCCAGTTGGCCTTTTTCGTCAGAGAAGACGATTTCAACGCGACGGTTCTGCGCCCTGCCCCGCTCGGAGGCATTGGCCTCCACCGGGTACTGGTCGCCATACCCTTGCACCTGGATGCGTTTTTCGTCGATGCCCAGGTCGACCAGCACATCAGCCACCGACTGCGCGCGGTCGCGGGACAGTTTGAGGTTTTCCTGCTCGCCGCCGGTGTTATCGGCGTAGCCCTCGATACGCACCACACGCTTGGGGTTCAGTTGCAAGAACTGCACGATCTTGAGCACTGTACGGTTGGCCGAGTTCTTCAGCTCGGCGTCACCGGTGTCGAACAGCACATCGCCCAGGGTCATTACCAGGCCACGATCGGTCTGGGTGGTGGTCAGGCTGGCGATCTGTTCTTCAAGCCATTTGCCCTGCTGCTGCACGCTGCTCAGCTTGCTTTCGCGCAAGGCCAGTTGCAGGCGCTGGCGCTCCAGTTCGAGCTTGGCGCCGCGCTCCTGGTTGAGCGCCTGTTCGGTGTGTTCGCGGGCAATGGCGCTATAGCGCTGGCTCAAATAAGCGTAATGCACCACGTCGGCACCGCTGCCCCAGTAGCTGGACAAGCGGTCGGCACGGGCCAGGGACTCACCGGCGCGGATCACGTCCTTGGGTGCAAAGCGCAACACATTGGCGTCTTCCTTGACCTTCTGGAAATCATTCCCGGCCTGTTGCAGGGCCTGTTCGCTGTCGGGATGGCTGGCACAACCGCCCAATACAGCAGTGCCCAACAGCAGCGCACAGCTCAAACCACGGATCATCGGGCTCATTGGGCGTCCCCCAACTGCAGTTGCTTGCGCAGGCGAGTGATGCGGGTGTTGAGCACGTTTAACTGCTCCTGGCTCTTGCGGGTCAACACTTTGGCTTCTGCCAGCCGCGCGTCCAACTCGGCTTGCTCAAAGCGCATGCGTGCATTTTTGTAGGACTGGTCAGCCATGCTCGACTTGGCCCGGGCGAATTTCTCTTCGGCCAGTTTCAGTTCGGGCGATTCATCAGGGTTGGCGCCAACGGCGCTGGCTTGCTCCAGGGCTTGCTGGGTGAGGCGAATTTGTTCATTCGGCGCAGGATCAGCTGCACATCCCGCCAGAGCGACAACGGCGAGGGCCGCGAAAAGAGGTCGAAGAGTCACTGAAAATCCCTACTTTGTTGGGGTGCCGACGGGTTGTTGCAATTGCGCTTTCCAACGTTCCAGATTGCGCTGCAACGCGGCTTCCGTCACACCAGACCCGGGCAATTCTGTCATCTTTTTGGCGAGCTGTCCGCGCAACCACGGATCGTTGCAGGCCGAGTTGTGGGAAATCGCCAGGTACAGGCCCGGCTGATCGACGGGCACGTCGCGGGCGATCAGGTCGTTGCTCATGCCCAGGGTCTGCGCCATCGCCATGCCGGAATAGCGTCCGGCGAGGACATAGTCGACCTCTCCCAGCAGCAGCTTCTGGAACGCCGGCGTCAGGGACGCCAGGCGTTGCAGGCTCAATTGCTGGCCGGCGAAGGTCTCGAAGGCGGCACTCAAGCGCGCACGTTCCGACACCGCGCCTTTGTGCCCGTGCAGGTCGGCCGCCGTGGTGTAGACCAGCGCTGAATCCTTGCGCGTCCACACCAGATAGTCGAGCTGCACCAGGGCCGGGTGGATGTAGTCGAGGGTTTCCAGCTCGCCCAGGTTCAGCGGCGCATCGGCGAGGATATCCATGCGCCCGCTGCGCACCTCATCCAGGGCCAGCGAGCGTTTACCGCCATAGAGCAGGTCGATTTTCAACCCGAGGTCCTTGCCCACCTGTTGCAGCACGTCGGCGGTGGCGCCGATCAGGCGCGTGGGGTCTTGCGGGTCACGCCAGAGCAGGGGCGGCGCGTCCGGGCTGCCGGTGATCACCAGGCGGTCGCATTTGCCGGCGGCCAGCGCCAGGCTCGGCAGCAGTGTGAGGCCCAGCAGTACAGCCCAGGGGCGCAATTCCATGGCGTGTGTCTCCAGCAAGTCAAAAAAAAGCCCGGTCACTAGGACCGGGCTCTTTATAAGTGAAGCGACTGGATTAGACCAGCTTCTCCAACTCAGGGACGGCTTCGAACAAGTCCGCCACCAGGCCGTAATCAGCCACCTGGAAGATCGGTGCTTCTTCGTCCTTGTTGATCGCAACGATCACTTTGGAGTCCTTCATACCGGCCAAGTGCTGGATCGCGCCAGAGATACCGACGGCGATGTACAGCTGTGGCGCAACGATCTTGCCGGTCTGGCCGACCTGCATGTCGTTGGGTACGAAACCTGCGTCGACGGCCGCGCGGGAAGCGCCGACCGCAGCGCCCAGCTTGTCGGCCAGGGCGTACAGGTGCTTGAAGTTGTCACCGTTCTGCATGCCACGGCCGCCGGAAACGACGATCTTGGCAGCGGTCAGCTCAGGACGGTCCGACTTGGCCAGCTCTTCGCCTACAAAGCTTGAGGTGCCAGCGTCGTGGGCAGCGGCGACGGCTTCAACGGCAGCCGAACCACCTTCAGCGGCAACCGGGTCGAAACCGGTGGCACGCACGGTGATGACTTTGACCGAAGCGTTGGACTGTACGGTAGCGATAGCGTTACCGGCATAGATCGGGCGCTTGAAGGTGTCGGCGCTTTCGACCGAGATGATCTCGGAGATCTGGTCAACGTCCAGCTGCGCGGCAACGCGTGGCAGGATGTTTTTGCCGTTGGAGGTGGCGGCAGCCAGGATGTGGCTGTAGCCAGCGCCAAGCTCTGCAACCAGAGGCGCAACGTTTTCCGGCAGTTGGTGAGCGTAGGCCGCGTTGTCGGCGACCAGTACTTTGCTCACGCCAGCGACTTTCGCAGCGGCTTCAGCCACCGCGCCAGCGCCCTGGCCCGCAACCAATACGTGGATATCACCACCGATTTTCGCAGCGGCAGCCACGGTGTTCAGGGTGGCCGGGGCCAGCACTTTGTTGTCGTGTTCTGCGATTACCAAGATAGTCATGGTTAGATTACCTTCGCTTCGTTTTTCAGTTTCTCGACCAGTTCAGCCACCGACTTGACCTTGATGCCCGCGCTGCGTGCAGCCGGTGCTTCAACTTTGACGGTCTTGTTGGTGGAAGCGGTGGAAACGCCCAAAGCTTCCGGAGTCAGCGACTCAAGCGGCTTCTTCTTGGCTTTCATGATGTTTGGCAGGGACGCGTAGCGCGGCTCGTTCAAACGCAGGTCGGTGGTGACGATGGCCGGCAGTTTCAAAGAAACGGTCTGCGCGCCGCCGTCGATTTCACGGGTGACAGCCACGCTGTCGCCGCTCACTTCGACTTTGGAGGCGAAGGTACCCTGGCCGTAACCGGTCAGCGCAGCCAGCATCTGCCCAGTCTGGTTGTTGTCGCTGTCGATGGCCTGTTTGCCGAGGATAACCAGCTGAGGCTGTTCCTTGTCGACAACGGCTTTGAGCAGCTTGGCCACGGCGAGGGAGGTCAGCTCTTCAGCGGACTCGACCAGGATGGCTCGGTCGGCGCCCAGTGCCAGGGCAGTACGCAGCTGCTCTTGAGCAGTGGCAGGACCGATGGAAACCACGACGATTTCAGTCGCCACGCCTTTCTCTTTCAGGCGTACGGCTTCTTCCACGGCGATTTCGCAGAACGGGTTCATCGACATCTTGACGTTAGCGAGGTCGACGCCGGAATTGTCCGCCTTGACGCGAACTTTCACGTTGTAATCGACAACGCGTTTGACAGCTACAAGAACCTTCATGGATTCCTCGTTACTCTCCGGTGAAAAGAAAGTCGCCTAGGCGAACCTGGCGGTTGATGCTCATCGGCACACAAGGGCACCTCCAAAAACGCAGGCGGCGAACTTGCTCACGGGAAATGATGACCGTTCGTCAGGGGTGACTGAGAGGTCATTCTTTATCGCAGCGTGTAAACTGCGCGCCAATGGTTGGGCACGCGTCACCTGTCTTGCTTTTGGACGTGCTCTTGAAACCTGCTGTCTGCCTACGGTAAGCGCAAAACCGACCGTATATTGACCGGAACGCCTATTCTGGTCAATACGGCAAAATAGCCAGTCATAAGCCGCACCACTGTGATTTATCTAGCCTGCGGGCAATTCAAACAAACGTTTGTATTGGACGCTGCCAGTGGTGTAGATATAATGCGCCACCTAGAGAGAAAGGTGGGTCTTGCCGTTGCCGCAAGACAACACCGAACCTCCACCCATTAGAAAAAAAAGCCTGTTGAGCCTTGAGTAGGAGATAGCCTGTGGAACGCGAATACATGGAATTCGACGTGGTCATCGTCGGCGCTGGCCCGGCGGGACTGTCTGCCGCCTGCCGCCTGAAGCAGAAGGCCTCCGAAGCCGGTAAGGAAATCAGCGTCTGCGTGGTCGAGAAAGGCTCCGAAGTCGGCGCGCATATCCTCTCCGGTGCCGTGTTCGAACCCCGCGCCCTGAACGAACTGTTCCCGGACTGGAAAGCACTCGGTGCGCCGCTCAACACTCCGGTGGTGCGCGATGACATCTATGTACTGCGCAGCCCCGAAGCCTCCACCAAGGTCCCTGACTTCTTTGTGCCCAAGACCATGCACAACGAAGGCAACTACATCATTTCCCTGGGCAACCTGTGCCGCTGGCTGGCCCAGCAGGCCGAGAACCTGGGCGTGGAAGTCTACCCAGGCTTCGCCGCCCAGGAAGCGCTGTTCGACGAAAACGGCGTGGTGCGCGGCATCATCACCGGTGACCTCGGCGTCGATCGCGAGGGCAACCCAAAGGAAGGCGTCTACACCCCAGGCATGGAGCTGCGTGGCAAGTACACGCTGTTCGCCGAAGGTTGCCGTGGCCACATCGGCAAGCAACTGATCCAGCGCTTCAACCTGGACAGCGACGCCGACGCCCAGCACTACGGCATCGGCCTCAAGGAAATCTGGGAAATCGACCCGGCCAGGCACCAGCCTGGCCTGGTGGTGCACACCGCCGGCTGGCCGCTGGACATCATGAGCGCCGAGAACACCGGCGGCTCGTTCCTCTATCACCTGGAAAACAACCAGGTGGTGGTCGGCCTGATCGTCGACCTGTCCTACAGCAACACCTTCCTGTCGCCGTTCGATGAGTTCCAGCGCCTCAAGCACCACCCGGTGCTGGCCCAGTACCTCGAAGGCGGCAAGCGCATCAGCTACGGCGCCCGTGCCATCTGCAAAGGCGGCCTGAACTCGCTGCCGAAGATGGTCTTCAAGGGCGGCGCGCTGATCGGTTGCGACCTCGGCACCCTGAACTTCGCCAAGATCAAGGGCAGCCACACCGCGATGAAGTCCGGCATGCTTGCCGCCGACGCCGTGGCCGACCGCCTGTTTGCCGAATCCGAAGGCGGTGATGAACTGACCGCTTACGTCGACAGCTTCAAGTCCAGCTGGCTCTACGAAGAACTGTTCGCCAGCCGCAACTTCGGCCCGGCGATGCACAAGTTCGGCCCGATCATCGGTGCCGGTTTCAACTGGTTCGACCAGAACATCCTGGGCGGCAAGATGCCGTTCACCCTGCACGACACCAAGCCGGACTACGCCTGCCTCAAGCTGGCCAAGGACAGCAAGAAGATCGACTACCCGAAACCCGACGGCAAGCTGAGCTTCGACAAGCTGAGCTCGGTGTTCATCTCCGGTACCAACCATGAAGAAGAACAGCCGTGCCACTTGAAGTTGAAAGACGCGAGCATCCCGATCGGCACCAACCTGCCGCTCTACGATGAACCGGCGCAGCGCTACTGCCCGGCCGGCGTGTATGAAGTGATCACCCAGGAAGACGGCGAGAAGCGCTTCCAGATCAACGCCCAGAACTGCGTGCACTGCAAGACCTGTGACATCAAGGACCCTTCGCAGAACATCACCTGGGTTACGCCGGAAGGCGCGGGTGGGCCGACTTACCCGAATATGTAAGCTCGCAGCTCGAACAAAAAGGCTCCCAAATGGGAGCCTTTTTTATGCTGCGCGCTCTTCGCCGGGATTACGCAGGAAATAGCGTTTATATTCCCGACTGAACTGCGACGTACTCTGATACCCCACGCTATGCGCCGCCTGCGCCACGCCCATGCCGTCCACCAGCAGCAACTGCTGGGCCTTGAGCAGACGCAAACGCTTCAGGTACTGCACCGGCGACAACAACGTGCAGCGCTTGAAGTGCTCATGAAAGGTCGACGCACTCATGTGCGCATACCCCGCCAGCGTCTCGATATTCAGCGGCTCGGCGTAATGGGCATGCAGGTGATTCAACGACGTGGCGATGCGCGAAAACTGCCCCTGCTGTTCCACCAGCGCCCGCAATACATCCGCTTGCGGACCTCGTAAAGCGGTGAACAACACTTCCCGGACCCGCGCCGGCCCCATGATCCGGCTTTCCAGCGGATCGTGCAGACACTCCAATAGCCGTTCGACGGCACCGCGCATCGCATCATCGAGCATCACCGAACTCATCGACTCCAGCGTCTGCGCCGTGGGCGGCGGCCCGGCCTGAATGCCCATGGCCATCACCAATTCGCCCAAGACCACGCGGTCAATGCCCACCGTGACGCCATACAACGGCGCATCGGAGCCCATGGCAAACGTCTCGCACTCGAACGGCACCGGCATGGCCTGGATCAGGTAATGCCCGGCGCCATACTCCAGCGTGCGCGGCCCCAGGTAGGCGACTTTGCTGCCTTGGGCCACGAACATCAGGCTTGGCTCATAGATCTGCGGCCCGCGTGCCACGTCACAACTGGCGCGCAGCACTTGCACACCGGGCAGGTGGGTCGGGGAGAAACCGTCGCAGGGCGTAAGCCCCTCAATCAAGGCAACCAAGGTGGCGTTGGCATCGAGATGGCGGGTCAACAACATGGCAAAAAACTTCGCGAATAAGGGATGAGAACATCATCGCAGGTCTGGCGGCCAATGGATCCAAACCAGGGGCACTCCCGGACGAATAGGCATGAGACTCGGAGCATTTGCCATGTTCGCTTCCAGGGTCGGCGCGCAGAATGCGCCACCTCTACAGTCCAGGCTTTTGCGAGGTTTCCCCATGTATACCGCCATCGGTTATGCCGCCCAGTCGGCCACCACTCCCCTCGCCCCCATGTCCTTCCAGCGCCGCAGCCCGCGCGCCGATGACGTGGCCATCGAGATCCTCTACTGCGGCGTCTGCCACTCCGACATCCACCAGGCTCGCAACGAATGGGGCATCGCCGTATACCCGCTGATGCCGGGCCACGAGATTGTCGGCAAGGTCACTGCCGTTGGTGCCAATGTCACCGCGCACCAAGTCGGCGACCTGGTCGGCGTCGGCTGCATGGTCGACTCGTGCCGTCACTGCGACGCCTGCAAATCGGACCTTGAGCAATACTGCCTCGAAGGCCCGACCATGACCTACGCCACCCCGGACCGCGTAGACGGCAGCAACACCATGGGCGGTTACTCGGACAGCATCGTGGTCAGCGAACACTTCGTGGTGAAGATCCCGGCCAAGCTCGACCTGGCCAGCGCGGCACCGATCCTGTGCGCCGGCATCACCACTTACTCGCCGCTCAAGCACTACGGCGTAAAGGCCGGCGATAAGGTCGGCGTGCTGGGCATGGGTGGCCTGGGCCATATGGGCATCAAGTTCGCCAAGGCGATGGGTGCGGAAGTGACATTGTTCACCCGCTCGGCGAGCAAGGCTGAGGAAGGTCGTCGCCAGGGGGCCGACCATGTGATCGTGTCCACCGATACCGAGCAGATGAACGCCGCCGCCGGCAGTTTCGACTTCCTGCTGGACACCATCCCGGTGCAGCACGACCTGAACCCTTACCTCGACGTGCTGCGCTTTGACGGCGTGCATATCCTGGTGGGCCTGATCGAACCGGTCGACCCGCCCGTCAACGCCGCCAAGCTGGTGCTGGGCCGTAAAGTGCTGGCCGGTTCCTTGATCGGTGGCATTGCCGAAACCCAGGAAGTCCTGGATTTCTGCGCCGAGCACAACATCACCTGCGACATCGAAATGCTCGACATCCGACATATCAACGAAGCCTACAGCCGCATGATCGCCGGCGATGTGAAGTACCGTTTTGTCATCGACATGGCGACCTTGAAGGCCTGATCAGGCCTTCGCGCCCAACTCCGCCGACAGCCGGGCTGCGACCTGTTTGACCACGGGGATCAGCTCGGCCATTTTCTCCAGCGGCATGTAGGGCACGGTACTGGCGATGCTGATGCCGGCGACGATGCGCCGGCTGGCATCGCGCACCGGTGCCGCTACGCAGCGGATCGACGGTTCGTTGTCTTCCAGGTCGAACGCATACCCACCCACCACGTATTCACGCATGCGCTGCTCGAACTGCGCCCAGGATTGTTCCGGGTGCTGCGGCCATTGCAGGCTTTTCCCACCCGCCGGCAGGCTGACGTCGTACAGGCGCTGCCACTCCTCCACCGTGTCATCCAGCAGCAATGCCTTGCCGATCCCGGTCCGCGCCAGCGGCATGCGGTGGCCGACCCGCGAGCGCATTTCCGGGCCATTGCGGCCGGGGTTCTTGTGCAGGTAGAGCACATCGTCGTATTCACGGATGGCCAGGTGGATGGTGTCACCGGTCAGCGCCGACAGCTCATCCAGATACGGAATGGCCAGGGTCACCAGTGGCAGCTCTTCGCGCGCCTGGAACCCCAGTTCGATCAACTTCGGCCCCAACAGGTAACCCACTTGCGGCACCACGCGCAGGTAACGCTCCTCCACCAGGCAACTGGCCAGGCGGTGGGTGGTGCTGCGAGTGGTGCCGATGCGCTTGGCGATCTCTTTCAGATCCCGCGCACCCGCCGCCACGGCCTGCACCACGCCCAGGCCGCGCAACAGGGTCTGGGTGCCAGTGGGGGCGGTATCTTTGACGGGGATGTGGGCGTTTTCCTGCATATCGGGCCTATTAGTGTGAAAGCGGGGGCATTATGGCAAATACCGCCCCTCAATACAGTGGCGATCCAAATGTGGGAGGGGGCTTGCCCCCGATGGCGGCACATCAGAAAAACATGTATCCACTGACCCACCGCTATCGGGGGCAAGCCCCCTCCCACATTCGAATCTTCATAGGGCTCGGGATCAACGCTGTTTCATGCGGTCGATGATGACCGCCAGCAACAGGATCGAACCACGGATGACGTACTGGTAGAAGGTGTCGATGTTCTTCAGGTTCATCGCATTCTCGATGATCGCCAAAATCAACACCCCGGCAATCACATGACGGATCATGCCGATGCCGCCACTCAACGACACCCCGCCCAATACACACGCCGAGATCACGGTCAGCTCGAACCCTTGCCCAATCATCGGCTGGCCCGAGGTCATGCGCGAGGCGAGAATCACCCCGGCCAGGGCGCCGATCAAGCCGTGCACGGCAAAGATGATGATCTTGGTGCGATCGACGTTCACCCCGGCCAGCAATGCCGCTTCCTGGTTACCACCGATGGCCATGGTGTTGCGCCCGTAGGTGGTGTAGTTGAGCAGCCAGCCGAAGAACACAAAGCACAGCACGGTGATGATGATCGGCACCGGCACGCCCATCAGCTGGCCGTTGCCGAACACGAAGAAGCCCTCATCCATCACCCCCACCGCTTTGCCGTTGGAGAAGATGTAGGCCAGGCCGCGCACGATCTGCATGGTCGCCAACGTCGCGATCAATGCATTGATGCGCAGCTTGGCGATGACGATGCCGTTGATCAGCCCCACCACCAGGCCCATGGCCAACGCTGCCGACACACCGAGCACCACGCTGTCAGTGTCGCGGATCACGATGCCCGCGACCACGCCGGCACACGCAATCACCGAGCCCACCGACAAGTCGAAATGCCCGGAGGCCAGGCAGAACAACATGGTGCACGCGGCAATGCCTACGGTGGAAATCGCCAGGCCCAGCCCACGCATGTTCAGCGGTGAAAGGAAGTTGTCGATAAACAACGCGCTGAGCACAAAGATGCTCAACGCGGCGAGCAGCATCACCCAGTCATCGAGGAATTTGCGCTGGTTGAAACCCGGCCAGAAGCCCTTTGCAGTTTTTACCTCGGACATCATTCACCTCGAATTCTTCAAGCCCGCGAACGCGGGAGAGCCAGTTGCAACAGCCGTGCTTCATCCGCCTGGTCGCGGGTGAGTTCGCCGGTCAGGGCGCCTTCGCTCATCACCAGGATACGGTCGGAAATCCCCATCACTTCCATCAGGTCGCTGGACACCACAATCACCGCAATGCCGCTGGCCGCCAGGTTATGGATAATCTGGTAGATCTCCGACTTGGCGCCGATATCGATGCCTCGCGTTGGCTCATCCAGCAGCAGCACTTTCATCGGCATCGACAGCCATCGGCCAAGAATGGCCTTCTGCTGATTGCCACCGGACAGGTACATGATTTTCTGTTCGGCGTTCGGCGTCTTGACCTTCATGCTTTTGATTTGCCGGTCGGCGTTGGCCTTTTCCCAACCGTCGCGCAGCAGCCAGCCGAACGCAGAGTGGGCGCCACGCGCACTGATATTGATGTTCTCGGCGACGCTGGATAGCGGAATGATGCCTTCCTTCTTGCGGTCCTCCGGGCACAGCAGCACCCCGGCGGCGATGGCATCGCGGGGTGAATGCAGCTGCAGTGGTTGCCCGCAGAGCTCCAGGCGTCCTGCGGTGCTGCGGGTCAAACCACTCAGCAGCCGAAACAGCTCCGTGCGCCCTGCCCCGACCAGGCCGAACAGGCCGAGAATCTCGCCCTTGTGTACCTGAAGGCTGACCGGCTCACGCAGGCCCGGGCCAAGCAAGCCCTCGACCTTCAGCGCCACCTCGCCCTGTTCACGCGGGCGGTAGTCGTAAATGTCCTGGATATCGCGACCCACCATGCACGTCACCAATTGATCGTGGGTCAGCGTGCTCATGTCATCGAAAGTACGCACGTAGCGACCGTCCTTGAACACCGTGACGGCGTTGCAGATGCGGAACACTTCTTCCATGCGGTGGGACACGTAGAGCACCACTTTGCCTTCGTCACGCAGGCGCGTGATGATCGCCATCAGGCGGTCGATCTCCCGCGCCGACAGGCTGCTGGTGGGTTCGTCAAAGGCAATCACATGGGCGCCACGGGACAGCGCCTTGGCGATTTCCACCAGTTGGCGTTGCCCAAGGGAAAGCCGACCGAGCTTCTCATCCGGATCGATTTCATCCGCCAGCCCCTTGAGGCAGGCCAACGCTTGCTTGCGCAACCGGCTGCGGTTGACCACCCCGAAGCGCGTCGGCAAATGCCCAAGGAACAGGTTCTCGGCCACCGTCATTTCCGGCACCAGGTGCAGCTCCTGGTGGATCACCGCCACGCCGCTGGCAATGCTGTCGGCGGCGTTTCGGAAGGCCATGGTCTGCGCGCCGATCTGCAGTGAGCCGCTGCTGGGCAGGTAGGCGCCGCCAAGGATTTTCAGCAGCGTCGACTTGCCCGCACCGTTCTCGCCCATCAACGCATGCACCTCGCGCGGCCGCGCTTCAAAGCTGATCTGCGCCAGGGCTTTCACACCGGGAAACTCCTTGCCGATGCCGTTGAAACGCAAGGCCGCGCCGGTCATTTCCACAGCCCGATCTTGGTCAGCTCTGCCTGGAAGTTGGCGCGGGTGATCAGCGTCACTTCGTCCATCGCCGTGTATTTCGCAGGCTCCTTGCCGGTGGTGACCCACTCGTACATCGCCAGCGCGGTGTTGTAACCCTCGATATGCGGGCTGGGCAGCATGGAGCCGAAGAAACCGCTTTCAGCCTTTTTCAACTCGCCGATGGCGTCGGTGCCATTGATGCCGATGCCGATCACGTTGGCCGCCTTGAAGCCGGCGCTTTCGGTGGCGCGTACGCCGCCCAGCACGGTGTTGTCGTTCATGCCGCCGATGATCAGGTTTTTCGCGCCTGCAGGCAGTTTGACCAAAGCCGAGTTGGTCGCGTCCATGCTGCCGGGAACGTCGAGGGTCTTGAGCGCGGCGGTCAGGATATGGTCTTTGGGTAGGCCGGCGTCTTCCAGGGATTTGATCGAACCATCGGTGCGCTTCTTGCCGGTGTCGAGTTCGTTATAGGTGTTGATCACCGCGTAGGTGTCCTTCCAATCCCAGCCGCGTTTTTTCGCCTCCTCCGCCATCGCGCTGCCCTGCTTCTGGCCCACTTCAAAGGCCGCCATGCCCAGGTACGGCACGTCTTCCATGAAGTTGCCCTTGGCGTCGACAAAGCGGTCATCCACAGCCATGACTTTCAAGCCATTGACCTTGGCCTTGGCCACGATGGCCGGGCCGAGGGACACGTCCGGCGGGCAGATCACAAAGCCCTTGGCACCGTTGGCGGCCAGGCTGTCGATGGCCGAGAGCGTTTTTTCACCATCGGGCACGGCGATCTTGATCACGGTAAAGCCGTGTTCTTTGCCGGCTTTTTCGGCGAAGGCCCATTCGGTCTGGAACCAGGGTTCTTCGGCCTGCTTGACCAGGAAGCCGATCTTCACTTCTTCGGCCGATGCAAAGCCACTGAAGGCAAGGGCGAGCGCGAGGGTGCCTAGAGTCTTCTTGAACATGAACCACCTCTTTCTTGTTATTGGAAAACGCGTTAGTCGTGGTACATCACAGACCGCCCGCCATCGATCATCAGGCAGGTGGCGTTGATAAAAGGCGCCTCGTCGGTCGCCAGAAACAGCGCGGTCATCGCCACCTCGATCGGCTGGCCGATGCGCTTGGGCGGGTGCAGGTCGAACGCACGCTGGCGCTCGGCGTGGGGGTCGGGGAAACCGTTCCAGTAGTCGACATTGAGTTGGGTTTCGATGTAGCCCGGCGCGATGGCATTCACACGGATGCCCTTGGGCGCGTATTCGATGCCGAGGGCGCGGGTCAGGCCAAGCAGGCCATGCTTGGCCACGGGATAGGGGAAGCAGCCGGGGATGATGTGGCTGGAATGGGTGGAGGCAATGTTGATGATGTTGCCGATGCCCTGCTCGATCATGTGCGGCAGCACCGTGCGGCAGCCGTACCAGGCGCCGTCGAGGTCGATGGCGAAGCAGCGGCGCCAGTCTTCGTCGGTCATCTCCAGCGGGTCGCGGAACACATTGACCCCGGCGCAATTGACCAGCACATCCACCCGGCCGAAGCGCTCGATGGCCACATTGACCAGCGCCTGCCATTGCTCCCTGGACGTGATATCGACCGGTTGCGCGTAGATCTCGGCGCCGCGTTCACGCCAGTGGGTCGCGACGTTCTCGACCTTTTCACCCTGGATATCGGCGATGACCAGCTTCGCCTGCTGCGCCTGGAAACACGCGACGATCGCCTCGCCAATGCCCTGGGCGGCACCGGTGATGATCACCACTTTGCCTTTGAGCCGCTCGCCGTAGATGGGCTCGGGCACGGCGGGGAGTGACAACGGTTGTGCCTGCATCGCTTCACCTGTTTTATTTTTGGTAGTGAGTGCTGATGCAGCCGACTATAAACCCATCTTTTGAAACATCTCAATATATAAATTTGCATCCCATATAGTGAGCAAAGCACAAAAAAAATGTGGGAGTAGGCAAGCCCCTCCCACATTTTGATTTTCAGCTAGCCCAAGGCGAAATCACGCAGCGCATCGCCTTCCATTCGGTAACGCACCCACTCTTCCTGCGGCTGGGCGCCGATGGATTTATAGAAGGCAATCGCCGGTTCGTTCCAGTCCAGCACGCTCCACTCGAAGCGACCGCAACCGTTGTCGAACGCGATCTTCGCCAGGTGGCGCAAGAGCTTCTTGCCTGCGCCGCCACCGCGTTGCTCCGGGTTGATGTACAGGTCTTCCAGGTACAGGCAGTTGCTGCCCAGCCATGTGGAATAGCTGAAAAAGAACACCGCAAAACCAATCGGCAAGCCATCGCGCAAACAGATCAGGCCATGGGCGGTCGCCCCTTCGCTGAACAGGCTGCGCTCGATGTCCACCACACTGGCGATCACTTCATGCCGGGCCTTCTCATACTCGGCAAGCTCGGTGATGAAAGTCAGGATCTGCGCAGCATCGCTGGGCACGGCGGGGCGAATCTCGATGGTCATGGGTGAGCCTTGGCAATTTCAAAGCACACATACTAAGGCGCTTTCGTGACGAGTTGCAGCGCATTTTCGTGGTCACTGGCACACAAAATCTTACAGGTGACACAAGACCGTTCGTCGCCATCAAGGCACGAACGCAGAATACCGGCGGACCAATAGAGGGTAAGGACATTCATCATATGGAGACACCCTCATGAAGCATTCCAAGTTTGCTGCCCTCGCCCTGGCTGGCCTGTTGTCTTCGGTTTCGCTGAGCGGTTTTGCAGCCACCTCCTCTACCGGCCCGACCAATCCGGACGCCACCACCGAGTCCCAGAAATCCATGGGCACCGGCCTGGACACCAATGGCGGCGCAGTCATTGACAATACCAATGCCGCCGACCCGCACACCCAGGGTCATGACACTCAACGCCAGGCGCCAGCCGCCGTCGGCAACGGCAAAATGGGTCCATCGGTCAATGAACCCAAGATCAATAAGGGCGATGACTCGAACCTGCCCGGCGCTCCGAAACAACCTGCGCCCTGATCCAACCAACGCCTGACGAACACCCGATCATTTCCCAGTGAAGAGGTACGCATGAACGTCGACAAAGACCTTGAAAAAGAAGTCCTGACCCGCCTGCTGCACGCTCACCCTCAAGGGCTGGGCAAGGAGGTGTTGGATAACTACCGCGGAGAAAAAGTCGTCGCCAGTGCGTTGGCGTTCCTGCAGGATCGCGGCCTGATCAAGGATGGGCATGTGACCACTGACGCCGCCGGTGAGTATGCGTTGAACCTGCCGATCAAGCTGACGGCGTCGGGTGTGGATGAGGCGCGCAAGCTGGAGTCTGAAACGAGCCAGTAGCCTCAAATATGGAGGGGGCTTGCCCCCTCCACATTTTTTGACCCACCCTATTCCCGCAGCAAGGCGTCGACTTCTGCGCTGCCAGGCGATGTAGCCGGCCCCCAGCGTGTCACGGCCAGCGCTGCTGCTGCGTTCGCCCGACGCGCTGCCCGGGCAGGTGCCAAGCCATCGGCCAACCCTGCAATAAACACCCCGGCATGGGCATCCCCTGCGCCATTGCTGTCCACCGCCGTCACCTTGAACCCCGGCACATGCTCCGCCTGGCCATTGCGGCTCACCCAGCAGCCATTCGGCCCATCCCGCACCACCAGCAAGGCACCGCCAGGCAGATGACGATTCAGGTCGACAAGCGCCTCCGCAACCGTTTCCGCCCCGGTAAACGCCAATGCTTCAGGGCCATTACTGGTCCAGATATCGATACGCGGCAACAGCGCCACCATCAGCGCCGAATCCGGTGCCTTCACCAACGGACCCGGGTCGAACACCACCTGGATATCGCGAGGCAGGGCCAGTAACCAGTCGAGCAGAGCCTGCGCCTTGCCTTCCAGCAACAGGCTGTAGCCACTCACATACACATAATCGTCCGCCTGTGGAACCACCCGCGCCAGGTCGTCGGCGCTCAACTCGCCTTCAGCACCGATATGGGAAATGAACGTGCGCTCGGTGGTGGCCTCGGTCAGCGATACACACAGACCGGTATCTTTATCCGTGCTGGCGGCTTGGGCGATTTCGACACCTTCCGCCTGCATCGCCGCGCGTGCCAGGTCGCCGAAGCGCCCGTTGCCGTGACGGCCCAGGTAGACCACCGCCAACCCATTGCGCCGCGCAGCCGCCATCACGTTGAAGCCACCGCCGGCTTCGAAACTGGCCGATTGCGCCAGCACGTCGCCGCCGGTTGCGGGCAAGGTATCGAGGGCCATGACCAGGTCGACGATGACCTGGCCGGTGTGCAGCAATCTAGACATTAGGGCTCTCGACTAAAGCCGGGCGACGGTCAGCCGCACCGCCCAGCACCGCATAAATCCCGCCGGCCACCAGGAAGGTGACGATCCAGCCCAGGCCGTTGTGGCCCAGCCAGGAGTCGGACAAAGGCCCGGCGAACCAGATGTTCTCGGCGGTGGTGCCAATGGTGGTGAAGCTGAAGCCCAGCACGATCGCCACGGCCCAGGCACCGAAGGCACGCCATTCCACACCGCCGCGATACCAGTAGGCGCTGCTTGGGCTCACGTCCAGCAGGTCCTTGGCGCTGTAGTAGTGACGGTGGATCAGGTCGACCACAAAGATGCCGACCCATGCCGTGATCGGCACCGCCAGCAAAGAGATGAACGTGATGAACGGGCCGTAGAAACTGTCGGCGATCAGCATGAAGTAGATGGAGCCGGCAAAGATCGCCACGATATCGACGATCACCGCATGCACGCGCTTGACCTTCAAACCGAGGGTCAGCGTGGTGAGGCCCGCCGAGTACACCGACAGGTTGTTGGACAGCAGCAACCCACCGAACGCGGTGATCAGGTACGGCACGGCCATCCAGGTCGGCAGCATGTCGCGGATCGCGACGATCGGGTCGGTGGCCGAAGCCAGGTCGTTGTTGCCCACCGACAACAGGCCGCCGAGGGTGATCAACAGCACCAGCGGAATGCCCGCACCGAATGCTGCCGACGCCACCAGGCGCACCGCCTTGACGCTGCGGTGCTGGTAGCGCGACATGTCCGCGCCGGCGTTGGCCCAGCCGATACCCGTGCCAGCGGCCATGGTGCCGATGCCGATAATCATCGCGCTCAACGGTGCCGGGGTAGCGTTGAACACCGCGCTCCAGTCGATCGTGGCGCAGAGGAAGCCGCCGACCAGGATGTTCAACGCGCCGAACACGTAGGTGGCCCACTTCTGGATCACCAGCAAGGTGGCGTGGCCCAGCCCGGATACCGATAAGGTCAGCAGCACGAAGATGGCGATGAAGACCAGGGTGAGCACCGGTGCGCTTTTGGCTTCGACCGGCGAGCCGAACAGGATCGAGCACAACGACAGCAGCACAAAGGCCGCCGTGGTGGTGTTGACGGTTTCCCAGCCCAGGCGCGACATCAGCGACACCAGGGTCGGGCCGATATTGCCGCGCACACCGAAGATGGCACGGGACAGCGTCAGGCTGGGCGCACGGCCGCGACGGCCGGCGATGGAGATGATGCCGACCACCGCAAAGGAGCCGGCGGCGCCGAGGATCGCCACGATGATGGCCTGCCAGATCGCCAGGCCGCGAAACGCGACCAGCGTGGCGCCGAGCGGCAAGCCGAGGATGCTGATATTGGCCGCGAACCACACCCAGAACAGTTGCAGCGGGTGGCCGTTGCACTCGCCTTCCGGGACCGGTTCGATGCCGCGTGTTTCCAATTGCCCGGCGCTTTGACCGGAAGATGTACTGCTCATGAGGGGGTGCTCCAAGTGCCTGTATTGTTGTGGTTGTGGCAGGTATACAAAGCGAATCTTCCGGTCGTCCTGACTCAGCGCATTTTCAACAGCTCTTGAACCAGCGATTGCAGATCCAGGCCATTGACCTGCTTGACCTGTTCGATCATCGCCTCGGGCCAGCACTGCATGCCCAGGCACGCGCCGAGCATGGCGCCGAGAATCGCCGCGATGGTGTCAGTGTCGCCGCCAAGGCTGGCCGCCAGGCACAACGCCTCGAAGGCATTCATCTCGCCCACCGCCACTTGCTGGGCCAGGGCGAACGACACCACCACCGACTCCTGGGACGCGACGGAGGTGCCGATCAATTCGTACAACAGGTCCGCGAACAGGGCCTTGTCACCGCTGCCGACGCTCAAGGTCCGCGCCCAGCTGATGCGCGTGGAAATCCGCCCACCAGCGATCCAGTGACCATGGCCTTCGGCCTGCTGGGCAACCTGGGTGCCGATGTTCAACGCTTCGCCCAGGTCCACGCCGTTGATGCCGGCCGACACCACCGCCGCCACCGCCGCCGCGCTGGAAATACCCAGGGTGGTGTTGTGGGTGACCTGGCAGGCCTGGATCACCGCCTGGATAAACTGCGCCGGGTCGCTGACATCGGCGGCAATCCCCACTGGCGTGATGCGCATCGCGGCGCCGTTGGTGGTGCCGTAGCGGCCGGATTCTTCCGGGGTGTGGCCGGCGAGGATCATGTCGATCGCACGCTTGGTGGAGGGACCGAGCAAATCCTGCGAGCCCTTGGCACGCATCACCGCTTCCCAGTCGATCAGGCGCTCGGCAAGCACAGTGGGTTCGATCTTGCCTCGGCCTTCCACCAGCAACTCGCCCACCAGGATGGCCTGTTCGGTGTCATCGGTGATGGAGCCGGCGGGCATGTTCGGTGCGATGGGCTGGTCGGCATCGGCGTTTTCCAGGCCGGTGATGGCACCGAAACGCGCACGCACCTGTTCGCGGCTCAAGGACTGGGTCGGCATGCCCAGGGCATCGCCCAAGGCCAGGCCGTAGAACGCGCCGAGGGCGCGATTGAGCGGGGTCATTTCGAGTTTCCAAATTGCAGGTGCAGGCGAAAGTGCAGAGGGTCGAGCAAGCTTTCGACATACTCCATGAAACGTTCGCGACGGTCGTAGGTGGTACGCGAAGCCTTGAGGAACACCGTGCCGGCTGGGCGGCCAAGCAACTCGGCATCTTCATCGCTGAGGGGCTCGGCACCGATCCATTGGTCCCCTTCGGCGCCGACATATCCGTAGGCGGCCAGGGTGATGGTCAGGGAATTATCGATCAGGCCTACTCTTGGCAGGCCCTCCAGGCCTCCGGAAGCGGGCATCAGCGAGCGTTCCAGGGACACGGCAGTGCCATCGGTAGTGCGACGGCGGCGGTCGAGGGCAATGAATTGGTCGCTGCCGAAACGGCTGAGCAGGTCCGGGCGGGTCACCGCTTCCAGGCGCAGGATATCGGTGTTGACCTTCGCACCGGTGTCCGCCAGGGCCTGGGCCCAGCCACTGCGCTGGTCGAGCACCATGCCGTCAAAGGTCACGATGGAGCCGACGCCGCTCTGGGTCGCGATGTAGTTGCGCCGCTTGAGTTCGGCCAGGGCCTCACGCAGGGTGCCGCGGCTGACCGCGAACTCCTCGGCCAATTGGTGCTCGCCCGGCAGCAGGAAACCGTCGGCCATCACCCCACCCTCGATACGGCGGATGAGCTCGTCGACGACGCGTTTTTTCTTATCAAATCGAACATGTCTAATCATGTACAAATTGATAACGCAAAGCGCCCATGTACAGCAAGCGAATTATTTCAGGGAGATGATAAAACCGGCGTCAGGGCTCCAGGCCAATAGGGAAAAACTCCCCTGCGCTCCAGACGCCCAGCCAGTTCTGACCGTTGATCGGACGGCTCACTGCCAATTCCACCAACTGGTAGAACGCATTGCGGTGCACCAGGGCTTCGAGGTTGCTGCGCACTCGCAGATAGGGTGCAGGCTCCTGGGTCACAGGATCGATCACCACCCGCAGCGGGTGTTCGAGGCCGGCTTCGACCTGGTCATCGACGTTGGTGGTGAAGCGCAGCACCTGGCTTTCGCCCTGCCCTTCGACGTCCAAGGTAATGGCGACAAACGGAGCATCATCGACGGTGATGCCGACTTTTTCCACGGGGGTAATCAGAAAGTAATCATCGCCATCGCGACGGATGATGTTGGAGAACAGCTTGACCATCGGCTTGCGCCCGATCGGCGTGCCTTGATAGAACCAGGTGCCATCACGGGCGATGCGCATGTCGATATGGCCGCAGAAGTCCGGGTTCCACAGGTGCACCGGGGCCGGACCCTTGCCCTTGGGCAACTGGGCCAACAGGTCGTTGGCCTTGGCGGAATCGGTCATGGGGTTCTCCTGGGTCTTATGGATTGCTCATCCCCAACAGGCCGCGGGCGTACTGCGCCAGGGGGCGGGCAATCAGATCTTCTGGCTTGTTGTCGTGAAACGTCAGTAAACCGCCACGACTGCGTATACGTGCAGTATCAATCAAATACTGGGTGCTGGTCTCGATCAACATGATCTGGATGACGCCGCTGTCCAGGCCGACGCGGTCAAGGGCTTCCTGGTCGGCCCATTCATCCGCGTTGCCGATGCGGTCATCCGCCTTGGCGAAACGGCAGTACAGCAGGTAGTGAGCCCCCGCCGCACGGGCTTCGGCCATGGCCTGCTCCAGGCCTTCAGGCTGACGGGCGCGGCGCACCATGGGGAAGTACTCGACAAAGCCATTGAAGGCTTCTTCGGCCACCACGTTCGGCCGCGGGTAGGCACTGCCCGGCGGCACAAAGGCGCCCTGGGCGATAAAGACAAAGGAGTCCGGCTGTATGCGTACCGAGGCGGTACGGCGGGTATCGCTGTGGTCCAGCAAACCGGCGTCGCTCATCTGATAGCGGGTGCCTTCGGCCATATCGCTGACGGTCATGCAGCCACTCAGCGTCAACAACGCCAGCAACAAAACCAGACTACGCATCCTAATCCTCCAGAAGCCGGTGACGGAAAACCGGCGAATGGGCGTGTGATGCAGGTTTTGCGCCATTTGGCAGCAACCTATGACAAATGTGGGAGGAGCTTGCCCCCTTCCACATCTGGTTGTGTGCTGGCTTGGCGGGCTGGTTAGCCGCCGATGATTTTCATGATGGTGGCGCCGCCAGAAAAAGCCACCTCCTGCTTGTCACCCAACGCCTTCATCAACAGGCCCTGCAAGGCCGGAAGTGCTTGATGGCGCGGCTTGTCCAGCAGGTCGCCGACGTAGTGACGGTTACTCGACGACAGGCAGCCATGCAACCACCCCGTGGACGACAAGCGCAACCGTGAGCAGGTACGGCAGAACGGTACGCTTTCGTTGGCGATCACACCAAAGAAGCCTTTACCGGGGATTTCGTAGCGTACGGCAGTGGCATCCACAGGCGCATTGGCTTGCAGGTATTCATGCTGCTCACCGATCAAACCCAGCAGTTGTTGCAGGCTGACAAACTGCTGCAGGAACGCGTTGGAGTCCTTGGCCAGGTGGCCCATGCGCATCAATTCGATAAAGCGCAGCTCGTAGCCACGCTCCAGGCAATAGTCGAGCAGCGGCATGACCTGGTCGAGGTTCTGGCCGCGTAACGGCACCATATTGACCTTGATCTTGATGCCGGCAGCGCGGGCCTGGTCCATGCCGTCGAGCACAGTGGCCAGGTCGCCACCACGGGCAATGCCGCGGAAGGCATCTGCGTCGAGGGTATCGAGGGACACGTTGATGCGCTTGATCCCGGCCTCCACCAGCAACGGCAGCTTGCGCGCCAGCAATTGGCCGTTGGTCGTCAGGCTGATATCGCTGAGCCCCATCCCCCCCACGGCGCCCATGAACGCTTCCAGCTTGGGGCTGACCAGCGGCTCGCCGCCGGTGATGCGCAGGCGGTCGATGCCCGCCGCTTCGATCAGGTATTCCACACCACGGGCCATGGCCTCGGCGGAGAGTTCGTCCTGGGCAGCCACCAGCCGCTTGCCGTTAGGCACGCAGTAGGTACACGCGTAATTGCAGGCTGAGGTCAGGCTGATCCGCAAATTGCGAAAACGCCTGCCTTGACGATCAACGATCATGGATCACTCCGGCAGAGGATGATTCGGGCGCGCTAAAAGCTGACTGATAAATCAGCTTTTAGCAAGAGTCCATGCCTGAGTATATTCCTGGGGTACTACGCGTGGCAGCAAATCATTACGTGGCAGGCGTTTCTGCCGGTGGCTGCTCACTGCTGTGCTTGCGCTTGTTGCCCATGCGGACGCCGATATCCATCAAAAACTGGAAGAAACCTTCCTGGTCTTCCAGCACGTTGCTCCAGAACGGCGAGTGGTACAGCGCCACGGCACCGTGGACCAAGGCCCAGGCGGCGCAGTAGTGGAAATACGGCGGCACATCTTCGAGCTTGCCTTCGCTGATGCGCCCCTTGATCAGCAAAGTCAGGCGTTCGAAGTTCGAGGCGCGGATCTTGTGCAGTTCCTCGACCATCTCCGGCACCTGGTGGCCCTTGACCACCTTCTCTTCCAGCCGGTCGAACAGGCGATAGCGCTGCGGGTCACGCATGCGGAACTCGAAGTAGGCACGGGACAGGGCTTCCTTGTCCTTGTCGACATCGGCCGAGTGCAGCAACTCGTTCAAGTCGCGCTCATAGTCGAGCATCAGGCGCAGGTAGATCTCGGCCTTGGACTTGAAGTGCTTGTAGATCGTGCCTTTGCCGATACCCACGGCATCCGCGATCATCTCGACGGTGACGCTGTCTTCACCTTGTTCAAGGAACAGCTTGAGTGCGGTGTCGAGAATTTCCTGCTCACGGCGGCGAAACTCACGGACCTTACGGGGTTCTTTGTGCATGAGGAAGAGGTCTGCAAAGGTCGGATTAGGGAGGGTTGCGCAGGGCCACGGATACGTGGCGATACGATTTACCCGGTGCGAGGGATTATCCCGACTGAACGGTCGTTGGGCAATGTCTATGTGAACCCGGAATGCACTTTACTTTCAGCACGCCAACGTTTTCATTGATATCAGTCAGAAATAATACGCAACAACTGCACCCGTGCACCGGCCTGATGAGAACTCAAGCGAAGCGCGCGTATTCCAAATCTGTTTAAAAAACGATCAGCCGCGACTGGACTGAATCGGATACTGATCAATACTTGAACTGTCGACGTGACATCTCCCCCAAGTGAAGCGCCGACCTGGGTACCAACGGACCGCGTACCCTTGTTTTACTCCTAATGGTCTTAACCCGGATTCCCCCCCCAGAACCCGGGTTTTTTTTGCCTGCGATTTGGCCCTCGCGTTAAGAAGCGACGTGGGCCAGTGGGAAAAGGCGCTTGAAGTTTTCGGTAGTCTGCTCGGCAAAACGCTCGTAGGACTCACCGCGCAGCATCGCCAGGTAATCCGCCACGTCGCGCACATACTCCGGCAGGTTCGGCTTGCCGCGATGGGGGATGGGAGCCAGGTACGGGGAATCGGTTTCCACCAGCAGGCGGTCGGCGGGCACCTGGCGTGCGACATCACGCAGGGCGTCGGCGTTGCGGAAGGTGACGATACCCGACAGCGAAATATAGAACCCCAGGTCCAGCGCCGCCTTGGCCATGTCCCAGTCTTCGGTAAAGCAATGCAACACGCCAGCCTGGGGCAATGCCGCTTCGCGCAGCAGGGTCAGGGTGTCGGCACGGGCGCCACGGGTGTGGACGATCACCGGTTTGCCGGTCTGCCGGGCGGCTTGCAGGTGCAGGCGGAACGAAGCCTGCTGCAACTCGGCGGCTTCGGGTTCGTAGTGGTAATCCAGGCCGGTTTCGCCAATGGCCACCACGCGCGGGTGATTGAGTTCACCCAGCAGCCAGTCGAGTGCCGGGGCTTCACCGGGCTTGAGGTCCAGCGGGTGGATGCCCACCGAGCAATCCACATCGGCATAACGCTCGGCCAGGGATTTGACGTCCGCTGCATTCTCCGCGCTGACGCCGATGCACAGGAAGTGCCCTACCCCACGCTGGCGTGCGGCGTCGAGGGCAGCGTCAAGGGAACCGCCGTGCTGGGCCAGGTCGAGGCGGTCAAGGTGGCAGTGGGAATCTACAATCATAGGAATCTACAACTTCAGTCACGAAAAGTGTCTGGCCGACGATACACCCGCCGGCCACGGAAATTAACGGCGTCCGAGCAAACCGACCCATTGCACCAGCAACGCTTCAAGCAGCAGCACGCGGTTGAGGTTGGCCTTGCCGAGCACCTTCTGGCGCTGGGCGAGGATCCAGTCCTGGTTCGCCAGCACCTTGTCCTGGGCACTTTTCTGCGCCAGGTACTGCACCACCTTGCGCATATCCGGCAGGCCCAGACCGTTTTCATCCTGGGTCAGCTGGTAGCGCAGGATCAGGCTTGACCAGTCGCAGAACCAGTCGAACAGCAACAGCAGGGGGATGTCCTTCCAGGCGCTTTCTGCCAGCTGGGTGGCGGACACTTCCTGCTTGATCAGTTTCTTGACCCCCTCCACCACCAGCGCCCGTTGTTCACGCACGCCCTGGACCTGCAGCTTCACCGCCGCCAACGGCGAACCGGCGGCCAGGCTCAGCAACTCGACCCGTTCGTCCTGGGAGCACTCCGGCAACGCCTGTGCCAGCCACGCAAGACTCATGGCCTCGCTTGGCAGCGGGCACGCCTGCTGCACGCAGCGGCTGCGGATGGTCGGCAGCAAACGGCTGGACTGGTGACTCACCAGCAACAACACCGTATCGCCGGACGGCTCCTCCAGGCTTTTGAGCAAGGCGTTGGCAGCATTGATGTTCATCGCCTCCACCGGCTCGATCAGCACCACCTTGCGTCCGCCCATCTGTGCGGTCTGCACCACGAAGCTGACCAGGTCGCGCACCTGGTCGACCTTGATTGCCTTGTCGGCTTCCTCGGGTTCCAGCAGGTAGTTATCCGGGTGGCTGCCAGCCTTGAGCAGCAGGCAGGATTTGCACTCGCCGCAGGCCTCAAGATTGATCGGGCGCTGGCACAGCAGGCTTGCCATCAGGCGCTCGGCCAACGCTCGCTTGCCGATCCCCACCGGCCCATGCAACAGGTAGGCGTGGGCGTGCTGGGCACGGCCGGCCAGTTGTTGCCACAGGCTGTCCTGCCACGGGTAGGCTTCAGCCACGGGCGCGCTCCAGCAGTTTCGGTAGCAGCGCGTCGATGGCCTGCTGCACCTGCGCCAGCGGCTGGGCTGCATCCAGCAGGGAGTACCGTGCAGGCTCCGCCTTGGCAAGTGTGAGGAATGCACTGCGTACCGCGTTGAAGAACCCATCGCCTTCCAGCTCGAAGCGATCCAGGCGGCCACGGGCGCTGGCACGGGCCATGCCGACTTCCACCGGCAGATCGAACAGCAAGGTCAGGTCAGGGCGCAAGTCGCCTTGGACAAAGGTTTCCAGGGTGGCGATGCGCTCCACGGACAAGCCCCGACCGCCGCCCTGGTAGGCGTAGGTGGAATCGGTGAAACGGTCACAAATCACCACGGCACCACGGGCCAGGGCCGGACGGATCACCTCGGCCAGATGCTGGGCACGGGCGGCGAACACCAGCAGCAGCTCGGTGTCCGGGTTCATCTGCTCGTCACCCGGCGCCAGCAGCACTTCGCGGATACGCTCGGCCAGCGGCGTGCCACCGGGCTCACGGGTCAACACCACCTCGATGCCTTCGCTGCGCAAGCGCTCGGCCAGGTAATCGCGGTTGGTGCTTTTGCCGGCGCCTTCGGGGCCTTCCAGGGTAATAAACAAGCCAGTCACAGGCAGTCCTTAGTCAGAATTATTGCGGGCTTTGCGGCGCGGTAGCGTCCGGAGCAGGGTCGGCCGGCTTTTCTACCGGCGCCTCGGCGGGCACATCCGCCGGTGGCGTTGCGTCTTCGGCAGGCTTCACCACCGGCGCCGGGCTGGAGCGGTAATCGGCGCGTCGCTTGAGTTGGAACTCACGCACGGCGGCATTATGCGCATCCAGGTTATCCGAGAAAATGTGGCTGCCATCGCCACGGGCAACGAAATACAGGCTGCTGCCCGGCACCGGGTTCAGCGCGGCATGGATCGCCTCGCGGCCGACCATGGCAATGGGCGTCGGCGGCAGGCCGGCGACCATGTAGGTGTTGTAGGGATTGGCTTCCTTGAGGTGCGCGCGGGTCAACTTGCCGTTGTAGCGTTCACCCAGGCCGTAGATCACCGTCGGGTCGGTCTGCAGCAGCATGCCGACCTTCAGGCGCCGCACAAATACCCCGGCAATCTGCCCACGCTCTTCAGGCACGCCCGTCTCTTTCTCCACCAGGGAGGCCATGATCAGCGCTTGGTAAGGGTCTGTGTAAGGCGCGTCGGCAGCGCGCTTGCTCCATTCCTGGGCGAGTACGTCGTCCAGGCGGTTGTAGGCTTTCTTCAGGAATTCGACGTCGGTCATGCCACGCACGAAACGGTAGGTATCGGGGAAGAACCGCCCTTCTGGAAACACGCCAGGGTGACCGAGCTTGTCCATGACGTCGCTGTCGCTCAGGCCCGAGAGGGTCTGCACGATCTTTTCATGCTTGGCCAGGGCCGAGCGTACCTGGCGGAAGTTCCAACCTTCGACCAGCGTCAGGCTGTATTGCACCACTTCGCCACGCTGCCACAAGCCGATCAAGCCTTGCGCCGTCATGCCGGGCGTCATGCGGTATTCGCCGCTGTGCAATGGCTGGCCGTCCAGGTTGAAGCGCCAGTACAAACGCAACCAGAAGGCACCGTCCAGTACGCCGTCAGCTTCCAGGCGATTGAAGGTGCCGGTGGGGGTCGCCCCTGCCGGTACGTCGAGCAATTGCTCCTGGGTCAGCTTCAAGGGCTGCTTCAGGGCAGCGTCGTATTTCCAGGCGCCATAACCCAACAGCAAAGCCGCCGAGAACAGACCGATCAGCAGCAGTACAAACAGTTTTCGTATCAACTCAAATTTCCAATAGCGCGCGAACAATGCCCTGCAGTTTACGGGTGAGCGGGCCAACCGACCAGCTCATCGCAGCGCACTCGCGCACCGGCCAAATGCCATAAACGCTGTTACACACGAAGACTTCGTCGGCTTGCTGCAACTGCTCGACACTGATGTCGGCCACGGCCACCGGGATGCCCAGGGTCTGTGCCTGGGCCAGAATCTCGGCGCGCATCACCCCGGCCACGCCACAACGTGTCAGATCAGCGGTTAGTAACAAGCCGTTGCACACCAGGAACAGGTTGCTGAACACGCCTTCGATCACACGACCGGACACATCCAGCATCAAGCCTTCAGCGTGCTTGGTGTCCTGCCACTCGGCGCGGGCGATCACCTGTTCCAGACGGTTGAGGTGCTTGAGACCGGCCAGCAACGGCTGTTCGGCCAAGCGGGTGGCACAGGGAAACAGGCGGATGCCATCGGTTCCATGAGCGCTGGGATAAGTAGCAGGCGGGCTGCCCTGCAAGATACGGCGCACCGGTGCGCCAGGGTGGATGCCATAACCGCGCAGGCTGTCGCCACGGGTCAGGATCAATTTGAGGACACCCTCGCCAAGGGCGGTGGCGTAGGCCAGCACTTCGCTGCGGATCACCATCGGATCCGCAACCAAGGCGAGGCGCCTGCAACCCTCGTCGAGGCGTTGCAGGTGACGGTCGAGCAGCACCGGCTGTCCGGCCTTGACGGCGATGGTCTCGAACAGCCCATCGCCATACGCCAGGCCGCGATCTTTCAGGGGCACGCTGTCCGCTGGCTGACCGTCGACCCAGCTGTGCATTACTCGGCGAACCGGCGGAACACCAGGGAACCGTTGGTACCGCCAAACCCGAACGAGTTGGAGATCGCCACGTCGATCGGCATCGGCTGAGCTTCGTGAGGCACGAAGTTCAGGTCGCAGCCTTCGTCAGGCTCATCCAGGTTGATGGTCGGCGGCGCAACCTGATCCTTGATGGCCATCACACTGAAGATCGCCTCGACCGCGCCCGCCGCCCCCAAGAGGTGTCCGGTCATGGACTTGGTGGAGCTGACCGTCAGCTTATAGGCGTGCTCACCGAACACCGACTTGATGGCCTCGGCTTCCGCCAGGTCGCCCGTCGGAGTCGAAGTCCCGTGGGCGTTGATGTACTGCACCTGGTCCGCATTCACCTTGGCATCGCGCAGGGCGTTGGTGATGCAACGCGCGGCACCGGCACCGTCGGACGGTGGCGAGGTCATGTGGTAGGCGTCACCGCTCATGCCAAAGCCAATCAGCTCGGCGTAGATGGTGGCACCACGCGCCTTGGCGTGTTCCAACTCTTCCAGCACCAGGGCGCCGGCACCGTCGGACAGCACGAAGCCATCACGGCCTTTGTCCCATGGACGGCTGGCGCGGGTCGGCTCGTCGTTGCGCGTCGACAGCGCACGGGACGCGCCGAAGCCGCCCATGCCGAGGCCGCAGGCCGCCATTTCGGCGCCACCGGCGATCATCACGTCGGCTTCGTCATAGGCGATATTGCGCGCCGCCATGCCAATGCAGTGCGTGCCGGTGGTGCACGCCGTGGCGATGGCGTAGTTAGGTCCCTGTGCGCCCAGGTGGATGGACAGGAAACCGGAAATCATATTGATGATCGAGCCCGGGACGAAGAACGGCGAAATTCGACGAGGGCCGGAATCGTGCAACGTGCGGCTGGTTTCTTCGATATTGGTCAAACCGCCAATACCCGAACCCATGGCCACGCCGATGCGGTCACGGTTGGCGTCGGTGACTTCCAGGCCGGCATTACGCACCGCCTGAAAACCGGCTGCCAGGCCGTATTGAATGAACAGGTCGAGTTTGCGGGATTCCTTGACCGAGAGATATTCCTCGACATTGAAACCCTTTACCGAGCCGCCAAAACGGGTGGAATAGGCAGAAAGGTCCGTGTGTTCGATCAGACCAATACCACTGCGGCCAGCCAGAATGCCCTGCCAACTGCTTGGCACATCCGTGCCCAGTGGCGACAACATACCCATACCGGTGACTACGACGCGTCTACGCGACACAGCACTCTCCTTTTTCTAATGACGACACTTTTGCTTCAGCGCGTACTTTTCATCAGGGCTAAAGAAAAAACCGCACGCCGTTACAGCAGTGCGGTTTTTCCCTGACAGCAAGCGACGACTACAAACTATTACGCCTGGTGGCTAGTAACGTAGTCGATAGCAGCTTGAACAGTAGTGATTTTTTCAGCTTCTTCGTCCGGGATTTCGGTCTCGAATTCCTCTTCCAGAGCCATCACCAGCTCAACGGTGTCAAGGGAATCGGCACCCAGGTCTTCTACGAAGGAAGCAGTGTTGACCACTTCTTCTTCTTTAACGCCCAGTTGCTCGGCGACGATTTTCTTGACGCGCTCTTCGATGGTGCTCATACCTTGTTTAACTCCTAATGGACAAATTCAGGCAGCTGGCCAGTGGGTAAGTGTATAGAAAGCCTTTTCAGCTTTTCAACTGAAAGCTTCATCCTGTACCCGGTCGGCCACCTGCCTATAAATTAAGTTGCAGCTTTATAACGGATTTTAGACAGCTCGTATGACATATTTTTGAAGCGATCCGTCACAATTTAACTCATGTACATCCCGCCGTTCACCGGGATTGTAGCCCCAGTCACGTATGCCGCACCGTCGGATGCCAGGAAAGTGACCACATTCGCGATCTCTTGAGCCTGGCCCAGACGGCCCAGCGGAATCTGCGTCAGCAACGCTTCACGCTGTGCTTCCGGCAGTTCGCGGGTCATATCGGTGTCGATGAACCCTGGAGCCACCGAGTTGACCGTAATCGACCGCGAGCCGACTTCACGCGCCAATGCACGGCTGAAACCTTCCAGACCGGCCTTGGCGGCTGCGTAGTTTACTTGGCCTGCGTTGCCCATGGCACCCACTACGGAGCCAATATTGATAATTCGGCCCCAACGCGCCTTGGTCATACCGCGCAAAACGCCCTTGGACAGGCGAAACAGACTGTTCAAGTTGGTGTCGACCACGTCGTACCACTCGTCGTCTTTCATGCGCATCATCAGGTTATCGCGGGTGATACCGGCGTTATTCACCAGAATCGCCGGCGCGCCGAACTGTGCGGTGATCTCGGCCAAAACGGCAGCCACGGATTCATCGCTGGTCACGTTCAGTTCCAGGCCGGTGCCTTGCACGCCGTTTTCCTTCAGGGTCGCGGCGATACGCTCGGCGCCCGAGGCGGAAGTAGCGGTGCCGATCACAACAGCGCCCTGACGGCCCAGCTCCAGGGCGATCGCCTGGCCAATGCCACGGCTTGCGCCGGTGACCAGTGCAACTTTACCTTGCAGACTCATGCAGGCTTCTCCTAAGTTCAGGGATTCAGGCCAGTGCCGCGCGAGCGGCAGCAAAGGCGTCAGGGGTATTGAGGTTGGCAGTCGACACGCCGTCGGCGCAGCGCTTGTTCAGGCCGGCCAGGACTTTACCCGGTCCACACTCAACCAGTTCAGTCGCACCATTGGCGGCCAGGGTCTGGACCGATTCAACCCAGCGTACCGGCTTGTAGAGCTGCTCCAGCAGATCGCGCTTGAGGGTTTCGAGGTCGGCAGCCACGGCGGCGCTGACGTTCTGCACCAGCGGGATCTGCGGCGCCTGCCAGTTGATGGCGGCGATGGACTCGGCAAAACGCTCGGCCGCCGGGCGCATCAGCTCGCAGTGCGACGGCACGCTCACCGGCAACGGCAACGCACGCTTGGCGCCACGGGCCTTGCAGCCTTCGATGGCACGCTCAACGGCAGCCTTGGCACCGGCGATCACCACCTGGCCCGGGGAATTGAAATTCACTGCACTGACGACTTCGCCCTGGGCCGCTTCGGCGCAGGCTTCGATCACCACGGCGTCGTCCAGGCCCAGGATCGCGGCCATGCCGCCCTGCCCGGCCGGAACGGCTTCTTGCATCAGCTGGCCACGACGCTCGACCAGCTTGACCGCCTCACCCAGGGTCATGCTGCCCGCTGCCACCAGGGCGCTGTATTCGCCCAGGCTGTGGCCGGCGACGAATGCAGGGCGTGCGCCGCCTTCTGCCAGCCACAGGCGCCACAGGGCGATCGAGGCGGTCAGGATGGCCGGCTGGGTTTTATCGGTTTGATTGAGTTGCTCTTCCGGCCCCTGCTGGGTCAGTGCCCACAGGTCGTAACCCAGGGCGTCGGAAGCTTCCTTGAAGGTGTCCAGGATCAGCGGGTATTGCGCGCCCAGCTCGGCCAACATGCCGAGGGACTGCGAACCCTGCCCTGGAAAGACGAATGCGAGGGATGTAGACATGTAACAAGCCCCTAATGATCTGGTCGTCAAAAATGCGCACTCCTACGGTGGGAGCGCACGAAACTGACAGATTGGATGGTCAATTGAACTGGCCGGTCACATTTAAGCACTCCCGGGCCGATTCGCCTAAGGCAACAGGTCCTCAAGACGGCCGTGCAAGCGTTGCGGCAGGTTTTCCTGGATCTCGATCACTGCCCGCGCGATCGCACTTTGAAAACCCTCGACACCGGCCGAGCCGTGGCTTTTTACCACAATGCCCTGCAACCCCAGAAAACTCGCGCCATTATGCCGCGCCGGAGCCAGGTCAGCCTGCAAGCGGCGCATCAACGGCAGCGCCAGGGCGCCGACAACGCGCGATGCCAGGCTCCGTTTGAACAGCGCCTCGATACGCGTGGCGATCATGGTCGCCAGGCCTTCGCTGGATTTGAGCAGGATATTGCCGACAAACCCGTCACACACCACCACGTCCGCTTCGCCACGGTACAAGCCGTCACCTTCGACAAACCCGACGTAATTCAAACCCCGCGCGCCCTGCAGCAACGTGGCGGCCAGCTTGACCTGCTGGTTGCCCTTGATGTCTTCGGTGCCGATATTCAGCAAGGCAACGCGCGGGCGGGCCACGCCAAGCGCCTCGGCGGCCACCGAGCCCATCACGGCGAACTGGAGCAGATGCTCGGCGCTGCAATCGACGTTTGCGCCCAGATCCAGCAACTGGCAATAGCCTTTTTGCGTCGGAATCGCCGCCACCATAGCCGGTCGATCAATGCCGGGCAGGGTCTTGAGCACAAACCGCGACAACGCCATCAGCGCCCCGGTATTACCGGCGCTGACACAGGCTTGCACCTTGCCATCACGCAGCAGTTCCAGGGCCACCCGCATTGAAGAGTCAGGCTTGCCACGCAGAGCTGCCGCAGGCTTTTCATCCATGGTGATGGTTTCGCTGGCTGGCGTAATCGTCAGGCGCGCGCGATCCACCGCCGGATGGCTGGCAATCAGTTCTTCAAGTAAGGAGGGTTGGCCGACGAGGGCCAGGTGCAGCGAGGGTGTTGCAGACAGGCTGGCAATGCAGGCCTGAACAATGCTGCGGGGACCGAAGTCCCCGCCCATTGCGTCTATCGCGATGACTAGAGCAGACAAGTGATTACTCGTCAGCGCCCTTGTCGATCACTTTACGGCCACGGTATACGCCTTCTGGCGATACGTGGTGACGCAGGTGAACTTCACCGGTGGTCTTTTCCACGGACAGGGTGCTAGCCTCGAGAGCGTCGTGCGAACGGCGCATGTCACGGGCGGAGCGGGATTTTTTGTTCTGCTGAACAGCCATAATTGATTAACTCCTAAACGTTTGGGTCACGCTTTAACTGCGCCAATACACTGAACGGGTTGGACCGCGTTACCTCGTCCTCGCTCGGTTCGGGCTCGTCATCGAGGCCCGCCGGCTGCTGGCATTCTTCCGGATGATGAGCAGGCACAATGGGCAAGGCGAGCAGAAGCTCCTCCTCGATCAGTGCATGCAGATCCAAAGGATCTTCGCCCAGTTCCAGCACGTCATAACCTTTCGGCAACGACTGGGTATTCGCACCCTCCTTCAACACAGCATAACTGCACTCGCTGTGGATCGGCAGGGTGACCAGCTCAAGACAACGCTGGCAAACCATTTTGACTTCGGTGTCGATAAAACTGTGGATTACCACAGATTTACGTTCATCTCGTTCAAAAACGAATTTGGCCTGCACCGTACCGACAGTGTCGGAAAGCGGGTCGCAGAGTCTCTCCAAATCGGCCAGCAGCAACTCACCTTGAAGGGAAGTGCCACGATCAGCCAATTTGCGCGGGTCAACGTGAGGTGGAATCGGGTCATTCAACATAGGCGCAGCATTATAGGGATGCACCCAGCCATGTCAAAGGAAATTCAGCCCTGTGCGTCAGCCGGTCGCCCCGCTAGAATCCGCTGCCGACCTGAGGAGACGCCCATGCTGCCTTTATTACTCGCATCCAGCTCGGTGTATCGCCGGGAATTGCTGAGCCGCCTGCACCTGCCGTTTATCTGCAGCTCACCGGATATCGATGAAAGTCACCACGAAAATGAATCCGCCGAGGAACTGGTCAAGCGCCTGGCCGAACAGAAAGCCCGCGCCCTTGCCGCCAGCCATCCGGGGTATTTGATTATCGGCTCCGACCAGGTGGCCGCACTCGATGGCAGGATCATCGGCAAGCCGCACACCTTCGAGAATGCCCGCGAGCAACTGCTGGCCGCCAGCGGCAAGCGCGTCAGCTTCCTCACCGGGCTTGCACTACTCAACAGCAAGACGGGGCACTGCCAGGTCGACTGCGTGCCTTTTACCGTGCACATGCGCGAACTCGATGCAGAGCGCATCGAGCGCTATTTGCGAGTCGAGCAGCCGTATGACTGTGCGGGAAGCTTCAAGGCCGAGGGGTTGGGCGTGAGCCTGTTCCAAAGTACCGAAGGGTCGGACGCCACCAGCCTCATCGGCCTTCCCCTCATTCGCCTGGTGGATATGCTGCTGGCCGAAGGCGTGCAAATCCCCTGAGACCACCACAAGCAAATGTGGGAGGGGGCTTGCCCCCGATAGCAGAGGATCAGCCAACTAACCCGCAGTTGACCCACCGCAATCGGGGGCGAGCCCCCTCCCACATTTTGATCTATATGTAGCCTGGGGCTCAGCGCAGGCTTGGGCCTTGGAAGCCCATGTAAAAGGCCAGCTTCTCGGCCACACTGGCACCGAGCCGCTTGGAGAAACGATCAAACGGCGATTCCTCAACCGTAAAATCCACCAACTCCTTCTCGCCAATCACATCCCGCGCCACCGAACTGGCACTGCCCAGGCCGTCGATCAAGCCCAGCGGCAACGCCTGCTCGCCGGACCACACCAGGCCGGAGAACAGCTCCGGATGGTCTTTGTCCTTCAGACGATCACCACGCCCCTGTTTCACGCTCGCGATGAATTGGCGATGGGTGGTATCGAGCACACCCTGCCAGAACTGGGTCTCATCGGCCTTTTGCGGCTGGAAGGGATCGAGGAAGGATTTGTGTTCACCCGAAGTGTACGTGCGACGCTCCACCCCGAGCTTCTCCATGGTGCCGACGAAACCATAACCGGCCGCCGTCACGCCAATGGAACCCACCAGACTGGCCTTGTCGGCGTAGATCTGGTCAGCGGCACTGGCAATGTAATAGGCACCCGAGGCGCCCAGGTCGGAAATCACCGCATACAGCTTGGTATCCGGGTGCAGACCACGCAGACGACGGATCTCGTCATACACATAACCCGATTGCACCGGACTGCCGCCCGGGCTGTTGATACGCAGGATCACACCTTTGACCTTAGGGTCTTCGAACGCGGCGCGCAGGCTGCTGACAATGTTGTCGGCACTGGCGGACTCCTTGTCGGCAATCACTCCGCGCACTTCGATCAGGGCAGTGTAATTGGCACCCCGGGTTGCGCTTTTTTCCATGTCCACCAGTGGACTGAACAGCGCCAGCATGCCGATGAGCCAGACAAAGGTCAGCAGCTTGAAGAAAATCCCCCAACGCCGCGCGCGACGCTGCTCCTGAACGCTGGCCAGAAGGGTTTTCTCCAGCAGCTTCCAGCTTTTGTCATCACTGCTTTCAGCCTTTTCGGGCGCTTTCCACTCATCACTCATGCCATCAACCCCAACAAAGACTTATTGGGCCCGGCTGAGCCAGGCCTGCAATTCGGAAAAATGATCAATCGTCAGACGCGGCTCATATTGCTGCAACGCCTCGGCAGCCTGGGCGCCATAGCTGACCGCCACACTGTCCATGCCCGCATTGCGCGCCATCATCAGGTCGAAGGAGGCATCGCCCACCATCAAGGCCTGGCGTGGCGACACGCCGCAATGGGCCAGGATCTGCTCCAGCATCAGAGGATGAGGCTTGCTGGCAGTTTCATCGGCGGCGCGGGTGATATCGAAATAATCTTCCCAACCGTGGGCCTTGAGCACCCGATCCAGGCCACGTCGTGCCTTGCCAGTGGCGACTGCCAGGTGATAGCCCTGGGCACGGAATGCCTCCAGGGCCTGCGCCACACCGTCGAACAGCGGCGAAGGGGTGGCCTCCAATGCGATGTAGTGATCGGCGTAATGCTCGCGAAACGCGACCAGTTCGGCGTCGCTGATCTCGGGGTACAAGGTGCGAATCGCCTCAGGCAAGCCGAGGCCGATAATGCCCTTGACCGCCAGATCACTGCACAGCGCATACCCCGAGCGGGTCGACGCAGCGTGCATCGACTCGACAATCCGGCCAATGGAGTCGGCCAGGGTGCCATCCCAATCGAATATCAGCAGTTTGTAGTCAAGGCGCGACACTCAAGCGCTCCACGGTCTTGGCCCACATCTCATCGACCGGTGCCTGCAGCTTCAACTCGCCACCATCTGGCAGCGGCACGGTGAGCATGTAGGCGTGCAGAAACAGGCGCTTGCCGCCCAGATCGCGGATTTCCCTGGAGAAATCTTCGTCGCCGTACTTGGTATCGCCCGCGATGCAGTGACCCGCGTGCAGGGTGTGCACACGAATCTGATGGGTGCGCCCGGTGACCGGCTTGGCCTCGACCATCGTGGCGAAGTCGCCGAAACGGCGCAGCACCTTGAACAGGGTCAGGGCTTCTTTGCCCTCCTCATCCACTTCGACCATGCGCTCGCCGGAGCGCAGGTTGCTCTTCTGCAACGGCGCACGGACGCTCTTGATGGAACTGGCCCAGTTGCCGCGCACCAGCGCCATGTAGCGCTTGTCCACGCCATCGCCGCGCAACGCGGTGTGCAGGTGGCGCAACATGCTGCGTTTCTTGGCGATCATCAGCAGGCCGGACGTGTCGCGGTCCAGGCGGTGGACCAGTTCCAGCTCCTTGGCATCCGGGCGCAACTGACGAAAGGCTTCGATCACGCCGAAATTCAGGCCGCTGCCACCATGCACCGCAATGCCGCAGGGCTTGTTGATCACAATCAGCTTGCTGTCTTCGAAGACAATCGAGGCTTCCAGGCGCTGCAACAAGCCCTGGGCCAACGGTACAGGCTCGTCACGCTCAGGCACGCGCACCGGTGGCACGCGTACGATATCGCCCGCCTGCAACTTGTACTCGGGCTTGATCCGGCCCTTGTTCACCCGCACTTCACCTTTACGCAAGATGCGGTAAATCAAGGTCTTGGGCACGCCTTTGAGCCTGGCCAGGAGAAAATTGTCGATGCGTTGGCCGGCATATTCCGGCGAGACCTCGAGCAGCTGGACGCTGGGGGTCTGGGGGGCGGTAGTCGTCATGGCGGCGATGATAACAATTTTTTATGGAATTGAAGCACTTAATCATTGCTGCTATAGTCGCGAACGCCGCCAAAAGCGGCCTGGACAGAGGACATGCGGCAAACTGCCGGCCCTGACCATCGCAATTCATCAGGACGCGAGGCCGTCCTACGGGGCTTTCGCCACCCTGGAAGGTTCAAGATTGTAACAAGCGCAGGTGACATGAGGCCTGAAGCGAGTGCAGAAAGCAGAGTGAATACTCGCGTTCTGCGCCGATATTTACGGCCAGTTCACAAAGTGCAGTCAGTCTTGGACCAGACCACGGCGAATGCTTCGGAAACAACGCCTGTTAAGAGCTGAGTGAGAGCGCAACCGCCCACACCTAGTCTTGTTTAGCCATGAGCGTGGACTCCCCATTGGAGAACACGGTAAATGCCAACCCGCTGCGGATTCTGCGCGCGGCAGCACCCGAATTATCAGGGATACGTGTAGGGTGGAGATGCACAACCGTCGGACCGTGTAGCACTAGGCTTATATTTAGACGCTTCATCTCGTCCACAGTCGCCGGTTGATTCCTCCTCCTGACCTTAGCTTTTGTTGAAGTGGTGCCTTTGTCACCACCGCTAACAAGCAGGACGCGTCCGTCGCGGTACCGGCCCAATTGGCCTGTTATTGCTGGACACTGGAGTGGCCAACCACTCTTGACGCACCTGACACCGACCGTGAGAAGTCGTGTGTGCCGAACGCCGTTTCCGGCAGCCCGGAAACCGACGGTACAACATGAAAAGAATGCTGATTAACGCAACTCAACCCGAAGAGTTGCGTGTTGCACTGGTAGATGGCCAACGCCTCTACGACCTGGACATCGAATCCGGTGCACGCGAGCAAAAGAAGGCCAACATCTATAAAGGCCGTATTACTCGCATCGAACCAAGCCTCGAGGCTGCCTTTGTCGATTTCGGCTCCGAGCGCCACGGCTTCCTGCCCCTCAAAGAAATCTCCCGCGAATACTTCAAGAAAGCCCCCGAAGGCCGCGTGAACATCAAGGACGTCCTGAGCGAAGGCCAGGAAGTCATCGTCCAGGTCGAAAAAGAAGAACGTGGCAACAAGGGCGCGGCCCTGACCACCTTCATCAGCCTGGCTGGCCGTTACCTGGTCCTGATGCCGAACAACCCGCGTGCAGGCGGCATTTCCCGTCGCATCGAAGGCGAAGAGCGCAACGAACTGCGTGAAGCGCTGAACGGCCTGATCGCACCGGCCGACATGGGCCTGATCGTGCGCACTGCCGGCCTGGGCCGCAGCAGCGAAGAAATGCAGTGGGACCTCGACTACCTGCTGCAACTCTGGACCGCCATCAAGGAAGCCTCCCTGGATCGTTCCGCGCCGTTCCTGATCTACCAGGAAAGCAACGTGATCATCCGCGCCATCCGCGATTACCTGCGCCAGGACATCGGCGAAGTGCTGATCGACAGCGTTGAAGCCCAGGACGAAGCCCTGACCTTCATCCGCCAGGTGATGCCGCAGTACGCCAGCAAGATCAAGCTGTACGAAGACAGCGTTCCGCTGTTCAACCGTTTCCAGATCGAAAGCCAGATCGAAACCGCCTTCCAGCGCGTGGTCGAACTGCCTTCCGGTGGCTCCATCGTGATCGACCCGACCGAAGCCCTGGTGTCCATCGACATCAACTCGGCGCGTGCGACCAAAGGCAGCGACATCGAAGAAACCGCCCTGCAGACCAACCTGGAAGCGGCTGAAGAAATCGCCCGCCAGCTGCGCCTGCGTGACATCGGCGGCCTGATCGTGATCGACTTCATCGACATGACCCCAGCCAAGAACCAGCGCGCCGTGGAAGAGAAAGTCCGCGAATGCCTGGAAGCTGACCGTGCCCGCGTACAGGTCGGCCGCATCTCGCGCTTCGGCCTGCTGGAAATGTCCCGTCAGCGCCTGCGTCCGTCCCTGGGCGAGAGCAGCGGCATCGTTTGCCCGCGTTGCAACGGCACCGGCATCATCCGTGACGTTGAATCGCTGTCCCTGGCGATCCTGCGCCTGATCGAAGAAGAAGCCCTGAAAGACCGCACCGCCGAAGTCCGCGCACAAGTGCCGATTCCGGTTGCAGCCTTCCTGCTCAACGAAAAACGCAACTCGATCACCAAGATCGAACTGCGCACCCGTGCCCGTATCGTCATCCTGCCGAACGATCACCTCGAAACGCCGCACTTCGAAGTGCAGCGCCTGCGTGATGACAGCCCGGAAGCCCACAGCGGCCAGTCCAGCTACGAAATCGCCGCTGCAGCCGCCGAAGTCGAAGAAGTGCAGCCAGCCGCCGCGACCCGCACCCTGGTCCGCCAGGAAGCCGCCGTGAAAACCGCTCCGGCCCGTGCCAACGCACCGGTTCCGGTTGAAGCCGCCGCTCCGGTTGCCGCGCCAGCCGTAATGCCTGAGCCAAGCCTGTTCAAAGGCCTGGTGAAGTCGCTGGTAAGCCTGTTCGCCACCAAGGAAGAACCTGCTGCACCGGTTGTGGTTGAGAAACCAGCGACCGAGCGCCCTGCACGCAACGAAGAGCGTCGCAACGGTCGCCAGCAGAGCCGTAACCGCAACGGCCGTCGTGACGAAGAGCGCAAGCCGCGCGAAGAGCGTGCGCCGCGTGAAGAACGCGCCCCACGTGAAGAGCGTGCGCCTCGCGAAGCCCGTGAAGAAACCCCGACCGTAGAACGGGCACCGCGTGAAGAGCGCGCACCGCGTACGCCACGCGCCCCACGCGAAGACCGCAAGCCACGTGGCGAGCGCGAAGAGCGTGTGCGCGAACTGCGCGAGCCGCTGGACGCTGCGCCAGCCGTTGCCGGTGCAGCTGTTGTTGCCGAAGAACGCCCGGCTCGCCAGCCGCGCGAAGAACGTGCGCCACGTGAAGAACGCCAGCCTCGCGCTCCGCGTGAAGAGCGTCAACCACGTGCCGAACAAGCGGCTGCCGCCAGCGAAGAAGAAGTGCTGACCGGCGAAGAGCAACTGCAGGAAGACGGTCAGGAAGGCGCCGAAGGCGATCGTCCACGCCGTCGCTCCCGTGGCCAGCGTCGTCGCAGCAACCGTCGTGAGCGTCAACGCGATGCCAACGGCAACGTGATCGAAGGCTCGGAAGAGACCGGCGAAAACGCAGAAGCCGCTACCAGCGAGCCGACTGGCGCCGAGCTGGCTGCCGGCCTGGCCGTTACCGCTGCCGTTGCCAGCTCGGTCATCAGCGCTCCGGCTGAAGCCCAGGCGCACGAGCAGGCTGAGCGCGCTACCGCGACTGTTGAAGAAGCCGTCGTTGTGGAAGTGCCTGCCGCCGAGGCCCCAGTGGTTGAAGCGTCGGTCGTTGAAGCACCTGCTGCCGAAACCCCAGTCGTAGAAGCACCGGTTGTTGAAGCGACTACCCCAATCGAAGCACCGGTTGTTCCGGAAGTGGAAGTTGCTCCGGTTCAAGAAGCCCTGCCAGAAGTTGAAGCGGTGGCTGAACAAGTACCGGTAGTCGAGCCTCAACCTGTGGCTAAAGCAGTGATTGAAGCACCGGTTGTCGAAGCGGCCCCGGAAGTTCGTGAAGTTCGTGAAGAACAGACCGCCTTCCAATGGACTGCCGAGCCTGCCGCTCCGGTTGAAGCGCCAGCGCCAGCACCTGCCCCGGCGGTAGAAGAAGCGCCGGCACCGGTTGCCGAAGTTGTGGTTGCCGAGCCAGCCCCAGTGGTTGAGCCTGCTCCGGTCGTTGAACCAGCGCCAGTAGTTGAAGCGCCGGCGGCTGCCGAAGTGGCTGCCCCCGTGGTTGAGGCTGCACCGGTCAGCGCCCTGACCGAAAACGGCCGTGCGCCGAACGACCCACGTGAAGTGCGTCGTCGTCGCAAGGAAGCTGAAGCCGCTGCTGCTGCTGCCGCGGCACAGGAAGCAGAACACGAGAGCAAGCCTCTCGCCTGATTCCCGCAGCCACTGAAAAGCCCCGCCTGAGTGATCAGGCGGGGCTTTTTTATGTTCGTCCGGTTAGAGGTAATGCAACAACGCAGGCACGTCCACATCCCATGACACACCTGGGTCATCTACCGCCACCTCACGCACCGCCGCCTGGGCAAACAACGGCTTGGCTCCACGGTCACCGGTCAAAGCCATCAACCCGGGCCCAAATGCCCGGCCAAATGCCACAGGATGCCCGTAATGCCCGTCCTGCACCGGCACACTGATGCCACCCTCCTCCAACCCCGCAATCACTCGCTCAATGCTCGATGACTGAATAAACGGCATATCCCCCAGCACCACCAGCCAGCCATTCGCCGAAGCACTGGCTGCAACCGCAGCGGCAATACTGTCGCCCATGCCGGCCGAGCGCAGCAGCAACACCTTGCAACCGTAGATCTCTGCCAAGCGAATTACTTCGGGACGATCGGCTGAAGTCACCACCCAACGATCAGCCACGGCACTCGGCAGATTTTTCAGCACCTGCTCGATCACTGGCCGAACGACGCCATCCAGGCCCACACAATCAGCCAGCAACTTGTCCTGGTCAGCCCCTGCCTCGGCACGGAAACGGCTGCCCTGCCCCGCCGCCAGCACAATCGCGGTGATGCTCACTCAACCACCACCGGCAACGGCTTCTTCTGCATCGGCGCCACACCATTCTTGATCGCAACAATTTCCGCCATCAACGACAACGCGATTTCCGCCGGTGTATGACTGCCGATATGCAAACCGATCGGCCCATGCAGACGCGCAATCGCTTCCGTCGACAAGCCGAGCACTGCGAGGTTTTCCCGGCGTTTCTGGCTGTTGACCCGTGAACCGAGGGCACCAATGTAGAACGCCGAGGAATTCAGTGCCGTCAGCAGCGCCATGTCATCCAGGCGCGGATCATGGGTGAGGCAGACGATGGCCGTGCGCTCGTCGGTCTGGATATTCAGCACCGCCTCATCGGGCATACCCGGCACGAAGCGACCGTGCTGGTCTTCCCAACCATAGACAAACTCATCGCGCGGGTCGCAGATCAGTACTTCGAAATCCAGCAGGCGCGCCATTTCCGCCACATACCGCGACAACTGCCCGGCACCGATCAACAGCAGGCGCCAGCGTGGGCCATAGATGGCTCGCAGGCGTTCACCGTCGAAGGTGACGACATCGGTCTTGCTCGCGCCACTCAACGTCACCTTGCCAGTGGCCAGGTCCAACTCCCGGGCGACGATCTGATGAGCCTCGCACCGTGCCAACAGCTCAGCCACCCATTCCCACTCGTCTACCCGCTCCTCGGTCAGGCGCAAGGTGCCGCCGCACGGCAGGCCAAAACGCGCCGCTTCATCGCGGGTAACGCCGTAGGTCACCAACTGCACCGGCGGCCCGTCTTCAGGCAGCCGGCCGTCCTGCAGGCGTGCAATCAAGTCATCCTCGATGCACCCGCCCGATACCGAGCCGATCACTACCCCATCGCCCCGCAACGCCAGCATGGCGCCCGGCGGGCGCGGCGCGCTGCCCCAGGTCTGGACCACGCTGTACAACACCACTCGCTGTCCGGCACGGCGCCATTCGAGCACGCTGCGCAGGACATTCAGATCCACACTGTCCACATAACCTCCTGCAAGCGTTACAACCGAGTCATTCACTGTAAAACAAAAGTCGCCGAAGTGACGCGCCAGAAACGCAAACGCCCCGAACCAGTCGGGGCGTTTGTGCGTTGCTGTCGGCGTTAGTTCACGCCATCGGCGATTTACTTGACCACAGGTGCAGGGCCTTCGGCCACGCCCAGGTCATCCAGCTCACGGGTTTCCGAGATGCCAGTACCGCCGGACGCCAGCTCGCTTTGCAGCTTGTCGGTGTCCAGTTCCTTGACCCACTTGGCCACGACGATGGTGGCAACGGCGTTACCCACCAGGTTGGTCAGCGCACGGGCTTCGGACATGAAGCGGTCGATACCCAGGATCAGCGCCAGGCCGGCAACCGGCAGGTGACCTACGGCCGACAGGGTGGCCGCCAGTACGATGAAGCCCGAACCGGTCACGCCTGCAGCGCCTTTGGAGGACAGCAGCAGCACCAGCAGCAGGGTGATCTGGTGGGTGATGTCCATGTGAGTGTCAGTCGCCTGGGCGATGAACACGGCCGCCATGGTCAGGTAGATCGACGTACCGTCGAGGTTGAACGAGTAGCCAGTCGGGATGACCAGGCCTACTACGGACTTCTTGGCGCCCAGACGCTCCATCTTGATCAGCATGCGTGGCAGTGCGGACTCGGAAGACGAAGTACCCAGAACGATCAGCAGCTCTTCACGGATGTAGCGAACCAGTTTCAACACGCTGAAACCGTGAGCGCGGCAGATACCACCCAGCACCACCAGCACGAACAGCAGGCAGGTGATGTAGAAGCAGATCATCAACTGGCCCAGTTGCACCAGCGAACCCACACCGTAGGCACCGATGGTGAACGCCATGGCGCCCAGGGCACCGATTGGCGCGAGCTTCATGATCATGTTGATGATGTTGAACATCACGTGGGCGAAGCGATCGATGAAATCCAGTACCGGCTTGCCGTAGGCACCCAGGCGGTGCAGGGCGAAACCGAAGATCACCGAGAACATCAGCACTTGCAGGATGTCGCCGTTGGCGAACGCGCCAACGATAGTGTTAGGGATCACATTGAGGATAAAGCCGACGATGCTCTGGTCCTTACCGGCAGTGACGTAGGCTGCCACTTTGGAAGCGTCCAGGGTGGCGACGTCGATGTGCATGCCGTTGCCCGGTTGCACCACGTTCACCACGATCAGGCCGATCAGCAGCGCGATGGTGGAAACGATCTCGAAGTACAGCAGTGCATAGCCGCCGGTCTTGCCGACCGATTTCATGCTTTGCATGCCAGCGATGCCGCTGACAACGGTGCAGAAGATGATCGGGGCGATGACCATTTTGATCAGTTTGATGAACCCGTCACCCAGTGGCTTGAGGGCCACACCGGTCTGTGGGTAGAAGTGACCGAGCAAAATACCGATAACGATTGCAACGATCACCTGGAAGTACAGGGATTTGTAGATAGGCTGACGAGTCGTCATTGCAAAGTTCCTCAATCGTCCCGTGTGGCAAATATCCGCCATTGCCCACGACACTTGAATTGCGAACCCTCCTGCACTGGAGGGATTTGTTGTTTGCGAGGTCGGTAGGTCCAGCCTGCGCTGTCATCCTTATCGCAAACGCCGTGCCACTTTGCTGAAAAACCCTGAAGGCCTTTAGACATCGGGGTTTGTACTTTACAAGTGCCCTCCCAAGCACCGAATCGAGTGGCGGATTTCCGCCCATCAACCTGATCCCGTCCTACAATTTGGCGGATATCCGCCTTGTGACCCCATCCGAGGGTGGCTACCATCCGCCCTTCCATGGAAGAGGCCTTCGCATGCGTGAACGTACCATCGCCAGCCATTACGCCCGGGCAGCCCTCGGCGGTGCGCGTCGGGTCGGTTACGACTACTCGGGCCTGCTGCTGCAAGCAGGTATCACCCCGGAACTACTGACCGAACCTCGCGCCCGCATCGCGCCGGAACAATTTACCCGGTTGCTGCAAATGCTCTGGCTGGCGCTGGACGATGAATACCTGGGGTTTGCCGACGGCCCCAGCAAACGCGGCACCTTTGCCATGATGTGCCACGCATCGATCCACTGCCGCACCCTGGAGAAAGCCCTGGAACGCGGCTTATTGTTTTATAGCCTATTCCCGCAGGGGCCACGCTGGCAGCTGACACGTGAAGGCGAAATGGCCCGTTTGAGCCTGGACGACTCGCAATTGTGGGACCCGGATCACTTCCTCAGCGAATGCCTGCTGGTGATCTGGCATCGACTCGGCAGTTGGCTGATCGGCCAACGCATCCGCCTGCACCAGGCCACCTTCAGCTACCCGATGCCGGCTCACGCCAGCGAATACGACCTGCTGTTTCCCTGCACCCAGGTATTCGGCGCACCGAACAGCAGCCTGGTATTTCACGGCCGCTACCTGAGCCTGCCGCTGTTGCAGGACGAACGCACGCTCAAGCACTTCCTCGAGCGCTCCCCCGCCGACCTGTTGTCACGGCCGGATGAAGGCGACAGCTTGAGCAGCCAGCTCCGCCGCTTGCTCAGCGGCGACCGTACACCCTGGCCAGACCTGGAAGCCGTCGCCCAGCAGTTGCACATCAGCCCGCAGACCCTGCGCAGGCATTTGCGCGAAGAAGGCACCAGCTTTCAGGCACTCAAGGATGAGCTGCGGCGGGACATCGCCATCTATCATTTGGGGCGGGCGGATTTGTCGTTGCAGGAGATTGCCGAGCAGTTGGGTTTTTCCGAACCGTCGGCGTTTCATCGGGCGTTCAAGAAGTGGACGGGGTTGACGCCGGGGGCTTACCGAGCCCAAGAGAGCTAAAGATGCAGCGCCAATGTGGGAGGGGGCTTGCCCCCGATGAGGCCTGTCCCCCCCTAAAGATCACAAAGCCGGGAAGTGAATCCTGAAGGCGGCGCCACCCAACGGCGAATCGCCCAGGGTCAACCGCGCACCGTAGCTCTCGATGATGTCCTTGACCACCGCCAACCCAATCCCCTGCCCCGGGTGCTGACGGTCCAGCCGTTCACCCCGCTGCAGAATCCTGGCACGCTGATCCGGCGGCACGCCAGGCCCGTCATCCTCAATACACAGCTCGGTGCCTTCCAGGCTTTCCACCAGGCTGATGCGCACTTCGCTCAAGCACAGGCGGTAGGCGTTTTCCAGCAGGTTGCCGAGCAGCTCCAACAAGGCGCCCTTCTCGATTGGCACATCACACTCTTCCGGCAGGTCAAAGGACACGCTGACGCGCTTGTCGCGATAGACCTTGCCCAGCGTATCGCACAGGCTTTGCAGCACCGGCTCCAGGCGCACCTGGTGGCGCACCAGGCCGCTTTTGCGCAGGCTGGCGCGCTGCAACTGGTAGCTGATCTGCTGGCTCATGCGCTCGATCTGCGACTGCAGCACCCGGGCCTGCTCGCGATCTTCCGGACGCTGGGCCATTTCTTCGCTCACTCCCTGCAATACCGCGAGCGGGGTTTTCAGGCTGTGGGCCAAATCGTCGAGGGAATCGCGGTAGCGCGCACGTTGCTCACGCTCGCTGTGCAGCAAGCGGTTGAGGGAGCCGGTCAGGCGCAGCAATTCGCGGGGGTGTTGTTCGGAGAGGCTCTCACGGGTGCCGCCTTCGATCTGGTCGAGCTCCTGACTCAGCCGGCGCAGGGCTTGCAGGCCCCAGGTCAGGCCAAGCCACAGTAAGGTCAACAACACCAGCAAGGCTGCGCCGAAGCCCAGGTAGAGATTTTCGCGCAAGCCTTCCAGGGTCAATTGGTATTCGCGCACCGGTTGCAGGGCCACGATACTGAAGGCGGCGCTCTTGCCGCCCAGCAGCCTGACCTCGACGTCATACACGAAGAATTCCTGGCCGTTGGCCTCGCGAATCCGCGCAAACTCGTTACCGCGCCCGTCGTAGCGTGGCTTGTAGTTGATGTTTTCTTCTTTGGTCGCCCGCGAACGCCACACCAGGTGGCCTTCGCGGTCGTAGATATAGCCGAGCAGGCGGCTGTCAGTGAGGTTGAAGCGTTCGTCGGGCAACTGCGCCGGCATCAGCAGACGGTTGTTTTCGACCCGCGCGGCAGAGATCAAGGTGGTGACGTCCGACGCCAGGCGCTGCTCGATGGAGTCCTGCAACGCCAGGCTGAACGCCCCCTGCATGGCCGGCAACAGGCCGAGCATGAACAGCACGGCCAAGGTCGCGGCCGCCAGCATCAAGCGCACGCGTAGCGAGCGAATCAACGGCAGCGCTCATTGAACAGATAGCCCAGGCCACGCACCGTGTCGATCGGCTTGAACCCGGCCGGGCCTTCCAGCTTGCGACGCAGGCGACCGACCAGCACCTCGATGACATTCGGATCACGCTCGTCGTCATCGGGGTAGAGCTGTTCCATCAAGCGGTCTTTGGCGACCACTTGTTGGTGATGGCGCATCAGGTATTCAAGGATCCGATATTCGTAGGCGGTCAACGCCAGCGGCTGCTCTTCGAGCGACGCCTGCTTGCGATTGAGGTCCAGCAACAAGGGACCAGCAACAATAGTCGACTGGGTAAAGCCACTGGAGCGGCGCAGCAAAGCGTTCATCCGCGCCTCCAGCTCTTCGAACTGGAACGGTTTGACCACGTAGTCGTCGGCACCCGCAGCCAGGCCTTCGACCTTGTCCTGCCAGTTACCGCGGGCGGTGAGGATCAGGATCGGAAAGGTCTTGGCCTGGGCACGCAGTTGGCGGATCAGGTCCAGGCCGCCCATGCCGGGCAGGCCCAGGTCGATGATCGCCAGGTCATGATTGAACTGGCCAGTCTGGTACAGCGCCTCTTCGGCATTGGCCACGGCCTCGACCACATGCCCGCTGTCGGTCAGGCGGGTAAACAGGTGATGACGCAGCAGCGCCTCATCTTCCACCACCAGCAATTTCATAAGGCTCTCCAAAGCAATTCAACTGTCCGACAGAGGGATATCATAGCGGCCCTGCAGGTCTTGCGGGCGCAGTTTAATGCCATTGAACTGGCCGGTCAGGTGTTCATAGCCGGCGCGGTAGGCCGGCTGCGGTGTTGCAAGGCCCAGGGACTGGCCCCAGGGCGTGGGTTGGCTGCCCGCTTCTTCGAAGCTGACACGCTGGATCAAGGTACTGGATTTCTTGGTTTTCTCACCGCCGAATGCGGCGAAGGCGCCATCGGATGCCTGGACCCCAGCGGTGGCACTGAGCATGGTTAACGCCAACATCAGCTGTTTGATCGCAGTCATGGTGTTACCTCTATGCGTTTGGCTGTATGCCCCAGACTACGCAGCCCCCCCTGAACTCCCCCTGAACAGGCTCTGAACCTCACCTGAACCGCAGTGGGCTATCCTCACGCCCCTCAACTCGGCAAAATACCGACCATGAATCCCTTGCCCGCTTGCTGCACCCCACTCGACGCCCATTGGCCGCTGCCCGAACCGTTACCCGGCACGGTGTTTCTCAGCACGCGTTTTGACCCGACCCTGCTCACGCCTGGCGACTTCCAGCGCTGTGCCGTGCCGCCACCGGCGAGCATTCAGCGCTCGGTGACCAAGCGCCAGGCCGAGTTCCTCGCCGGTCGTTTGTGCGCCCGTGCCGCCCTGCAACAACTCGATCACCTCGACTGCATCCCGGCGATCGGCGAAGACCGCGCACCGGTGTGGCCCGCGCCTATCAGCGGTTCCATTACCCATAGCACCGGGCATGCCGCCGCGATTGTCGGGCACAAGGCGCAATGGCGCGGGCTGGGGATGGACCTGGAGAATGTGCTGAGCCTCGAGCGGGCCGAGCGCTTGGCGGGGGAAATCCTGACGGCTGATGAATTACTGCGCATGGCCGCCTTGCCAAGGGAAAGGATCGCCCTGTTGGTGACGCTGACGTTCTCCGCCAAGGAGAGCCTGTTCAAGGCGCTCTACCCCATTGTGCAAAAGCGTTTCTACTTTGAGCATGCCGAGTTGCTGGAATGGTCAGAGGCCGGGCATCTGCGGTTGCGACTGCTGACGGACCTGTCCGAAGAGTGGTGCCATGGCAAGGAATTGGTGGGCCAGTTTGCGGTGGATGATGGGCAGTTGTTGAGCCTGGTCGCAGTCAGCGCCTGATCCATCAGGGTTTATCCTGATCCCTGGGCCAACTCAAGCTGAAACACGCGCCGCCCAGATTATTGCTCTTGCTGATCAACGCCCGCCCGCCGTGCCAATAGATAATCCGCCGCACAATCGACAACCCCAGGCCATGCCCGCCCGAGGCACGGGTGCGACTGTCGTCCAGGCGCAGAAAGGGCGTGAAGATGCGCTCCCAGGCGCTTTCCGGCACGCCGGGGCCGTCGTCTTCCACGTCGATGCGGCAGCGCACCTGGCCCACCTGATAACTGATCAACACCTGGCCTTGGGCGTGGCGCATGGCATTGCTCACCAGGTTCTGCAGGGCACGGTGCAGGTAACGCGGTTCGGCGTCGACCCAGGCGTCGTCCCAATGCGCCGAAGACAAGCAAATCCCTCGGGCCACAGTCACTTGCGGACGCAGTGGCGATAATTCGCCGATCACCTGATCAAGCAGCGCATCAAGGTCGACCCGCTGGAAATTCAGCTCCGGCGAGCCTTGTTCCAGGCGCGCGTAAGTGAGCATTTCATCCACCAGGCCATCGAGGTCCTGGATGTCGCTGTCCATGCCTTCCAGGTATTTACGCCGAGCCTCGACGGTAGTGGCGTCGCCAACCATCTCCAGGCCGAAACGCAGGCGTGCCACCGGCGTGCGCAACTCGTGGGACACCGCGCGCACCAACTCGCGCTGGATCGCCAGCAGTTGTTGCAAATGCTCGGCCATGCCATTGAACGCCGCCGCCAGCCGCCCCACCGAATCAGCACCACGGGCCGGCACGCGAACCTCCAGATTGCCCTTGGCGATCCGTGTGGCGGCGGCTTCCAGACCACGCAGCCGACGCTCAAGCTGGCGCACCAATAGATAGACGATCAGGCCGATCAGGGTCAGGCCGATCAAGGCGATCAGGATCAGCCATTGCGCCGGGTAAGGGTTCATCTGATACAACGGGCCGATCTCCAGCACCCACGGCGTACCGACCATGCCGGCAAACACGCGGATCGAATCGCCGCCCTTGCCCAGGGCCATCACCGTGTCGCCTTCCGAAACCCGACGACGCTGGTCTTCATCCATATCGGCCTGGTCGAGTGGCATCAGGTGCATATCAAAGCCAAAGCCCTTGGCTTCCTTTATATCTGCCAGGCGCTGCGGCTGTTCGGCCACCGGAAAGCGCACCAGCTCATCGGCCAGCAGGTAGATAGTCGCGCGGGCCAGTTGTTCGCTGATCTGCTGAACCTCGCCTGTAAGAACAAGCTGCTCCTGTTCGCTGACCAAACGCAGCACCCGCGCGGCATGCGGCCCGGTCTGCTCCACCAGCACCTGGCCGCGTTGCAGGCGATTGCGCTGGCTCAAGTCCAGTTGCGCATCGGCCAGCGGGCGCAACTCCAGCGGAATCCCCAGCAAACGCTCCCACACCGCCAGGGCGCGCTGGCGCTCGATGGCGCTCATGGGTTGCAGGTTGTCACCCATCAAGGCGAAGGTGCCATGGGCCAGGCGCTCGCGGTACTGGCCGCTGCGCACCTCGTTGAGCAGGTGCAGGGCCAGCACGCCGAGCAGCGCCACTAGGATCAGCGCCGCGCACATGCCGCCGTATATGCGCAGGAAGATCGAGTTCACAGCGGCATGTCGGCGGCGGCTTCGGGGACGAACAGGTAGCCTTTGCTGCGAATGGTCTTGATCAGGCGCGGGTGGATCGGGTCGTCACCTATCTTGGGGCGTATGCGAGAGATACGCACGTCGATGGAGCGATCCTGACCGTCGTAGCCGATGCCGCGCAGGGCAATGAAGATTTCTTCGCGGGAAAGAATGCGCCCGGCATTCGCCACCAGCAGCCACAGCAGGTCGAACTCGGCGCTGGTCAGTTCGATGCCCTCATTATTCAGCCAGGCCTCGCGCAGGGCGTTGTCCACCACCAGAGGGCCGAATTGCAGGCGGCGCTGGTTCTCCACGGCGGCTGGCTCCGTCGCTTCGCTGCGCCGCAGCAGGGCCTGGATGCGCGCCAGCAACAGGCGCGGGCGCACGGGCTTGCACACATAATCGTCGGCGCCCATGTCCAGGCCCAGCACCTGGTCCATATCGTCGGTGCGCGCGGTGAGCATCAGGATCACGCCGTCATAGCGCTCACGCACCTTGCGGCAGATGCTCAGGCCGTCTTCGCCGGGCAGCATCAGGTCGAGGATCACCAGGTCGGGCTGTTCGGCGATGATCCGCGCCGCCGCCAGGGCGCCATCGCCTTCCACCGAGACCCGCAGGCCGTTGCCCTCCAGGTACTCACGGGTCAATTCGGCCAGTCGCTGGTCATCTTCGACTATCAATACCTGCCAGGCTTCTTGCTCCACGGGTGACCTCAATGTCTGTCATAAAAGGCGGGCATGATGTGGGTCGCTTCTTAGCCCGAGGCAGGCGATTGTAGCCATGGGCCAGCCCTCAAACACAAGCCGGGAAATCCATTCGGTGATCAGGTTTTTTTGTGATAGGGTTCGCGCCCTTCGAAAATGGGCTGCTTGTTTTGAGGCCGAAACATTTAATGACAAACGGCGTAATCCAGCAGCAATGCGGCCTACACGGCTGTTCTACCTTTCTTACACATTTTACTCACAGCGTTATCCACAGGTTACTGCGTTGCTAACCCCTCGAAAACGCATTATCTTGTACCTCGGCACTACAGAAGACCCTACATGTGGGGTTTTCGAAGAAATCGCCCAACCACACAAGTGGCTCGAAATTCAAGCGTTTTATTGCTAGCGCAGCATGGAACCAACCGATTTTCAGTAGACCAAACCGCTCACGCGGATGGCAGCTGTTTCCCATCCCCGATATGGAAAACGGTACGGGTGTTGCAGGAAGAGCCTGGCACTCACAATCAAATATAGAACGTGGAGACAACCCCCCATGCAAACCGACACAACTCGCGAGAACCCGCAAGGCTCCGTGCCGCAGGCCGCTGATTCGAACCTGGATCTGTCCGCCACCGCACCTGGCCAACTGCGTGTGATCAAGCGTAACGGCACTGTCGTTCCTTACACCGATGACAAAATCACCGTCGCCATCACCAAAGCGTTTCTTGCAGTTGAAGGCGGCACCGCTGCCGCTTCGTCGCGCATCCACGACACCGTTGCCCGCCTGACCGAACAGGTCACCGCGACCTTCAAGCGTCGCATGCCGTCGGGCGGCACCATCCACATCGAAGAAATCCAGGACCAGGTCGAACTGGCCCTGATGCGTGCCGGCGAGCAGAAAGTCGCCCGCGACTACGTGATCTACCGTGATTCGCGTGCCAAGGAACGTGCCGTACGCTCCCCGGCCGAAGAAGCCGCCGTGCAAGCGCATCCGTCGATCCGTATCACCCTGGCAGACGGCAGCTTTGCACCGCTGGACCTGGGCCGCCTGAACACCATCATCACCGAGGCCTGCGAAGGCCTGGAAGAAGTCGACGGTGACCTGATCCAGCGCGAAACCCTGAAGAACCTGTACGACGGCGTGGCCCTGACCGACGTCAACACCGCCTTGGTGATGACCGCCCGTACCCTGGTTGAACGCGAGCCGAACTACTCGTTCGTGACCGCGCGCCTGCTGATGGACACCCTGCGTGCCGAAGGCCTGGGCTTCCTGAAAGTCGCCGACAGCGCCACCCACCACGAGATGGCTGACCTGTACGCCAAGGCCCTGCCGGCCTACATCGCCAAGGGTATCGAATTCGAATTGCTGAACCCGGTCCTGGCCACCTTCGACCTGGAAAAACTCGGCAAGGCGATCAACCACGAGCGTGACCAGCAGTTCACCTACCTGGGCCTGCAGACCCTGTACGACCGTTACTTCATCCACAAGGACGGTATCCGCTTCGAACTGCCGCAAGTGTTCTTCATGCGCGTGGCCATGGGCCTGGCGATCGAAGAGAAGCAGAAAGAAGACCGTGCCATCGAGTTCTACAACCTGCTGTCGTCCTTCGACTACATGTCGTCGACCCCGACCCTGTTCAACGCCGGCACCCTGCGTCCACAGCTGTCCAGCTGCTACCTGACCACCGTGCCGGATGACCTGTCGGGCATCTACCATGCGATCCACGACAACGCCATGCTGTCCAAATTCGCCGGCGGCCTGGGCAACGACTGGACCCCGGTGCGTGCATTGGGTTCGTACATCAAGGGCACCAACGGCAAGTCCCAGGGCGTCGTGCCGTTCCTGAAAGTGGTGAACGACACCGCCGTCGCCGTAAACCAGGGTGGCAAGCGCAAAGGCGCGGTGTGTGCCTACCTGGAAACCTGGCACATGGACATTGAAGAGTTCATCGAGCTGCGCAAGAACACCGGTGATGATCGTCGTCGTACCCACGACATGAACACCGCCAACTGGATCCCTGACCTGTTCATGAAGCGTGTCTTCGATGACGGCAAGTGGACCCTGTTCTCGCCATCCGAAGTCCCGGACCTGCACGACCTGACCGGCAAAGCCTTCGAAGAGCGCTACGAGTACTACGAAGCCCTCACCGAGTACCCAGGCAAGGTCAAGCTGTTCAAGACCATCCAGGCCAAAGACCTGTGGCGCAAAATGCTGTCCATGCTGTTTGAAACCGGCCACCCATGGCTGACCTTCAAAGACCCGTGCAACCTGCGCAGCCCGCAGCAGCACGTGGGCGTGGTCCACAGCTCGAACCTGTGCACCGAGATCACCTTGAACACCAACAAGGACGAGATCGCCGTTTGCAACCTGGGCTCGATCAACCTGCCGAACCACATCGTCAACGGCAAGCTGGACACCGCCAAGCTGGAGCGCACCGTCAACACCGCCGTACGCATGCTCGACAACGTGATCGACATCAACTACTACTCGGTGCCACAGGCGCAAAACTCCAACTTCAAGCACCGTCCGGTGGGCCTCGGCATCATGGGCTTCCAGGACGCGCTGTACCTGCAGCACATCCCGTACGGTTCGGATGCAGCGGTCGAGTTCGCCGACAAGTCCATGGAAGCGGTCAGCTACTACGCGATCCAGGCTTCCTGCGACCTGGCCGACGAGCGCGGCGCCTACGAGACGTTCCAGGGTTCGCTGTGGTCCAAGGGCATCCTGCCGCTGGATTCGCAACAGATCCTCATCGAAGCCCGTGGCCAGAAGTACATCGACGTCGACCTGAACGAATCCCTGGACTGGGCGCCGGTACGTGCCCGTGTACAGAAAGGCATTCGTAACTCCAACATCATGGCCATCGCACCGACTGCCACCATCGCCAACATCACTGGCGTGTCGCAGTCGATCGAACCGACCTACCAGAACCTGTATGTGAAATCGAACCTCTCGGGCGAATTCACCGTGATCAACCCGTACCTTGTTCGCGACCTCAAGGCTCGCGGCCTGTGGGATTCGGTCATGATCAACGACCTGAAGTACTACGACGGTTCCGTACAACAGATCGAGCGCATCCCGCAAGAACTCAAAGAGCTCTACGCGACCGCCTTCGAAGTAGACACCAAGTGGATCGTTGACGCGGCCAGCCGTCGCCAGAAGTGGATCGACCAGGCTCAGTCGCTGAACCTGTACATCGCCGGCGCATCGGGCAAGAAGCTGGACGTGACCTACCGCATGGCCTGGTACCGTGGCCTGAAAACCACTTACTACCTCCGTGCCCTGGCCGCGACCAGCACCGAGAAGTCGACCATCAACACCGGTAAACTGAACGCGGTTTCCAGCGGCGGCAACCACGGTGATGATTCGGTGCTTGCTGCGCCAGCCGGCCCGGCGCCAGTGCCAAAAGCCTGCGCGATTGACGAGCCGGATTGCGAAGCTTGCCAGTAAGCTGAGCCTGCCTTGGGTTTAACCCAAGGTTGAAAGCCCCCGATAGACCTTTGGTGTATCGGGGGCTTTCTTTTGCCCGGAAACAAAGCGTATTCGACCTAAAACAACACGGTCGCTATACCCGACCGAGGCGCGCCACCGCGCCGGCCCCACAACTCGACCCGGCCGTTGATCACCGCCATCGAATGGTTGCCGTACTCCACCGTCCCCACTTTGCTGCTTCTCAAATCAGCGTCTGTCGCCGGCCTGTAATGGCCTCTCAAGCCCAAACGGTCCAGCCCTTCACGCGCGAACTCACCATCATTGAGGCTGTTCATTGCCGCCTGGAAACTGCGCCCGGCCCAACCGTCGTTGTTTTCTATCTGCGCCCGCTTGGCACTCGCGGCATACATGAAATTGGCGTCCGTCATCATCGCCGGATCATCGCCCCTGAAGCGCGCGTGAGTAGCAGCCTGTCTCAACTCATCTTTGGTCAAGGAAAGCTTGAAACCGTCTCGCATCATCACTTCATAGCCGTTGCTCGTTTCCTTAACCTCCTTGAACACATCGGTAGGTTTCTGGCCGAACTGCATCATTGCGGCTTTTATCGCCGAAACGGTGATGCAGTTTCCATCCGGCCCCTGACTGAAGCCGCTCCAGATATTGTCCGGTTTTCTACCTGGGTCACTGTTGTCTGGTTTGTAATTGAAATAGTTAGCCCCCTCGGTAATGGGCTTGTTGCTCATGGCTTCGGAGGGGCCAAAGTCTTGCGGATTGACTCTAACGCCGCCTGCGCCGCGCGGAGAAGGTGCCTGTGAGGGAGGCGCGGGAGGACGCTCATCGGGAAACAGGCCCGGAAACATTGCCTTCAACCACTCCCACCAGGCGTCAGTCCTGTCTTTCTTCAGCTCCTCGAGGATCTCCTTGAATTTCTCATCGCCAAGTTCTTCTCGTATTTTATTGAGCTTGTCACGCAGATCCCGAACGGTCTGGTTCTTCGACGTTTTCTCGGCATCTTCAAGTTCCTTGAGCAACTGACTGATCGTTTGCTTATTGGAGCCTGTGTCTTGCGCTGCACTCTGCGAACGGCTCACATCTACCGGGTAATACCGATCCCAGGCCACACTATGACGCGCACCTCCAGCCTCTTGGGCAGATGCCGACGACCCCCACATACCTAGCGCTCCCCCTATGATCCAAAATGTCTTACGTCTGGATAAGTGGAAAGAACGGAGTGATCGGTTCCTATTGGAAAGATCGGGATATAGAACTGCACGCAAAAAAAAGCCCCTCTCTCGAGGGGCTTTCCTGGGCTGGAACGTCAGGTCTACAGCATCACGTCATCTGAATGATGGTCTGCATGATGGTGCTCTGGGTGGAGATGGTCTTGGCGTTCGCCTGGTAGTTGCTCTGGGCCTTGATCAGGTCCACCAGCTCGTTGGTCAGGTTGACGTTGGAGTTCTCCAGGGAGTTGGCCACGATCGAACCCAGGGTACCGGCTTGCGGGGTGTCGTAACCCGGCTGGCCGGAGGCGAAGGTCTCTCTCCAGGTAGTACCGCCGGCTGGCTGCAGGCCCTGCTCGTTGTTGAAGCTGGCCAGGGAGATCTGGCCGATGGCCTTGCTCTGCTGGTTGCTGAACGTGGCGAACAACACGCCGCTGCCGTCGATTTTCAGCCCGGTGATCTGGCCGGTGGCGTAGCCATCGGTGACCGGTGGGTTGCGGTAGGTGGCCGAGTTGTACTGGGTGATGTTGGCCATGTTGACGGCGATACCTGTTGGGTTCGCATCCGCACCGTTGGCCTTCCACACACCATTGGTCACGGTGCCAGGAACCCAACCGGTAATGGTCAGGGTCTTATCGGAGACACCACCGGTGACCACACTGGTGAGCTTGCCGGCGCCGTCAAAGGTCAAGGTCGATGGCACAGGTGGAGTCGATGGGGTGCCGGTTGGCGCCGAACCGTCGGGGTTGCGACCATCGATCAGGGTATAGGCATTCCACTTGTTACCGTCGGTTTTCACCAGGTATTGCACCATCGGGTGCGCGTTGCCCTGGGAGTCGTACAAGGTGGTGCTGTACTGGGTGGTAAAGGTGCTGGTGTCGTTCGGGTTGAACGGCTTGGCCACCTGGTCGATCACCGGCTCCGAGGAGTTCAGGTTACTGGTGGAATCCACTTTGGTGGAGGCCTTGGGCGGCAGGTTCGACAGGTTCAGTTGCAGGTCGGTCAGGCCGCCCTTGATGATCTTGCCATCCGCATCTGCCGCGTAGCCTTGCAGGCGCGAAGTGCCGGTGTTGTTGGTGATGTAGCCGTCTTTGTCGGCACGAAAGGCACCGCTGCGGGTGTACTCCAGCGAACCGTCGCTGCCCTTCTGCACGAAGAAGCCGCCACCCTGGATCGCCATGTCCAGGATCCCGCCGCTGCCGTTGACGTCACCTTGGGTGAACTGCTGCGACACGGCCGCCAGGTTCACACCGTTGCCGATGCTGTTCTGGCCGGTGCCCAGCTTGGACGCGGCGTAGATGTCGGCGAATTCCGCACGGGACGACTTGAAGCCCGTGGTCGCGACGTTGGCGATGTTGTTGCCGGTCACGTCCAGTTGTTTGTTGGCCGCATAGAGGCCGCTAAGGCCGATGTTAAAAGACATGTTTCTCTCCCTCTGCCGTATTTAGCCGGCTCTATGTACCGATAGTCTGAATTTGCGACAGCTTGACGCTGCCCATGCCGCCCGCCAGGTTCAGCAGCATTTCGCCGCCGGTCTTGCTCAGGGTCACGCTCGTTACCGTCGCGGGCAGCGAAGTGGCCAGGGCAACGGAGTCACCCTTGTCGTTCTTGGTGGTGGCGTTGAAGGTGTAAGTGCCCGCCGGGGCAACCTCGCCCTTGTCGTTCTTGCCATCCCAGATGAAGCTCTGGGTGCCGGCACTCTGGGCCCCCATGTCGATGGTGCGCACCACGTTGCCGTCTTTGTCGGTGATCTTGACGGAGACGTTGCCCACCGCCGAGGTCACCGCCACCGAACCGGTCATGCTCTTGCTCGTATCCACCATGGCCTTGTCGGTCTGGATGATGATCGAGCGCCCGACCAGCGACGAGGCCTGCAACGCCTGCGACGAGCTGAAGTTGGTGGAGATCGCATTCACCGAGTCGTTCAGGGTGTTGATGCCTTCCAGGCTGCTGAACTGCGCCAGTTGCGCCACGAACGCGCCGTTGTCTTGCGGCGACAGCGGGTTCTGGTTTTTCAGCTGGGTTACCAGCAGTTGCAGGAACGCATCCTTGCCCAACGCCTGCTTGCCCGTCGCCTTATTGGCGGCGTCGCTGACGCTGCTGTTGTCCTGGGCGTTCTTGACCTTGGAGTTGAACAGGTCCTGGACCGGCGTGTTGTTTGATGTATCAACGATGGCCATTATTTGGCGCCCCTTATCACTGACCCAGGGTCAGGACCTTCTGCATCATGGTTTTGGCGGTGTTCATCATTTCCGCATTGGTCTGGAACGAGCGGCTGGCGGAAATCATGTCAGCCATTTCCTCGACCACGTTGACGTTGGGGTAGTAGACATAACCCTTTTCGTTCGCGGCGGGATGGTTGGGTTCGTAGCGCGCTTCAAGGTTGCTCTGATCTTCAACCACACCGAGCACCTGCACGCCGGAGCCGGCGGCACCCTGGTCCTGGAACAGCGAATCACTGCCACCGTTCTGGCCAGCCTGGAACATGGTGGCGAACACCGGGTGACGGGCGCGGTAGGTCTGGTCAATGCTCGAAGACACGGTCTCGGCGTTGGCGATGTTACTGGCGACGGTGTTCAAACGCGTGGTCTGCGCGCTCATGCCACTGCCGGCAATATTGAAAACACTGGACAGAGACATGGCTTACTCTCCACGCAGGGCTGACATCAGCCCTTTGAATTTGCTGTTGAGCAGGGTAAAGCTGGCTTGGAAGTTCACCGAGTTCTCGGCGTAGGCCGATTGCTCCAACTGGGCGTCGACGGTGTTCTGGTCGATCGACGGCTGCATCGGCGTGCGATACAGCAACGACTCGTCGCCATTGCTCAAGCCTTGCGCTTCGATATGACGGCTGTTGGTCATGTTCAAGGCGAAGGTGCCGTTCTTGGTCTTGTCTTGCTGTGCGGCGAGCACGGCGGAGAAGTCCAGGTCCCGAGCCTTGTAGTTCGGGGTGTCGGCGTTGGCAATGTTGTTGGCCAGGACTTCGGCACGCTGGGCGCGGAAGCCCAGGGCTTGTTCGTGGATACCGAGCGCTTTATCGAAGCTGATGCTCATGGCGGAAACCTTCAAGGGCTGACCTGCTTTTCGTTACCAGGGTTATAGCAAGGTGCATGCCAACCTGGCGAAGGCCCGTATATCAAGGGTTCTGGAGGAGGTTGCCAGCGGCAATGCCAGAAAAGCGGCAAGCGGTTTCCGCGTGGCGCCAGTAAAGCGGCAATGAGGGTTGCCGCTTTACTTGGGTTTGCCGCAAACAAATGTGGGAGGGGGCTTGCCCCGATGGCAGCGGTTCAGTTGATACATCGATCACTGACACACCGGCATCGGGGGCAAGCCCCCTCCCACATTTTTTTACCGCGTCAGCCTTACTTGGCCTGGTAGATGATCCCCGGGCTGCATTGCACCATCTGGAAATGGTCCGGCAGACCGTTCAGCGCCTCAGAAGCGCCAAGGAACAGATAACCACCGCGCTTGAGCGTGCCGTGGATGCGCAGCAGGATGTCTTTCTTCACTTCGGCCGAGAAGTAGATCAGCACGTTGCGGCAGAACACCATGTCGAACTTGCCCAGGCTGGCATAGCTGTCGAGCAGGTTGAAGGAGCGGAACTCCACACGGTTCTTGATCGGCGCCTTGACCGCCCAGCGTCCCGCCCCTTTCGGGTCGAAGTAACGCTGCAGGCGTTCCTGGGACAAACCACGCCCCAAGGCCAGGCTGTCGTACTCGCCGGTCTTGCAGTTGGTGAGCATGGTGCCGGACAGGTCGGTGGCCACGATTTGCGCCCCGGCCTTCAACTGGCCCATGTTGGTCCGCTCGAACTCATCGATGGACATCGAAATAGAGTACGGTTCCTGCCCCGAGGAACAGGCGGCCGACCAGATACGCAGGCGCTGGCCCGGGCTGGCCTTGATGGCCTCCGGCAGCACTTTGCTCTTGAGCACTTCAAACGGGTAGGTATCGCGAAACCACAGGGTTTCGTTGGTGGTCATGGCATCGACCACCATCTCCTTGAGCCCGCTGCGCGGCTGGCCCTGGATGCGCTGGACCAGCTCACCCAACGACTTGATACCCTGCTGCTCCATCAGTTTGTTGAGACGGCTGGATACCAGGTACTGCTTGTTTTCACCGAGCAATATGCCACAGGCTTTTTCCAGGAAGACCCGGAACTGTTCAAAATCCAAATTACCTGTAGACACTGATACCGCCTCTAAAATCGTATGACCGCCAAGGGAAACACCTTAGCTGTGATCTGCTGCCTTGATCCGGTCGACAACCCGGGATGCCAGGTCATCAGGACGGAATTTGGCCAAAAAGTCATCGGCACCGACCTTCTTGACCATCGCCTGGTTGAATACACCCGACAACGAAGTATGCAGGATGATATGCAATTTTTGCATGCGTGGATCGTTGCGGATCTCGGCCGTGAGGGTATAGCCGTCCATTTCCGGCATCTCGATGTCGGAGATCATCATCAAGAATTCTTCCTCCGGCTTCTTGCCGTCGTCCACCAGCTTGCGCAGGTAGTCCAACGCCTGGCGACCATCATTGAGGGCGACCACTTCAACCCCGACGGTTTGCAGGCAACGGGTCACCTGCTTGCGCGCCACGGACGAGTCGTCCACCGTGAGCACGCGCAGTGAGACTGCCTTGTGCGCGGTTTCGGCGTCCACCACACCCACGGAGATCGACTCAGAGGTAGGCGCCACTTCGGCGAGGATTTTCTCGACGTCGATGATTTCCACCAACTGGTTGTCGACCCGCGTCACCGCCGTGAGGTAGTGATCGCGACCGGTGCCCTTGGGTGGCGGATGGATCTCTTCCCAGTTCATGTTGACGATGCGCTCCACCGAGCGCACCAGGAAACCCTGGGTCTTGGTGTTGTACTCGGTAATGATCACGAACGGGTTTTCGCGGTCCTGCAACCCGGCGGAACCGGTGGCCAGGGCCAGATCAAGAATCGGGATCGTCGCGCCACGTATGTTGGCAACGCCACACACCACCGGACTGGACTTGGGCATGATCGTCAGCTTGGGGCATTGCAGCACTTCCCGCACCTTGAACACGTTGATGCCATACAACTGCTTGCCATCCAGGCGAAAAAGCAACAACTCCAGGCGATTCTGCCCCACCAGCTGTGTGCGCTGGTTTACTGAATCCATTACTCCTGCCATGCCTTGACTCCCACGCTAAAACCTTCGGCCATACCTATAAGGGCAGTGACGCGCACCCAACACTAAACGGCACGAGCTTTGCTATTTATTGGTCATGGATATTAAAACGACAGTTTCCCGACGCCTCCACCTGACACGGTATTGCAGACTGCTCTGCGCGCCGCTGGCACTGCTTGCCTTGGGCCTGGGCGCCACGGCCCGCGCAGATAACGTCACCTTGCCTGATCTACTTATCGGCGTCACCCAGGGCTTTCTTGAGTTCACTGTAGAAGATTATCTGGCGACCACACAGACGCCGGGGCGTTACGAAATCCAGGTCAACCAGTTGGACCCGCGCCTGCGCATGCCAATGTGCGACAAGGAATTGACAGCCACCCTGGAAAGCCCCGCCCAGCCCATCGGGCGTGTAACGGTCAAGGTGCGTTGCGACGGTGCCTCGCCCTGGACGGTGTTCGTGCCCGCTCAGGTCAAATTATTCCGCGATGTGGTGGTGGTTGCCCGTCCACTTAAACGCACGGGGATTATCGGTTTCGAGGACGTGGTGTTGCGCGAGCGCGACATCAGCATGATCAGCCAGGGCTACCTGACCTCCCTCGACCAGGCCGTCGGGCAGAAACTGACCCGACCAGTGGTCACCGATCAGGTCATCACCCTGGTGCAGTTGGAGCAGGCCGAGGTGATTCGCAAAGGCGACCAGGTAGTGATTTCCGCCAGCAGTGGCGCGCTGCAGGTCAAAATGCCGGGGGAGGCCTTGTCCAACGGCGGCATGAGCGAACAGATCCGCGTGAAGAATCTCAACTCCAACCGGGTGATCAAGGCGCGGGTCACGGCCCCCGGCCAAGTGGAGGTGGCTTTATAGACCACTGGTATCAGACGCCAGCTTTTCCTACACTGTCGGTTGGATGCCGGCCTGTGCAGTTTATTGTCATTCGAGCCTAAAGTTTGTCCAGATATGGCCGAAAACATGGCAAGCGTCCAAATACCCAGAGGTTTTTTGATCATGGTCATCGATTTCAGCCGTTTGAATAACACCCCGACGACGTCGGCCCCTACGCGCACTGCCGGCACCAAGGACAGCGTAGAAGCCAAGGCCCAGCCAGTGCCCGTCAAGGCAGAACAGGCCAGCGCCAGCCAGAGCGGGGAATCCGTACACCTGAGCAATGAGGCTCAACAGTTGCAGAAGGTCACTGACTCGCTGCGCGATCAACCGGTGGTCAATAAAGCCCGTGTGGCCGAATTGAAACAGGCAATCGCCGATGGCAGCTATAAAGTCGACAGCAACCGTGTAGCCAGCAAGCTGCTTAATTTCGAAGCCGAGCGCTAGGCAAAGGCCTGCGCCGGGCTTTTGGACGCTTAAACCCCAAGGCCAGCCATGCATCACGACGAAACCCTGCTTCAACTGATCATTGATGATCTAGCACCGACGCAATTGCTGCTGGAGCTGCTCAGGGAAGAATCCCTGGCCCTTTACGGCCGGGACATGCCCCTGCTGGAAGAAATTCTGGCGCGCAAGCAATCGCTGATTGTCCTGCTGGAACAGCACGGCAAAAAACGCAGCGAGATCCTCGTCAGCCTGGGCCTGCCGGCCGACCATGATGGGCTCGCGCAGCTGGCCAGCCACTCCTCGGTCGGCGATCAACTACTGGCCCAGAGCAAAGCACTCAACCAATTGCTCACCCAGTGCCAGGAAGCCAACCAGCTCAACGGTCAGTCGATCCAGCTTCAGCAAGCCACGACCGCCAACCAGTTGCGTATACTTCACGGCGGAGAGCCTCCAGCGCTTTACAACGCTCAGGGTTCCACCTCGCGCCTGGTCAAGCCAAGCACCCGCAGCCAAGCCTGACGCCGGTTTACAGCGCGGCCTATCCAAGGCGCGCCACATACTGGCAGAATGCCTGCTCTTGCGTGTAGTCGTATTTTGTCTGGAGATGGAAGAACCGTGTTCAACGCCCTTAATGCGGAAGATGCCCCGCAGCCACCCAAGGTCCTCACCACGCCTCTGGAAATCGCCAGTACCTTGCGCATGCTGCAAGAAAGTCATGACCCGCTGATCATCACCTTCCATGAACGCAGCCAGCGCTTTCAGAGCTACCTGGTAGACGTCAATCGGGACAGCGGCACGTTGGCCCTGGATGAAATGATTCCTCGCGATGGCGAACGCCACCTCGAAAACGGCGAACCCTTCCGTATCGAAGGTTTCCACGACGGCGTGCGTGTCGCCTGGGAAAGCAATGGCAACCTGAACATCAGCGAAAAGGACGGCCACCGCATCTACACCGGTAGCCTGCCCAGCGAAGTGGTCTACCACCAGCGTCGCAATGCCTTTCGCGCGGCATTGAAACTGGCGCAACTGGTGAACATCGAGCTGGGTGGCGAGAAGCTCAAGGCCCCGGTCAGCGGCAAGCTGCTGGATATTTCCGCCACAGGTTGCAAATTGCGCTTCGAAGGAGACATCTCCGAGCGCCTGCAACTGGGCCAGGTCTACGACCGCTTCATCGCCGCCCTGCCCTTTGGCAGCATGACCACTTCGGTCGAACTGCGTTACCTGCATTTCGAAGAAAAGATCAACACCACGTTTGCCGGCGTGCGCTTTCACAATATGAGTGGTTTGGTGCAGCGCCAGGTCGAGCGCTTTGTGTACCAACTGCAACGCGAAGCACGGCGTTTCGACAAAGACGACGATTTTTAAACTCAAAGATCGCAGCAAAAAAAACGGGCAGCCCCCTGATGGGATCTGCCCGTTTTTTTTGCATTCAGGGGCGCGCCCTGCTCAAGTCGTGAGGATGCTCGCCCGGGCCTGGCGGCTCAGGCGGCCCCTCAAAAAGCGGCTCGTCGACCGGCGTGGCCGTTTCCGGCTCGGATTCCGGCGTGGCGGTTTGCATCTGCTCCTGCACCACCGCCTCGTCCACCCGCGGATCGAGGCAGGCGACCAACGGCGAGCTGGACATGCTGTCGGGCATGGCCACGTGGTGCAACGGCGCGTCATCCACCTGATGCAGGTTAGTCACGGCTTTCGGCCGAATCCGCCACACCAGGATCAGCGCACACAGGCTGAAAAACGCATACAGCATGTGACTGCCAAACATCTTCATCACCACACCGGCCAGCAACGGCCCGATGCTCGCGCCGACACCGTAGGTCACCAGCAGCATGGCGGTAAGCGAGACACGACGGTCGCCTTCCACATGATCGTTGGAGAACGCCACCGCCAGCGGGTACAAACAGAACTGCACCAGGGAACACAAGAAGCCCGCCACGAACAGCACTTCAAGTGGCACTTTGGTCAGTATCGCCAGCGGTAGCGCCGCCACCGCCAGGCACAGGGCAAAGCAACGAATCAGCAGCGCGCGATCATAGCGGTCCGACAACCAGCCCAACGGCCACTGCACCAACAGGCCGGCAAAAATACAGCTACCCATGAACAGACCCACCTGCTCGGTAGTCAGGCCTTGCTGGGAGGCATAAAGCGGCGCCAGGCCGTAGAACGAGCCCACGATCACCCCTGCGCCCAGCACGGTACTCAACGACTGCGGCACGCGCTTTATGAAGAAGCGTGGCTCCATCGGCGCCGGATGCAGGGGCGCCGGGTGAATACGGCGAGTCATGGCCACCGGCACCAGGCACAGCGCAAAGCACAGCGCGACCAGCATCAGCAATTCGAGGCCGAGCTGAGGGTGCATGACCAGGATCAACTGGCCGAGCACCAGCCCCAGGTAGGACGCGATCATATAGCCGCTGAACACCACGCCGCGCTGCTTGGCGTCGGCCTGTTCATTGAGCCAGCTCTCGATGACCATGTACTGGCACATCATCCCCAGGCCCACGATGATCCGCAGCACGATCCAGGCCGGCAGCCAGTCGACCAGGCCATGGCCCAGCACCGCCGCGCCGACAATGCCGGCGCAGGTTGCATAAGCACGTATATGCCCGACCCGGGCGATCAGGCGGTGGCCAATCTTGCCGCCCAGCACCAGGCCAAAATAGTTGGCCGCCATCAGCGCACCGACCCACAGGCTGTCCACCTGGTCGGCCGCCAGGCGCAAGGCCAGGTAGGTACTGAGCAGGCCGGAGCCGATCAGCATCATCAAGGAGGCGAAATAAAGGGCTCGAAAAGATTTCCAGATCTGGCGCATCGGCGTTCCGAGCGGCTCCTTGCAGTGAGAGACAGGGCTACCGGCATGATAGTCCGGGGTGGCCGGGTCCGGACAGGCGGTATGCGCTGTTTCCGGGGGATTATTTGCTACAAGACTCAGACGCAGTCCGGCTGCTCATGGGATACACGAATCGCTATAAATACACGATGCCAGTGGTGTGAACCTAGAACCCTGGCAAGGTTCGACCCATCTTCGGAAAACGCCCACAAAAAAGCCCCGCCAGACGGATCTGTACGAGGCCTCGAATCTGGTGTCCCAGGGCCGGTTCGAACGGCCAACCTTCCCCTTAGGAGGGGGATGCTCTATCCAATTGAGCTACTGGGACAAATGACAGGCGCCGCGCCTGGCAAGCGGCGACGGACGGCGTGCATGTTAACGGCCAGGGTAGGTTTTGTCATGTCGTCCGTAGGCTTTTTGAGTGTAGGCCGATACTTGCCGGGTGGACCGTGTCTTGACCCCGTCGATACAGGCGCAAGAACCGCATCGTGCAAAATGCACTCCCGCGAAATGCCATCATTGCAAATTGCAACCTGAAAGCCTCTCAAATAAGACTTAAGCCTATGATTTTATTGAAATAATAGATTGGCATGACACCTGCAATACTTCTCCTACAAACCCTAACAAACCACGGCGTTAAGCGGAGAACATAATCATGAACAGTGCCCTTCTGTTAGCCCTCAACACCGTAGCCCTGGCGGCACTGCTCATGTTCCATTTTCAATCGAGCAACAGTCACGACCCCGCGCAGATCACCCAGGCAGTCCCTCATCACTTGCAACAACGTCCGCAACTGGCGGTGATGGCACCGAACGTGCAATCGCCCATACGCCTGACCCAGGACACCCAAGTGGCACCTGCAGCTGAACACTGGGTATTCTGAGGAAGCCCCTGATGACCAAATATGCCTGGCTATTCCTTTGCCTGACCGTTGTCACAGCGGTTCTAGGCTTGGGTGAAGACTCTCAAGACGGCGCCACCAACGCTTTCATCGCCTGTGGTGTATTCGCCACTCTCTTGTTGCTGACGCTCATCGTGGGTCGTCGTATCAAATTCGACCCCGTCCTGCGCTGATCCCCGCCACGCCCGACCTTATGTCGCCTGGTCCTCGCATATCGGCAAATTGCCACTAGTCTTAAAACCAAGGGCAAAAGGCCACTTTGCTATAGCATGTGCGGCCTGAAACCCTGTGGTGGCCTGGGCTTACGGAAAGTTCCCCCGTAGATTCACACGGTGAAAAATTTTCCAACCAGTCCGCAAAAATGTAAATGAGTGCTGGCATAAAGCCTTTAGGCAGTTCAATATTTGTCACAGAATTGACGCCAAGGAACTGTCAAATCTGAGGCATGATGCGGCCTCTTTGCAATTCAGGTTGAACTTTGGTCGTGAGCCTTGTCTTAACACTCATCTTGCGGCCAATTCCAAAAACCGCTCCCCTGAACTAACCGGTTAAATATATGCGCCCATTGAAACAGGCAATTTATTCCAGCCGTACGGCTGACAAGTTCGTCGTACGTCTGCCAGACGGAATGCGTGAACGCATTGCCGAGGTGGCTCGCAATCATCACCGCAGCATGAACTCCGAAATCATCGCTCGCCTGGAACAAAGCCTCATTCAGGAAGGTGCGCTGGGCGACGAGTTGAGCATGCGCCTGGACAGCCCAGAGCTGTCGTTGCACGAACGCGAACTGCTGCAGCGTTTTCGTCAACTCTCCCACCGCCAGCAAAATGCTCTCGTTTCGCTTATCGCGCACGACGTTGAGGCGGCCGCAGAAGCCAATTGATCCGCAACTGAAAGCCGAAGCCAGCCAAGTGCTGGCTTTTTTTTGCCTGGGATTTGGGAAGATAATGCAAAGCGGGGGCAGATGTGCCCCCGCAGGATGGAGTCAGAGCAGGAAAATCGTTGCCAAGCCCAGGAAGATGAAGAAACCGCCGCTGTCGGTCATGGCCGTGATCATCACGCTGGCACCCATGGCAGGGTCGCGCCCAAGGCGAGCCAGGGTCATCGGGATCAATACCCCCATCAACGCCGCCAGTAAGAGGTTGAGAGTCATCGCAGCCGTCATCACCACACCGAGCGACCAACTGCCATACAGCAAGTAAGCCACCACACCGATCACCCCACCCCATACCAAGCCATTGATCAGGCCCACCGCCAACTCTTTGCGCAGCAGGCGCGACGAGTTGGCCGTACTGACCTGATCCAGCGCCATGGCGCGCACAATCATGGTAATCGTCTGGTTACCCGAGTTTCCGCCGATCCCGGCCACAATCGGCATCAGCGCTGCAAGCGCCACCAACTTCTCGATCGACCCTTCGAACAAGCCGATAACCCGCGACGCGATAAAGGCTGTGATCAGGTTAATGGCCAACCACGCCCAACGGTTATGCAGCGAGCGCCAAACCGAGGCAAAGATGTCTTCCTCTTCACGCAGACCCGCCATGTTGAGGACTTCGGTCTCGCTTTCTTCACGAATCAAGTCGACGATTTCATCGATGGTCAGACGACCGATCAGCTTGCCGTTCTTGTCGACGACCGGCGCCGAGATCAGGTCATAGCGCTCGAATGCCTGGGCTGCTTCATAGGCATCCTCGTCCGGATGAAAGCTCACGGTGTCACTGGCCATCAGGTCGGCAACTTTCTTCTCCGGATCATTCACCAGCAGGCGCTTGATCGGCAGCACACCCTTGAGAATGCCTTCGTAATCCACCACGAACAATTTGTCGGTGTGACCTGGCAGCTCTTTGAGTCGGCGCAGGTAACGCAGGACCACTTCCAGGCTGACGTCTTCGCGGATGGTGACCATCTCGAAGTCCATCAGGGCGCCGACCTGGTCCTCGTCATAGGAAAGCGCGGAGCGCACACGCTCACGCTGCTGAGTGTCCAACGCTTCCATGAGCTCATGGACAACATCACGAGGCAGCTCAGGGGCAAGGTCAGCCAGTTCGTCGGCGTCCATCTCCTTGGCTGCAGCCAGGAGCTCATGATCGTCCATGTCGGCGATCAGGGTTTCACGAACCGAGTCGGATACTTCGAGGAGGATGTCGCCGTCGCGGTCGGCCTTAACCAACTGCCATAGGGTCAGTCGATCATCCAGCGGCAAGGCTTCGAGAATATAGGCGACGTCGGCGGAGTGCAGGTCGTCAAGCTTGCGCTGCAACTCGACGAGGTTTTGCCGGTGAACCAGGTTTTCAACCAGGTTGTTATTCGGGCCATCCTGGCGGTGCGTAAGGTCTTCGACCACGCGCTGGCGCTGCAGTAGCTCGATGACTTGAGCCAGGCGATCCTGCAGGCTTTCTTGCGTTTTCTTTACTTCTACTTCGGTCATAGGCGAACTCCACTCCCAGCAGCGGGGCACGCCGGAAGGATCAATCAGTCAATTCATGATTGGTAAAACGGGGTACTGAGTAACTACTGGGTAAGTCCATGGAGGTATTCCACAAGCCCCGGCGGGGCTGACGGGCGCAATGATACACCGCCCGGCCACTTTAAACGTCAAAAAACTGGAAAGAACAAGCGCTTGCGAGCCAAAGCTGAGCAAAGGCCGCATCTATGAACTGCGACGACGCAGCGGATGAGGAAAACACATGAAAGCGAGGGAAAAAGAAGAAATCCTACACAAACCCCAGACGGCAAAAAGCCCGCACTAGGCGGGCTTTTTGTTTGTATGGTGCACTCGACAGGATTCGAACCTGTGACCGCTCGGTTCGTAGCCGAGTACTCTATCCAGCTGAGCTACGAGTGCAGATTGTGTTTTTAGACCAGATCACAACTGGCTGTAACCGAATCACCTGCATGACTGCAACTGACTCTTAAATGGTGCACTCGACAGGATTCGAACCTGTGACCGCTCGGTTCGTAGCCGAGTACTCTATCCAGCTGAGCTACGAGTGCATTTGTTGCCGCGCATTATAGGCCGTTCAATCTCTATGTAAAGCTATTTTTTCGAGTAATTTCAACAACTTACCGAAAAAACCAGATTGCAACGTACTAAGCAAATAATGGCGGAGAACGGGGGATTCGAACCCCCGACACCCTTTTGAGGTGTACTCCCTTAGCAGGGGAGCGCCTTCGGCCACTCGGCCAGCTCTCCGCAACACGGGGCGTATATTAACCACGTTCATCCCCGTTTGCAAACATAAAAAACGATAAAAATTAAAGGCTTGGTTCTTCGTCCTTCTCTTTCTTGATCCGCAGGTAAATTTCCTCGCGGTGCACCGCTACCTCTTTCGGAGCGTTAACCCCGATACGTACTTGATTGCCTTTGACGCCGAGCACGGTCACGGTGATTTCGCCATCACCGATAATCAGGCTTTCTGCGCAACGACGAGTCAGAATCAGCATACCTTTCTCCTCACGCATTTCAGTTCAGGAACAACAGTCTGCAAAAAAAAGGCCTTCGACCTACAACCCAAAGGCCATAGCCCTACCGCCTAAGTATTGTCGAGCGCGCGCAAAAGAACATGCGCCCGACAAAAAAAGGAAAGGCGCGGTAAACCGCGCCTTCCAGGCACTGCGTCACTCGCCCTGTCGGGCCGGAGCGTCCAGCTCAAAAGCGGTATGCAGAGCGCGTACAGCCAGCTCCAGGTATTTCTCTTCGATCACCACCGAGACTTTGATTTCCGAGGTGGAGATCATCTGGATGTTGATGCTTTCCTTGGCCAGTGCCTCGAACATGCGGCTGGCAACGCCGGCGTGGGAACGCATGCCCACGCCCACGATCGACACCTTGGCAATCTTGGTATCGCCGACCACTTCACGGGCGCCGATTTCCTTGGCAGTGTTCTGCAAGATCCGCTCGGCCGCATCGTACTCGTTGCGGTGCACAGTGAAGGTGAAGTCGGTGGTGTTATCGTGCGAAACGTTCTGCACGATCATGTCGACTTCGATGTTCGCACCGCTGATAGGACCCAGGATCTTGAACGCCACGCCCGGGGTATCCGGCACGCCACGGATAGTCAGCTTGGCTTCATCACGGTTGAAAGCGATACCGGAAATGATCGGCTGTTCCATGGATTCCTCTTCATCAATAGTAATGAGGGTGCCCGGACCCTCTTTGAAGCTGTGCAATACGCGCAGCGGAACGTTGTACTTGCCGGCGAATTCCACCGCACGGATCTGCAACACCTTGGAACCAAGGCTGGCCATTTCCAGCATCTCTTCAAAGGTGATCTTGTCCAGGCGCTGGGCCACGGACACCACACGCGGGTCGGTGGTGTAGACGCCATCCACATCGGTGTAGATCTGGCATTCATCAGCCTTGAGGGCCGCTGCCAGCGCCACGCCGGTGGTGTCCGAACCCCCACGCCCGAGGGTGGTGATGTTGCCCTGCTCGTCCACACCCTGGAAGCCTGCTACAACTACCACGCGCCCGGCTTTCAGGTCCGTACGGATTTTCTGATCGTCAATCTGCAGGATACGCGCCTTGGTATGCGCGCTGTCGGTGAGGATGCGCACCTGGCTGCCAGTGTAGGACACCGCCGGTACACCGCGCTTATTCAACGCCATGGCCAGCAACGCGATGGTCACCTGCTCGCCGGTGGACACGATCACATCCAGCTCACGCGGCAGCGGCTGTTGGTCACCGCTGACTGCCTTGGCCAGATCGATCAGGCGATTGGTCTCGCCGCTCATGGCCGACAGCACCACCACCAGGTCGTCGCCGGCATCGCGGAACTTCTTAACCTTGTCGGCCACCTGCTCGATTCTTTCGACAGAGCCGACCGAGGTGCCTCCAAATTTCTGTACGATCAAAGCCATTTCTAAGCCGCCTCAGCCCGTAAAGGGGCGCCTAATATCCAATCAACCAGCACCACACCGGCCCGTGACTAGACCACGGGCAGGTTAACAGTGCCTTAAATACCTGCCTCGACAAACGGCACGGTCAGGGCCAGGGCCGCGTCCAGGGCACCGGCGTCTACACCACCGCCTTGCGCCATGTCCGGACGACCACCACCCTTCCCGCCCACTGCCGCGGCGGCTTGCTTCATCAAATCACCGGCTTTGAGTTGGCCAGTCAGGTCCTTGGTCACACCCGCAACCAGAACGACCTTTTCCTCATGGACACCGCCGAGCAGGATCACTGCGCGGCCGAGCTTGTTCTTCAACTGATCGACCAAGGCCAACAGCGCCTTACCGTCCTGGCCGTCCAGGCGTGCAGCCAGGACTTTCACATCCTTGACGTCCACCGCCGAAGCCGACAGGTCGTCGCCAGCCGCACTGGCCGCCTTGGCCTGCAACTGCTCCAGCTGTTTCTCCAGGGCGCGGTTGCGCTCCAGCACAGCGGACAGCTTGTCGATCAGGTTGTCGCGGCTGCCCTTGACCAGGCTGGCCGCTTCCTTGAGTTGTTCTTCCGCCGCATTCAGGTAGGCCAGGGCCGCAGCGCCGGTCACCGCTTCGATACGACGCACGCCGGAGGCTACGCCGCCTTCGCTGATGATTTTCAGCAGGGCGATGTCACCGGTCCGGTTGGCGTGGATACCGCCACACAGTTCCACCGAGAAGTCGCCGCCCATGCTCAGTACGCGCACGCTGTCGCCGTACTTCTCGCCGAACAGCGCCATGGCGCCCTTGGCCTTGGCGGTCTCGATATCGGTTTCTTCGGTTTCTACCGCCGTGTTCTTGCGAATCTCGGCGTTGACGATGTCTTCCAGGGCCTTGATCTGCTCAGGCTTGATCGCTTCAAAGTGGCTGAAGTCGAAACGCAGGCGCTGGCTGTCCACCAACGACCCCTTCTGCTGCACGTGCTCGCCCAGAACCTGACGCAGCGCGGCGTGCAACAAGTGCGTGGCCGAGTGGTTCAGCGATGTGGCGTGGCGCACGTCGGCGTCCACCTGGGTTTCGACCGACGAACCGACAGTCAGGCTGCCCGACGCCAACACACCGTGGTGCAGGAACGCACCGCCGGTCTTGGTGGTATCACGCACATCAAAACGACCCGAAGTCGCCTTGAGGAAACCGCAGTCGCCAATCTGGCCACCGGATTCGGCGTAGAACGGGGTCTGGTCCAGAACCACAACACCGTCATCGCCTTCATTCAGTACATCAACCGACTGGCCGTCCTTATAAAGGGCAACCACTTTGGCCGAACCGCTGGTGGCCTTGTAGCCGGTGAATTCAGTGGCTATGTCAACCTTGACCAGGCTGTTGTAGTCCATGCCGAACGAACTGGCCGACCGTGCGCGCACGCGCTGGGCTTCCATCTCACGCTCGAAACCTTCCTCGTCGAGGGTCAGGTTGCGCTCACGGGCGATGTCGCCGGTCAGGTCCATCGGGAAACCGTAGGTATCGTAGAGCTTGAACACCACGTCGCCCGGCACCACGGAGCCTTGCAGGTTGGCGAGGTCTTGCTCGAGGATCTTCAGGCCCTGCTCCAGGGTCTTGGCGAACTGCTCTTCTTCAGCCTTGAGCACGCGCTCGATATGCGCCTGGTTCTGCTTGAGTTCCGGGAAGGCTTCGCCCATCTCGGCGACCAGCGCCGCGACGATCTGATAGAAGAAACTGCCGTTGGCGCCCAGCTTGTTACCGTGACGGCAGGCACGACGGATGATGCGACGCAGCACGTAGCCACGGCCTTCGTTGGACGGCAGCACGCCGTCGGCAATCAGGAAGCCACAGGAACGGATGTGGTCAGCCACTACCTTGAGCGAGGCCTGGTCTTCATTGGTGCAACCAATGGCCTTGGCCGCAGCGGCCAGCAGGCTCTGGAACAGGTCGATCTCGTAGTTGGAGTGCACGTGCTGCATCACCGCACTGATCCGCTCCAGGCCCATGCCGGTATCCACCGACGGCGCTGGCAACGGATGCAACACGCCATCGGCGGTGCGGTTGAACTGCATGAACACGTTGTTCCAGATCTCGATGTAACGGTCGCCGTCTTCTTCCGGCGAGCCCGGTGGGCCGCCCCAGATGTCAGCGCCGTGGTCATAGAAGATCTCGGTGCAAGGGCCGCACGGGCCGGTATCGCCCATGGTCCAGAAGTTGTCGGACGCGTACGGCGCGCCTTTGTTGTCGCCGATGCGCACCATGCGCTCAGCCGGCACGCCGACTTCCTTGGTCCAGATGTCATACGCTTCGTCATCGCTGGCGTAGACGGTGACCCAGAGTTTTTCCTTCGGCAGCTTCAGCACGCCCGTCAGGAAGGTCCAGGCGAAGTTGATCGCGTCTTGCTTGAAATAATCGCCAAAGCTGAAGTTGCCGAGCATTTCGAAAAAGGTGTGGTGACGAGCGGTGTAGCCGACGTTTTCCAGGTCGTTGTGCTTGCCACCGGCGCGTACGCATTTCTGGCTGCTGACGGCGCGGGTGTAGGCGCGCTTTTCCTGGCCCAGGAAGCAGTCCTTGAACTGGTTCATCCCCGCGTTAGTGAACAGCAGGGTAGGGTCATTGCCTGGGATCAAGGAGCTGGAGGAGACACGGGTGTGACCTTGCTCTTCGAAGAAGCGAAGGAAGGCTTCACGGATTTCTGCGCTTTTCATTAGGTTCTTCCACGGAGGCTGCGGCCAAAGGCCAGTGCGCAACATCATCAGACGGAGCGACGGCAAAGGGCCGCATTATATCGGCCCTTTGCCGGTGGTACAGCGTGTTTATGCGATAGAGAGGCTCAATTAGACGGTCTGCACAGTCATTTGCGCGAAAATTCGACGAATGTCGCGAGCACTTGCTCGACCTGCGCCCGGCTCACATCCAAATGAGTGACCATGCGCAAGCGTGGTGCGGCGCTCAGCTTGATCCCGCGTTCGGCGGCAAACGCCTTCAAGGCCTGGGCCTGGTCGCCGATCTGCACATAGACCATGTTGGTCTGCACCGGCTCCACCTCGTAACCCGCCTTGCGCAACTCATCCCCAAGCCATTGCGCATTGGCATGGTCGTCGGCCAGGCGCTGCACCTGATGATCCAGAGCGTACAGCCCCGCTGCTGCCAGGGATCCGGCCTGACGCATGCCGCCGCCGACCATCTTGCGCAAACGCCGGGCCTTGGCGATCAGCGCCGTTGAACCGCACAGCACCGAGCCGATCGGCGCGCCGAGGCCCTTGGACAGGCACACCGACACAGAATCGAAATGCCGGGCAATCTCCCGTGCGTCCACCCCCAGCTTCACCGCTGCGTTGTAGAGCCGTGCGCCATCCAAATGCAGGGCCAGGCCATGCTCCCGGGTAAACGCGCGGGCTCTGGCCAGGTACTCCAGCGGCAACACCTTGCCCTGCATGGTGTTTTCCAGCGCCAACAGACGGGTACGGGCAAAGTGGAAGTCGTCAGGCTTGATCGCCGCCAGCACCTGGTCCAGGTCCAGCGAGCCGTCCGCCTGGACTTCCAGCGGCTGCGGCTGGATCGAACCGAGCACGGCTGCCCCGCCACCTTCGTATTTGTAGGTGTGGGCCTGTTGGCCGACGATGTATTCCTCGCCGCGCTCACAGTGGGCCATCAACGCCAGCAAATTGCTCATGGTGCCGGTGGGCACGAACAACGCGGCGGCGAAGCCCAGGCGCTTGGCGAGTTCGGCCTCCAGCCGGTTGACGCTGGGGTCTTCGCCATACACGTCGTCACCGCTGGCGGCAGTGGCCATCGCGTCGAGCATGCCGGGGGTGGGTTGGGTCACGGTGTCGCTGCGCAGGTCGATCACAGACATGAAACAAGCCTCTCGAGGGTTCAGTAAGGTCCTTTTGTGAGTGATTACTGCGGGCAACGCCACGCAATATCAAGCCCCAACTGCATTCAATCGAATACCAACCAAACAAACCGATATAGCTTATCGATATCGCGGTCGTGCAGTTTTCGAAAAACCGTGTTAAAAACTCTCCGCCGCCAGGGTTCTGGTGGCAACGTTCTCAGGGCGGGGTGCAATTCCCCACCGGCGGTAATTACACGCAATGTGTATAGCCCGCGAGCGCTTGGCGCCTCGAACTGCTCACGCAGGACGGCGACAAGGTCAGCAGACCCGGTGTGATCCCGGGGCCGACGGTCATAGTCCGGATGAAGAGAGAACGGGATTGGCACCTGAGGGCCGCGCACGATGTGTGCTTGCGTACCCTTAAATCCCATTCGATTCATAACGCCCTGTTTTTTTCTTAAACAGGAGTCAGAACATGCAACCCACCGCAATCGACAGCAAAGCCAAGCACCATCACGGCGAACGTATCGCGTTTATCCAGGCTTGCTGGCACAAGGAAATTGTCGACCAGAGCCGTAAAGGCTTCCTCGCCGAGATCATCGCCCAGGGCTACCAGGAATCGGATATCGACTTCTTCGAAGTCGGCGGCGCCTTTGAAATGCCGCTGCACGCCAAGCTGCTGGCCAAGACCGGCCGTTACGCCGGTATCGTCGCCGCCGCGCTGGTGGTGGACGGTGGCATCTACCGCCACGAATTCGTCGCCCAATCGGTGGTCAGCGGCCTGATGCAGGTGCAGCTGGAAACCGAAGTGCCGGTGTTCTCGGTGTCCCTGACCCCGCATCACTTCCACGCCGGCAGCGAACACCAGACCTTCTTCTACGAGCACTTCGTGCACAAGGGCCAGGAAGCTGCACGTACGTGCGCCGACACGCTGAAGAAAGTCCGCGCGATCCGTCGCAGTGAAGAGCCGCAGAAACTGGCGGTCTGACGTTGTTCCAAACGCCCCGTTCTTTAGTGCGGGGCGTTTTGATCTAGATAAGTACCGCCCCGCGCCAGGGCACATGCGGTCTAGTGAGGCATCCCCTTACTAAAGAGCATTACCGCATGACCACGCATCCGTTCCATACCTTTGATACTGCTGGCTACGTCCAAATCAATGGCAGTACCCAGCCAAGCACGCCACATGAGTTAACCCATGACGGTGACGGCATCGAAATTTTCCGGCAATCGAACCATGCAACCCTGCGTGACCAACTCGTGTTCGTCATATCCGGACCGAGCAAAGTCGACGTATTCGTCGACGAGCACGACGCCGACGCCCAGGTAACGCAGACCCTGATCGTCAGAATCAACGATGAACAGGGCTTTATCGTCAAGCCCGCTTCAAACACTCAGGTAATGACGTTCCTTACCAGCGAGGGAAACGACGAGATAGGTCTCGGCCCACATATTGTGAACCCATGCGTCGTCCATGCCGGCGGCGGCCATGACGAGATCGACAGCTCTGCCCATCACGCGTCTATCTTCGGCGGTGAAGGGGATGATCATATTACCGTCATCGAAGGCAAGTGCTACGCCGACGGTGAAGAAGGCGACGACCATCTTTACTCAATGAACGACACCCCTGTCACCTTCCATGGCGGACCCGGCAACGACACGCTCGAAGGCAGCCGGCATACCGCTCTCTCGTTTATTGATGGCGGCGAGGGGGATGACGTGCTGATTGGCGGTGGCGGACCGAATGTACTGGTTGGCGGCCCGGGTGATGACCGGATCGAGGCAGGTGACGGCCACAACGTGATCTACACCGGTGATGGCTATAACCAAGTGGAAAAACTCAAACCCACCGACATCACTTACCACAATGTCAAAAGTGACCTGACGGTTGACCACACGAAGATAAGCTACGAAGAGCTGGATAAATTTCCACAGGGAGAGCTGGCATCCCGCGCTATCCATGTTGAACCGCGGCCGCTCAACCCGGCAGCCTTCACCTTCTCAGGCAGCACCGAGTTTATTGAGCGCACCAAAGATGACATGCGGCTGCTGCTCGCCTCCCCCACTGGGCAAAGGTTACTGAATCAATTGGAAAATGCGGCATTGGCCAGCGGTAAACCCATCGAAATCAGTGAGCTACTTTCATACACAGACGCGCACTTCATTCCAGGAGACGCCGCCGGTGCAGCCGGCGCGTACATCAACAACGGCCAGACCGGCACACCGTGCTACGGAGGCAGCATCAGCTACAGCCATCTGGATGTGACAGGGGACACGCCAAGCGTCGTCACCCTGTTCCATGAACTGTGCCACGCCTATAACTACATGACCGGCACCTTGCTGCCGGGCACCAGCGCACAATTCATACCCGGCAGTCTGCTGCCCCCTACCCAAGTGCCGAACACCGAGCTGCAAGCAGTTGGTCTACCGACAACTGCAGCGCCGTTCGACTTCGACGGCGACCCAGGCACACCGCCCACCAGCACCAACCCGCAGGCCTTCAGCGAGAACGGCCTGCGCATCGAGCTGGGCCTGCCGCCACGCACCCGCTATTAAGCGAGGCCTTCCTCGCCACAGGGCACAATCAGAATCCCCGCCCGAAGACCATTCTTCACCTTCGGGTTGGGGAAGATAATGCGCGCGCCCTCCTCCTCGATCACCCAGCGGGTCTTGGCCACGTCTTCGGCCAGCAGGTAGCCCTGGGCCAACGGCGAGAAGTTTTCCACGTCTGCCGGCAGGTGCAGCAGGAAGGCGTCGCTGTGCTTGATGACTTCACGGGAGACGGCAAACAATTGCAGGCCGTCGAGGCTGTCAGTCGTCGGCTCGGTGCCTTCGATGATTTGCTTGAGGCGTGTTTCCAGGCGGGACACGTCCACGCCCTGGTTTTGCCCGAACGGCCGCGCCTTGCCCAATTCCAGGGTGAACGCCTCGGCATCGAGTTGTTCGTAGGTAAACGCGGTGAACGTGATTGAGGTCTTGTTCTGCAGCAGCACTGCTTGCATGCCGGCAGCGTTCAGGCGCGCCAGCTCATGGCGTGAATGCTGGCGACCTTCTTTCCACGGGTACAGGGCAAACTGCTCGATCTTCGAACCACGAATGGCCGTGTGCAGGTCGTAATGCAGGCGTGAGCGGCCCGGCAGGCTGAAAAAGCTGCGGGCCAGTTGCTCCAGCTCGGCGGCGCGCATGGCCTCCGGGCCGATGTTTTTTTCATGCCGGCCGTTGAACAGCCGGTTGACGTCCAGCTCGAGGTAACGCTCGCCGCGGCGCATGGCCTCGGGGTTGCCGAACAGGAACAGAATACGGGTACGGGGCTTGATCTCCCCACGGGCAATACCATGCAACAGGCGGTCGAGCAGTTCGATCGGCGCGGTTTCGTTGCCATGGATGCCGGACGACAGCAGCAGGTCGCTGCCGTTGTCCTTCGCTTCAGGCGGGCGCACTTCGAGTGCGCCCTCGCTGAGCCAGCGCATCTGCACGCCGTCGACAGTCAGTTGAATTTTTTGCGCCGGTTCACGACCGGCGAGGGTCAGTTCAAGCAGTTTGCCAAGGGCGAGCATACGCAGCTTCCTTAGTGGTTGCAGCCTGGGCCATGGACGTGATCGTCGTCATCACCTTCAACATCGGCCGGTTCCATTTCAAGTTGCAGGCTCATCAGGTTGGTGGCCAATGGGCGCATCAGCAGGTTGGCGTATTCGGCGTCGCCCTCTTCCACGTCCACGCCGATCAGCAGTTGGCCACGGCCGTCGTGCTGGATCCAGATTTCCTTGCCCTGCCAGACCACGGCGACGCGGGTGCAGGAAGTTTCCAGCTGGGTGCCGTCGGTGTCTTCAAGAATCAGTTTCAGGGTGTCGGTGGTCATAATAGATAGTTCTCAGCCGTACGGCGTTAATTGATCTGGAAAGGATAAACCGCGCCCAGTTTAAGGATTTGCGTCAGTTCATCCAGTGCCGTCCGGCACTCAAGCAGCAATTGTGGATCAGCCAGGTCGCTTTCGCGCAGGCTGTCACGGTAGTGCTTGCCGACCCACTGGGTCAGGGTGTCGTACAACGGCGCGGTCATGATAACGCCTGGATTCACCGCCGCCAGCTCCGTTTCGTTCAAGGCCACGCGCAACCGCAGGCACGCCGGGCCACCGCCGTTCTGCATGCTTTGCTTGAGGTCGAACACCTTCACTTCGCGGATCAGGCCGCCGGCAGCGGTCAGGTTTTGCAGGTACTGCCAGACGCGTTCGTTGGCGCGGCATTCTTCCGGCACGATCAGCAGCATCGAACCATCGGCGCGGCTCAGCAGCTGGCTGTTGAACAGGTAGGAACGCACCGCGTCCTCGACACTGACCTGGGCGCGGGGCACGCACACCGACTGGAAGTTGCCGCCCAGCCTGGCCAGTTTGCCTTGCAGCTCGCCGAGCATCTGTTCGGTATGGAGGAACGCGTCCTCGTGATAGAACAGCACTTCGCCGTTACCCACCGCGATCACGTCGTTGTGGAACACGCCGGCATCGATCACCGCCGGGTTCTGCTGGGCGTAGACCACGCCGTCATCCTTCAAACCGTGCAAGCGCGCGACGGCCTGGGAGGCTTCGAGGGTCTGGCGCGCCGGGTACTTCTGCGGCGCCGGGTAGCGGGGGTCGAACGCGCTGCGACCAAACACGAAAAACTCGACGCCCGCCTCTGCGTACTCACGGCAGAAACGCGTGTGGTTAGCCGCACCTTCATCGCCAAACTGCGCCACGGCGGGCAACGCGGCGTGGTGGGCGAAGTGCTTCTGATCGGCAAACATCGCCCCCAGCACACGACTGGTGGTCGGGTGTTCGATGCTGCGGTGGTACTTGCAATTGAGGTTGGCGGCAGTGAAATGCACACGACCATCCGCCGTATCGGCACTCGGGCTGACGGTGGCGGCGTTGGCCACCCACATGCTCGACGCGGAGCAACTCGCGACCAGCAACGGCATCGCGTCTTTGGCCGCCTGTTGGATCACTTGCGCGTCGGTGCCGCTGAAACCCAGGTTGCGCAAGGCGGCCACGTCAGGACGTTCCTGGGGCGCCAACACACCTTGTACAAAGCCCATGTCCATCAGGGCTTTCATTTTCTGCAGGCCCTGCAACGCAGCTTCCTTCGGGTTGGAATGCTGCTGGCTGTTGCTCTGGGACGCGACGTTGCCGAAGGACAAACCGCCGTAGTTATGGGTCGGCCCCACTAGACCGTCAAAATTGACTTCATAGGATTTCATCGGCGAGGCTCCACGAACATCTGTTTTTATAAGCAATCTTCAGTACTACAGAAATCCAATGTGGGAGGGGGCAAGCCCCTCCCACATTCAGTTCAGTGTGATGCCGGGGGTCAGCGTGGCAGGCACCACCAGGCTCGGGGTCTCAAGCGAGGCCACCGGGTACGCACAATAATCCGCAGCGTAGTAGGCACTGGCACGGTGGTTACCCGACGCCCCTACCCCACCAAACGGTGCCGTACTGGCGGCGCCGGTCAGCTGTTTGTTCCAATTGACGATACCGGCGCGGCTTTCCAGCCAGAACTGCTGGTAACGCGCTTCGGAATCCGACAACAAGCCCGCGGCCAGGCCGTACTGGGTGTTGTTGGCCTCGGCAATCGCCGCTTCGAAGTCAGCGTAGCGGATCACCTGCAACAAGGGGCCGAACAGCTCCTCGTCTTCGCGCTCGGTCACACCGGTCACGTCGATGATGCCCGGCGTGAGCAACGCGGCCTGGTCCTGTGGCTGGGTCATCTCCAGCAGCGCTACGGCGCCATTGGCCAACATCAATTCCTGGGCGTCCATCAAGGCTTTGGCGGCACCAAGGGAAATCACCGAGCCCATGAACGGCGCCGGTTGCTGGTCGAACGCACCGACTTCGATCGTCGCGCTGACCGCCACCAGACGCGCCAGCAACGCATCGCCCCAGGCGCCTTCCGGCACCAACAGGCGACGGGCACAGGTGCAACGCTGGCCAGCCGAGATAAAGGCTGACTGGATGATGGTGTAGACCGCCGCATCCACGTCGGCCACCTCGTCGACCACCAACGGGTTATTGCCGCCCATTTCCAAGGCGAGGATCTTGTCCGGGCGGCCGGAGAACTGCTGGTGCAGATGATTGCCGGTGCGGCTGGAGCCGGTGAAGAACAACCCGTCGATGCCGGGGTTGGCCGCCAGGGCGATGCCGGTTTCCCGCGCGCCTTGCAGCAGGTTCAGTACGCCCGCCGGCAGGCCGGCTTCAATCCAGCACTGCACAGTCAGCTCAGCGACTTTAGGGGTCAGTTCGCTCGGTTTAAACAGCACGGTGTTACCCGCCAGCAAGGCCGGGACGATATGCCCGTTCGGCAGGTGACCAGGGAAGTTGTAAGGGCCGAACACAGCCACCACACCATGGGGTTTGTGACGCAATACGGCGGTGGCATCGCCCAGCGGGCCGCTCTTCTCGCCGGTCCGCTCGCGGTAGCTTTGTACCGAGATGGCGATCTTGTTGGCCATGCTGGTGACTTCGGTGGCCGACTCCCACAGTGGCTTGCCGGTTTCCTCGCCGATGCAGCGGGCGATTTCGTCGGCGCGGCGTTTCAGGGTAGCGGCGAAGGTTTCCAGCACGTGGATGCGCTCTTCCAGCGGGCGCCTGGCCCAGGCCGGGAATGCCTGGCGCGCGGCCTGCACGGCGGATTCGACCTGCTCGGCGGTGGCGCCATTGCCGGCCCACAGCACCTGCTGGGTCACCGGGTTGCGCGACTCAAACAGCTCACCCTGGCCAGCCAGCCAGCTACCTGCGATATACAGCGAATTCATTATTTCGACTCCCGAGCAGCGGACAACGGTACGGCACGCACTTGATCACCCACCACCAAGCGCAGACGCTTGGCGGTCTGTGGGTCGACCACCAGGGTTCCGGCTGCCAGGCGGGCCGGGGCAGCGGTGATGCGGCAATCTTCGCGTTTGCGGTTATGGATCAGGAACGGCGTGGCGTCGTCACCTGGGGTGCCGATCGCCAAGACCAGTGTTTCGCTGTCGCGAACGGCACGGATCTTCTGGGTCTCACACTCCACCGCAGGTCCCGCATCAAAGATGTCGACGTAGCCCTGGTAGCTGAAGCCTTCGCTCTTGAGCATGCTCAGCGCCGGTTCGGTGTCCGGGTGGACCTTGCCTATCACGTTGCGCGCATCTTCGGAGAGGAAGCAGCTGTACAGCGGAAACTTCGGCATCAGCTCAGCGATGAATGCCTTGTTGCCCACGCCGGTCAGGTAGTCGGCCTGGCTGAACTCCATCTTGAAGAAGTGGCGGCCCAGGCTTTCCCAGAATGGCGAACGCCCGGCGTCGTTGGACACCCCGCGCATCTCGGCGATGATCTTGTTGCCGAACAATTGCGGGAATTCCGCGATGAACAGCAGGCGCGCCTTGGCCAACATGCGACCGTTGAGGCCGCTGCGGTAATCGGCGTGCAGGAACAACGAGCACAGTTCGGAATTGCCGGTGAGGTCGTTGGCCAGGAACAGCGTCGGAATTTCGCGGTAGATGTTCAGCTCCTGGGAAGCGCTGACGGTCAGCCCGACCCGGAAGTTGTACCAGGGCTCACGCAGGCCGACGGCACCGGCAATGGCGGAAATGCCCACCACACGGCCTTCGTCGTTTTCCAGCACGAACAGGTAGTCGGCATCGCCGCGCCCGGCGTCGCCGCGAAAGGTTTTTTCCGCCCAGCCCACGCGGTGGGTCAGGCGCTCTTCGTTGGCCGGCAAGGTGGTGAGGCCGGTGCCGGTGCTGCGCGCCAGATCAATCAGGGCCGGTAAATCGCTGCTGCGTACGGGACGAACGATCATGCTATCTCCTCGAACGGGCCGCTGTTGTCAGCCACCCGCGAAACTCTCTTTTTAAACCGCAACCAGGCGCACGCTCGCGCCTTCGCCAACACCCAGGGCCTCGGCCGCTGCCAAGTCCAACGTCACCGGTTTACCCGGCGCGTAGTCCAGCTCCAGCATCACCGCACGGTAGTCCTGCAATTGCGCGTTGCTCACCAGGTACTGGCGGCCGACGCCCTTGACCATCTCGCCGATCTTCACCGGCACCACGCGGCTCTGGGCGATCGAGCGAATGCCCGAGACCCGTGCGTGCAGCGTCGGGCCGCCGTCGAAGATGTCGATGTAGTGGTCGGTCTCGAAGCCTTCGCGCATCAGGATGTCGAAGGTGATCTGCGCACGCGGGTGCACCTGGCCCATGGCTTCCTGGGCTTCGTCCGGCAGCAGCGGCACGTAGATCGGGTAATGCGGCATCAGCTCGGCGAGGAAGGTGCGGCTTTTCAGCCCGCACAGACGCTCGGCGGCGGCGTAGTTGAGGTCGAAGAAGTTGCGGCCGATGGCGTCCCAGAACGGCGAGTCACCGTTCTCGTCGCTGTAGCCGACGATCTCGGTCACCACCGAGTCGGCAAAGCGCTCGGGGTGGCTGGCGACGAACAGCAGGCGGCCACGGGAATTGAGTTCCGACCACGGCGAACCGACCAGCTCGGGCACCACGTAGAAACTGGTGAGCAGGCTGTTACCGGTGAGGTCGTGGCACTGGGAAAGCACGTGGATCTTGTTGTGGATCTTCAGCTCGCGGGAGGCGTGCACGAAGGTCTCGTTACGGAAGCTGTAGAACGGCTCGGAGTAACCGGCCGACGCGACTATGGCCGAGCAACCGGCGAGCTTGCCGGTCTCGGTGTCTTCGAGCACGAAGAAATAGCTTTCTTCACCGTTGAAGCTCACCTCGGCGGCGAAGGACGCTTCGCTCGCGGCGATCTTGTCGCTCAGGCGTTCCACATCGTCCGGCAAGGAGGTGACACCAATCGGGCTGTCCGCAGCCAGACGCTGTACCTCGCCCAGATCAGCCATTTGCGCGGGGCGCATCACCAGCATGGTGTCACTCCTTAACTCGAAAAACTCATAGGAAAAAATACCGGACAGTTGCTGATTCAACGCAGGTCAAATGTGGGAGGGGGCTCGCCCCCGATAGCAGTCTGTCAGTTGATAAATCAGGTGGCTGACCCATCGCTATCGGGGGCAAGCCCCCTCCCACATGACACGGTCCGGCAAATAAGTGTGTATCAGGCTTGCGTCAGCGTTTTCACTGCACGTTCAAAACGGTCCAGGCCTTCGTTGATGTCCGCCTCTTCCACCACCAGGCTCGGCGCAAAACGCACCACATCCGGGCCGGCTTGCAGGATCATCAGGTTCTCTTTCTCGGCCGCGTTGAACACGTCCTTGGCCTTGCCTTTGAACGCATCGCTCAACACGCAACCGAGCAACAGGCCCATGCCGCGCACTTCGGTGAAGATCCCGTATTGCTTGCCGATCTGCTCCAGGCGCGCCTTGAACAGGTCGTGCTTGGCGTTCACGCCAGCCAGCACTTCGGGGGTGTTGATCACGTCGATCACCGCCTCGGCCACCGCGCACGCCAGCGGGTTGCCGCCGTAGGTGGTGCCGTGGGTGCCGACTACCAGGTGCTTGGCCAGGTCTTCACGGGTGAGCATGGCTGCAATCGGGAAACCGCCGCCCAGGCTCTTGGCGCTGGTGAGGATGTCCGGCGTCACGCCGTAGTGCTGGTAGGCAAACAGGTGGCCGCTGCGACCCATGCCGGTCTGTACTTCGTCGAACACCAGCAAGGCGTTATTCGCGTCGCACAGCTCGCGGGCGCCTTGCAGGTAGGCCAGTTCGGCCGGCAGTACGCCGCCTTCGCCCTGGATCGGCTCCAGCACCACCGCGCAGGTCTTGTCCGACACGGCGGCTTTCAGCGCAGCCAGGTCGTTATAAGGAACGTGGGTGATGCCGGTGATTTTAGGCCCGAAGCCATCGGAGTACTTGGACTGGCCACCGACGTTGACGGTGAACAGGGTGCGGCCGTGGAAGCTGTTCAGCGCGGCGATGATCTCGTACTTCTCGGTGCCGAAACGGTCGAACGCGACGCGACGGGCCAGCTTGAACGCGGCCTCGTTGGCTTCGGCGCCGGAGTTGCAGAAGAACACGCGCTCGGCAAAGGTGGCGTCGATCAGCTTGTGCGCCAGGCGCAGCGCCGGCTCATTGGTGAACACATTGGATACGTGCCACAGCTTGTTGGCCTGTTCGGTCAGCGCGCCAACCAGCGCCGGATGGGCATGGCCCAATACGTTGACCGCGATGCCGCCGGCAAAGTCGATCAGCTCACGACCGGCCTGGTCCCACACGCGGGAACCTGCGCCACGCACGGGGATGAAGGCGGCAGGTGCGTAGTTGGGAACCATGACCTGGTCGAAATCGGCACGTTGCACCGGGGCTTGCTCAACGGACATCGGAGTCTCCTGAAGAGGAACGCCTGCCTGAAACTGGCGGGCGATGCAGGGATTGTAAGGACAGTTTTCAGTAGGGCCTTGTCGCCAAGCGACAACTTCTTATAGCGCCAACCCGCGTTTTACGTGGGTTTACGCCAATGCGACAAATAGCATCGCAATGGCGCAGTTTAAACGCTGTCTCACAATTACGTGAGACCTGCGCGCACGCTCGGCATAACTATCTAAAGGCCGGTGCGCGCAGGTGACTGATTAACTCGTGGTTTTCAAGCCCTCCATGGATGTGAGCATGACGACCCCAACGCCCCCGGCACCCGCAATCACCCAAAGCAGCCATCCCGATCGCCACTACGAACCCTTGACCCGCGCACTGCCGGCCTGGCTCGGCAACGCGTCCGCCAGCAAGCGCTCCGCCCTCAAAAACGCCACGCCCCTGCCCCTGCCCGCCACCGACGCTGCGCAACAGGCAACCCTCAAGCAGCTCAATGGCGCCCACTGGCACGCCCAGAACCGCGTCGACCAGGCCCTCAAGGACCTCCAGGACGCCAGGACCTACTCCATCCCCTTGCTCAAAGACGCCTTGAAACGTCAATCCGGCCTTGAACTGGATGTGGAAACCACGTTTATCCGCCTCTACATCCCCCAGACCATCCCCTGGTTTACGGTACGTTCCGGCGGGGCGCGCGCCTGGACCGTGTCCCTGCTGGACGCCGCGCTGCATAACTTCGAACACAAAGAGACCCTGGCGGATGCCTATGAGCCGGACTCCACCTACATCACTCAACCCGATGCCAACGGCCAGTTCGACACATTGCCCGCCATCAAGCTCCGCCTGCCCATCGCGGCGTTCGCCCAACTGTGTCGCGACCTCGACCTAGGCGCGCGCTATATGGGCTACCTGCGCGAGCAACTCGGCGTCGACCACCCGGTCGCCGGCGCGGTGCTGCAAGCCAAGGTCGACGCCAGCCAAAAAGCCGCTCTACGTGCGGCGGTACAATTGGCGCGAATCCGGGGCGACATCCAGGAAGACTATGCACGGTTGATCGAAGGCCTGATCGACGGGCTTTCCGGCATGCGCCTTGGCTCAAGCGCCGTGCACATACATGACTTCAGCATGATGGAGGCCCCCCTCACCGGCATCCTGCTCTTCGCCCCGGACCTCGAAAACACCCGCACGGTGCAACGAATGGTGGCCTATGTGCCGGACGACCCGGAACATCCGCTCAAGGAGTACCCCTCCCCCCTGGCCTTCAAGCAGGAACTGACCCGACAACTGCGCGCCGCCGATTACCAGGTGTTTTTCAGCCGATTCGTCGCCCACGAGCACCGCGGCGCGTTTTTCGCCGACCTGGGCCAACGCCTGGAAAAAATCACCTGGCATCCCAGTGAATACGGCAGCGGCCTGGCGCCCTGGCGCGCCGACCCCACCGACGATCCGTCATTGCAGTTCACCGCCAGCCCGATTCTCATCGCCCCCTGGGACTACCTCTACCAGTCCAGGCTCAACCAGTTGCTCAACGACGCCCGCACCCTCGCCGTCGCCACCGCGACCGTGGATCGCAATGCGCGATGGGCCTTGTGGGACAGCTTCGTCAACGTCGCTTCGTCCATCGTGAATGCAGCGTTGCTGGTGGTCGCACCGTTTATTCCGGGGCTGGGGGAATTGATGCTCGCGTACATGGCCTATCAACTGCTCGACGACGTGTTCGAAGGCATTGTCGACTGGGCCGAAGGACTTGACCGCGAGGCCTTCGCACACCTGATGAACCTGCTGGAGAGCGCGGTTCAACTGGGGTTGTTCACGGCGGGCGGGCAGATCGGCGTACCCGAGTTGCGCAAGCTGATGTCGCCGCAGACCCTGGCCTTCATCGATCGCTTCAAACCAGTCACCCTCGCCAGCGGTGCCCGCCGTTACTGGAAACCCGACCTGGCCCCCTATGCGCAAAACCTGCAGTTGCCGCCGAACCTGGGCATCGACGAACTGGGCCTGCATGCCGTGCGCAAGGAATCGATCCTGCCGCTGGAAGGCTCGTTGTACGCCGTGCAGAAGTCTCCTGGAGACGGACAGTACCGGCTCAAGCACCCGAGCCGGGCCGACGCCTATCAACCGCTGCTGATCCATAACCAGGCGGGCACCTGGCGTACCGAACTCGACCAGCCGTTGCAGTGGCAAGGCCCGGATTTGCTCGGCCGTCTCGGCCATCGTGCGCAAGGCCTCAGTGACGCCGACCGGCAACTGGCCATGACCCTGAGCGGTACCGACGAAGCCATCCTGCGCAAGATGCACCACAACAGCGAGCCGCTGCCGCCGCTGTTGGATGATGCCCTGGCGCGACTCAGGATCGAGCGGGAACTGGACACCTTGATCGAACGCCTGAGCAGCGATGACCCGGCACTCTACAACCGCATCGCCGCCCAGGACCTGCTGCAATTGCTCACCGCCAATGGCGCCTGGCCGCACACCCGGGGCTTGCGCTTTCTGGATGATCAGGGCCGCGTGGTCTGGACCTTTGGCGACCAGACCAAGCCGCTGGTACAAATACACGAAGCGCAACTGAGCAACGGCGATCTGCTCAAGACCGTGTTGCAGACACTGACCCCGGAAGAGATCCGTGCACAATTCGGCGAGCGTGCCAGCGACCCGCAACTGAGCCTGGAAACCCGCACACGCAACCTGAGAAAAACCCTTGCCGGGATCGCCCGCAAGCATCGCGTCGCACTTTTCGACTCACGCTACGGGCCCTTGCAGCACGCCGAACACCCCCAAGCCCGACAGTTGGCCGATGAAGCCCCCGGCTTGCCGGCCACCGTCGCCGAGCGATTGCTGAGCCAGGCCACCGGTGAAGAGCTGCTTGAGCTACAAGCCGAGCGCACACCGCCACGCCTGGCGCAGTTGGCCCAAGCGGCGCTCACCGAAGTCCGCCTGAACCGCGCCTACGAAGGGCAGCACCTGGACTCACAGGTCAACCTCGACACCGACCTGCTGGCCTTGAGCGCATTGCGGGTGCTGCCAGGCTGGTCCACGGAGATCAACCTGCAAGCCCTGCACCAGTCCATCGACGGCGAGGCCTGGCACAGCGTCGGCCCTGACGACGCACCGATCCGCCGCAGCCTGGTGCGCCTGGACAGCGGTCGCTACGTGGCCTACGACGAAAAAGGCCCCCTGTGCGGCGAGACCGACCTGTACTCGGCCATTCTCCATGCCCTGCCTGACGCCCAGCGTGAGCAGCTGAACATCGACATTCATCAAGGCCACGAACTGCGCGAGCGCCTGCGCCAACGCCCGCCGCCGCGCGACGAAATGCGCGTGCTGCTGGGGGGCGACACTCCCGAACCGGCCACCGAGACCCTGCAACTGCTCGGTCACGATGCCGGCTACGCCCACCAACCCGCCATCGAGGGTGGTCCGGCGAGTCTGCATCAGCGCGCACGCAGCCTGTACCCAAGCCTGGACGACAGCCAGTTGCACGCGCTCATCCAAGACTGGCAGGCACACCCCGGCGGAGCGGCAGCCAAGCTCGCGCAACTGGCCGAGGAATATGCGCGACTGGACAGCGACTTGCAGGCCTGGCAAGCCGATGTCCCTCACCATCACCCGGTGACGGGACAAACCTTGTACCGGTGGGAGCGCCAGTTGGAAAAACAGAATCGCACCGCGATGGCCCATCGGCTCAAAGCGGCCTGGCGGCGTGAAACAGTGATCGACAACTACTACGAAGACCCGGCGCGGGACGGCCACACGCTCAAGCTCAATGGCAACATCCTGGGCGAGATGCCACGACTGCAAGCCAATTTCGATCATGTCTCTCTGCTGTCCCTCAACGGATCAGCCAACTTGAACGGGGTGTCCTCGTTCCTGGGCCACTTTCCCAAACTGCGCCAACTCAGTGTCATCAACACGCCTCTACGGGGCCTGCCTCAGGAGATCACGTCGATGCCGGACCTGAACGCCCTGCAACTGAACACCTGCCAGATCGCCCTCACCCCGCAAAGCCAGGCGCAGTTGGCCGCCATGCACCAGATGCGCTCGCTGGACCTGCACGGCAATCCGTTGGGTCTTGTCCCCAGCGTCGAAACAATGCCCGACCTGGTCGCCCTGGACTTGTCGCGCACCAATATCGACCGCCTGCCGGCCGGCGTGCTCAGCCATCCGGAGCTGCAAGTCGCCCTGTTGAGCAACAACCGGATCAATCACTTGCCAGATGGCATTTTCCAGCTTGCGCCTGAATCCAGCTTGCGCTTCGACCTCTCGCGCAACCCGCTGAACCGCGAAACCCTTGAAAGGATCAAGGCCTATCACCAGCGGCACGGCACCCGCTTCGAGGCCAGCGCCTTGCAGGCCGACCGGCGCGACGCCAAGCTATTGTTTCCGAAATTCAGCGAAGAGCAGATCAACCGATTCATCTTCAACCTGCCCGGCGATATCGAAGCGGGACGACGGGAGCTGGCACGGCTGGCAGGCGACTACCAGACGCTCACGGGCGAGTTGCAGGCCTGGGCCCAGGCACCGGCGCTTCCCGAGCTGGAAACGGCGCGCAGGGCGGCGCTCAAAGACCTGCTGGAACGAAGCTGGCGGCGCGAAACCCCGCAGCAGACCCAGATAGGCTCCCTGGAAATTCCCGCCACCCTGGCAGGCGAACTGCCGCAACTGAGCATCACGTTCGACCACATCGGCGGGCTTCGCATACAAGGCAACCAACGGCCCCTGCACCTGGATCAGTTCCTGCGCAGCTTTCCCAATGTTCACGCGCTCTCCATACAGGACGCACCGATGGGGGACCTGCCGGCCTCGTTGCTCAGCCTGCAACACCTGGAATTCCTGAGCCTGCCCGGATGTTCGATCATGTTGTCGGCCTCATCCGCGCAAGGCCTGGAAGGCATGAAGGGGCTGACGTTCCTGGACCTGAACCATAACCCCTTGGCGCACACACCCGACTTCAGCCAATTGCCCAGCCTGCGCCGGGTGCTGTTGCGCAATACCGGCCTGCGCGAGGTGCCGGCGGGTCTGCTGCGCAGCGATCAGCACGTCACGGTGGACCTGAGCAACAATGCGATCGAAAACCTGCCCCCGACCGCCTTCACATTGCCCAGCACTGCGGTGCGAGGCATTGATCTGTCGGGAAATCCGTTGTCCAAGCCGACGCTGGAACAGGTCAAGACCTATTGCCAACGCACCGGCGAGTTCTTCAAGGCAGAAGCCAACCCTGGCGAGCGCGAACGTATCCAACAGCTTTACCCCACCTTCGTCGACAGCGAAATCAATCGGTTCATCTTCAAACTGCCTGGCGACATGGACGCCGTTACCAACCAAATCAGCCTGCTCGAAGAGGAATACCGGCAATTGGGCACCGACCTCAACGAATGGGTGTTGGATGTCCCGACCCATCACCCGATTCTCGGCACGCTGATGGATGAACAGGCACGCGCCGAACAACAGTTGATCCGGCAGGATTTCAAGACCCTGCTCGAGCAAGCCTGGCGTTTTGAGAGCATCGAAGACGAAGAGAGCCTGGACGAAGAGGTGACCCACAGTTTGATACTCGATACCCCAATACTCGGGGCCCTGCCGCAACTGCGTGCGCGCTTTAATCACGTGTCCACTTTCGAACTGATCGGCGACGGCATCACGACCCAGGTCGATGGCACACTCGGCAGCTTCCCCCAGCTGGAGACACTGGCCCTCAACAAGTGCTCACTGCAAACCCTGCCCACCTCGATATTCAACATGCCCAAGCTGTCCTCTCTGGACCTGTCCGAATGCAACATTGCGCTTTCACCGCAAAGTGCCCGCGCACTCGGGGACTTGAAAGATATTGAGTTCATCGACCTGAGCAACAACCCCCTCGGCCACGCACCGGATGTGAGCCAGCTTCGTCAATTGAGCTCACTGCACCTGCGCAATGCTCAACTGCATCACGTCCCCGAAGGTGTGTTCCAGGAGTCGTCGGTGTTGCGCACCCTGGACCTGAGCAACAACCACATCGAACAGTTGCCGGCGTCTCTCCTGGAAATTTCATACTCCCTCGACAGCGATTCGGACCTGCGCGGCAACCCGTTGTCGCCACACAGCCTGGCGTTGCTCAGGGAGTACTACCGGCGTACAGGGTTTGCTTTCCATGTCGAGGCCGCCAGGCAGGACGCCGAGGGCAACCCACTGACCCCACCCTTGGGTCGGGAAGAAGAGTGAAGCCTGTATTCAGCCGCGTTCCGACGGCACCGACGACAGCTCGAACGGGCTGCTACTGCGCCGCTGGTTGCGGTCTTCACGGGGGGTGGCGCCGAAGAAGTTGCGGTAGGCGCTGGAGAAATGCGGCCCCGAGGAGAAGCCGCACGACAGGCCGATCTGGATGATCGACTTGCTGGTTTGCATGAGCATCTGGCGGGCCTTGTTCAGGCGCAGTTCCAGGTAGTACTGGCTGGGGACGCGGTTGAGGTATTGCTTGAAGATGCGCTCGAGTTGTCGTCGCGACACGCACACGTGCTGGGCAATTTCGTCGGTGGTCAGCGGTTCCTCGATGTTGGCTTCCATCAGCAACACCGCCTGGGTCAGCTTCGGATGGCTGGAGCCCAGGCGGTTCTGCAGCGGGATGCGCTGGCGCTCGCCGCCTTCGCGGATGCGCTCCACCACCAGTTCTTCGGAGACCGCGCCGGCCAGTTCGGCGCCGTGGTCACGGGCCAGCACCGCCAGCAGCAGGTCGAGCACCGACATGCCCCCGCAGGCGGTGAGACGGTCGCGGTCCCAGTCGAACAGATGGCTGGTGGCGATGACCTTGGGGAAACGCTCGGCAAAATCATCCTGCCAACGCCAGTGCACGGCGGCGCGGTAGCCGTCGAGCAGGCCGAGCTGGGCAAGCGGATAGACACCGGCCGACAGACCACCGATCACACACCCGGCCCGCACCAACTGCTTGAGCGCCGTGCTCAGTTGCGAGGCAATGACGGTGGGTGGTTCATCCGCCAGCAGGAACAGCTTCTGGAAACCTTCGAGCTTGCCAGCCCACGGCTCGCCCGGCAGTTGCCAGGCATTGCCAGTGGGAGGTTCGGCCTGCAGGAACGACAGCTCGTAGACCACCTCCGGATGCACCCGCTGGGCAACGCGCAAGGCCTCCTCAGCCAGCGCAAGCGTCAGGGCTTTTGTGCTGGGCCAAATCAGGAAACCAATTTTGTGGGCGGTCATGGGAGTGCTATCCGAAGCCAGTAACAGTAATGAAGACAAGGGCCAATGCTAGCCCGTAATCGAGTACAAATCTCAAAAACGATGCATATCCAATGTGAGAGGGGGCTTGCCCCCGATGGCGGTGTGTCAGATAAACACGTCTAACTGATATACCGCTATCGGGGGCAAGCCCCCTCCCACAGGGGTTACCTATTCACAGGAGGTCATTATTTCAGGCTGCCGGACAGGAACTGTTGAAGGCGCTCGGACTGCGGGTTCACCAGCACTTCCCGCGGGTTGCCACGCTCTTCGACGATGCCTTTGTGCAAGAACACCAACTGGTTCGACACCTCACGGGCAAAGCCCATTTCGTGGGTCACCACCACCATGGTGCGGCCTTCCTGGGCCAGGTCCTGCATCACCTTGAGCACTTCACCGACCAGTTCCGGGTCCAGCGCCGAGGTGGGTTCGTCGAACAGCATCACCTCCGGCTCCATCGCCAGGGCGCGGGCGATGGCCACGCGTTGCTGCTCGCCGCCGGACATGTGGCCGGGGAACGCATCCTTGCGATGGCCCACGCCGACCTTGGCCAGGTAGTGTTCGGCTTTTTCACGGGCGTCTTTCTTCGACATGCCCAGCACGTGCACCGGCGCTTCCATCACGTTTTCAAGCGCGGTCATGTGCGACCACAGGTTGAAATGCTGGAACACCATGGACAGGCGCGAACGCATGCGCTGCAACTGTTTAGGATCGGCAGCCTTCATGGCGCCGTCCTTGTTGGCCACCAGCTTCAACTCTTCGTTGTTGAGCAGGATCTTGCCGGCGTGGGGTTGCTCCAGCAGGTTGATGCAGCGCAAAAAAGTACTTTTGCCCGAACCACTGGAACCGATGATGCTGATCACATCACCGGCCGCAGCGGCCAGGGACACTCCTTTGAGCACTTCATGACTGCCATAGCGTTTATGCAGGTCTTGGACTTCAAGTTTGTACATGCGGTCGGTTCTCACAAAAACAGGTGGTCAGTCGTTGAGCAAGCGCCCGTGACGCAGCGCTTCGCGCCCCGCCACCTTGGCCAGCCAGAAACCCGCTTGGGCATAACGTAGCCGTTCAACGGCAAACAGCACCCCCGAGGTGCCCGCGCAGATCGTGCTGACGCGGTCTTCCAGGGGGTCAATCACTTCAAAAATCGGCTCGCCTTTTTCGACCACATCACCGGCTTTACGCAGGTAACTGATCACCCCGGCATGGGGCGCGAACAACAATTCGGTGCCTTCAAACGGCAGGCCTTCACAGGGCTCGAACTGTGGCGCGGGCCACTCCCCCTTGATCAAGCCCTGCTCAGCGAGGAACGCGAGAATACCTTCGGCGTGAAAGATCGCCTCGTCACGCCCGGTATCAGCCTGACCGCCCAGCTCCAGCGTAGTCGCCAGGCAGGCCAACGGGATTTGCGACTCAGGAAACGCCTGAGACAAACGCAACCACGGCAGCGAACAGGCCTCATCGAACGAACTGCCGCCGGAGTCTTCCGCCAGCAGGCCGACCTTCACATTCAAATGCGCCGACAGCGAACGCCACTGCGGCCAGTGCTGCGGCAGTGCATACATGTGCAGTGCGGCTTCGGCGTCGCAATGCAGGTCGAGCACCACATCGGCGGTGCAGGCGTGGCTCAGCAAGATGCGCTGCATGCCTTGCAACTGGCTGCTTGGCTCGGGCAACGCGCGGAGTACATCGCTCATCGCCTGACGGATCAAACGCACATTGGCGTGGGGGTCATCACCCAACCTGCCGCTGAGCAACGCGGCAACCGGCTCGCTCAACTCGACGAAATCACGGTTGAAGTTCTTGCCGCTGCCCACCTCGAAACGCCCCTGGTGGCTGCCTTGCAGCAGTTGGCCCAGGCCCATCGGGTTGGCGACTGGCACCAGCTCGATCACGCCATTGAGCGCACCTTGCTGTTCCAATTCGACGAGACGCTTTTTCAGCTCCCACGCGGCGCGCATGCCGGGCAATTCGTCGGCGTGCAGGCTGGCCTGGATATAGGCCTTGCGCTCGCCCTTGCCGAAACGGAACACGCTCAGTTGGCGCTCGCAGCCCAGGTGACCCCAGGGCAACCGGTGATTGATACGTTCCATATCAATGCTTCCGTGGCGCCAGGTAGCTCAGCCAGCGGCGCTCGGCCAACTTGAACAGGCGCACCAGGATGAAGGTCAGGCACAGGTAGAACACGCCTGCGGTGATATAGGCCTCGAACGGCAAGTAGAACTGCGCGTTCACCGTGCGCGCTGCGCCGGTGATGTCGATCAGGGTGACGATGGAGGCCAGGCTGGTGGTCTGCAGCATCATGATCACTTCGTTGCTGTACTGCGGCAGCGCACGGCGCAGGGCCGACGGCAGCAGGATGCGGCGGTACAGCTTGTAGCGCGACATGCCCATGGCCTTGGCCGCTTCGATTTCGCCATTGGGCGTGGCCTTGAGGCTGCCGGCAATGATCTCGGCGGTGTAGGCGCTGGTGTTGATCGCGAAGGCCAGGCACGCGCAGAAGGTGGCGCTGGACAGCAGCGGCCACAGGAAGCTTTCGCGCACGGCGTCAAACTGGGCCAGGCCGTAGTAGATCAAGAACAGCTGCACCAGCATCGGCGTGCCGCGAATCACGTAGGTATAGAGCCAGGCCGCACCATTGACGATCGGCTGCTTGGACACGCGCATCAGGCCCAGGGGCACGGCGGCGAGCAGGCCGAAGAACAGCGAGATGGCGAGCAGTTTGAGGGTGGTCACCAGGCCGCCGAGGTACAGCGGCATGGCCTCCCAGATGACGTTGTAGTCGAAGATCATAGATCAGCCGCCCTTACGCCTACCGAGTAGCGCTTCTCAAGATGACGCAGGGCCAGCAACGACACGCTGGTGATCACCAGGTACATCGCCGCCACCGCGAGGAAGAAGGTAAAAGGCTCGCGGGTGGCGTCTGCCGCCTGCTTGGCCTTGAACATCATGTCTTGCAGGCCCACCACCGAAATCAGCGCAGTGGCCTTGGTGAGAACCAGCCAGTTGTTGGTGAACCCGGGGATTGCCAGCCGGATCATCTGCGGCACCATCACCCGGAAGAACACCTGGAAGCTGCTCATGCCATACGCCAGGCCGGCCTCGGCCTGGCCCTTGGGAATGGCCATGAAGGCGCCACGGAAGGTTTCCGACAGGTAGGCGCCAAAGATGAAACCCAGGGTGCCGATACCGGCGGCCAAGGGGTTCAAGTCGATATAGTCGTCGTAGCCCAGCATCGGCGCGACGCGGTTGAGCAGGTCCTGACCGCCGTAGAAAATCAGCAGGATCAGCACCAGGTCGGGGATCCCACGGATCACCGTGGAGTACAAGTCACCCAGCCAAGCCAACCAGCGCACCGGCGACAGGCGTAACGCGACCCCGATCAGACCCAGAACAATGGCCAAGGCCATGGACGACAAGGCGAGCTGAAGCGTCAACCATGCGCCATCGAGGATGACGGCCCCGTAGCCTTTCAACATGATTCAGGTCCTCGAAAAGGGGGATGAAAAAATGGCGCAAACCGCAGGAATTCTGTTGCTTGCGCCATTTGGGACAGACCGCTGCGACAAGTTACTTGGCGTCAGCGCCGTAGATATCGAAGTCGAAGTACTTGTCCTGGATTTTCTTGTACTCACCGTTGGCACGGATCGCGGCAATAGCTGCGTTGATGCGGTCCAGGTTTTCCTTGTCGCCCTTGCGTACCGCGATACCGACGCCGTCGCCGAAGTACTTGACGTCGGTGAACGCCGGGCCCACGAACGCGTAGCCTTTGCCAGCAGGGGTTTTCAGGAAACCGTCCTGCAGCAGGGTAGCGTCAGCCACGGTGCCATCGAGGCGACCGGCTTCCACGTCCAGGTAGATTTCGTTCTGCGAGCTGTAAGGCACCACGGTGGCGCCTTTCGGAGCCAGGACTTCCTTGGCGAAACGATCGTGGATCGAACCGCGCTGCACACCGATTTTCTTGCCCTTCAATTCATCCAGGCTGTCGCTGACGGTAGTGCCTTCCTTCAACACCAGGCGCGCCGGGGTCAGGTAGTAGCGGGTGGTGAAGTCCACGGACTTCTTGCGGTCCTCAGTGATGGACATGGACGACAGGATCGCGTCGATCTTGCGCACTTTCAGCGCCGGGATCAGGCCGTCGAACTCCTGCTCGACCCAGGTGCACTTGACCTTCATCTCTGCACACAGGGCGTTGCCGATGTCGTAGTCAAAACCGACGATGCTGCCATCCGGCGCCTTCGAGGCAAACGGAGGGTAAGCCGCTTCGATACCAATCTTCAGGGGCTTTTCATCAGCGAAAGCCTGCATGGACAGCACGGACAGCGCCAGGGCGCCCAACAGCACGAGTTTCTTCATCTTGGGACTCCATCGGTATAGGGCAAAACAGCAGTATGAGCCATGGCCCACGATGCGGCGTAAGGGAAACCGAATAGCGGTGCTGCGTCTTACACCGATTCAACACCGGAGACGACGAGCGAGTGATCGGCATTCTAACGACAGGCTGGAAGCCGATATTTCCTCAATGCGACAACAATTTACAGAAGCACCGAGAAAGCGGTTCCAGCTCATTGACAGCCTCTGGATTTTATGCAGAGACAAAAGACATTAAACCTGTAGACGCTGCAAATTGCGGGCCTATTATTCGCAAACCCTTCTGGCACGGCAAGTCTGGCGTTTAATCTTATTTCCAGGGGTGTCTGGAATGGGGTTTTTCGGGGCAGAGGCGTAGCGCATTGCCTCAGGTTTGGGCGCGAGGTTACACATTCAGGGCTCGCGGTAACATTCAGAAACGCCCTACACGAAAAACCGATATTTATTGATCTGCCGCAGATCCCATGTGGGAGGGGGCTTGCCCCCGATAGCGGTGGATCAGCGCCAAATATGTCTACTGACACACTGCCATCGGGGGCAAGCCCCCTCCCACATTTGATCTCCATTGGTTTCAAGATCCCACAAAAAAGCCCCACCCGGCTTACACCGGGTGGGGCTTTATCCGACTATCCCGCCTTACGCGACGTTCATGGTCTTGTGCGTTTCGATCAGATGCGCCACCACACCCGGGTCCGCCAGCGTGGAGATATCCCCCAACCCGTCGTACTCAGCCGTGGCAATCTTGCGCAGGATGCGCCGCATGATTTTCCCCGAACGGGTCTTCGGCAAGCCCGGCGCCCACTGGATCACGTCCGGCGAAGCAATCGGCCCGATTTCCTTGCGCACCCAGTTTTTCAGCTCCAGGCGCAGCGCTTCGTTGGGCTCTTCGCCATTTTTGAGGGTGACATACACATAGATGCCCTGCCCCTTGATGTCGTGCGGCACCCCCACCACCGCCGCTTCGGCGACTTTAGGGTGAGCAACCATGGCACTTTCGATCTCGGCAGTGCCCATGCGGTGGCCGGACACGTTCAACACGTCGTCCACACGGCCGGTAATCCAGTAGTAACCGTCCTCGTCACGGCGCGCACCGTCACCGGTGAAGTACATGCCACGGAAGGTCTTGAAATAGGTGTCGACAAAGCGGTCATGGTCGCCGTACAGGGTACGCGCCTGGCCTGGCCACGAATCGAGGATCACCAGGTTGCCTTCGGCCGCGCCTTCGATCAGGTTGCCGAGGTTGTCCACCAATGCCGGCACCACGCCGAAGAACGGCCGTGCCGCCGAACCCGGCTTGAGCGCATGCGCCCCCGGCAGCGGGCTCATCATGTTGCCGCCGGTTTCGGTCTGCCACCAGGTATCAACAATCGGGCAACGGGATTGGCCGACGTTCTTGTAGTACCAGTCCCACGCCTCTGGGTTAATTGGCTCGCCCACCGAACCGAGCAGACGCAGGCTGCTGCCATCGGCGCCTTCACAGGCAGCGGTGCCGGAAGCCATCATGGCGCGGATCGCGGTTGGGGCGGTGTAGAGGATGTTGACCTTGTGCTTGTCGACGATCTTCGCCACCCGGGTGATGTCCGGGTAGTTTGGCACGCCCTCGAACAGCACGGTGGTCGCGCCGTTGGACAGCGGGCCGTAGACAATATAAGTGTGGCCGGTGACCCAGCCGACGTCGGCGGTGCACCAGTAGATTTCGCCCGGGCGGTAGTCGAACACGCGTTCGTGGGTCAGGCCGGCGTACAACAGGTAGCCGCCGGTGGTGTGCTGCACGCCCTTGGGCTTGCCGGTGGAACCGGAGGTGTAGAGGATGAACAGCGCTTCTTCGGCGCCCATCTCTTTGGGCGCACACACCGTGCCCGCCACTTTCATCAGGTCTTCGTACCAGATATCGCGATGCTGGTTCCACTTGATCTGGCCATTGGTGCGCTTGCACACGATGACCTTCTGGATGCTGCTGGTTTCCGGGTTGGTCAGGGCGTCGTCGACGTTGGCCTTCAGCGGAATTTTCTTACCGGCACGGATGCCTTCATCAGCAGTGATCACCACCTTCGACTTACAGTCGATGATGCGACCGGCCAGGGCCTCTGGCGAGAAACCGCCAAACACCACGGAGTGAATCGCACCGATGCGGGTACAGGCCAGCATGGCCACCACGGCTTCGGGAATCATCGGCATATAGATAGTCACCACGTCGCCACGGTGCACATCCTGGCCACGCAGGGCGTTGGCGAACTTGCAGACTTCTTCGTGCAGCTCGCGGTAAGTGATGTTGCGGCTCTCGGCAGGGTCGTCGCCCTCCCAGATGATCGCGATCTGGTCGCCACGCTCGGCGAGGTGACGGTCCAGGCAGTTGTAGGAAACGTTCAGGGTGCCATCGGCGAACCACTTGATGTCGACGTGGTGATCGTCGAAAGAGGTCTGCTTCACCGTGGTGAAAGGCTTGATCCAGTCAAGACGCTTGGCTTGCTCGCGCCAGAAACCATCGGGGTTGACCACCGACTGCTGGTACATGGCCTTGTAGGTCGCCTCGTCGGTCAGCGTGTTGGCTGCTACTTCGGGGCGAACGGGGTACAGGGAAGCCGCACTCATCTTTCTTACCTCGGTGACATAGTTGTTTTTGTATGGCCCTGTTGTAGCCGGGGCAGCCCTATAGAACCATTCGACGATGGTAGTAACAAGCCCCTACAAATTGCCCTGATATCTCCGTTTGCGGCTCTGGCCCGCGGGCTGTGGCGCTTTGCGGCTTTGTGAAAAAAGCTTTACCACCGGATTGTTACAAAAACCGCCAATAGTGTTTATCAAAAGCACGGGTATATGAATATAACCCGGGAGCCTAAAATCACTTCCGCCAACACGGCACTTTAGTTACATACAGCAGTGATTAACAACGCAACAGCCCCCACGAAGGCAACGTTAATCCGAACTTCCCAACTCTTGAGTTACACACTTGGCCTCACAAGGGCCCCGTGACCCCTTTCGCCCTGAAGAAGGTAAATAGAGAAATGAAAGCTTTAGTAGTTATGGCCCTCAGCAGCTTGTGCGCCACCGCCGCCCTGGCCGACGAAGCCCCGACTGACGTAGCTGGCAGCAACCCTCCGATCGTTGAAGACTACACTTACAGCACCCATCTGGACGTGGCAAAAGTACTGTCCATGAGCAGTATTCCGGAAGTATGCGAAGTTGTACCGGTGAAGATGGAATATGAAGACTCGCAAGGTCAGCGGCATATTCTTAATTACCACGTGATGGGCAATGGTTGTTCTAACGGCTAATCACTTGGTTAGTTTGAACGTATTCGCCGCAAGAAATCGTTCTTGCGGCAAAGCACCGACCCCGCCCAAATGTGGGAGGGGGCTTGCCCCCGATAGCGCTAGCTGCCACACCGCACCTATAAAAGCCTGACGCACCACGCCGCTCCTCCCCTCACAAAAAACATCCCACCGCCCGTCAAAAAAATCCAACCCCAGCAAAGCCTTGTAAACCCGCACTCTGGCCGAAAAACACGTCATTCTGGCCGGTCTCCGTGACCATCCGCCTCAACACAAACCGGTTTTTTTCCCCTACAATGCGCGGGTAAATCGGGCCTGCAATATCCCTTTACACAGGGATGAAGAGCCAGACCTGAGGCATCCCGCAGGAGCAAGCAACCACCGCTCCGCACCTCAAGCCTCACGCAGAGCACCCGTAAGCCTATTCCGTTTAATGCGTGCGCTAGCTGCAACAAACGATTCCTTAAGATCCACCGCGGCCTCAGGGCCGTGTGAACACCCAACCATCCGGTTTCACACGGGCACCTTTGAGCCCTCACGCAGGAGACGACACGTCATGCTGAGCTGGGACGAATTCGACAAAGAAGAAGAAGGCGAAGTAGCCACCAAAGGCGCCAACGCCGGCCACGCCACCGAAGCCAACATGGACCGCCTCGACGGTGCCGGCGCTGCCGCGGCCATCGAAGCCCGCGCCGTCACCGCCAGTGACTCCGCCGCCATCGTCCGCGCCAAGGCCGCCCTCGACAAACTCGACGTCGCCGAAGGCCTCGCTGAACTCGAAGGCGCCTCCGCCCGCGTCGCCGTCGACGAAAAGCGCATGATCAACTGCCGCGCCGACCTCAACCAACTCGTGCCGTTCAAGTACGACTGGGCCTGGCAGAAGTACCTCGACGGCTGCGCCAACCACTGGATGCCGCAAGAGGTCAACATGACCGCCGACATCGCCCTGTGGAAAAACCCCGAAGGCCTGACCGACGACGAACGCCGCATCGTCATGCGCAACCTCGGCTTCTTCTCCACCGCCGACTCCCTGGTCGCCAACAACCTGGTGCTGGCCGTGTACCGCCTGATCACCAACCCGGAGTGCCGCCAGTACATCCTGCGCCAGGCCTTCGAAGAAGCGATCCACACCCACGCCTATCAGTACTGCATCGAATCGTTGGCCATGGATGAAGGCGAGATCTTCAACATGTACCACGAGATCCCATCGGTCGCCAAAAAGGCCGCCTGGGGCCTGAAGTACACCCGCTCGATCTCCGATCCGAAGTTCGAAACCGGCACCGTCGAAACCGACAAAGAGCTGCT
>NZ_FOQS01000006.1:242091-381920 GCF_900113815.1 Pseudomonas sp. NFPP04 | reverse complement strand
TTCTATGCGATTGGCCGCGATGGGTTGCTGCACAGCCTGCTGGGCACCACCCATCGCGTACACCAGAGCCCGCACATGGGCTCGGCCTTGCAGAGCCTGATCGCAGCAGTGGTGGTGCTGATTTTTGCCGCCATGGATGCCGATCCGATCCTGCAACTGTTCGCCTGGCTGTCCAACCTGGCGACGCTGTGCGTCATCCTGCTGATGGCGCTGACGTCGGTGGCGGTGTGCGTGTACTTCCAGCGTCATCCCGAACTGAACGTCGGGCTCTGGCGTGGGCGTATCCTCCCCGTTTTCTCCAGCCTGGCCCTGGTGTCGGTGCTGGTGCTGGCGGTGGTGCACTTCGACGTGCTGACCGGGGCCAGCAAGCTCCTGTCCTATGGCCTGTGCGCGATCATCCCCGTGGCCCTGATCATCGGGGTTTACCTCGCCGCACGCTTGCGCAAACTCTCGCCGCAGCGCTTCCACGCGTTGGGCAGCCACAAGCTCTGAGCCACACCCGATCATCCAGATAAAACCGGCCTGCCGTCCTTCGGCCAGGCCCGCCAGCGTGTGAAAGGAAGGTTGCAAATGCACAACTACAAGATGCTTATCAACGGGGCCCTGGTGGCCGGTGAGCAGGGGCGGTTCGAAGTGGTCAACCCGGCCACCGGGGCGGTGTTCGCCCACTGCCCGGCAGGTTCTTTGGGGCAACTCGACCAGGCGGTGGAGGCCGCGCAGGTGGCGTTCAAAAGCTGGCGCCACAGCAGCCACGCCGACCGCAGCGCACGCCTGCTGGCGATTGCGGCGGATATCGAACGGGAGGCCGATGCACTGGCCCGGCTGATCGTGCAGGAACAAGGCAAACCGCTGGAACTGGCGTTTTCCGAAGTCATGGGCGCGGCCGCCTGGACCCGCTACGCGGCGGGGCAAGACATTGCCGTGGAGCTGGTGGAAGACACCCCCACCCAACGCATCGAGTTGCACCGCAAACCCTTGGGCATAGTGGCCTCGATCACGCCGTGGAACTGGCCGTTCATGATCGCCGTGTGGCACATCATGCCGGCATTGCGGGCCGGTAATTGCGTGATCAGCAAACCGTCGAGCCTGACGCCGCTGAGCACCCTGGGCCTGGTCGACATCATCGCCCGCCATGTGCCCCACGGCGTGATCAATTGCGTGACGGGCGAGCAAGGCTTCGGCAGCGCGATCACGGCGCATCCAGGCATCCAGAAGATTGTCTTCACCGGCTCCACCGCCACCGGGCAAAGCGTGATGCGCGGCGCTGCCAGTAACCTCAAGCGCCTGACCCTGGAGCTGGGCGGCAACGACGCGGCGATCATCCTGCCGGGCACGCCGGTGCAAGAGGTGGCCGAGGCGATCTTCCAGGCGGCGTTTCTCAACATGGGGCAGACCTGCGCCGCCCTCAAGCGCCTGTATATCCACGAGTCGCAATACCAAGCCTTCGCCGAGGCGCTGACGCAGATCGCGGCGCGCCAGGTGGTGGGGGACGGCCTGGAGGCCGGGGTCACCTTCGGTCCAGTGCAGAACCTGGAACAGCTGGCGCTGGTGGAAGCCCTGGTCGACGACGCACGGGCCAACGGCGGGCGGGTGCTGTGCGGCGGCGCACGCCTGGATCACCCCGGTTTTTTCTACCCGCCCACCCTGGTGGCCGACGTCACCGACGGTCAGCGCCTGGTCGACGAAGAACAGTTCGGCCCCGTGCTACCGCTGATCGCCTACCGCGACGTGGAAGACGTGCTGCGGCGCGCCAATGCCGGTGACATGGGCCTGGGCGGCTCGGTGTGGGGGCCGGATGTCGAACAGGCCCAGCTCCTGGCCAGCCGCCTGGAGAGTGGGGTGGCGTGGGTCAACTGTCATGCGCAGATCCAGCCGAACACGCCGTTTGGCGGCAGCAAGATGTCCGGGTTTGGCGTCGAGTTCGGCCTGGAAGGCCTGCTGGAGTTCACCGGTCAGCAATTGCTGTTTGTTCGCAAGCCAGCACAAGGAGCCTGAGCCATGCACCCTCCACTTATCGGCCCCGCGCTGGCGTGCACCCTGGTGCTTTGCGCCTTCCCGTCCGCGCATGCCTATGAGCTGTACAGCGATGACAGTCGTCACCTCAACGCCGACATGACCGCGGTGTTCGGGCAATTCAACAGCCGCAAGAACTACGACGGCACTCCCGGCGGTTCTACCTGGCGCGAGGGTTTTATCAAGTATGGCTTGAGTGGCGACCAGGCCCTCGCCGGCAACGGCACCGCGTACGGTGCCTTTGCACTGCTCAGTTCCGCTACCTGGGGCGATGGCGACCCGGCAGGCAACACCCTGGGCACCGAGCGCACCACCAAGATTGAAGACGCGTACCTCGGCTGGCGGTCCGACGATCTGTTCCCGGCGCTGGGCAAGAACGGCGTGGATATTTCCGCTGGGCGCCAGGTGGTCAAGCTGGGTCGTGGGTTCCTGATCAACGATGACGGGCCGAACCTGGGCAAGGGCCCCGCCGATGGCAAGCTGAACCGCGGGGGGGCGTTCTACCTGGCGGCGCGGCATGCGTTCGACCAGACCGCGTATGTGCGCCTGGGTGGGCAGGACGGCCTGCATGGCAGCCTGCTGTGGTTGAAGTCCGACAACCGCGCCCAGGCCGAAACCGAACTGGCCGCCGGTACGCTGGACTACACCGCCCAGCCGGGGACGATCGGGCTGACCTGGATCCACGGCATCAACGTGAACGATCAATGGGCCAGTGACTTCCAGCGCCAGCGCAAGGGCATGAATGTCTACAGCGTGCGCGGTGAGGGCGATGCGGGCGTCAAGAACGTCAGCCTGGCATTCGAGTACGCCTGGCAGGACAAGGACGCCGGCCCGCAAAACGCCTGGTACGGCGAGGCAGGCTACACTTTTGCCGATAGCGCCTGGTCGCCCAAACTCACGTACCGTTATGCGCGCTACTCACAGAAGTGGGACTCGTTGTTCACCGGCCAGAGCCTGGGGTACGGCACCTGGCTGCAAGGCGAAGTCGCCAGCAACTACTCGGGGCCGTTCAACAGCAATACACGGGTCCAGCATGTCGGGTTGAAGGCGACCCCGCTGGAAACCCTGACCCTGGGCGCGCTGTTCTTCGATTTCGACACCGTGCGCAAGCGCGATGCAATCAACCTCACTGCCCGGGAACTGGACCTGTATGCCGAATGGGCGGTCAACCCGCACCTGATCGTCACCCCGCTGGTTGGCCTGTACAAGCCCGAGAAGGACGCGACCACGGGCGGTAATCAGGTGGGGGGCAATGGCACCAATGTGTACAGCCAGGTGACCGTGGCCGTGCCGTTCTGAGCATGGCTGGGTACGGCGTTGGGATACCTATGCCGTTCTGGTGGTAGGCGGGTTGCGCATGTTGTCGGCGATCCGTCGCGTGGTGTCCATGACCATCTCTATCACGGTTTCCTGGCGCAGCAGCTTGAAGCTTTGCGTGCTGCCGACGGCCGACAGGCTGCCGACCACTTCGTCCAGGTCGGTCTGGATGATGGGCGCGGCGATACCGGTCAGGCCCAGGTTGAGCTCATCGTGGGTCAGGCAGTAGCCGTCCTTGCGGATCTTTTTCGCGGCCTTGTTGAACCCCGCCCAGTCGTAGGGGCTGGCGGGGTCGTTGGCCAGGTGCTCGTCGAACAGGCGTTGCAGGCGACGGCCTTTCTGGTAGGCGATCAACACCTTCGACTGCGCGCCGCGAAAGAACGGCAACGGTTGCCCACGCCCGAACGCAAAGTGATAGGTGTCGGTGGGCTCGGCGATGTAGGTGTTGATGATGCGCCCGTCATAAAACACGCTGGCAAACACCGCCAGGCCCGTTTGCGCGGATAACTCGTGCATCAGCTCGCGCCCGGCGAGCAGGATCGGGTCGTACTGGCGCATCTTCCAGTCCAGCTCGATCACCCGTGGGCCCAGGCCATAGCTGCCAGCATCCACGCGGGTCAGCAGGCCGGCATCGCACAAGTCCTTGACGTAGCGGTACACGGTGGCCCGTGACAGGCCCATGCGCTCGGCGATGGTGTCGGGGTCGATCTTCAATGTCTGTGGGCCGAACAGGTCCAGGACGCTCAGCAATTTGCTCAGGCTGCTCATTTCGTTCCTAAAAAGGGGAGGGGCACGTGCTGCGTTCCGCTGGCGCAACACTACCGCAGTGAAAGAAAAACGCAATCTTTTGTGCTTTTGAGGTCGCCAAAAAATCACATAAATCTCACTAAATGAGACAAATCAAAATAAAATGCTTGTTGATTGAATTTTTGTGTGTGATAAATCTCATCACTGCAAACGCTCAAGCAAGAGGGCTGAAAATGAATGGTGCGCAACTGATAGTGAATGCGGCTGCGGCAAGCGGTATCGAGTACTGCTTCGCCAACCCCGGAACCACCGAAATTCCATTGGTGGCGGCGATGGCCAGCGCACCTGCACTCAAGCCGGTGTTGTCGTTGTTTGAAGGGGTCTGCACCGGCGCGGCGGACGGCTATGGCCGGATTGCCGGCAAACCGGCCATGACCCTGACCCATCTGGGGCCCGGGTTCGCCAACGGCATCGCCAACCTGCACAACGCACGGCGCGCCAACACTCCCATCGTCAACGTGATCGGCGATCACGCCTCCTGGCACGTCAACTACGACCCGCCGCTGGCCAGTGACATCCAGGCCCTGGCAGGCGCGGTCTCCGGCTGGGTGCGCACCTCGCGCACGGCGTCGGGGGTGGGCGAGGATCTGCAGGAAGCCATGCGCGCGGCCTGGCAGGCCAAGGGGCAGATCGCCAGTTTGATCCTGCCCATGGACCTGCAAGCCCATGCCGTGACCCACAGCGGTGTATTCGCCCCGATCCGCCCGCCGGTCCGGCGCTTTGCCGGCGACCGCATCGAGAACGTGGCCAAGGCCCTGCGTGACGGCCTGCGCCTGGTGTTTATCGTCGGCGACGAAGGCTTGTCGGTTGCCGGCCTGGAAGCGGCGGGGCGCCTGGCGCAACTGCCGGGCGTGCGTCTGTTCGCCGAGACCTTTCCACGCCTGAGCTACCGTGGCGGTGGCCTGCCGGACCTGGACCGCCTGCCGTACTTCCCGGAAGTGGCGATTGAAATCCTCGAACAATACGACCTGGTGGTGTGCGCCGGCGTGCCGGAGCCCATCAGCTACTTCGGCTACGAAGGCATCCCGTCGCGCCTGGCCGAACGTGAGCGCCTGCTGGCGTTGGCCGATGTCGGTGACGATGTGGCCGGCGCGCTGACGGCATTGGCCGACGCCCTGGATGCACCCGCTTATGTGCCGACGCCCCAGGGCATCGAACTGCCGCCCGGTCACGCCGAGCTGACCCCACAGTCGGTGGGCCAGTTGCTGGCTGCCGCCCTGCCGGACGACAGCATTGTCTCCGTCGAAGGCGGCACCTGCGGCTATCCGTTCTTCACCGCTTCGGCCCGCGCCGCTCGGCACCGGGTACTGACCAACACCGGTGGCGCGATCGGCCAGGGTATCCCGGTGGGCTTCGGCGCCGCCCTGGCCGAGCGCGGCAACCGCGTGTACTGCCTGCAATCGGACGGCAGTGCCCAGTACACCATTCAAACCCTGTGGAGCATTGCCCGCGAGCAACTGCCAGTGGTGATCCTGATTGCCGCCAACCACCGCTACGCGATTCTGCAGAACGAGTTGCGTCGTTTCGGCATGACCGAACTGGGACCCGAAGCCCTGAAGCTGACGGTGCTCGACAGCCCGCGCATTGACTGGAAAGCCCTGGCCAAAGGCTACGGCGTGCCAGCCAGCACGGTGCACACCAATGCCGAACTGCAACGGGCGCTGGCCAATGCAAATGCCGACGGCGGGCCTTGCCTGATCGAAATGGCGCTGTGAAGGAGTCGACCATGAAGCTGTTTGAAGTACTACCCGCCGTCCAGGCTTTTCTGTCCCAGCCGGGACGCCTGTTTATCGGTGGCAGTTGGCAGGATGCTGCCGATGGCCGCCGTTTTGCGGTGGAAAACCCGGCCACCGAAGACACCCTGACCGAAGTGGCCCAGGGCGGTGCACGGGACGTGGACGCCGCCGTCGCCGCCGCACGTTCGGCGTTCAACGGCGCCTGGTCGTTGCAGTCACCGGCCCAGCGCGGCCTGCTGCTGTTCCGCCTGGCGGACCTGTTGGACCAGCACCGCGAAGAACTGGCGCAGCTGATCACCCTGGAAAACGGCAAGCCGATTGCTGCGGCGCGCGGTGAAGCGGCCAGCGCCGCCACCATCCTGCGCTACTTCGCCGGCTGGCCGACCAAGATCGAAGGCAGCACCTTGCCCGTTTCACCGGCCAGCGGCGCGCCGATGCTCAACTACACCCTGCGTGAACCGGTGGGGGTCTGCGCGCTGATCGTGCCGTGGAACTTCCCGCTGAACATGTGCGTGTGGAAGCTCGGCCCGGCGCTGGCCACCGGTTGCGTCGCGGTGCTCAAGCCTGCCGAACAAACGCCGCTGGTTGCGATCCGCCTGGTGCAGTTGATCGAGGCGGCGGGGTTCCCGGCCGGCGTGGTCAACCTGGTCACCGGCCTTGGCGCCGAAACCGGTGCGCCGCTGGCGGAGCATCCCGATGTGGACAAGATCGCCTTTACCGGCTCGACCCAGGTCGGCCGGCTGATCGCGCAAGCGGCCACGCGCAACATGAAAAAGGTCTCGCTGGAACTGGGCGGCAAGTCGCCGAACATCATCCTGCCCGACGCCGATATCGTGCGCGCCGCCAAAGGCGCCGCCGATGGCATTTTCTACAACCAGGGCCAGGTGTGCACCGCCGCTTCGCGGTTGTACGTGCACGCCAGCGTGCTGGACCAGGTCCTCGAAGAACTCGAACGGCACGCCGCCGCCCATGTCCTCGGCAATGGCCTGGACCCGGCCAGCAGCATGGGCCCGCTGGTTTCCGGGCGCCAGCTGGCGACGGTCAAGGGCTACCTGCAACGCGGCCAGGAAGAGGGCGCCGAACTGATCTGCGGTGGCGGGCGTCCGGCCCACCTGGAGCGTGGCCACTTCATTGCGCCCAGTGTGTTCCTAGATCGCGCCGAGGCGGCCTGCGTCGCCCGCGAAGAAATCTTCGGCCCGGTGCTGACGGTAATGAGCTGGACCGAAATCGATGACCTGGTGCTGCGCGCCAACGATTCGCCCTATGGCCTTGCGGCCGGCCTGTGGACCCGCGACCTGCGCTCGGCGCACCGCGTGGCGGCGCAACTCAAGGCGGGCTCGGTGTGGGTCAACTGCTGGAACGTGGTCGATGCGGCCTCGCCATTCGGCGGCTACAAGCAATCCGGCTGGGGCCGGGAAATGGGTAAGAACGTGATCGATGCCTACACCGAGACCAAAAGCGTGTTTGTCGATCTGGCCTGAACTGAATAATCACACGAGGTAATTGTTATGGATCTGGAATTGAAAGGCCGCGTGGCCATCGTTACCGGTGGCGGCATGGGCATCGGCAAGGAAGTCGCACGTTTTCTCTCCGAAGAAGGCTGCAAGGTGGTGATCTGCGCGCGCCGCATGGCGTTCCTGCAACTGGCCGCCGAAGAGATCAGCGCCCAGACCGGCAACGAAGTGCTGCCGCTGTTCTGCGACACCAATGAGATGTCCGCCGTGTCGGAAATGGTCGAAGCCGCCTACAAGCACTTCGGCCGCATCGACATCCTGGTCAACGGTGCCGCTGCGCCGTCTGGCGTAGTGCGCAATGACATCGAACACGCCGGTGACGATGAGCTGCTGTCGGACCTCAACACCAAAGTGATCGGCTACTTCCGTTGCGCCAAGGCCGTGACCCCGCACATGAAGGCCGCCGGCTTCGGTCGCATCATCAACATCGGTGGCCTCACCGGACGCAGTAGCAAGGTGCTGTCGGGCATGCGCAACCTGGCCATCGCCCACATGACCAAGACTCTGTCCGACCAGCTTGGCCCCTCGGGCATCACGGTCAACCTGATTCACCCAGGCGTTGTGGATACCCCGCATATCCAGGAGCTGTATGACCGCGAAGCAGTCAAGCAAGGCAAGACCGCGGAGCAGGTCGAGCAGGCTTACATCGACGCGACGCCGATTCGCCGCACCCTCGCTCCGATTGAAATGGGCTGGCTGATTGGTTTCCTGGCGTCGCCCAAGGCCGGCGCGGTGACCGGCGAGTCCATCGGCATCGACGGCGGTTTGACCCGTGGTATCTATATCTGAGGAGCATCTGTGATGAGTAACGGAACCCTTTTGGTGGCCACCGTCGGGCAAGCGGTGATCCGCAGTGCCGACGATGGCCGTACCTGGCATCGCCTGGGCCTGGGGCAGGACCTGGAATTCGATGCGATCACTCGCTCACTGAGCCTGCACCCCGACGCGCCCGAGGTGATTTATGCCGGCACCGACGTGGGCTTGTGCGTCAGCCGTGACACCGGCGGCCATTGGCAGCGCGTCGATTCGCCGTTCAACGGGCAGACCGTGTGGAAAGTCGCGGTGGACCCACGGAACGCACAACGGATTTTCGTCGGCACCGGTGCACCTTCCCGCGCTGTGTTGTGGCGCACCCTGGACGGTGGGCTGAGCTGGGATCGGGCACCGGTGGAAATTCCGGAGTTTTGCGACGGCGTCAGTCGCCCACGCCTGCTGGCGTTTGCCTACGACCCGACCGACCCCGACCAACTGTGGTTCGGCCTTGAAGAGGGTGGGTTGTTCCACTCCCGCGACGGCGGCGACAGCTGGACCCGCGTCGATGACCGCCTGTTGTGGGAGTTCAACTCGGACGTGCACAACATCCTGGTACTGCCCAACCATGGCCAGAAAGTCATCGTGGTGGTCTGCGTCAACGCGGTCTACCGCAGCCTGGACGAAGGGCTGACCTGGACCGGCATCATCGGCCGCGAAGCCTTCGGCCTGTATTACATCCGCGCCATGAACGCGCCGTTGGGCTCGCAAAGCGACCTGTACCTGAGCATTTCCGATGGCACGCCGGGCACCACCAGCAAGATCCTGGTGTCCCGCGATGCGGCGCTCAGCTGGGAAGTGCTGCCGCTTTCCCAGCAGCCCAATTCCTGCGTGTGGGCGATTGCCTTCAACCCGGCCAACCCCCGGCAGATCGTGGCGGGCACCAAGTACGGGCATCTGTTCACCTCCGACAACGGCGGCGACGGCTGGCAGAAACAGTGGCGCGACTTCAGCGAGATCGCCGATGTGCTGTGGACGCCGGCCGTGGCGCAGATCAAGGCCGGGCATCAATCCATCGTCAAGAAGCACTGAGGTATATCGCCATGAAAGTCGAGATCCTGCGTACTCACTTATCGCTCTGGGTCAGTGACCCGGACGTGTCGGCGCGCTGGTACGCCGACATTCTGGGCATGCACGAAAGTGCCCGGGGCGAGAGCTGGGTCATGATGGCGTTTGGCGGCAAGCACCACGACATCGCCTTGATCCGCGCCGACCCTGGCGCCCATCAGGGTGGGCTGGGGTTGCAACACTACGGCCTGGAAATCGACGGAGACATGACCACCCTGCGCCAGCTCTACGGCATGTTGCTGGGCAAGGGTGTCGAGGTGGTCAAGATCACCGACCACGAAATCGGCCATGGCGTGTACTTCAACGACCCCGACGGCAACCGCATGGAATTCTTCCTCGAGACCGAGCATGACGATGCGCGCGGCAAGGCCCGGTTCAAGGCCGCTGGCGCACCGAGCCGACATTTCAACCTGGACCCACTGGACCCACTTTGAGGCAACCCCGATGAAAACCGCGAATTTTGCTAGCTATCACATCCGCAAATGGTACAGCTTTGTCGAAGAAACCCTGGCCAACGAAACCGGCCAACTGGCCGATGGCGAGCCACTGTTCAAATATGCGATTGCCGCCGTGATCGCCAACCCTTATGCCGGTCGCTACAGCGAGTCGCTCGCCGAACTGGTCGACCCTTCGCCGCTGCTGGGCGAAGAGTTTGGCCGGCGCATCCAGGCATTGGCCGGTGCCCGTGAGATTGTCAGCTATGGCAAGGCGATCCTGGTGGGCAGCGAGGGCGAGTACGAGCACGGTAACGCATTCCTGACCAACCCGGCAGCCGACCCGATCCGCGTCGCGCTGGGCGGCGGCAAATCCTGGGTACCGTCCACCGGCAAGCGTGGCGGGCCGGGGTCGACCATCGACGTACCGCTGGCGCACAAGGATGCCCTGTACGTCCGTTCCCACTACGACAGCATATCGCTGATGTTTGGCGACGGGCCGGCGCCCGACGAGGTCGTGATCATCTGGGCCTTCGCCACGCGTGGACGCTTGCATGCGCGCCTGGGCGGCCTGCAGGCTAAGGACGTCAAAGGCCTGGATGGGCTGCACTGACAGCAGGCGTGCGCCTTGAGCTGTACCGGATTACAACCACAACAAGAAAGCGGTGATGAGCGATGAAGCAGGAGAAGACCCAAGTTGTCATTGTCGGCGGCGGTCCCAATGGGATCACGGCCGCACACTATATGGGGATGTACGGTGTCGACTGCGTCGTCCTTGAACTGGCTGATTGCATCCTGCCTTACCCGCGTGCGGTGGGCATGGACGATGAAGCGCTGCGGGTGTTGCAGGGCATCGGCGTTGCCGAACTGGCCGCGCGGGACATGATCTGCGACGTGCCGTTGCGCTATTACAACGCACGTGGCGTGTGTTTCGCCGAGGTCAAGCCGAGCACTGCCCACTACGGCTGGCCGATGCGCAACATCTTCATGCAGCAGTTACTTGAAGGCACGCTGCGCGAAAACCTGGGGCAGCGTACCTGTGTGGAGTTGCGCCAGGGCCATGAAATGCTTGAACTGGAGCAGGACGGCGAGGGTGTGACCTTGCAGGTGCGCAATGCCCAGGGCGAGATCTATGAGCTGCGCGCCGACTATGTGATCGGCGCCGATGGCGGGCGCTCCACCGTACGCAAAAAGGTCGGTGTTGAACTGCTGGGGCTGACCCATCCGCGCAAATGGGTGGTGGTCGACACCGCCAATGACACCCTGGATGCCCCCTACACCGCACTGCATGCCGACCCGCAGCGCCCGTTCGTGTGCATCTACCTGCCTTACCAGCAGCGGCGTTGGGAGTTCATGCTGATGGAAGGCGAAGATGAGGCGAAGATGTGCGAAGAAAGCACCATCCGTGACCTGATCCGTGGGCATATCGGCGACGCCGTCGACCAGTTGAACATCATCCGCATCCGCGCCTACACCCACCACTCCCGGGTGGCGGCACGCTTTGTCCAAGGGCGTGTGGCGCTGGTGGGGGATGCCGCGCATATCTCGCCACCCTGGGCCGGGCAGGGCCTCAATTCAGGTTTGCGCGACGTGGCCAACGTGGTCTGGAAACTCGCGGCAATAATCCAGGGGCGTGCGTCCCATGGGATCCTCGCAAGCTACGACCAGGAGCGCCGTGGGCATGCCACCGAGTTGGTGGCACTGGCCGACAATATGGGCACCGTATTGGGCTTGACCAACCCGTTGATGGCCGGCGTGCGCGACTGGTTGTTCCAGGCAGTGAACAGCGTCGACAACCTGCGCTCGCACCTGTTGGAGTTCAAGTTCAAACCCAAGGCCACCATCACCAAGGGCCTGGTCTATCACGAACGTGCCGAACTGCGTGAGGACGACCTGGTCGGCCAGCTGTTTGTGCAGCCCTATATCGAAGACGCCAAGGGTCAGCGTCGGCGCCTGGATGACGTGTTGGGGCATTCCTATGCGGTGTTGGGTTACCGGGTCAACCCGCGCGAGCAACTCAGTGACGAGATGGCGACATTCTGGGCGCGCTGGGACACACGCTTCATCCAGGTCAATCGTTCGCGCAGCGGCCTGGGCCGTCACCAGCCGTTGACGGCGATGGACGCCATCAGCGTGGAAGACGTGGATAACCGCCTGGGCGAGTGGTTCTCCAAGGTGCGCGATTGCATCGTAGTGGTGCGGCCGGACCGTTTTGTCGCCGCGATCACCACGCCCGAGCGACTGGATGGGGTACTGCGCAAACTGGCGGAGCAACTGTCATGAGCCACAACAACGAACTGCTCAACCGCTTGCACCAGGCCACCCTGACCCGGCAGGCCCTGCCGCCGCTGCCCGCCGAGACGCTGGACCCGTATTCCGGTTACGCGCTGCAACGCCTGGGGCTGGACGCCCGCCTGGCGGCCGGCGAGCGCCTGAGCGGGTGGAAGATCGCCTTCGCCGGCAGCGCCGCGCAACAGCGTTTTGGCCTCGATCAGCCGGTGTACGGCGCGTTGACCGAGAACATGAGCGTCAAGCCGGGCACGGCGGTGGCCCTGTCACGGTTGATCCAGCCCAAGCTGGAGATTGAAGTGGCGGTGGTCATCGGGCGCACCCTGGCGCCCGGTGACTACAGCGACCATGACATCCTGGCGGCCATCCGTGACGTCGCGCCTGCCTTCGAAATCGCCGACTGCCGCTGGCAAGCCTGGACCTTTGGCGCCGGCGCGTTCCTGGCCGACAACGCCGCGGCGGGGCTTTATTGCATCGGGCCACGGACGCCGTTTGATCCAGCCCTGCACCTCAATGCAACCTACCGCCTGGAGTGCGCCGGTGCGCTGTACGGCGACGGCAATACCCTGGAGCGCGAAGACACACCGCTGGCCAACCTGTGCTGGCTGATCCGGCGCCTGCTGGCCGACGGTCAACCGGTGGAGGCGGGACAGGTCGTGCTGTCCGGGGCGTTGCTGGCGCCCATGAGCATCCAGCCGACCACCTATCGCCTGCAGATGTTTGGCACGGAACTGGCTTTGGTTTTCACCGCTGACACCGTGCCGGTGTAAACCCACGTGCGGTCAAGGATGACAGCGTCCCTTTCAGGTCGATGAAGACACCAGACCACCGAGGAACGACAACCATGCTCGCTGAAGCGCGAACCTTCAATGACCCTCAACAACACGCCGGGTCTATCCACGGCTGGCGCCAAGTGTATGACCAGCTTGGCCGTGGTTGCCTGACGAGTGAGCTGCGGCAATTGTCCGCCGATCGCTTCCAGGTGTTCCAGGAGGTGTTGGACAAACGCGTGGTCCAGCGCGGTTTCGCCCCGAAAGGGCGGCTGTGCGCAGCCATGTCGCTGGGCCCCGCGCCGGTGGTGCAAGGCCAACAGGTAGGCACCCACAGCGTGGTGCTGTTGCGCGATGGCGAGGAGTTTGTGTTGCATGCGCCCGAGGGCACGCACTTTTTTGCGTTCAATATCGACGCGGTGCGCTTCGCCAAACTGGCGGCCTTCGAATTGTCCAACGAGCAGCTCAAGCGGCTGAAGACCACTTCTCAGTTGAGCGTGGACGATGCGTTACTCTTGCGCATTCGCCAGCGTATCCATCCCCTGTTCTGTCACCTGGTGGAACAGTCCGAGGCGGTCAGCCCAGCGGCTGAAAAAATGCTTGAAGACGAATTGCTCAACGCCTTCCTCGATCTGTTCAGCAACGCCACCGATGAGGTGCGTTGCCGGCGTGGCAATGTCACTGTCAGTGCTTACCTGGTCAAGCGTTGCCAGGAGTTGATCGACGCCAGTGGCGACACGCCCCTGAGCATTCTTGATCTGTGCGAACACCTGCGGGTGAGCCGGCGCACCCTGCAGAACAGTTTCCAGGCCGTGACCGGCATGCGCCCGGTCGAATACTTGCGCAACCTGCGTCTGAATGCCGTGCGCCGCCGCTTGAACAGCACCTCTGCCTGCTCCCAGAACGTTGGCGAAATTGCCGTGGCGATGGGCTTTTTTCATCTGAGCCATTTTGCCGGGCATTACCGGGAACTGTTTGGCGAGTCACCCTCCGAAACCCTCAGGGCGACCCGCTAGGGCGCCCATTCTCAGGCGTAGCTGATCCGCTCGGCGTAGGCGTTCTGCAGCATTTTGCGCTGGTAGTCGCAGGGCGTGGTGCTGACCAGTTGCTTGAAGTCGCGCAGGAAGTGCGACTGGTCGGCAAAACCCAGGTCGAGCGCCAACGCCGAGAACGACACGTCCCGGCAGGTATTGAGGGTGTCCAGGGCGGCCTGGCAGCGGATGATCCGGCAAAAGGCCTTGGGCGACATGCCGGTGTCCTGGCTGAACTGGCGGTGCAGCGTGCGGCTGGTGTAACCGCTGAGGTCTTCAAGCTGGTGGATGCGAATAGACCCGCGATGCCGCATGGCTTGTTGAATGACCAGGGCGGTCAGCGGTGATGCCTTGCCCATCAGGCGGGGTGCAAGATAGTCATTGAACAGGCGCATTTGCTCGCTCAACTGCGGCGCCTGCACGATGTTGTCGAAGATGCGCCGGGCAAACGTCGAAACCTCCAGCAAGTCGAGCTCCCGCTCGGTCAATTCTTCCGCCAGCACATTGATGAAACCGGGAATGACGCCGGGTGAAAAACGCACGCCGAAGTAATGGTGGTTCGGGTTCAATTCGACCGCCTTGGCGGCGAGCGGCGTCCCGCAGATCTTGGCGCTCGGACGCACGGCATCACAGTCGAAGACGATGTCCACGCACCCGTCCGGAACGGCCAGTACCTGAGTCGATTGAGCCGCATCGAACGCATAGAAGTGCGAGATCGCCGGGTGGTCGGAGGGCATGACCGAATACCGTGACGAATTGAGAACGAACCAGGGTTGTTCGTTTGCCGTGTGGTGCCGTGGAGTCGAGATCATAGGTGCACTGTCGAGAGGCTCAGAGGCGCGATTTTTCACGCAGGATTCGCGCCAACTCTGGCGGTAACACAAGGCCTGGCGTGTCCGAAAACTACAATACGACCCGGCTCCGTGCCCTCGATACTCGACCTCGACAGCGTGGCGCTGCGCCTACCGCAGCGGTATCACCTTCGACCCGAGAATAACTATGTCTACGACTACAAAAATCGACTTTATCTACCTCTCCGAGCCGGACATGATCCGCGCGGGCGTGACCGACATGCTGGCGTGCGTGAATACCATGGAAGAGATGTTCAGCCTGCTGTACGCCGGCGACTACCGCATGGCCGGGCCGAACAATGATTCCCATGGTGCGATGGTGATTTTCCCCAAGGATTCGCCGTTCCCGAACATGCCCAAGCCCACGGCCGACCGGCGCATGATGGCCATGCCGGCCTACCTGGGCGGCAGCTTCTGCACCGCTGGCGTGAAGTGGTACGGCTCCAATATCGCCAACCGCGAAAAGGGTCTGCCGCGCTCGATCCTGATGTTCACCCTGAATGATCCCGACACCGGTGCGCCGTTGGCACACATGTCGGCCAACCTGCTGTCGGCGTATCGCACCGGGGCCATTCCCGGTGTGGGCGCACGCCACCTGGCGCGCAAGGACTCGAAAGTCGTGGGCCTGCTGGGGCCGGGCGTGATGGGCAAGACCACCTTGGCGGCGTTCATCGCGGTCTGCCCGCACATCGATACGCTGAAAATCAAAGGCCGTGGCCAGAAGAGCCTGACCGATTTTATTGCGTGGGTTGAAGCGACCTATCCGCAAATCACCACGATAAAGGTGGTGGACACCCTGGAAGAGGTGGTCCGCGATTCGGACCTTGTTACTTATTGTAGCTCCGGCGAAACGGGCGACCCCTCGAACTACCCAATTGTGCGGCGTGAATGGGTCAAGCCGGGCGCATTTCTGGCGATGCCGGCGGCCTGCTCGCTCGATGAAGGCATGGAGCAGGCGGACGTGCGCAAGGTGCTGGATAACACCGGTCTTTACCAGGCCTGGTTTGAAGAGTTGCCCAAGCCTGCGCATCACTGCGTGCCGGTGATTGGCGTGCGCTTCATGGACATGATTGCCGAAGGCACCTTGCGCCTGGAAGACGTCGAGGACATCGGCAAGATCATCGCCGGCGCCGCCCCTGGCCGCAGGACCGATGAGGAAATCATCATCATGTCGGTCGGCGGCATGCCCGTGGAAGACGTGGCCTGGGGCACGGTGGTGTACCGCAATGCGATCAGGCGAGGCATCGGCGTCAGCCTGAACCTGTGGGAAACCCCGGTACTGCGTTAAGTCACTCAACCCCTATTCTGACGAGGCATTCGACATGACAAACATCATCAAGCTCAAGACCGGCTCGCCGTTCGAAGACCAGGCCAGCTATTCGCGCCTGGTGGTCGTCGACAACTGGATCTACGTGTCCAACACCGCAGGTCGCAACCCACAGACCAAACTGATCCCGGAAGACGTCCTGGAGCAGGCCCACCAGGTCTTCGCCAACATCGAAACCGCCCTGGCGGCGGTGGATGCAAGCCTGGCCGATGTGGTGTGTTCGCGGGTGTTCATCCAGGACCCCAAGGACGTGCCGGCGGTGATGGGCCTGATCGGCGAGAAGTTTCGCGGCGTCGACCCGGCCAGCACCGTCACGTGCCCGCCACTGGGGTCGACGGTCTACAAGGTGGAGCTGGAAGTGACGGCCTATCGCAACGCATCCAAGGCGCAGGTCGAAGTCATTCGTCTGTCGCAGTGACCGCCAGCGGTTGCTCCTATTTGCCCATCAGCGAGTCTTGATCATGGCACCGACTATTGCGCCCGTGAACACATCCGCCGCGTTTCCTGCCGCCACCAGCGTTGTCATCATTGGTGGCGGGATTATTGGCTTGACGGCGGCATTGACCCTGGCCGAACGCAACATCGCGGTGGTGGTGCTGGAAAAAGGCCGCATCGCCGCCGAGCAGTCGTCGCGCAACCTGGGCTGGGTACGCAAGACCAGCCGCCACGCCGCCGATATTCCCCTGGCCCTCGCGGCCGACCGGTTATGGGCCAAGATGCCCGAGCGGGTTGGCGCGGATGTCGGCTATCGTCAGGAAGGCATTATGTTTGTCGGTCGCACCCCGGCGCAGATGGCGATGCATGAAGGCTGGCTCAAGTCCGTGGAGCATCTGTCCCTGGATTCACGGTTGCTCAGCAAGCGTGAGATCGATGGGTTGGTGCCCGGCGGCGTGGGCGATTGGGCGGGTGGCATCTTCACGCCGTCTGACGCACGCGCCGAACCGACCCTGGCCAGCAGCGCCATCGCCAAGGCGGCCATGGCGCTGGGCGTGGTGATTGTCGAGCAGTGTGCGGTGCGTACGCTGCAAATGTCTGCCGGGGCCGTGAGTGGCGTGGTCACCGAGCGAGGTGAAATCCGCTGCGACCACGTATTGCTGGCGGGAGGCATGTGGTCGCGGCGCTTCCTGGGTAACCTGGGGGTGTCGTTGCCGACCCTGCCGTTGACCTGCTCGGTACTGCGCACCCACCCCATGGAAGGGCCGACGCAGATTGCCGTCGGCGCACCGGACTTTTCGTTCCGCAAGCACAAGGACGGCGGTTTCATCGTCACCCAGCGCGGCAAGCTGGACGCCTTCCTGACCCTTGATCACCTGTTGCTCGCCAAGCAGTACATGCCGCAGTTCCGGGCGCAGCGTCATGTGCTCGATGTATCGCTGGGCAAGCCGTTCCTGCACGACCTGAAGCTTGCACGGCGTTGGCACTCCAGCAGTGTGAGCCCGTTCGAGCGCGTCCGGGTGCAGGACCCTCCGGCCAACCCACGGCTGAACGGCGATGCGATGAACAACCTCATCGCCGCCTGGCCGGTGTTCGAGCAGGCGCGCATCGCCCAGGCCTGGGCCGGTACGATTGATGTCACGCCGGATTCGAACCCGGTGATCGGGCCGGTTGCGCAGATCCCCGGGCTGACCGTGGCCACGGGTTTCTCCGGGCATGGCTTCGGTACGTCGCCCGCAGCGGGTCATCTCGCGGCAGACCTGGTCAGCGGGCATACACCGATCATCGACCCAAGCCCTTATCGCTTCGATCGTTTCTAGAGGAACACACCGATGCTTGCTGACAGCTGTTTCTTCACCAACCGTTGCGGCCTGCGCCTGCATTTCTTGCGTTGGGGCAAGCCGGGTGGCGTGCCGCTGGTGCTGCTGCATGGTTTGCGCGCTTATGCGCAAACCTGGGATTCGCTGGTGCAGTCCCTGGGCGCAGGCTATTGCATCTATGCCCTGGACCAACGCGGGCGGGGCCTGAGTGATTGGGCCGCGCCCGACACCTACCACACGCAGTCCTATGTCGAAGACCTCGCTGACTTCGTCGCCCATGTGGGCTTGCAGCGGTTTGTCTTGCTGGGGCATTCATTGGGCGGCGCCAACGCCCTTGAATATGCGCGGCAGCACCCTGGTCGGCTGATGGGGCTGATGATTGAAGACATCGGCCCCGGTTCTTCAAGCCAGGGCGATGGCGCTGCGCGTATCCGCCGCGAGATGAGCCAGACACCGTTGCAGTTCGAGAACTGGGAGCTGGCCCGTGCCTTCTGGCAGGCGTCACGCCCCGGTCTGTCGGAGCAGGGCCTGAACTCCAGGCTGGCGCATTCGATGAAAGAAAACGACGCAGGGATCACCTGGCGCCATGATCAGCAGGGGATTGCCCAGGCGCGCCTGAGCATCGAGCCGACGGATTTGTGGCCGGCGGTGCGTGCATTGGATTGCTCGACCCTGTTTATTCGCGGCGGCCGCTCGGACTTCCTGCCGGCAGCAACGTTGGAAGCAATGACCGCGAGCAACCCGCATATTCGGACCGTGGAGGTGGCCGACGCGAGTCACTATGTGCATGACGACCAGGGCGAGGTGTTCAACGCATTGGTTTGGGCATTCCTCAGGGAACTTGCGCCTGAGTGTTCCTAGGGAACTCGTTGGCCGCGTTGATCTTCAAGGCTGCTTGCTGCCGAATGCCCGGGGCCTGGCCTGCTACCTCAGGCTGCCGGCCTCACCCGGAAGGCCAGGAACACCGGGCCGCCTGGAAACGTGCTGAGCTCCAGCTCATCCAGGGGGCTCAGCGTGCGTGTACGGCTTCCCGCATTACTGTAGAGCGTGTGGTCGCCCGATGCGACGATGTTGATCTTGCCTGCCGCCGCCTGGATCAACGTGGCCCTGAACCCTTCCGTCACATCATCACCCAGCGTCAGGGTCACGTCCGTGTTGCTCAGGACCAGAATCGACTTGCCTGAATCCGCCATGCTCAGGGCCCTGCTGCCGGTGATCGAGATATTGGTGTGTACATGGCCCCCGGCGTGATAACTGACCATCCTGGGGTCGGCGAAGACACGGGCGAAGGCCCCGACGTAGTTGACGCTGGCACGCATGTCATCGAACTGTTCCACGACGTAGGTGCCGATGCTGCCGGTATTCGCTGTGTCGGCGTCCATTGCCCATTTGCGTCCTACCATCAGCCCTATCTGGGTATTGGCGCCTACGCCCGCACGCACCTCTTCGAGAAACAGCGTGCCGATCTGGCCACCCCCATTCCCCTGGACGTAGGTCAGCCGTGCAATGGAGTGGCTGTCACCGGTGGGGCTGCCCCGGGAGGTATCGACCCGATAGTCGACACAATCCGCCGAGACGATGGTGTTCGTCGTGTTGGCGTCAGGCGCCCAGGTGAAATCCAGTGCTCGACCGGTCTTAGCCTGCTCGAATGAGGTGGTCGGCTGTGCGGTGGTGGTAGAACCTGCCTGCTTCAAATCTTCATTCATGGTGCTCATCCTCAACTACGTTTCTGTATGTATGTACAGTAGTCTGGATTTTTTCTTTGTGCGGTTTTACCGACGAACTGCACGCAGGGAAGGGGGCGTGTAAAGTGACCGGCATTTCCCAGGCAAAGGTGACCCCCGGATGGCTCAATCGGCAAAACCGCGAGGCAAGAACCAGGACACGGGCTGGCGAGGCTCGGTCGATGTGTGGCTGGACGCCGCCTACGCGGCGTTGAAAGAGTCCGGCATCGACGCCGTGCGCGTGCTGCCGCTGGCCAAGCAGTTGGGCTTGTCGCGTACCAGTTTCTATTGGTTTTTCGAGGACCGCGAGCAACTGCTCGCCGCCTTGCTGGCGCGCTGGCGCGACAAGAACACCGGCAACCTGGTGTTCCAGTGCGAGCGTTACGCCGAAAGCATTTCCGAGGCGATTCTCAACGTCTTTGAATGCTGGCTGAACCCGGAGCTGTTCGACTCGCAGTTCGAATTTGCCGTGCGCAGTTGGGCCATGCAGTCGGCAGAAGTCAGCGCGGAAATTGCGCTGGCCGATGACACCCGTATCAACGCCCTGACCGGCATGTTCCGGCGCTTTGGCTACGATGACGAGGCCGCCGATGTGCGCGCGCGGACCATCTACCTGACGCAGATCGGCTACATCTCGATGAACACCAGCGAGGACGTGGTGGTGCGCTTCCGGCGCATTCCCCAGTACGTCAGCGTGTTCACCGGCAAGGCCTTGAAGCGGCGCGAACTGGACCGCTTCTTTGGGGCGTTTGGCTACGCCGAGACCGCACCTGGGGTGTTTGAGCCGCTTTAGAGATCCTTGACCAGCCGCAGCGCGTCGTAGATCGCCGCATGGGTGTTGCGTGCGGCCACTGCATCGCCGATGCGGAACAGTTGGAAGCGGCCCTCGGGGTTGGTCACCAGGTGCTGCGCGTTGCCGGCGATCAAGTCGTGCTGCTCGACCGCGCCGCCGTTGCTGGAATGCCCCCGCAGGTCGAAGTACAGGTCATCCAGGGGCAGGGTGCCGTGGTTGACCACCACCTGGTCCACCACCCGCTGCTTGTGCACCGCGCCGTAGTCACTGCCGAAAGTGACCAGCAGCCGACCGTCGCGTTTCTCCACCGTTTCGACCCGATAGGTCACGGTAAAGGTCACGTCCAGGTCCTGCAGGCTGCGCATGTAGGGCACCAGGTTCATGGCCATGACTTCCGGCGCGAACGAGCGGTCCGGCGTGACGATTTCCACGCTGGCACCACTCTGCGCAATCACCTCGGCCGCTTGCAGGGCGGCGTGGTCACCGGCGTCGTCGAAGATCAGCACATGGCGCCCCGGCTTGACGTCGCCGGAAATGATGTCCCAGGTCGACACCACCAACTCATTGCCCTGGGCCAGCACCTCGGTATGCGGCAGGCCGCCGGTCGCCACGATCACCACATCCGGCTCCAGCGCCAGCACGGCCTCGGCCTCGGCCCAGGTGTTGAAGTGGAACTTGACACCCAGGCGTTCGCACTGGCTCATGCGCCAGTCGATGATGCCGATCATTTCGCGGCGCCGCTCGCTCAGGGCGGTCAGGCGGATCTGCCCACCGGGCCGGTCCGCCGCTTCCAGCACCGTCACATCATGCCCGCGCTCACCGGCGACCCGCGCCGCTTCCAGCCCGGCAGGTCCCGTGCCGACAATCAGCACTTTGCGCGGCACCGCTGCCTTGGGAATGTCATGGGGCATGCTGGTTTCGCGACCGGTGGCGGGGTTGTGGATGCAGTACGCCGCACCGCCCTGGTAGATGCGGTCCAGGCAGTAATTGGCGCCGACGCAGGGCCGAATGTCTTCTTCACGCCGCTCGATGATCTTGCGCACGATATGCGGGTCGGTCATATGGGCGCGGGTCATGCCGACCATGTCCACCTTGCCTGATGCGATGGCGTAGCGCGCCGTGGCGACATCGGGGATTTTTGCCGCATGGAAGGTGGGGAACCCGGTAGACGCACGGATCTCACCGGCAAACTCCAGGTGCGGCGAGTTGCGCATGCCCTGGATCGGGATCACATCGGTGAGGCCCGCATCCGTATCGATATGCCCGCGCACCACGTTGAGGAAGTCCACCAGGCCGCTGTCCTTGAGCAGGTGCGACACCTGCAAACCTTCGCTGGCATTGAACCCGCCCGGCAGCGCCTCGTCGCCGGTGTAGCGCACGCCCAGCAGGAAGTCTTCACCGACCCGCTGGCGAATGCCGCGCAGGACATCGAAGGTAAAGCGCATGCGGTTTTCCAGCGGGCCGCCGTACGGGCCATCCAACGCGTTGGTGAGCGGCGACCAGAATTGGTCCATCAAATGCCCGTAGGCTTGCAGCTCCAGGCCATCCAGCCCGGCGGCCTGCATGCGCTCGGCCGCGTCGACGTAGTCTTTGATGATTCGCTCGATGTCCCAGTCTTCCAGCTTCTTCGGGAAGGAACGGTGCGAGGCCTCGCGCCGGTGTGAAGGCGACACCACTGGCAGCCAGTCGGCCTTGTCCCAGCGTGTGCGACGGCCCAGGTGCGTCAACTGGATCATCACCGCCGCGCCATGTTCGTGGCACTCGTCGGTCAAATCCTTCAGCCAGCCGACCACTTCATCCTTGTACGCCAGCACATTGTTGAACACCGGCGGGCTGTCCCGCGACACCGCGGCGGAGCCTGCGGTCATGGTCAAGGCCACGCCAGCCTTGGCGCGTTCGACGTGGTAGGCGCGGTACAGCGCCTGCGGCATGCCGTCCACCGGGTAGGCCGGTTCGTGGGCCGTGGTCATGATCCGATTGCGCAGGGTCAGGTGCTTGATCTTATAGGGCTGCAGCAGGGGATCGCTGGACATCAGAGTGTGCTCCGTCGTGGGCATCATCAGGCTTGGCGATTTGAAATTAGGATAAATGTACATGTGCGTCAATAAATCTCGACATGAATGTACATTTTAATTTCGACCTGCCGATGCTCTCCAAATGATGCAGGCGCGCGGGAGCACGGTGGACAACACGCGGTTTGAGGAAATGTTCAGGTTGTAGTGAGCGGGCTTGTGGTGCTGAGTGGACGTGCTGTGGTGAGCAGGCTCAGCAGCAGCGACCACGGGCTGTATTCAATAAATCGCGCACGGCATCGGTGCGCAACAGCAGGGTCATCTGCGCCTCGTCGATCACGATTTCCGCGATGATCAACGCGCAGATCAGCGGCGCGGTCACGAACCAATGGCACCAGCATTGAGTCGCCAGCGACACGGCTACGCCGATAATCCACAGCGCCAATACCCATTTGGGCGCGCGCTGTTGCAACGGCACCCAGTAACGCTGCAGCCGTTTCAGCCGGGCAGTGTGCAGTTTCAACGACTCTTCAAGGGGTGATAAGGACGAATTCATTTCTCACGCTCGCTGAGCTATCCGGGCGCGGCTGGGAAAGGGGTTGCCCAGCCACGACAAGTTGATGCATTCAACTTCGATCCAGTGCCCGTTTCCGGGCAGTGCTGCACAGCTTTTGAATGCAACGCACGTACCCTCGGCGTCCAATAAGACAAAGCATCGATAGCGCCGGGTTGTTCTGAACATCATGGAAAAGATGCGCATGGTGGGGCCTGGGTTACTTAAAGATTCCAACTGAGTTCAAACAGCGTTCCGCCGTTTTCCATTTTCCGGCACGTCACCGCACCGCCGTGGGCGAGGGCAATCGCGCGCACCACCGCCAGGCCCAGGCCGCTGCCGCCCTGGGCGCGGGAACGTGAGTTTTCGCCGCGCTGGAAGGCATCGAACAGGTGCGTGGCCAGGTCCTCATCGATACCGGGGCCGTCGTCGCGTACCCTCAGGTAATGCATGCCATCGCGGGTGCTCAGGTGCACATTGACGTTGCCGGGCGTGGCGTGCCGACGCACGTTGTCGAGCAGGGCCAGCAGGGCCTGGCGTATCCGGGCGGGGTCGCAGCGCAGGGTCCGGCGTTGCAGGTCCAGTTGCAGGGTAAAACCGGCGGCGACCAGGCTCGGTTCGAACAGCCGCACATCCTCTTCAATGCCGGCGGCCAGGTCGGCGTCCTGCACATTGAGTTCGAGGTAGCCGCTGTCGCCCAGGCCGACTACCCGCAGGTCCTCGATCATCCGCGCCAGCCCTTCGACCTGACCGAGCAGGCTGTAGAACTGCGCCGTGTCCGGTTCGAATACACCCTCGGCCAAGCCTTGCAGGCGGCCGCGCAGGATGGTCAGCGGCGTGCGCAGTTCATGGGCAATCGCCGCATTCCAGAATGCCTGCTCCTGTGCCATGCGCTTCAAGCGCTGGGCCATGCTGTTGAAATCATCCACCAGGATCGCCGCTTCGCCGATGGACTGGTCACCGGCGACGGCTTGCACATCGAGGTCGCCATCCGCCAGTTTGCGCAGGTTCTCGGCCACCGAGTTCAGCGGCATCAGGATCCGCCGCGACAGCCGCGTGGCCACGAAGGCACCCACCGCCAGGCTGACGCAGGTGGTCAAGGCCATCCACGCCCACTCGACATTGGCCGGCAGCCAGGCATCGGCCTGCTCGTCCGAGAGCGGCCAATAGGTCCATAACAGCGCATAAAACACGTAGGAGCCGATCACGGCCAGGGCGATCACGCAGAGCACCACCGCCGACATGGCGGCAATGATCTGGCGGCTCAAGCCATTGAGCTTCTTCACACGCCACTCCCGAACCGGTAGCCCACGCCGCGAATGCTTGCCGGCACGCCTTGCAGCCCCAGGTCTTCGATCTTGCGGCGCAACTTGCTGATATGGCTGTCGACCGTGCGTTCCAGGCTGTCGCTTTCCGGTGAGCACAGCGCCAGCAATTCGGCGCGGCTGAACACGCGTTTCGGAGCCCGGGCCAATTGCGCGAGCAGTTTGAATTCGGTGACGGTCAGCAGCAGCGGCAGGACCTTGCCCTCGATATTCACCGTGACCTGATGGCTTTCGATGTCGATTTCAAAACCATCGACCCGCAACACATTGGCGCCGGCGGCATATTTGTAGGCGATGGAGCGTCGCAGCACGGCCTGGGTACGCGCCACCACCTCGGCCGGGTTGAACGGCTTGACGATATAGTCGTCGGCACCGATGCGCAGGCCCATCAGCTTGTCCATGTCCTGGTCCTGGGCGGTCAGCATGATCACCGGCGTATTGCCGCGATGACGCACCTCGGCCAGGACCTTCCAGCCATCGACCTGGGGCATCAGTACATCCAGCAGCATCAGATCGGGCTTGAGGGCCTGGTGCAATTCCAGGGCGCGCCGGCCGTCGAGGGCGTGGGCGGTACGAAAGCCGCTGCGCTTGAGATAGGCAATCAGGATGTCGGCGATCTCGGGCTCGTCTTCGGCGATCAGGATCAGCGCCTGGGTGTCTCGGACGCTGTTCGGAAGGGGCGAGGATGCAACGGGAAAATCGTTCATAGTCTGCTCGGTGAATAAGCCTTGTCGTGTTTGCCGCTCCCTGGCCACGCTTGCAAGTGTTGATCATAGCTTCTGGGTGAGGGCGCCCAACATCTGGTTGGCGGTGGAAATCACTTTGGAGTTCATTTCATAGGCCCGTTGCGTGGTGATCATGTTGACCATCTCTTCAACGGTGCTCACGTTGGAGGTCTCCAGGGACCGTTGCAGGGTGGTGCCAAACCCGTTGAGCCCCGGCGTGCCGACCTGGGGCGCGCCGCTGGAGGCGGTTTCCAGGAACAGGTTGTTGCCGATTGCCTGCAAGCCGACGGGGTTGATGAAGTCGGCGGTTTGCAGGTTGCCGATCACTTGCGCAGCAGGGTTGCCGGCCACGGTGATCGACACCGTGCCATCCTGGCCCACGGTAAAGGTCTTGGCGTTATCCGGCACCACGATGGCCGGTTCCAGTGCAAAGCCGCTGGCCGTCACCACCTGGCCATTGGCGTTCAGGTGAAAGGTGCCGTCGCGGGTATAGCCGGTGGTGCCGTCCGGCTGCAACACCTGGAAAAAACCGCGCCCGTTCACCGCCAGGTCCAGCGGTTGCCCGGTGGTTTGCAGGCTGCCGGCGCTGAAGTTTTTCTGGGTGCCGACGATCTGTACGCCGGTGCCCAGTTGCAACCCCGACGGCAACGCACTGTCCTGTGTCGACTGTGCGCCCGGCTGGCGCTTGATCTGGTAGAGCAAGTCCTGGAACTCGGCGCGATCACGTTTGAAACCGGTGGTCGAGACGTTCGCCAGGTTGTTGGAAATTGTCGTCAGCTGCGTGTCCTGCGCCGACAAGCCGGTTTTTGCGACGTACAGGGCTGGAATCATGCCGTTCTCCGTGGGAACCCGGTCGACCGGGCACTCTGATGAAAGCCATTGTGCGCAACGAACGTGCGCATTCAGGGGAGGTTTTGTGGAGGAATGATGGAGAGCGGCATTTTTTGTTGGCCCTGATCACTTCAATCCGGGTTCGATCAGGCCGGCTACGCCACGTCCGATGACTTCCGGGTAGCTGTGTTCGGCATCCAGGTTGGTTAGCACCACCACCGTCAACCGGTCGTCGAGGTAGCGCGAGATGGACGAGGTAAAGCCTTGCCAGGAGCCGCCGTGCTCGATCACGGGGTGGCCGTTGACTGTGCGGATTTCCCAGCCGAACCCGTAGCCTTGCGCCCGCTGTTTGCCGGCGTAGGGGTAGGGCGTCCACATCCGTTGCAGCGAGGCTTGTGTCAGCAGGGTTTCATCGTAGAGGGCGCGGTCCCAGCGCTCCAGGTCGCGGACGCTGAAATAGAGCGTGCCGTCGGCCGTGGCATTGAAGGTTGGCGACACCCATTCCTGGTTCCTCAGCTCACCGTCGACCCTTTCGTAGCCCGACGCCCGGTTGGGCACAATCGCGAGGTCCGAGATGACCCGTGTCGAGCGCATGCCCAGCGGTGTGAAGATACGCTGCTGGAGAAACTCGCCATAAGGTATCCCGCTGACACGCTGGATCAGGATGCCGAGCAGCACGAAATTGGTGTTTTCGTAGGCCCAGTTCTGCCCGGCCTTGAAGTCCAGCGGCAGCTTGGCAATCGCCTTGGCCAGCTGCGCTTCGGTGAAGTCGCGGCGTATATCCAATGGGCCACCAGGCTTTTGCAGCGCTGGCGTGTCGTAGGCCGACAAGCCAGACGTGTGGGACAACAGATGGGCGACCGTGATCGGCGCCCAACTTGCCGGCGCCTCGGGGAAGTACTGGCGGATGCTGTCGTCCAGGCCGACCTTGCCTTGCTCCACCAGCATCATGACGGCCGTTGCGGTAAAGGATTTACCCACCGAGCCGGACTGCAACACGCTGTCGGCGCTCATGGGCACGTCGAGTTCCACATTCGCCAGGCCATAGCCCTTGGCGAGCACGGCCTGGCCGTTTCGGAAGATACCGAGGGCCAGGCCCGGCAACTGCTGACGGGTTATTTCTGCGTTGACATAGCGGTCGATGGCCGAGCGTTGTTCGTCCGTGAGCGGGGTGGCTATCGCCAGGGGCGCGGACATCAGCAGGACACTCGCCGCAAGGATTCGGAACATGGGCACCTCTGAAGCGTTTTTGCGGTTTCAGGAGGTGCCAGTGTGCGCGAGGGGGGTGGATGTTTGCGGGAGGTTCGATGGAGGCTGCGTGGAGCTGATGAGGCCAGCACTCACAGGGGTTGGATGAATTTCACATACACCCGCTCAGGGTCGTGATCGTCAAGGTTTTCGATGTGCCCGCTCGGCACGAACCCGGCCTTTGCAAACAGCGCCTGGGCGGCGGTGTTCGACGCATTGGTTGAAGTAAACAGCTTGGGCGTCTTGCACGCTGCTTGTGCCGCCGTCAGCAACCGCAGCGCAACACCTTGGTGCTGATAAACCGGCGACACAACCACCAGTGCCACGAAGCCATGATCGAAAAAATCATGGGTCAGCACCAGGTATCCCACACACCGGCCAGCGCTATCGACGGCGACGAGGCAGTGTTGGCGAACCACCGCATCATGGATGAATACGCGGCGGTGGGTATGGGCCGTGGCGTAAGCATCCAGTTCGATCAGGGCGTGCACGTCGTCGGGCGTGGCCTGGCGGATGTTTATCGAGCGTGTAGGCAAGTGATTACCTCAGCGGAGTGGGTTTAGCCTTTGGTTTGGTCGGTTTTGGTGTGACTAATACTCGATTCAACTCTCCGGCGAGCGCGATCAGCTGCTGTTCCAGCGCTTCGACTTCGCAAAGGCTGATTCCCTCCTTGATGACTTGCAGGGTTTTGGCTTTTCTCGTCAGTGCGGATCCGAGGTTATGCGCGTCTTGGGAAACCAACACTTGGCGCAGTAGGTTGTTGATCACGGTTTGATAACCGGTACCTGCATTTTCCGCTCGCTCGCGGGCGGCTGCAATCACCGCATCATCCAGCATGATAGTGATTCGGGTTTTGCCTTTGTTGCTGGCGACTGCACCGCGCTTGCCGGAGCTGAAGTCGTATTCGTCTTTCATGGTTCAAGCCTCCAAGTACTGGCGCCGTTCATTTTTGGATGCGCGCCTGGCACTGATAATCCGTACAAAATTTGGATCGCGGTAGGTGTAGGCCACTACCAATACGCGTCCCTTTGCGTCCGTACCCATGATTATCCAACGCTCTTCGTCGTGATCATTGTCTTGTATGGTTAGAGCGGTCTCGTCGTAAAACACCGGTTCTGCATCGGCAAGGCTCACGCCCTTGTGCTTTTGCTGATTAGTGATGCTTTTTGCTTTGTCGTATTGAATCCTGAAAGTTCTCATTATGCATATTTTATATGTATATAAAAGCAATTGGACAAAGCGACAGTCAGGGCATTGGTTCAGCGTCTGCGGGTCCCGATTCGGGTACGCACATCCCTACCTATCAGTGAGGGATCGATTTTGAGGAGGGTGCCCGCGTATGTCCGTGCGTAACCGGTGATCCGTTAAGTAGTCAGATTCCGATTCCATAGCCAGATAAGGTCTTATGTCGATATCAGACCAACCCCCGCCGTTTCCAGGCTATTTTCGCGCCAGTCAGCCCGCGTAAGGTGACCCATCATTCAAAAATGACGATCGCCTGACCCTCCAGTCAGTCCTCACGCCGGTCACCGAGAACAACAAAAACAATGAATAGCCTCAATTCCAACGACTCGAACGGCCAGTTGGCGCAAGGCTTCAAGCCGCGCCATGTCACCATGCTTTCCATTGCGGGGATTATCGGCGCGGGGTTGTTTGTCGGGTCCGGGCATGCGATTGCGGCGGCGGGGCCGGCGGTGCTGCTGGCCTATCTGTTTTCCGGCCTGCTGGTGGTGCTGGTCATGCGCATGCTGGGGGAGATGGCGGTGGCCAACCCGGACACCGGCTCATTCTCGACCTACGCCGACCAAGCCATCGGCCGCTGGGCCGGCTTTACCATCGGCTGGCTGTACTGGTGGTTCTGGGTGCTGGTGATCCCCATCGAGGCCCTGGCCGCCGGGCATATCCTCAACCAGTGGTTCCCGCAGATCGACGCTTGGCTGTTTGCCTTGTTGTCGATCTTTTTGTTGGTGGTCACCAACCTGTTCAGCGTGTCCAAGTACGGCGAGTTCGAGTTCTGGTTCGCCATGGCCAAGGTGATCGCGATCATCGGTTTTATCGGCGTGGGCTTTGCGGTGCTGATGGGCTGGGTGCCGGAACGCGAGGCCAGTGGGCTTGGCCAGTTGATGCAGGACCATGGCGGGTTTGCGCCCAACGGGCTGTCGGCGGTGGTCGGCGCCTTTATCACCATCATGTTCAGTTTTATCGGCACGGAGGCCGTCACCATTGCGGCGGCCGAGTCCAGCAACCCGGTGCAGAACATCGCCCGGGCCACGCGCTCGGTGATGTGGCGCATCGGGGTGTTCTACCTGCTGTCAATCTTCGTGGTGATCTCCGTGGTGCCATGGGATGACCCGTTGCTGGCCTCGGTCGGCTCTTATCAGCGTGCACTGGAATTGATGAACATTCCCCACGCCAAGCTGCTGGTGGATGGGGTGGTACTGATCGCCGTGGCCAGTTGCATGAACTCTTCGATCTACATTGCCTCGCGCATGCTGTTTTCCCTCGGCAAGCGTGGAGATGCACCCGCACTGATGAAAAAGACCTCGGCGGCGAGTGTGCCGAGGGCGGCGGTGATCGCCAGCACCATCCTGGGCGCGGGCGTGACCCTGCTCAGCTACTTCATGCCGGCCGGGCTGTTCCAGTTCCTGCTGGCCAGTTCGGGGGCCATCGCCTTGCTGGTGTACCTGGTGATCGCGGTTTCGCAGTTGCGCATGCGCAAGACCCTGCGCCAGCGCAAGGTCACGCTGAGCTTCCAGATGTGGCTGTTTCCGTGGCTGACCTGGCTGGTCATCGCGTTCATCTGCGCGGCCTTGATGGTGATGCTGGTCACGCCTGAACACCGTTTCGAAGTCTCTTCGACCCTCGTCCTGGCCCTGATGATTTCCTTGATCGGCTTGCTCACCGCCCGGCACCCGGAACCCACGCAAAAACCGGTGGCCGCAGTTTCGCAATCATGAGTGGCCGCCCGGTCGGCAGTATTGTTTTCCTGCTGCTGGACCAGTTCACCCTGATGTCGCTGGCGGCAGCGGTCGAGCCGTTGCGCATGGCCAACCAGTTGTCGGGCCAGGAGCTTTACAAGTGGCACACGGCAAGCCCGGACGGCAACCCGGTGTGGGCCAGCGACGGTGTGCCGATCACGCCCGACGGTTCGATACTCAGCGTGCCGCCCGCCGACATTGTGATGGTGTGCGGCGGCATCGGCATCCAGGGCACCGTGACCGGCGAACTGGTCAAGTGGCTGCGCAGCCAGGCGCGTTATGCCAAGCGACTGGGTGGGATTTGCACCGGCAGCGTTGTGTTGGCGCGGGCCGGCTTGCTCGACGGGTATGAATGCAGCGTGCATTGGGAATGGTTGGCGGCGATGCAGGAGGCGTTTCCACGGGTGACCGTCAGTTCCAGCCTGTTCACCCTCGACCGCGACCGGCTCACCAGTTCAGGCGGCACGGCGCCCCTGGACATGATGCTGCACCTGATCGGCCGTGAGCACGGGCACGAATTGTCGGCGGCCATCTCGGACATGTTTGTCTACGAGCGCATCCGCAACGAGCAGGACCACCAGCGCGTACCGCTCAAGCACATGCTCGGCACCCAGCAGCCCAAGCTGCAGGAAGTCGTGGCATTGATGGAGGCCAACCTGGAAGAGCCGATCAACCTGGATGAACTGGCGGCGTATGTCGCGCTGTCGCGTCGCCAGCTTGAGCGCATGTTCCAGAAGTACCTGCACTGTTCGCCCTCGCGCTACTACCTGCGGCTGCGGCTGATCCGCGCGCGGCAGTTGCTCAAGCAGACACCCATTTCAATCGTCGAATTGGCCGTGCTCTGCGGCTTTGTGTCCACGCCGCATTTCTCCAAATGCTATCGCGAGTACTTCGGCGTGCCCCCCAGTGACGAGCGTTCCGTCACGGACAGCGAGCGGTCCATCATGCTCAAGCCAGCGTTGCACACATTGCCGGCGCCCGCACCAATGAATGTATTGGAGCAGGCGCGGGGCGAGGCAACATTTGCCAGTGTGAAAAACCTGAAGTCCTGAACTCAGCGCATATGCAAGATGATCGGACTGCTGCTCGCCGGGTCGGTATGCCCGCGCAACTTGCCCACCGCCTCCACATCCACCGCACCGCCGTTGTTACCCCAGGTGCCGCGCACGTAGCTGAGCACCTCGGCGATTTGCTGGTCGGTCAGTTGCTCGCGGAACGCCGGCATGCGATAGGCGTCCGGCACGCCGGCGGCTACCACGCGTTGCGAACCGTTGAGGGTGATGTTGATCGCCGAGGCGCTTTCCTTGGCCAGGGCCGAGGTGGCGCCGGCCAGGGGCGGCATCCAGTCGGGCTGGCCCTTGCCGTCGAGGCCATGGCAGGAGGCGCAGCGGGTGGCGTAGGTGTGGGCGCCGGGGGCGTCCGGGTTGGTGGCGGCCGCCTGATACTGCCAGGGAGTGCCGTCGCGCTGCGGATCGCCGGGCAGTGACTTGAGGTAGCGGGCGATGGCGGCCAGGTCGTCGTCCTGCATGAACTGCGTGGAGTTGTTGAACGCTTCGGTCATCGAGCCGTAGACCACCGCATGGGCATTGCGCCCGGTCTTGAGGAACTGCACGATCTGCGCCTCGTCCCAGCGGCCCAGCCCGGTGTTGGGGTCCTGGCGCAGGCTCGGTGCATACCAGCCGTCGAGCAGGGCACCGGCGAGGAACGGCGCACCGGATTCGTCCAGCGCCTTCTCGTTGAAGGCCAGCCCGCGTGGCGTGTGGCAACTGCCGCAGTGGCCGGGGCCTTGGACGATGTAGGCGCCGCGGTTCCACAGCGCGTCCTGGTTGGGTTTGGCTGCATAAGTTGCAGTGGGCGCGAACACGCCGTTCCACAGCGCGATGGGCCAGCGCATATTCAGCGGCCAGGGAATATCCCTGGGGATATTCGCCTGGTTGGCCGGTTGCACGCCCTGCATGAAGAACGCGTACAGCGCTTTCACGTCATCGTCGCTGAGCTTGACGTAGGACGGGTAGGGCATCGCCGGGTACAGCCGTCGACCACCCGGCGCCACGCCGTGGCGTACCGCACGGTCGAAGTCGGCCAGGCTGTAGCTGCCGATCCCGGTGGTTTTGTCCGGCGTGATGTTGGTGGCATGGATTGCCCCCAACGGCGTGGCCATTTCCAGGCCACCGGCGAACGGCGCCTTGCCCGGCAGACTGTGGCAGGCCACGCAGTCGCTGAGACGCGCGACATATTCGCCGCGGCTGACCAGGGCCGGCTCGAAGGTGGCGGTGGCCGGCGCTTGTGCAAACGGTGTGGCGGGCTCACGGGTGACGTACCAGGCCAGCAGGCCTGCCGCGACCAGGCAGGGCAGCGCCAGCCAGCCTGCGGTTCTTGCGAATCGACGGTTGTTCATGGGCATTTCCTGAAAGTCAGCTGAAGGTGTGTCGGCTCAAGGGCAGACTGCGAACACGCTGGCCGGTCAATTGCGCCACCGCATTCGCCACGGCCGGTGCCACGGCAGGCAACGGCGGCTCGCCGATACCACCCATCTTTTCGCCACTCTCGACGACCCGCACATGCACCCGCGCCATCTGCGCCGGCGCCAGGATCGGGTACAGGTCGTAGTTGCGCGCCCGTGGCTTGCCGTCCACGTACACCGCTTCTTCCAGCAAGGTCTGTGACAAGCCCAGCGCCACCGCGCCATTCACCTGAGCCTCGACAATCGCCGGGTTGACGATGCTGCCCGGGTCGATGGCCTGCCAGATATCGTGCACCCTGACCTTGCCATTCTCGATGGACACCTCGGCAATCGCCGCCGTGTGGGAACCGAACGGCGAGGCCATGGCCACGCCGCGTGCACGCCGGCTGCCGTCTTCGGCGGTGAAGGGGCCGCGCTTCCAGCCGCCGGACAGTTCAACCGCCGCTTGCAGCAAGGTGGTCAGCCTCGGGTTGTCGCGCAGCAGGTGCAGGCGCAGTTCATAGGGGTCGTGTTTGCCCTTGTCCGCCAGTTCGTCGAGGAACGACTCGTAGAAAAAGTCATTCAGCGAATTGCCCACCGAACGCCAGTAACCGAGCATGGGCGCGCCTTTGACGTAGATCTGTGCGATGCGTTTGTTGGGGATGGCGTAGGACTTGCCCGACAATCCTTCCAGTGCCGTAGGGTCGATCTTGTCGCCCTGTTTGCCGGCGAGGGCTTCGGTCGGGCCTTCGGTGGCGCTTACCGCTTCGATGGCCACCGGCAGGCCTTTGTCATCCAGTGCGGCGCGGAACTTGACCACGGCCACCGGGCGCAATACATCGCGCAGGAATTCTTCTTCTCGGCTCCAGATCAGCTTGACCGGACGACCCACCGCCTTGGCGAGCGCGATGGCCTGCGGGTAGGGGTTGGCTGAGTCATACAGGAAATGCCGGCCGAAAAAACCGCCGAGCAACGGTGAATGCAGGTTGATCTGCGCAGGGTCCAGGCCGGTGCGCTTGGCGATATCGGCGCGGAACATGTCCGGCGCCTGGTTGGGCAGCCAGATATCCAGGGTGCCATCCGGGTTGAAGCGGGCCAGGGCGGAGGGCGGCTCCAACTGGCCGTGGTTGAGGTACTGGTTGTGATACGTCGCTTCGACCTGGGTCTTGGCGCCTTTCAGCGCGGCGGCCACGTCGCCTTCGTTTTCGTCATCACGGGCCGGGCCCTGCTGGGCGGCGAGGAACTCGAAATGCTTGTCGCTGGAGAAGTCCGCCGGCATCACGCGCAGCGTCGAGTCGGCCGCCGCTTCCTGCCAGTCGACCTGGACCGCTTCCACCGCACGCTTGGCGTGCCACCAGCGTTCAGCCACCACCGCCACCGCGCCCGGCAGCACGTGTACCGAATGCACGCCCTTCATGCCTTCGACCTGCGCCTGGTTGCGCAGGCTGCCCACAGTCATGCCCAGACGTGGCGCATGCTGGACGGCGGCGTGGAGCATGTTGTCGACTTTCAGGTCGATGCTGTAGAGCGCCTTGCCGGTGGATTTGTCGTAGGCGTCCAGGCGCTTGACCGGCTTGCCGATCCAGCGGAACTGGCTCGGGTCGCGCAGGGTGATGCTGGCAGGATCGGGCACTGGCATGTCGAGGGCGCTGCTGGCCAGTTCGCCATACCCCAGCGAACGGCCGGATGCCGCGTGCACGACTCGGCCAGGTTGGGTGGTCAGTTCGCCCACCGGCACGCCCAATTGTTTGGCGCCGGCCTGCAGCAACATGGCGCGGCCGAGGGCACCGAGACGGCGCATGGTCGGGTAGCTCATGCGCACCGACATGCTGCCGCCGGTGATGCGCATACCGTTTTCCATCACCACATAGGCTTCGCCAGGCGGGGCGGCCTCGACGATGAAGGTGGCGGGGTCGGCATCCAGCTCTTCGCCGACGATCTGCGCCATGGCGGTATGGGTGCCTTGCCCGCCTTCCATGAACGGGCTGAGCAGGCGCACCGTGCCGTCCGGGCGAATCTCCAGAAACGCCGGCACCTGGGTGCCGCGTTCAGCGGCAGTGGCGGCTTGTACCCGGCCCGAGCCCAATGGCAGGCCGAAACCGATGACCAGCGCACCTACGGCGGTACTCGCCAGAAAGCGGCGGCGTGACAGGTTGACCGGTGCGTCGAGCAGTTCGTCGAGGATGTTCATCACGCGCCCTCCTGCTTGGCCAGGGCGTCGACGGCCGCATGGATGGCGTTGTAGGTGCCGCAGCGGCACAGGTTGACCATGGCGGCGTCGATCTGCGCCTTGCTCGGCGCGGGGGTGTGCTTGAGCAGCGCAGTGGCCGCCATCACCTGCCCGGACTGGCAGTAGCCGCATTGCGCCACCTGTTGCTCGACCCAGGTCGCGACCACACGCTTGCCGACCTCGTCGTCTTCAATCGCCTCGATGGTGGTGATTTCACGCCCGACCACCCCGGCCACCGGCGTGACGCAGGAGCGCACCACATTGCCGTCCACCAGCACCGAACAGGCGCCGCACTGGGCCAGGCCGCAGCCGTACTTGGTGCCGGTCAGGCCCAGGTCATCGCGGATCACCCACAGCAATGGCGTGTCCGCGTCGGCATCGACCTGATAGGCCTTTTGGTTGATTCGTAATTCCATGGCTCACCTGCTGATCATCGGTAGGTGCGGCCTGTTTTAGATGTGAACGCAGTGGCCGCTTATTGTCGAACTCTAGACCAGCGCGCAAGGGCTATCTATCCGTTAATCGATAAGTCGGAGGATCAGGCAAGTATTCAAGAGAAATGAGCCAGTCTGGTGTTATCGAAGCGGCGATTGACCCAGGTCAATACAAGCTCGAATCGGGGGCCACGAATGGGCATGGCGAGCGTAGAGCGGTGTGTAGCGGTGATATCATGGCGCCACTATTCTGGCGCGGTGCGTCATTGCGATCCATGGAAATGAGGCTTTAGGCAAATGCTCAAGAATGCACCACTGCGTCTGAAACTGTTGTTGATCCTGCTGCTGCCCATGCTCGGGTTCCTGACATTGGCCGGCGTGTTCGTGGTGGACAACTACAAGACGCTGCGCGACATGGACGCCACGGTGACGGCCAGCGCCACCGCGCAGAAGCTGAGCCGACTCATCACCACGCTACAACGTGAGCGTGGTGCCAGCGGGGTTTTCCTGGGCAGTGGTGGCCAGTCGATGGGCGACAGGATGTTGCAGATGCGCCAGGACTCCAGCGCGGCGGTCGAGGTGGTACGCGGCTTGAGGGCGTCGGGTGGTGCGAGCCTGGATGGCGTGCAGCGTGCCTTGGACCAACTGCCGGCGACCCGTGCACAGATCGACAAGCTGGGCATCAATAGCACCGAATCCGGCGCGCGCTACACCGAGATCATCCAGGCCCTGGTGGGGTATACCCATTCCCTGGAGGCCAGCGTCAACAACGCAACCCTGGTCTATGCCCTCGGCGCGTTGAACCAATTCATCGAAATGAAAGAGCGCGCCGGACGCGAGCGCGTGATACTGGGGCTGGTATTCAATCAGGATCGCTTTGATGCGACGCTGCTGTCACGCTTCAGCCGTAACCTGGGTGAGTTCAATGCCTACTACGATGCGTTCCGCCGCAAGGCACCGGTAGCCACGCTTCAACAGTTCGATGAGCAGATGCAAAACCCCGCCGCCGTGGAAGTCGGCAAACTGCAACGCCTGGCATTTGAGGTGCCGATGGGGCAGGCGCTGGGCATCAAGCCAGAGGCGTGGTTTGAAACCTCCACTCGACGCATCGACCTGATGAGCCAAGTGGAAGAAACCCTGGGCCAAAGTGTCAGCGACCTGGCCAAGCATGAACGCGATGCCGCCAGTCGTGCCCTGTGGTTGACCCTGGGCGCGGTGGTGGTGGCGCTGTTGGCGGTTGTGGTGTTGTCCTGGCTGATTATCCGCATGATCGGCTCGGCGGTGCGCGACCTGAACCGGGTGCTGAACGACCTGGCGCAGCGCGACCTCACGGCACGGGCGACGTACCAGAGCTGCGACGAATTCGGCCAGATCTCACACAACCTCAACCGCATGGCGCAAGAGATCAGTGGCGTCGTGCAGGAAATCGGCAACGCCACCGCCCAAGTGGCGACGGCGGCGGAGGAGTCCTCCACGGTCACGATCCAGACCAGCCAGAGCGTCGAGCAGCAACGCCAGAGCACCGAGCTGGTGGCGACGGCGATCAACCAGATGAGTGCCACCGTGCGCGAAGTGGCGCACAGCACCAACGATGCGGCGCAGATGTCGCAACGGGTCAATACCAGCACCGCACAAGGGCGTGCCGAAATAGAAAGCACCATCGCACTGATCCGCCAGCTCTCGGGGCAGGCCGAGGAAACCGCGCTGATCATTGGCGATCTCAAGCAGGAAAGCGACGGCATTTCCACTGTGCTTGACGTTATTCGGGGCATCGCCGAGCAAACCAATCTGCTGGCCTTGAATGCGGCGATCGAAGCGGCGCGGGCCGGGGATCACGGCCGTGGGTTCGCGGTGGTGGCGTCCGAAGTCCGTGTGCTTGCGCAGAAGACCCAGGAGTCCACGGGCAGTATTCAACAGATGATCAGCAACCTGCAGACCGGCTCCGACCGTGCGGCCACGTCCATGCAAGAAACCCTGGGTAAGGCGCAGGACGGTGCGAGCAAGGTGGAACGAGCGGGTGAGTTGCTGCAAGAGATCGCCGAAGGGGTGTCGGGGATTAGTGATCGCAACATGCAGATCGCATCGGCCGCCGAAGAGCAGAGTGCGGTCTCGGAGGACATCAACCGCAACGTCAACGAGATCAATGACCTGGTGATCCAGGTCAGTGCCGGGGCTGAACAGACGGCCGCTACCAGCCAGGAGCTGGCGCGCCTGGCCGAGCAGCAGCAACGCCTGGTCAATCGTTTCAAGGTGGCCTGATCGACTGGCGTGCAGCGCGCCCCGCCGAGTGCAGCCACCTGCATCACGGGGCTTTGGTTAAGCGAAATCTTCCTCGAAGTGTTCCCGCTCGCCACGCGTATCGCCCTGGCGCCGCACCACCTCCATCTGGCGCAACTCCACGCGGCGGATCTTGCCGGAGATGGTCTTGGGCAGTTCGCTGACGAACTCGATACGCCGCACCCGTTTGTACGGCGCCAGGTGCTCGCGGGCAAAAGCCAGGATGTGCCGGGCCAGCTCGGCGTCGCCCGCAGCATCGTGGGCCAGGATCAGGAACGCCTTGGGCACCGCCAGGCGCAGCGGGTCTGGGCTCGGCACCACGGCCACTTCCATGACCGCCGGGTGTTCGATCAAGGCGCTTTCCAGCTCGAACGGGCTGATGCGGTAGTCGGAGGCCTTGAACACATCGTCGGCGCGACCGACGAAGGTGATGTAGCCGTCGGCGTCGACCTGCGCGGTGTCGCCGGTGCGGTAGTAGCCGTCACGCATGACCTCGGCGGTTTTCTCCGGGCTGTCTTCGTAGCAGATCATCAGCCCGAGAGGGCGCACGTCCAGGGGCAGGGCGACTTCGCCTTCGCTGCCGGGATTGCCATCCGGGTCGAGCAAGGCCACCTTGTAGCCCGGCAGCGGACGGCCCATGGAACCGGGCTTGAGCACCTGGCCTGGGGTATTGCCCACCAGCGCGGTGGTTTCCGATTGGCCGAAACCGTCGCGCAACGGCAGGCCCCAGGCGTGCTGGATCTGCTCGATGATTTCCGGGTTCAGCGGCTCACCGGCGCCTACCAATTCGCGCAGGCTCAGGCGCGATTTATAGCTGGCAAGATCCTCCTGGATCAGCATGCGCCATACCGTGGGCGGCGCACACAGGCTGGTCACGCCGTAGCGTTCCAAGGCACTGAGCAGGGCCGGCGCGCTGAACCGCGCGACGTTATGGATAAAGATGCACGCACCGGCATTCCAGGGCGCGAACAGGCAACTCCAGGCATGCTTGGCCCAACCGGGCGAGGAGATATTCAGGTGCAGATCGCCCGGCTGCAGGCCAATCCAGTACATGGTCGACAGGTGGCCCACCGGGTAACTCTGGTGGCTGTGCAGCACCATCTTCGGTTTGGACGTGGTGCCGGAGGTGAAATAGAGCAGCATCGGGTCGGTGGCCAGGGTGCGGCCTTCGGCCTCGAAATGATCGGGGTATTCAAAGGCGGCGTTGTGGGCGACCCAACCCTGCGGTGCCGCGCCCACACAGATGCGGTTGCAACCGTCTGCCAGCCCGTCGAATTTAGGTACGTGGGCCTCGCCGACCACCAGATGGCGCACCTGCCCGCGCTCGATGCGGTCGCGCAGGTCGTCGGGGTTCAGCAGGGCGGTGGCGGGAATGACCACGGCGCCGAGCTTGAACGCGGCGAGCATGGTGTCCCACAGCGCCACATCGTTGCCGAGCATCAATAGCACCCGGTCACCGCGACGTACACCGAGTGCGCGCAAGTGATTGGCCACCTGGTTGGAGCGCGTGGCCAGTTGCTGGAAGCTGTAGCGTTGCTCACTGCCGTCTTCCTCGACGATCCACAGCGCATGCGCCGCATTGCCCTCGGCCATCGTGTCGAAATAGTCCAAGGCCCAGTTGAATGCATCCAGTTGCGGCCAACGGAAGTCCCGGACGGCAGTGGCGTAGTCGGTGCGGTGAGCGAGCAGAAAATCCCGAGCGGCCAGGAAGGGCTGGGTCATGGTGGCTGTCCTTAATTATTGTTGTGGGGACTGACCCTCGGTTTAGCCGAGAGGCTGGATCGAGTATAGGCACGCATAAATCAGAGCAGAACGCCCAAAAACACCGGTGCGTTGTGCAAAAAAGTCATGGGTGTCGCGCCAGGCAGCGGTGAGATTGACGATTGAGACGTAAAAGTCCAAGATGGAATTATAAGTACAAAATAGCGCGATTCATCTCTTTCTCACTCTTGCCAAACCAACAACAACTTGCGAGACCACGATCATGCAGAAACGCTCCCTCATTACCGCCCTGGCCTTGAGCCTGCTTGCATCCGGCCCCTTGGTCGCCGCCGAGAAAACCCTGCGCATCGGTATCGAGGCGGCTTACCCACCGTTCGCCTCCAAGACCCAGGAAGGCAAGATCGTCGGGTTCGACTACGACATCGGCAATGCGCTGTGCACGCAGATGAAGGTCAAGTGCGTGTGGGTCGAAGGTGAGTTCGACGGTCTGATTCCGTCCCTCAAAGTCAAGAAAATCGACATGGCGCTGTCGTCCATGACCATCAACGAAGACCGCAAGAAGTCGGTGGATTTCACCCACAAGTACTACTTCACTTCATCGCGCCTGGTGATGAAGGAGGGGGCGGTGGTGGATGACCAGTACGCCAGCCTCAAGGGCAAGACCGTGGGGGTGCAGCGTGCGACCACCACGGATCGCTACGCCACCGAGGTGTTCGAGCCCAAGGGCATCAACGTCAAGCGCTATGGCAATAACGAAGAGATCTACATGGACCTGGCTGCCGGGCGACTGGATGCGATCTTTGCCGACACCATCCCCTTGAATGATTTCCTGCAGATGCCCCGTGGCAAGGGCTACGCGTTTGTCGGCCCGGAACTCAAGGACCCGAAATACGTGGGCGAGGGCGCGGGCATCGCGGTGCGCAAGGGCAATACTGAATTGGTCAGCCAGTTGAATGCGGCCATTGACGGCATTCGCGCCAGTGGCGAGTACCAGAAGATTTCGCAGCAGTACTTCAAGGCCGATATCTACGGCGATTGAGAGGTACACGCGCGCTGTCGCGCGGCCAATTAGAACCCCTGAGGCCAACGGACTTGTTGTGGCGAGCGGGCTTGCTGTGGCGAGCGGGCTTGCCCCGCGTTGGGTTGCGAAGCGACCCCAAAGATGGGCCTGCTACGCAGTCCAACGCGGGGCAAGCCCGCTCGCCACAAAATGCGGTCGTGCGCACCTCAGCCCTTCAGTTCCTTCAGATGCTTGTAGACCGTCGCCCGCCCCATGCCCAGCACATTGGCCACATAGTTCGACGCGCTCTTGCCCTTGAACGCCCCCTCGGCGTGCAGGGCCAGCACCAGCTCACGCTTGTGGTCGCGGGTCAGCACATTCAGGCTCAACTGCCGCTCGCGCATCCAGGCATGCAAAAACGTGTTGATGCGCTCCTGCCAGTCATCACGAAACAACGAGTCCGGCTGCGGGATCAGCTTGCTCGGCGACAGGAACAGGTCCAGCGCCGCCTTGGCGTTTTCAAACAGTGAAATATTCAGGTTAATGCACAGCACCGCCAGGCGTCGGCCCTTGTGGTCGTGCAGCACGGTGCTCAGGCTGCGGATTTTCTGGCCATCCCAGTTGAGCTTTTCGTACGGGCCGATATTGACCTCGCTGACGTCGGCGTCGAGCATGTCCTCCAGCGCCGAGTCATCGCCGATGCTGCGCTTGGACAGGTTATTGGCGATGTAATCGACTTTTTGCGAGCGCAGGTCATGCAGCACCGCTTCGGCGTGGGGGAAGAACAGCGTGGCGATGGCGTCGGCCATCGCGCGGAAGTTCTGCATGACGGTGTCTTGTTCAGCGGTGTTCATCAATGGGGCTCCAGGCGTGCAGGGGAGAGCATACCAGCGTCGAGGCCGAAGCGTGTCAGCGCCTCCGGCAGCGCTGCGCCGCGCACCAGTGCGGCACTGGCCTGGCCCATGGCCGGTGAGGTCTGGATGCCATAACCGCCCTGTGCCGCGACCCAGAACAGCCCCGGTACCACCGGATCAAAACCCGCGAGCAGATCACCGTCGTGCACGAAGCTGCGCAGGCCGGCCCAGGTGCGGGTCGGGCGGCGGATGGTCAGGGTGGTGGCTTCTTCGATCTGGTAGATGCCCATGGCGATGTCCAGCTCTTCGGGCTGAATATCCTGAGGCGCCACCGGGTCGGCATTGGCTGGGGAGCCGAGGAACATGCCGGCGTCGGGTTTCATGTAGAAGGATTCGTCCAGCGCCACCAGCATCGGCCAGCGGTGGCTGTCGACGCCGTCGGGGCCGGCGAAGATGAACGCCGAACGCCGCTTGGGCTGCAAGCCGATGGACGCGGCCCCGGCGAGACCGCCGATGTGGTCGGCCCAGGCGCCGGCGGCGTTGATGATGACCGGCGCGGTGTAGGTTGTGTCCTGGGTTTGCACCTGCCAGACGCCGTCGCTGTCGCGGCTCAAGCCGAGTACGTGGCTATCGGTATGCACCTGGCCACCGTTGCGGCGGATACCGCGCAGGTAGCCCTGGTGCAGGGCGTCGGTGTCGATGTCGCTGGCGGTGGGGTCATACAGTGCACCGTGGACTTTTTCCCGGCGCAGGATCGGCAACTTCGCACAGGCCTCGTCGGCGCTGAGCAATTCGACCTCGGCCACGGTGGCCTTGGCGCTCTGGTACTGGGTGTTCAACTCGGCCGCATCGCCGATGAAGTCCACGGTCATTTCGCCCCTGGGCGTGAGCAACGGGTGTTCGCAGAAACCGGGCGGCGGGTTATCGAAAAACGCCCGGCTGGCCAGGGTCAGCGCCCGCACCTGCGGGGTGCCGTAGGCGGCGGTAAACAGTGCCGCCGAACGTCCGGTGGAGTGATAGGCCGGGTGGCTTTCGCGCTCAAGCACCCGCACCTTGCCGTGCTGCGACAACCAGAACCCCGTGGAGGCGCCGGCAATACCGCCGCCGATGATGATGAAATCTGCGTGGTTCATAGCTGTCTCCAGAGGGCATTGGCCAGGGCGATGTCTTCCAGGCCCAGGCCGATGGAGCGGAAGAATACATGACGGTCGTAGGTCGGAGGTTGCACCCATTCGCTGAGCAGTTCGGGCAAGTCCCCCACGATGGCACGCGGGTCCCACCCGTGTTGCTCGGCGGCGATCAGCATGTCACCCGCCGCGCCCGGGGTGGTCTGGCGATAGTCGCAGAACACCTGCATCGCGTTGAGGCTGTGGGGCGGCACTTCGTGGGCGCGGGGCGCATTGGTGCTGATCGAGGTAATCAGCGCCGGTTTGCTCAAGTGGGCAGGGTCGAGTACCGGCCCGGCCGACGAGGTGCACAGCAGGATCACATCGGCGTCGTCCACGGCCGCCTCGCAGCTGTCGGCGATGACCACCCGTGGGTCCAGGTTTTTGAGGTGGGCGATAGCCTCGGCGCTGGCGTTGCCCAGACTGGGGGAAAACAGGCTGATGCGCTGCCAGTCACGCAGTTGCTTGACGTAGTGCAAATGCGCCTGCGCCACCTTGCCGCTGCCAATGATCGCCAGGCGTCTTGCTGATAAAGGCGCCAATGCTTCCACCGCCAGCGCTGTGGTGGCCGCAGTGCGGGCCGTGGTCAGTTCGGCCGCATCGCACAGCAGCAGGGGTTGGCCGGTCTGCATCGACATCAACAAGGTCCACGCGGTCACCAGTGGCCCTTGCTCACCCACGATATAGGGCGAGGTCTTGACCCCGTACACCCCATCCTCGGCCAGCACACCCAGGTAGTTGATAAAGTCGCCGGTGGCGTGCGGGAACTCCACCAGTTGCTGCGCTGGCTGCACGGCTTGCCCGGCCGCCAGGTCCTGGAACAGCTTGCGCAGGATCTGCGGCACATCGACTTTTCCGAGCAATTCGCGGGCCTGGGCCTGGTGGATCACATGGGGTGTGCTGGACATGGGGATCTCCGCAAGTAAACTAATTTGTCTATTATGGACTTTTAGTTTCGTTGGGCAAGCGTAAAAGATCACCCCGTAAAGCGAAACCCACCCGACAATTCAGTTTTCAGAAACCCCACCAACGCACTCACCGCCTTAGGCACATGGGGCGAATACGGTCGGATCAGGTAGATCTCGTTGGCGAATGCGCCCTTGAGCGTCCAGCCCTTGAGCACCTGCACCAGCTTGCCGCCGGCCAGGGCGGCGTGGGCGCTGAAGTCGGGGAGCAGGGCGATGCCCAGGTGATTGAGGGCCGCATCGCGCAGGGCTTCGCTGTTGTTGGTGGCGAAGCTGCCGGCGATGGGCACGGTGAGGCGTTCGACGTTTTTAGTGCCACGCTCGAAGGTCCAGGCCGGCTGGTCGGCGCCGCGAGGGTAGAACAGGCAGTTATGGGCGCACAGGTCATTGGGTTCGCGAGGCTCGCCGTGGCGTTGCAGGTATTCCCGGGTGGCGACCAGCACCGAGCCGGTGTCGCACAGCTTCCAGGCCACATGGGTTTCCGGCACCTGGAAGCCGTGGCGCACGGCCAGGTCGTAGCCTTCGGCGGCCAGTGAACTCAGGGCGTCGGACACGTCCAGTTGAATGCGCACCTGCGGGTACTGTTGCAGGAATTCCGACAAGTGCGGCACCAATTGCTGACGGGCGAACGCCACCGGCGCGGTCAGCCGTACCAGCCCGCGAATCTCGCCAACCGAGTCGCGTACCGAGGAAAAGCTGCGGGCGATCTGCTCATAGGCGCTGCGCACTTCACGGGTCAACGACAGCCCCGCATCGGTCAGCCTGACGCTGCGCGTGGTGCGGGTGACCAGCCGCGTGCCGGTGGCTTTTTCCAGGTCGGAAATACGCTGGCTCACCGCCGACTTGCTCACGCCCAGGCGTGCGGCGGCGGCGGTGTAGGTGCCTTGTTCCTCCAGCACCGACAGCCAGTGGATATGGGTCCACAGCCCTTCGATCTCGGATTTTTCCATGGGTGGATTGTTCGCTATGCTGGACAATAAGTTCTGGATTCTGCTCTGGTTTGGAACAAATCGAAAGCCTATCGTGGTCCCCAACGCTATCCACCTGGGATCTACTGCCATGACCACCACCATCGAGCACTACATCAACGACCAGCGCGTGTCCCGCGACGATCGCTATCAGGACGTCTACAACCCGGCCACCGGCGAAAAGACCGGCCGCGTCGCCTTGGCCAGCCGCCAGACCGTGTCCGAAGCCGTCGCCGCCGCCCAGGCCGCGTTCGCCGGTTGGGCCGACACCCCGCCGATCCGCCGTGCCCGCGTGCTGTTCGAATACCTGCACCTGCTGCGTGAGCGCAAGGACGACCTGGCGCGCATCATCGTCGCCGAACACGGCAAGGTCTTCACCGACGCCCAGGGTGAAGTGGATCGTGGCATCGATATCCTGGAGTTCGCCTGCGGCATCCCCAACCTGCTCAAAGGCGAGCATTCCGACCAGGTATCCCGTGGCATGGACAACTGGACGATGCGCCAACCGCTGGGCGTGGTGGCGGGTGTCACGCCGTTCAACTTCCCGGTGATGGTGCCGATGTGGATGTACCCGATCGCCATCGCGGCGGGCAACACCTTCATCCTCAAGCCAAGCCCCACCGACCCGAGCGCCTCGCTGTTCATGGCCGAACTGCTGCGCGAAGCCGGCCTGCCCAAAGGCGTGTTCAACGTGGTGCAGGGCGACAAGGAATCGGTGGATGCGCTGATCGAGCACCCGGACGTCAAGGCCGTGAGCTTTGTTGGCTCCACGCCGATTGCCCAGTACATCTACGAGACCGGTGCGCGCAACGGCAAGCGCGTGCAAGGCCTGGGCGGCGCAAAAAACCACATGGTGGTAATGCCCGACGCCGATCTCGACAAAACCGTCGACGCCTTGATGGGCGCCGCCTACGGCAGTGCCGGCGAACGCTGCATGGCCATCTCCGTGGCGGTGCTGGTGGGCGATGTGGGCGACAAAGTCATCGCGGCGCTGACCGAGCGCGCCAGGCACCTGCGCATCACCGACGGCCGCGACCTCAAGGCCGAGATGGGCCCGATTGTGTCCCGCGCCGCCCTGGAGCGCATCAGCGGCTACATCGAACAAGGCGTGCAGGCCGGCGCGCAGTTGCTGCTCGATGGGCGCGACTATGTGCCCACCGAGGCCGGCCTGGAAAATGGCTTCTGGCTCGGCGCGACCCTGTTCGACCACGTGACCCAAGAGATGAGCATCTACCGCGAAGAGATCTTCGGCCCGGTACTGGCGTGCGTGCGCGTGAATGACTTTGCCGAGGCGATCAAGCTGGTCAACGACCACGAATTCGGCAACGGCGTCAGCTGCTTTACCCGCGACGGCCACATCGCCCGCGAATTCGCACGGCGCATTGAAGTGGGCATGGTCGGCATCAACGTGCCGATCCCGGTGCCGATGGCCTGGCATGGCTTTGGTGGTTGGAAGAAGAGTTTGTTCGGCGACATGCACGCCTATGGCACCGAGGGCGTGCGCTTCTATACCAAGCAAAAGTCGATCATGCAGCGCTGGTCGGAAAGCATCGAGCAGGGCGCGGAGTTTGCGATGCCGGTGTCCAAATAACGGGCAAAAGAACACAGCAGGGCAAATGTGGGAGGGGCTTGCCCCCTCCCACTTTCGATTGTTTTCCACTTGAGGGTTGACGGTCGTGCGAATGCACAATACTGTATATAAACACAGTGTTTAAGCGCTGATCGACCAACACCGGCAACCTCAGTCCTGCCAGACACTGTGTGCAAGTTAACGGATTAACTTGATGCACAGGCTCGTCTTACCGAGCCATTTTTATTGATAGAGAGGGAACTCATGTCCTACCCAGAAAGCAGACTCACCGGTCTGATCGGTTTCGCCCAAGCGGCAAAAGTGACAGGTGGCTGGTCCGGCCCCGTGGTCAGTATCACCACGCTCGATCAACTCAAGGCCAATATCGGCGACACCACCCCACGGGTACTGGTGATCAACAGTAATATCTCGGCGTCGAGCCTGACCAAAGTCAACATGGGCGCCAACAAGACCCTGATTGGCTCGTTCCAGAACCGCACCCTGGAGAATATTCACCTGCGTGCAACGGCGCAGTCGCAGAACATCATTCTGCAGAATCTTATCTTCAAGCACTCGGCAAGTATCAAGGCCAATGACGATATCCAGGTCTACTTGAACTACGGCAGCAAGTATTGGATTGACCATTGCTCTTTCGTCGGGCACAGCTGGTCCACCACTGACGGCAGCGAAGATAAACTGCTGTATATCGGGGAAAAGGCCGATTATGCCACCATCAGTCACTGCTTCTTTGGCAGTCATAAGTATGGTCTGATCTTCGGTCACCCGGCGGATGATAATAATGCCGCGTTCAATGGCTACCCACGCCTGACACTGTGCCATAACCGCTTCGACAACATGGAAGTGCGTGCGCCTGGCTTGATGCGTTACGGTTATTTTCATGTGTACAACAACTACATCAATAACTTCCACCTCGGTTTTACCCTGGCACAAAATGCCAACATCCTTTCTGAAAGTAATTACTTTGGCGAAGGCAGCCAGAATAAAGGCATGTTGGATGACAAGGGCACCGGGACCTTCACCGACATCAACAGTGTGCCGCCAATCACTAATCAGAAGTCGCCCAAGGCGCAGTGGACGGCCTCATCCAACTATGGCTATACCTTGAAGACCGCCGCACAAGCCAAGGATTTTACCCAGAAGAATGCCGGCGCCCAGTCGGTTGCACTGGTCTTTGGTAGTTGATTAGCTAGCTTTCTACTTAGTGATCAATTAATGCGAGTGCCACTGTATTTATATCAAGGATATAAATACAGTGATGGCCTTTCTAATCTAAATAATTCTTCATATTGCGACAGGCAGGCTTCCATGTTAAACCTTGTTTTGCACTTGCAGAGCCAACTATCCCTTGCTCTTTCAGCCACTATCAAGTTGTTGGCTGTCATGTGCTATTTAATCTTCGCTTGTCACTTAAGCGTCAGCAAAAGGACATCATCATGAAACATGCGAATCACACACCCACTCGCTGGACACGGGCCGATGCGCTGAAAGTTAATGAGAATGACCCGACGACGACACAGCCGTTAGTGAGTCCTGACTTTCCTGTCATGAGTGACACGGTCTTTATCTGGGACACCATGCCCTTGCGTGAACTGGATGGTACGGTGGTATCGGTCAATGGCTGGTCAGTGATCTTCACCCTGACGGCTGATCGTCGCCCCCATGATCCACAATTCATCAACGCCGATGGCCGTTACGACATCAAGCGCGACTGGGAAGACCGCCATGGCCATGCGCGTATCTGCTACTGGTATTCGCGCACCGGCAAGGACTGGATCTTCGGCGGCCGTGTCATGGCCGAAGGGGTTTCGCCGACCACGCGGGAATGGGCAGGTACACCGATCCTGCTGAATAACAACGGCGATATCGACCTGTATTACACCTGCGTCACACCGGGCGCCACCATTGCCAAAGTCAGGGGCCAGGTGGTCACCTCGGATACCGGCGTGACCCTGCGGGGCTTTGATCAGGTCAAATCGTTGTTTGATGCCGACGGTATCTATTACCAAACCGAAGCGCAAAATTCGACTTGGAACTTTCGCGATCCCAGCCCCTTTATCGATCCAAAAGATGGCAGGTTGTACATGGTGTTCGAAGGCAACGTTGCCGGCGAGCGCGGGACACACGAAGTAGGCCCGAATGAAATAGGCCTGGTGCCGCCCGGGCATGAAGATGTCGGCGGTGCGCGTTATCAGGTCGGCTGCATCGGCATTGCGGTGGCCAAAGACCTCAACGGTGACGAGTGGGAGATTTTGCCACCGCTGGTGACCGCCGTTGGTGTGAACGACCAGACCGAACGGCCGCACTATGTGTTCCAGGACAACAAGTACTACCTGTTCACCATCAGTCACAAGTTCACCTACGCGGACGGCGTGACGGGCCCGGATGGTGTGTATGGTTTCGTCAGCGACCGGCTGTTCGGCCCTTACACACCGATGAACGCCTCCGGCCTGGTGCTCGGCAATCCGCCTTCGCAGCCCTTCCAGACATACTCCCACTGTGTAATGCCCAACGGCCTCGTGACATCGTTTATCGACAGTGTGCCCACCACTGGCGATGACTACCGTATCGGCGGCACCGAAGCGCCGACGGTCAGGATTGTGTTGAAGGGCGATCGTTCGTTTGTGCAGGAGGCTTATGACTATGGCTACATCCCGGCGATGCGCGATGTAGTGTTGAGCCAGTGACTGCCGTGCAATCGTCAGCCTGATCATCTGGTGTAAACCGATGCAAAAGTGGGAGGGGGCTTGCCTCCTCCCACTTTTTTAACCGCAATCCAGTTCGGTGGCCGAAGCACTGTCGAGCAAGCTGGCGGTGTAGAGCAGGGTGTGTCAGTGCGAGCATGTTTAATTGATGAATAAATAAACTAATGGATGGTTTAATTGGTGATGGGAATTTCCTTCGGATGGTATTCGTCTTACAAACGCAGCCTACAGTATTATCGGTAGGACTTAGTTGCTGGTTTGCTGGCGGTTTTTTTTTATCGTGCAGGAACGCTCTACAGTGAGCGTTTAAGATGTGTGATACAAAATCATGAGGTGTTTTGGCTTGACAAATTTATGTGCGGATAAATAATTTAATCGCTTGCTTTAAAGGTGTTAAGTCATTTTTTATAAAAATAAGGATGAAAATGATGGATGCTCAAGATTTAGTGAAAAACAGATCAAATGAAAGGCTCTCTAAGAATGAGATTTATAGAGTGTGCGAGGCCGGTTACAACGAGGTGGCTAATGCAATTGTCCGGCATGCCGCGCTTAGGGAACTTGAAAAATTCGGCGAGATTATCTCTGCTCGTCCTCTGACGCATCAGGGTATGGCCTTGTTTTTTGGCACCCTTTGGGCTTTTTTTAAAGACGTGCCTGCGGGAATCGTTGCGTTGGCTGCACGTGTTACGGATGAATGGATCAAGGAGGATATGTGGAATGGCACAGCCAAGGCTGCGCATATTCTTTATGCTTCGGTTGATGAGTATGGTCTGCACCAGCATAGTAAACATATGCTGCCTACCCATCATCAGATGTTTAAACAACTGACGACTCATCTGGGGCTTTCCGATGCTGATCTGTTTAATCCGTCTAACGTACTCCCAGAGGGTACTGCGATGGGGAATAACACGCATAGGATGTACCGCTCCGAGTTTTTGGGCGAAGCGTTGGGTTTTCATTTGGCTTCGGAAATGACCTCGTCCAGAGAGTTTCAGTACTTTCTTGAAGGGTTTAAAAAATACGCCCGTGAGTATGGCTTGGTGGATGAGGAAGACCCGGTCTTGGCGTTCTTCGCTATCCACTGCGAAGTCGAACCCATGCACGTAGCGACCGGGCGGGAGATCGTAATTTCATACTTGGAGAAAAACCCAGGTATCGCTCCACAAGCCATGCGCGGTGCGATGGCATTCATGGACGGTTTTGAACATATGTTTTCGGCACTTAATCGTCGCCTTGCCGACCCGCAGAGTCTTTGAATTCTGGAGATTGTCTACATGTATAAGTCTTATGAGTGTCAGATCTGTCACTACGTTTATTCCGAGGCATTGGGTGAGCTTCTAGTCGACGTTGAGGCAGGAACAAGGTGGGGCGAGCTAGACGACAATTTTCAGTGTCCGCACTGTCGGGCAAAGAAAAAAATGTTCAGAGAGATTGTGAGGTAAATGCACGACTTTCTGAGTGCAATGCTATTTTCGACACTGCTTTCAATAAGCGTTGGACCGATAGCCTTGATCATTCTAAGGCAGTCCATCGTCTTTGGCTTTCGCAGTGCATTGCCCGCAGCCCTGGGGGCGGCAGTTGCCGACGCGGTATTTGCAGCTGTCGCCTTTACAGGCTTGAAGGTGGTCGAAGCATTTTGGGTCGACAATCATCAGCTATTGACGTGGGGAGCGATTGCCTACCTCCTTTATCTTGGTGTTACCACATTCAAGAACGCTGCTGGCACGATGCAGATAACGTGCACCGCAGGATTTGTACCGGTCTTTTTACTGACGTTGACTAGCCCGTTCACCATTGCGGCGATTTCTTCCTATGCCATCGCCAGCGGCGCCCAGCTTCAGGGGCAGGGAATCTACTGGAATTTGCTGGGTGTTCTAGTGGGCTCGTTTCTCGGGCAAATGTTGTATGCAGCAGGGGGTGGGGGGATGAAGAAGCTGTTTGCTGAACGTTCAGGTTTTGGTGTGCTCAATCGAGCGAGCGGGGTGTGTCTGATTGGATTTGCGGGCTGGCAGATGGCTTGTGCTCTATCGCTATAGGCTTGCCCCCGATGGCGGTGGATGAGTCAGCTAGAGGTAAGCTGACTCATCCACCGCCATCGGGGGCGAGCCACCTCCCACATTAATCTTGCGTTCCTAGCGCCGACCTGTGCGGGTACTCACATCCACCCAAACCGCCAGCACCAGAATGCTGCCCTTCACGATCATCTGCCAGTAACTGTCCACATCCAGCATCGACATGCCGTTATCCAGGCTGGTAATCACCAACGCCCCGAGCAACGCGCCATACACCGTGCCCGAGCCGCCGCGCATCGATGTGCCGCCGATAAAACACGCGGCTATGGCATCCAGCTCACCCATGTTACCCGCCGACGGCGAGCCGGCAGCCAGGCGAGCGGTGTTGACCAATCCGGCGAGCGCGCACATCACGCCCATGATGCCGAAGATCCACAGTTTCACTGCCTGCACGTTGATGCCCGACAGGCGCGTGGCTTCCATATTGCTGCCCACCGCGTACACCCGGCGGCCGAACACGGTCTGGCTGGTGACGTAGCTGAATACACCGAGCAGTACCAGCAACAGCAGCACCGGCACGGGGATGCCGTCGTAGCTGTTGAGGGTGGTGACAAACCCGGCCAGCACCGCGCCGATCACTACCACGCGCAGCACATCACGCACCAATGAATGCGCAGCCAGGCCATGCAGTGCGCGGTTGCGCCGTTGTTTCCAGGTGAGGAACAGGGTCAGGGCAAACAGTAAGACACCGAGGCCGATCCCGACCGAATGGGGCAAATACCCTTGGCCCACATACACCAAGGAAGGCGACACCGGCGCAATGGTGGTACCGCCCGTGATCCCCAGGAGAATCCCGCGAAACGCCAACATCCCCCCCAGGCCAACGATAAACGATGGGATACGCAGGTAGGCCGTCATGTAGCCGTTGGCCAACCCGATCATCAAACCGCACAGGGCAACCAGGCTCAGGTTCGCCAATAGCGGCACGTGATACACCACGTCCAGGATCGCCGCCAACCCGCCCAGCAAGCCGAGCAACGAGCCCACCGACAAATCGATCTCGCCGCTGATGATCACCAGCACCATACCGCACGCCAGGATCCCGGTGATCGACATCTGACGCAGCAGGTTGGACAGGTTGCGCGGTGTAAGGAAGCCCCCCTCGGTCTGCCAACTGAAAAACAGCCAGATCACCGCCACGGCGATCACCAGGGCTAGCATTTTGTAGCGGGTAAACAGCTGTTTGAGCTGATTCATCTACGCGGTCTTCCGATCATTATTATTGTGTTGGCTGAGCGCCGCGGCGAGCACCTGTTCCTGGGTGAGCCCGTCATTGATGAAGTCGCCGCGCAACTGGCCGTCGCCGATCACCAGCACGCGGTTGGATACGCCGAGCACTTCGGCCAGCTCCGAGGAAACCATGATGATCGACACTCCCTCGGCCGCCAGCGCGCCCATCAATTTGTAGATCTCATACTTGGCGCCCACGTCCACCCCGCGTGTGGGCTCATCGAGGATCAGCACGCGAGGCCTGGCCATCAGCATTTTCGCCAGCACGGCCTTTTGCTGGTTGCCACCGGACAGGCTGGTGATCGGCAGGAACGGGCTGGCGGTCTTGAGGTGCAGGCGTGCAATCTGCTGGTCGATGCTGCCCAGTTCGGCTTCGGCGTCGATGCGCGTCAGGTGCGCGTAGGTGTCGAGTACCGCCAGGGTGATGTTCTGGCCCACGCCGAAGTCGGGAATGATGCCCTGGCGCTTGCGGTCCTCGGGCACCATGCACAGCCCGGCGCGGATCGATTTGAGCGGGGTGCGCGTGTCGATCACCTGGCCGTCCAGCCACACCTCGGCACTGTAGCGACCGGGGTAGGCGCCGAACAGTGCCGACACCAGCTCTGTGCGCCCGGCACCGACCAGCCCGGCAATGCCGAGGATTTCCCCGCGCTTGAGCACAAAGGACACATCGTCCACGCGCTTGCGCCTGGGGTTGTCGACGTCATGGCAGGTGACGTTGCGTGCCTCGAAAATCACCTCGCCCACCGCATGGGGTGCGGTGGGGTAGAGGTTGCTCATCTCGCGGCCGACCATCTGGGTGATGATTTGTGCGATGTCCATGTCGGCCATGGCGGTGGTCGCGATGTGCTTGCCGTCGCGGATCACCGCAACGGTGTCGCACACCGCCGCCACTTCATCGAGCTTGTGGGAGATGTACACGCAGGCCACGCCCTTGGCCTTGAGGCCGCGGATGATGTCCAGCAGCACCTCGATTTCCGAGCGGGTCAGGGCCGAGGAGGGCTCGTCGAGAATCAGCAGCCGCGCCTGTTTGTTCAGGGCCTTGGCGATTTCCACCAGTTGCTGGTGGCCGCCGCCGTACTGCGACACCGGCAGCGCCACGTTCATGTCCGGCACCTTGAGCTCGCGCATCAAGGCTTCGGCGCGGTGGAACATCGCCGGGTAGTTCATCCGCCCGCCCGGCAGGGTCAGTTCATGACCCATGAAGATGTTTTCGGCCACCGACAGGTCGGGCACCAGGGTCAGTTCCTGGTGGATGATCACGATACCGGCCGCTTCGGTTTCGCTGATCGACTGGGCCTTGAGCGGCTGCCCGTCCCAGAGAATTTCGCCGTCCCAGGTGCCGTGGGGATACACCGCCGACAGCACCTTCATCAAGGTGGATTTACCGGCACCGTTCTCGCCGCACAGGCCGACGCATTCTCCCGGCCGCACCTTGATATCGATGCCGTTCAGCGCGTTGACCCCGCCAAAGCGTTTGACGATGCCGTTCATTTGCAGCAGGTAGTCGGCCATGGCGCTTACTGCCCGGCCATCTGCTCTTTGGTGTAGAACCCGTCTTTCTCCAGCAGGTCGATGTTCGCCTTGGTCAGCGGGGTCGGGGTGAGCAGGATGGTGTCGACCTTTTTGCTGCCGTTGTCGTACTGCGAGCTGTAGGTGGGTTGCTCATTGCGCGCCAGTTGCACCGAGAGTTTGGCGGCTTCGCTGGCGATCAGCTTGAGCGGCTTGTACACGGTCATGGTCTGGGTGCCGTCGATCACGCGCTTGACCGCCGCCAGGTCGGCATCCTGGCCGGAGATCGGCACCTTGCCTGCCAGTTTCTGCGCGGCCAGGGCCTGGATCGCACCGCCGGCGGTGGCGTCGTTGGAGGCGACGATGGCGTCGATCTTGTTGTTGTTCCGGGTCAGGGCGTTTTCGACAATACTCAGGGCTTCGGTGGGGTTCCATTCCTTGACCCACTGCTGACCGACCACCTTGATATCGCCCTTGTCGATGGCCGGTTGCAGCACTTTCATCTGGCCTTCGCGCAGCACCTTGGCGTTGTTGTCGGTGGGCGCGCCGCCGAGCAGGAAGTAGCTGCCCTTGGGCGCCGCTTGCAGCACGCCGCTGGCCTGCATTTCGCCGACCTTTTCGTTATCGAAGGAGATGTAGGCGTCGATGTCCGCATTCAGGATCAGGCGGTCATAGGACACCACCTTGATCCCGGCTTTCTTGGCTTCGGCGACGGCGTTGGTGAGCACGGTGGCGTTGAACGGTACGATGACGATCACATCGACGCCGCGGGAAATCAGGTTTTCGATCTGGGAGATCTGTTTTTGCTCGTTGGCATCGGCGGATTGCACGAAGACTTTGGCGTCGAGTTTCTCTGCGGCGGCGACGAAGTAGTCGCGGTCGCGGGACCAGCGTTCCAGGCGCAAGTCATCGATGGAGAAGCCGATCTTCGGGTGGGCCGAGTCGGCCAGCACCGGCAGGGCGAACAGGGCAAGGGCAGTGGCGATGAGGGTGCGTTTCATGGTTATGCGTCCTTTTATTGTTGTTGGAAAGACTCTAGGCAAACACCGTATTTGTGGCGATGAAGCGTGTTGTGGCAAGTGAGCTGTTGTGGCGAGCGGGCTTGCCCCGCGTTGGGGCGCGAAGCGGCCCCTTTCCTGGCGACATGTTTTCACCTGACACACCTAGGCGCCTGGTTCTGGGGCTGCTTCGCAGCCCAACGCGGGGCAAGCCCGCTCGCCACAACAAGCCAGCTCGCCACAAGAAAAACCCGCATGTCACACAGTCAGCGGTAGATAAAGCGATTCACAATACCTTCCAGCATCTCTTGCCGACCACTCACCGCCTGCGGGTTCAGCTCATGGGCAAAGGCATGCTCGGCCAGGGATTCCAGGCTGAATTCCCCCGCCAGCACCGCCTGGCCCAGCGGCTGCTGCCAGCCGGCGTAACGCTGGTCCTTGAACTGCTGCAACCGGTCGTTCTCGACCATGGCCGCCGCCCGCTCCAGCGCCAGCGCCAACACATCCATGGCCGCCACATGCCCGTGGAACAGGTCCACCTCATCGAGGCTCTGGCGGCGTACCTTGGAATCGAAATTGTAGCCGCCATTCTTGAAACCCCCGGCCTTGAGGATTTCATAAGTGGCCAGGGTCATTTCCTCGACGCTGTTGGGGAACTGGTCGGTGTCCCAGCCGTTCTGCGGGTCGCCACGGTTGGCGTCGATGCTGCCGAAAATCCCGAGGGACACGGCGGTTGCGATCTCATGATGAAAGCTGTGCCCGGCCAGGGTCGCGTGGTTGGCCTCAATGTTGACCTTGATCTCATGCTCCAGGCCGAACTCATGCAGGAAGCCGAACACGGTGGCGCTGTCGTAATCGTATTGATGTTTGGTCGGCTCCTGGGGCTTGGGCTCGATCAGCAGGTCGCCCTTGAAGCCGATCTTGTGCTTGTGCTCTACCACCATGCGCATAAAGCGTCCGAGCTGTTCGCGTTCGCGCTTGAGGTCGGTGTTGAGCAGGGTTTCATAGCCTTCACGGCCGCCCCACAGTACATAGTTGGCGCCTTTGAGCCGCAGCGTCGCGTTCATCGCGCTGAACACCTGGGCGGCGGCGTAGGCAAACACCTCCGGGTCCGGGTTGCTCGCGGCGCCGGCTGCAAAGCGTGGGTTGCTGAAGCAGTTGGCGGTGCCCCACAGCAGTTTGATGCCGGTCTGTTCCTGATGGCGTTCCAGGTGGTCGACCATCTGCGCAAAGTGATTGCGGTATTCCTTGAGCGAGCTGCCTTCGGGGGCGACGTCCGTGTCGTGAAAGCTGTAGTAGTCGATGCCCAGCTTGGTGAAAAACTCGAAGGCCGCATCCGCCTTGCCGATGGCCAGATCCATCGGCTCGCCACTGCGTTGCCATGGCCGTTTGAAGGTGCCCACGCCAAACATATCCGCCCCTGGCCAGACGAAGGTGTGCCAATAACAGGCGGCCATGCGCAGGTGTTCGCGCATGGGTTTGCCGAGGATGATTTTATTGGCGTCGTAATGGCGAAAGGCGAGGGCAGAGTCGCTGCTGGGGCCTTCGAAGCGAACCTTCTCGACACCGGGGAAGTACGGCATGGCGTTTTCCTTATTGTTCTTGGCGGTGCCCCGATACTAGCAACGGCCAATGGGCTGCCGATTATGAAAATCACCAAGGGAGGGTGCGATTTTGAGTGGCAGGGTCTAGGCTGTTGCGACCGGCCCCAGGACAACAACAATGAAAACCCTACCGCCCGTGCACCGCATCGCCTTGCTGTTCAACGGCAGCAAAATCTACGACCGTGGCATCATCGCCGGCATCGGCAATTACCTGAGCAGTACCCGCGCGTCCTGGGACTTGTTCCTTGAAGAGGACTTCCTGTGCCGCCTCAAAGGCATTGAGCGCTGGCAGGGCGACGGCATCATCGCCGACTTCGACGACCCGCTGATCGGCGAGGCGCTGGCCGGCAGCAAGGTGCCGGTGGTGGCAGTGGGCGGTTCTTATGAGGATGCGCGCGCCTACCCCAAGGGCATTCCCTATGTGGCCACCGACAATGCGGCCTTGATGAAGCTGGCCTATGAACATTTGATCGAGGCCGGTGTGACGCGGTTCGCCTGTTTCAGCCTGCCCGAAGCCCAGGCCAATCGCTGGGCCCAGGAGCGCGAAAAGGCCTTCAAGCGCTTGCTGCAACGCGATGGCTTGCCAGTGCAGATCTATCGCGGCCTGGGCACCAGTGCGCCGCTGTGGGACAGCGCGGTGGAGCAGCAGATCGCCTGGCTGCAAAGCCTGCCCAAGCCCATCGGGATCATTGCGGTCACCGACGCCCGCGCCCGGCAACTGCTGCAAGCCTGTCTAACCGCCGGCATCGCGGTGCCGGAAGAGGTGGCGCTGATCGGTATCGACAACGACCCACTGACCCGCACCCTCACGCGCGTGCCGTTGAGTTCGGTGATCCAGGGCACCGAAACCATGGGCCGCACCGCCGCCGCGCTGTTGCACCAGATGCTGCATGGCAAGCCTTGCACCGGCACGCAGGTGCTGGTGCCGCCGGATGCGATCAACGTGCAGGCGTCGAGCCTGCACCAACCCTTGGGCAACCCTTATGTGATGCAGGCGTTGCTGTTTATCCGCCAATACGCCTGCCAGGGCATCAAGACGGCGCAGGTGGCGGCCTATGTCGGCGTGTCGCGTTCATCGCTGGAATCGCACTTTCGCAAGGCGCGCGGGTGCAGTGTGCACGACGAGATCCTGCGCTTCAAACTCGCCAGCGCCGCCAAGGGCTTGCAGGGCAACCACCTGGCGATTGCCGACATCGCCCAGCAGTGCGGCTTCAAGTCGGCGCAGTACCTGCACACCGTGTTCCGCCGCGAGTTCGGCTGCACGCCACGGGAATACCAGCACAGCCATTAGAAACTTTGCAGGCATCGCCCATTCGCCGCTGGACTTGCACCGTACAGACTAGGGAGAATGGTTTTTTGTGGCGTAAATGGAAGCTCCCATGACCGACAGTGCCCAGCGTGCCGCCAGCGACATCGACCTGATGACCGAAGTGGCCATGCTTTATTACCTCGACAACATCACCCAGGAAGCCATTGCCAAGCGCTTCGACCTGTCGCGGGTCAAGGTCAGCCGCTTGCTCAAGCGCGCCCGTGATGAAGGGGTGGTGGAGGTGCGGGTGTTGCAGCATCCGGCCCTGAACACGGAGTTGGAGCAGGCGCTGGTCGAGCGTTTCCAGTTGGACCGCGCCTTGATCGCGGTCGACCACGGCGACCCCGACACCCAGCGCTCGGCCGTGGCTAGCCTGGTGGCCAACTACCTGAACAAGACCCTCAGCGACGGCATGATCGTCGCCGTCGGCATGGGCCGCAACGTGGGCGCCGTGGCCGAGAACGTGTTCCTGCCGGTGACGCGCAACTGCACCTTCGTTTGCGCCATCGGCGGCTCGCTCAAGGCCGGCGAATACATGAACCCCGACCATATCTGCCGGCGCCTGGCCCTGCGTTTCGGCGCCGAGAGCGAAACCCTGTACGCCCCGGCCCTGGTGGCCAACCCGGAACTGCGCAGCGTGCTGATCAACAACGACACCGTGCGCTCCACCCTCGACCGTGCGCGCCGCGCCGATATCGCTTTGATCGGCATCGGCGACATGAGCGAGAACAGCAACATGGTGCGCATGGGCTGGTTCTCGCCCCAGGAAATCGCCCAGGCCCGGGTGTCCGGTACGGTCGGTGACATGATGGGCTACGACTTCATCGACATCCACGGCCAGCCGGCGGTCAACGCCATGCAGGGCCGGGTGATCGGCCTGTCGGTACAGGAGCTGGTGCGCATTCCCGACGTGGTAGCGATTGCCAGCGAAAACACCAAGGCGGCGGCCACCCTCGGTGCGTTGCGCTCCGGGGTGATCAACACCCTGGCGACGACCGTCTCGAATGCCTACACGATCCTTGCCCTGGATGATGCAACGCGCCGCTAGGTGACATCTTATATGTGGTGAGCCCGCTTGTTGTGGTGAGCGGGCTTGCCCCGCGTTGGGTGGCGAAGCCGCCCCAATCCAGGCACAGCATTTATTCAGATAGAACTCATTGGCAGGTTCTGGGGCCGCTTCGCAGCCCAACGCGGGGCAAGCCCGCTCGCCACAGAAAGCCCCGTCCACCAAAGAGGCTGTGTAGGGCAAACCCGCTCCCACACCTAGGCCACCAACCGCGCCTCAACCGATTCGGCAAGGTTGGTCAGGATCAGGCAGCACGACACCGCGCCCGCATCCAGTACTCCCAGGGAGCGCTCCCCCAGGCGGCTGGCACGGCCGATCTTGGCCACCAGGTCGCGGGTGGAATCACGGCCCTGGGACGCGGCGCTTTTCATCCGGTGCAAGGCTTCGCGGAACGTCGCGCCGCTGGCCTGGGCCTGTTCGAACGCCTCGACCGCTGGAATCAACGTATCCATCAGGCACTTGTCACCCACGCCGGCGTCGCTGATGTCTTGCAGTGAGGTCAGGCCGCCACGCAGGAGCCTGGCGAAGGTCGCCCCATCGATGCTATCGCGGCCGCGCACTTCGTCGGCCATGCCGATAAACAGGCTGCCATACAGCGGGCCCATGGAGCCGCCGATGCCTTCCATCAACGCCAGGGTCAGTTCGTCCAGCGCCTCGGCCAGGGACAGTTCGCGGCCCTCCAGGGTCTTGCCGCAGCGCGAGAATCCCTTGGCCATGTTGATGCCGTGGTCGCCGTCGCCGATGGCGCCGTCCACTTCACTGAGGTATTCGCGGTTGGCGACGATGATCGACACCAGGTTGGTGACGATGGCGCTGCCGGTGTTGCTCGGGAAATGTTCGCTCATGCTTCACTCCGACTGGGTCATGCCGATGGAGCGGCAAGGTTGGTCGATCAAACGGCTCAGCTCGGCGTCGAGGCCAAGCAGGGTCAGGGTCACGCCCATCATTTCCAGGGACGTGAAGTAGTTGCCCACGTAACAGCGGTGTATGCGCAGGCCCTTGGCGCGCAGTTGGCGCTCGACCTCGGCGTAGAAAATATACAGCTCCATCACCGGCGTGGCGCCCAGGCCCGAGACCAGCACCACCACGCTCTGGTCCTGGGTGAAGTCGCGGTCGGCCAGGATCGGCGCAAGCATGCGCTCGGCCATGGCGGCGGCGGACTCCACCGGCACCAATTCGATACCGGGTTCGCCATGGTGGCCGATGCCCAGTTCCATCAGACCGTCAGCAATCTGGAAGTTGGGTTTGCCTACCGCCGGAATGGTGCAGGGCGTGAGCCCCACGCCGATGGAGCGGCAATGGTCCACGGCCTTCTGCGCCACGCGGATCACGCCGTCAAGGTCGTAGCCCTGGGCGGCGGCGGCACCGCCGATCTTCCACATGAAGATCTCGCCGGCCACGCCACGCCGCTTGGCTATTTCGGCGGGCGGGGCGGAGGCCACGTCGTCGTTGGCCACCACGGTGCGGATGTCCATGGCTTTGCTGGCGGCCATTTTCATCGCCAGCTTCACGTTCATGTTGTCGCCGGCATAGTTGCCATACAGGCACGCCACGCCCGCGCCCTGGTCGGCGGCACGGAACGCGTCGAAGAAGCTCTTGGCGGTGGGTGAAGAGAAAATCTCGCCCACCGCCACCGCATCCACCAGCCCCGGGCCGACATAGCCGAGAAACGCCGGCTCGTGCCCCGAACCGCCGCCGGTGACAATACCGACCTGGCCGGCCGGTGAGGACGTGCGTTTGCGGATGACCCGTGGGTTGCTCTCGTACTGCACCAGTTCCGGGTGCGCCAGGAGGATGCCCGCGAGCATGTCCTCGACCACCAGGTCCGCATCATTGATGACTCGATTCATTGGGTGTTTCCTTGTTCTTATTCGTCTGGAATCGGCTTACTGAATGCTGTAGCCACCGTCGATCACTACGTTTTCCCCGGTGATCATCCTGGCCGCGTCGCTGACCAGGTAGAGCACCAGGCCGGCGATTTCTTCCGGCTGGGCGAAGCGCCCCACCGGGATCTGCAATTTGGCCCGTTCGCCCAGTTCGCCCGCCCAGGCTTTCTTGCCCAGGGCGGTCTCGACGATGGTCGGAGACACGGCGTTGACGTTGATGCCGTGGGGCGCCCATTCCATGGCCAGCACCTTGGTCATGCCGACCACGGCGGCCTTGCTCGCGCAGTAGGCCACATGACGGTCCAGGCCGATGACGGCGGCCTGGGAGGCAAGGTTGACGATACGCCCGCCGCCTTGTTCGATCATGTAGCGGGCACAGGCCTGCGCCACGAAGAAGCTGGCCTTGAGGTTGATGTCCAGGGTGGTGTCCCAGGCGTTTTCATCCACGTCCAGGGCCTTGTCGAGCAGCGCGACCCCCGCGCTGTTGACCAGGTAATCGATGCGCCCGAGCCCGGCAGCGGCCTGGTCGACGACGGCCTGCAGCGAATCGAGCTGGCGCAGGTCAGCCACCAGCCCCACATGACCCGCGCCGAGGCTGGCAGCCACTTCGACCACCGCCGGGTCACGGTCCAGCAACGCCACCCGGGCGCCGCGCTCCACCAGCAACTGGGCACAGGCCAGGCCGATACCGGCGGCGCCCCCGGTGATCACGGCGCAACGGCCGGTGAGGTCGAACGCCTGGTTCCAGAAATTGGACATTGCACACACTCCACTTAGCGTTTTTTCTTGCGCCAGACATCAATCAACACCGCAAGCACGATGATCAATCCCTTGGCCACTTGTTGGTAATACGACGACACCCCGAGCAGGTTCAAACCGTTGTTGATCACACCGATCAGCAGTGCGCCAAACAACGTGCCGACAATGCTGCCGGTGCCACCCGACAGGCTGGTGCCGCCGATCACCACCGCCGCAATCGCATCCAGCTCATAAGATACGCCCGCCTGGGGCAGGGCCGAGGTGGTGCGCGCCGCCAGCACCACACCGGCCAACCCCGCCAGCAGGCCGGAAATCACATACACCGAGAACGTGACCTTGCGCACGCCGATGCCGGAGGTGCGCGCGCTTTTTTCGTTGCCGCCCACGGCGTACACGTAGCGCCCGTAGGTGGTGTAGCGCAGCACCATCCAGAAGATCAGCGCGACCACCGCAAAGATAATGATCGGCACGCCAATGGGGCCCAGCTTGCCGATGCCCATGGCGAGGAAGCTGTCCGGCAGGTCGGTGACCGGGCTGCCGTCGTTGAGAATAAAGGTCATGCCCCGCGCCACGCTGAGCATGCCGAGGGTGGCGACAAAGGGTGGGATGCTCAGGTTGGCTACCATGAAACCGTTGACCACGCCGAGCATGGCCCCGGCAAACATCCCCGCACTCACCGCCGCCAGCAGGCCATAACCCTGGGTGGCGACCAGCGCGCTGCACAAGCCGGCGAAGGCCAGGATCGAGCCCACCGACAGGTCGATGCCCTTGGTGAGGATCACGTAGGTCATGCCCACGGCCAGGATGCCGTTGATGGAGGTCTGGCGCAGGATGTCCATCCAGTTGCGCCAGGTCATGAAGTATTCGCTGGAAAACGCCATCACCAGGCACAGCAGGATAAACACCAGCGGCAGGCCGAAGCGGTCAAGGGACAAGCGCAGGCGGTTGCGCGGCGCGGCAGTGACGGGTGCGGCGAGGACTTTACTGTTCATGAGGCAAGACTCAACAAGGCTTCCTGGGAAAGGGCGGTGTCGCTGCTGACGGTCACCAGGCGGCCGCCCTTGAACACCGCGATGCGGTCACTCAGGTGCAGCAGTTCCGGCGCCTCGGACGAGACCACGATGGCCGCACCGCCGGCGCGCACGAATTCGTCGAGCAGGTGATAGATCTCCTGCTTGGCGCCTTCGTCGATGCCGCGCGTGGGTTCGTCGCACAGCAGGCAGATCGGCTGGGTCGACAGGCATTTGGCGAGCACCACTTTCTGCTGGTTGCCGCCGCTCATGGACTCCACCGGCAGGTCCAGGGACGAGATCTTGATCTGCAGGCGCTTGACCATGCTCTGCGCCAGGGCCTGTTCCTTGCGCGCATTGATCACCGACCAGCTCGACAATTGCTTGTAGGCCGACAGCGCGATGTTGGCGAGGATGCTGGCGCTGAGCACCAGGCCGCTGTCCTTGCGGTCTTCGGTGACCAGAGACATGCCGGCGCGGATGGTCGCCGCCGGGGTGCCGGTGGGCAGGGGCTGGCCTTGCAGGGTGGCGCTGCCGGCGTCCGGCAGGGTCAGGCCATACAGGCAGTTGAGGAATTCGCTGCGGCCCGAACCCATCAGCCCATAGATGCCGAGGATTTCGCCCTGGCGCAGTTGCAGGCTGATGTCCTGGAACTCGCCGTCACGGCTCAGGCCATTGACATCCAGGCACGTGGCGGCGGCGCATTCGCGGCCGACTTTATGGTCGATGCGCTGCAACTCCTGGCCGACGATGCCGCGCACCAGGTGGGCGCGGTCGATATCGGCCATGCGCCCGCTTTCCACAAAGGCGCCGTCGCGGAAGATGCTGTAGTCATCGGCAATCTGCGCCAGTTCACTCAGGCGGTGCGACACATAGATGATCCCGGCGCCACGGGCGGTCAGGCGGCGGATCGCCTTGAACAGGGTTTGCGCTTCGTGTTCGCCGATGGCCGAGGTGGGTTCGTCCATGATCATCACCTGGCAGTCATGGCTGAACGCCTTGGCGATCTCCACCAGTTGGATCTGCGCCACGCTCAGGCGATGCATGGGGCTGGTGGCGTCCACGTCGAACTCCAGGCTTTGCAGCAGTTCGCGGGTGCGTCGGTTCAGTTCCTTGCTGTCGACGATACAGCCGGCGCGGCGTGGCTCGCGGCCCAGCCAGATATTTTCGGCGACGGTCATGTAGGGGATGGGTTCCAGCTCCTGGGTGATCATCGCCACCCCGGCGGCGAGGGCTGCGCTGGGGCGGTCGAACTGCACCGGCTGGCCGTTGAGCAGGATGCTGCCGGCGTCACGCTGGGTGATGCCCATCAAGATGCTGAGGAAGGTGGATTTGCCGGCGCCATTGCCGCCGCACAGTGCGTGCACGCTGCCGGCCCGCAGGGAGAGGCGCCCGTCGCGCAGGGCAGGGACCCCGGCGTAGGCCTTGGAAACTTGTTCAGCGTGGAGCAGTAATGGCGGGGCCATCGGTGTGTCCTCTTGCTGATTTTCTTATTAGGTAGGCTTAGCCAACAGCCTGATCATATGATCGGATAGTGATCATATGTTTAAACTGCTAGGGCCGGCTTTGTCAATGGTTTGGCACAGTGTTCGCCCGTGCTTTTATCGTTTTAGTGGGCTGTCGCCTTGAAATAAGCCTTGACAGCGGTGGGCTGATCGTCCGCTAATGATTGTGCATAATTTCAGTGAGTGATCATTTGATCGGTCTGATGGAGAAACAGTAATGGGTGCACAAACGATGTTTTCGGTGGCCATCGGATGCGACGAGGCAGGCTTTGAGCTCAAGGAAATGCTCAAGCGCTTTATCGAAAGCCTGGGGTATGGGGTCGAGGACTTTGGCTGCCATTCGTCCAGCCCGGTGCTGTACCCGGACATCGCAGCAGCCGTAGCCACGGCGGTGGGCGCGGGTGAGCAGCGCCTGGGTGTGTTGATCTGCGGCACCGGCATCGGCATGGCGATTTCCGCCAACAAGATCAAGGGTGTGCGGGCCGCCCAGGCCCACGATACCTATTCGGCCGAGCGCGCACGCAAGAGCAACGATGCGCAGATCCTGTCCATCGGTGCGCGGGTGATCGGGCCCGAGCTGGCCAAGAGCATCGTCAAAGTGTTCCTGGAATCGGAGTTCGAAGCGGAGCGCTCCGGGAGGAAAGTCGAGCGCATCACTGCGCTCGAGCAGGCGAACAGGGCGTTGCCATCAGACGACTGAGTCGCTTCAGAACACCGCCTTGACCTGCAGGCCCAGCACCAGGGCGTTGTCGATGTTGTCACCGGAAAACGCACCCGGCTCGATGATGTATTGCACATCCGGGCGCAGGGTCAGCCAGGGGGTGGCCTGGTAGCCGTAGCTGAGTTCGATCAGTTGTTCGGCATTGTTCAGGTCGGGATAGTCGGTCCCGGCCTTGAAGGCGGCCAGTTCCTGTACCTCGCGGCTGCGCGGGTTCGGCACGGCGCGACCATAACCCAGGGCCAGGGTGTCACGCGGCCGGCCTTCGAACGGCTTGTACAGCACCACGCCTGCGCCGTACCACTTGCTGAACGGCGAGGCCGCTTCGCTGGCGGCGGAATACTGGCCGAAGGCGTGCAGCACACGGCCGGCGGATGAGTCCGAGGCCCACACTGCCTGGTCGATCAGCAGGTAGTGACCACCGCGGCCGCTGACCTTCCTGGTGCTGCCGATGCGTTTCACGTCGGAGCTGTCGTAGTAATAGCCCAGCTTGTATTCACCCGGCAGGCTGCCGGCGTGTTTGTAGATCAATTCGATGGGCACTACGGTGCCAGTGGTGTGCTTGGGGTCCAGGCGCCAGGCGCGGCTGGAGTTGCCGTTGCTTTGCGGGTCGACGTTGAAGGCGGCAACGCGCAATTGCCAGGCCGGCGAGAAGTCATATTTCACCCGCGCACCCAGGCGTGCATTCGGGTAGTTGGTCCAGCCGCTGCCGCCGGACATGTTCAGCGGGTGCCCGCAGAACCCGGCGTTCATGAAGTTGCACAAGATCCCGCTGTCGAGGCCGCCGAGGTCATTGCCCATGGCCATGTAGCCGAGCTTGACGTTCAGCGCCGGGGTGAACAGCGTGCGTTCGTAGCTCAACTCGGTGAGGCGGGTGTAGAGACCGCCGTAGTTTTCCTGGATCGGCAGGCGGTTGCCCACCAGGTCCTCGGACGCACTGTTGCCGCGCCGGTCATTGATCGTGAGCTGGATGCGGTCGCCATTGTTCAAGCCGTAGAGCTTGCCCAGGTCGAACTGCACGCCGAGCTTTAGGTTCTGCGAGTAGCGCGCCGAGCGGTGCTGGCCGCCGTGGGCGTTGTAGGCGGTCTCGCCGCTGTAGTCGCCGGTGAAGCGAATGCCTTGTGCGTCGAGTTCACGGCGCAGGCCGCCCCAGTCGCCGGTCAGGGTGGTGTCATCGGCTTGTACGGGCAGGGCGGCACCCAGGGCGAGGCCCAGCAACAGGCGCCCAAGGGCAATATGAGAAGTGGGGGTCATGCGGGTTTTTCCAGGTACAAGGCGCGGCGCCGGGGAGGCGCCGCGCGAACAGGGGGGTTAAGGCAGGGCGTAGGCGATCACGTAGTCGCCACGGTCAGTGGACTGGCGTGCGCCACCGGCGGTGATGACGATGTACTGCTTGCCGGTTTTCGGCGATACGTAGGTCATCGGGCCGCCCTGGCTGCCGACGGGCAGGCGGGCCTTCCAGATTTCCTCGCCATTGCCGCTGTTGAAGGCGCGCAGGTAGAAGTCCTGGGTGCCGGCGATAAAGATCAGGCCGCCCTGGGTCGACAGGGTGCCGCCGAGGGTCGGCAGGCCGATCTTGATCGGCAGGTGCATGCGGATGCCGAGGGGGCCGGTGTCCTCGACGGTGCCGACCGGTACTTGCCAGGCGACTTTCTGGGTCTTCATGTCGATCGCAGTCAGGGTGCCGAACGGCGGCGCCTGGCACGGAATACCCGCCACCGACAGGAAGCGGTTTTTGTTCACCGCATACGGCGTGCCCTTGAGTGGCACGGCGCCCATGCCGGTATTCAGCGCTTCGCCACCCGACGCGGCCTGGGCCTTGTTCTGCGAGGGTATCATCTGGATCCACAGGCCCAGTCGCATATCGTTGACGAAGATAAAACCGTGCACCGGGTCGGTGGAAATGCTGCCCCAGTTCATGCCACCCAGCGAGCCCGGGAAACTCAGGGATTTATCGGTGCCCGGCGCGGTGTACAGGCCGTCGTAGCGCATGCCCTTGAAGTCGATGCGGCACAGCAACTGGTCAAACGGTGTGGCGCCCCACATGTCCGATTCGGTCAGGGTCTGCGCGCCGATCTGTGGCATGCCGACCGATTTTGGCTGGGTGGGCGAGTAGGGCTCGTCAGGGATGTTGGCGGCCTTGACCGGCACTTCCTTCACCTCGGTCAGCGGCTTGCCGGTGGCACGGTCGAGCACGTAGATCTGCCCGGCCTTGGTGCCGATCACCACTGCAGGCACAGCCTTGTCGCTGCCCGGCGGGGTGAAGTCGATCAGGCTCGGCTGCATCGGCAGGTCGAAGTCCCACAGGTCATTGTGGACGGTCTGGTACACCCATTTTTCCGTGCCGGTGGAGGCGTCCAGTGCCAGTACCGACGCGCCGTATTTGTGGTTGAGCTGGGTGCGTTCCACACCGTAGATGTCGGTGGACGAGCTGCCCATCGGCAAGAACACGGTGTTCATCAGCGGGTCATAGGACATTGGCGCCCAGCTGTTCGGCGTGCTGCGCACGTAGGTGCTACCGTCGGCCGGGGCTTTTTTGTCTTCCGGGTTGCCCGGGTCGAACGCCCAGCGCATCTGGCCGGTGATTACGTCGAAGCCACGGATCACGCCGCCGGGCATGTCGGTCTGCACGTTGTCGGCCACGCGGCCGCCGACCACCACGGTGGTGCCGGCGATCAGCGGTGCCGAGGACAGTTGGTAGTAGCTGTCCGGCACGTTGCCCAGGCCGGCTTTCAAATCCACCTGGCCGTGGGTGCCGAAGTCTTCGCAGAACTGGCCGGTGTCGGCGTCCACGGCGATCAGGCGTGCATCGATGGTGTTGGTCAGCAAGCGACGCTGGCACTGCGCACCGGCGGGCACGCTGGCGGCGATGATCGGTGAGCTGTTCGGTTGGGTAGGCTGGGCAATCGGCGCAGTGGCGTCGAAGTAGGCCATGCCACGGCAACGCTGCCACACCGCCGATTTGGCGTTGATCTCGTTCTTCCACAGCTCTTTGCCGGTGTCGGCGTCGAGGGCGATCAGGTTGTTGTGCGGCGTGCAGATGAACACTTTGTTGCCGATCTGCAGCGGGGTGAGCTGGTCTTCGGCACCGTTGCCGTCGCTGAGGGCGACGTCACCGGTGTGGTAGGTCCAGGCCACTTTGAGCTTATTGATATTGTCGCGATTGATTTGGTCCAGCGCGGCGAAGCGGCTGCCGCCTTCGGTGTTGCCGTAGTGCGCCCAGTCTTTCTGTGCGTCGGCCGCGGCCACCGGCGTGATGCCTGGGCCAGTGCCGGTGGGTGCCACGCTCGGGTGGGCGACAAACATGTTGCCCGCCGCCACGGCCACGCCCACCGCCAATACCGCCGCCACGCCATAGGCGCCACGTGCAGGCCGGTTGACCAGCAGCGGGTACAGCAGCGCTACCACCAGGCCGATCACCGTAAACATGAACAGGCGGGAGAACAGCGGCCAGAACACCAGCCCCACATCCGCCACCGCCCAGAGAGCCGTGCCGATCAGGAAGGCCGCGAACAGCCACGCGCCCGCCGGCTTGCGTCGGGCAATCAGCAAGCCGGAAACGGCCATGGCCGCACCGCCGATCAGGAAGTACCAGGAGCCTCCCAGGCTCACCAGTTTGCCGCCGCCAATGGCCAGCGCGAGGCCGAGCAGGGCGATGATCACGCCCAGGCCCAGCAGTAGGATTCTAGAGACGCCAGTGGCGCGCGATGCTCGTTTCATGTCGATAGAACTCGAATGTGAGAGGGCAAAGACGCGATTTTAGCAAGATAAGTAACTGGTTAGTACATTGGAGTCCTGCAATAGACTATTACAGGTGCTGCGATGATGGCATGTGGTCGAATGTCGCTCGAGGTGCGATGCGTCTCGCACCTGGCAGGCCGGCGTTTTAGTCGGATTTCTTGCCGCGCAGCTTTTTTTGCGGGGCCTCGGTGCTGGCAAGTGCGTCGCCGCCCAGGCTGCGGGTCAGTTCGACGGCGGCTTGCTGGAACAGCGGGTGCAGCGTCTGCGCCTGTTCGGCGGTCAGGCGGCTGGCGGGGCCGGACAGTACCAGTGCGCCGATCAGGTTTTCCCCTGGACCGAAGATGGGCAGGGCCATGGACGAGGCATGGGGGTCGGTGGCGCCATGGGAGAAAATCGGTTTGATCATTTTCGCGGCCAGCGCATAGGGTGTGCGCAACGCCTCGGCTCCGGCGGCGCCGTCCATGGGGCGAGTGTCCCCGGGTTGCAGGTGCAGGCGCAGATGGTGAGGGGAGTTCACGCGGTACAGGCACATCCGATAAGCGCCGTGGCGTACGTAGAAGGAAGCGGTTTCGCCGGTTTCCTGAGTCAGGCGGTGCAGCAGCGGAGTGATGTGGCGTTCAAGATCGAGGCCGTCCTGGTACACCGTGTTCAAGCGCATGATTTCGGTGGCCAGCTGATAGCGACCATCGGCCAGGCGGGTGATCAGGCCGTGATTCTCAAGCGAAACCATCAAACGCATGATGGTGCTTTTGATCAGTCCGGTGCGTGCGGCGAGTTCGGCCAGTTCCAGGGCGGTATCCCCCATGCGGAAGGCAGTCAGCACGGTGAGCACCCGATCAGCCGAGGCCACCCCGGTGACTGCGGGGCGTGGGCGGGTTTTTACCATGGGTTGCTCCTTGTGAGGGGGTGGGCGGGTAGGCTGCAAAATACTGCCATTGGTCGGCGCGGTCAAAGCGGTGGGGAGAAGGGCAGTCGAATCATCGTGCTGCCCCTCCCGCTTTTTCAGGTCGTGTTGGCAGGTTTGTTGAGTTGCGCCGTTTCGCTCATCTGCTTGCGCCCCATCAGCAAGACCATGATCGCACCAGCGGCACACAGCGCCGCCAGCGGCAGCAATGCAAGGGCGTAGCTGCCTGTGGCGTGATGAATGGTTCCATACACGTTGACCATGATGCCGCCGCCTATCAGGTTGGCCATCGCGCCTACGGCGGCCAGGCCAGCGGCTGCGGTGGAGGATGAAAGCCAGGTCGAGACCAGCGCCCAGAACGGTCCTTTCATGGAGTACGCACCGATCAGCACCATTGACAACATGAACACCGTGGCGACCAGCGAAGAGGTCACCAGCGCCAGCAGCAACCCGCCGGTGATCAGCAACAGGGTGAGTGCGGTATGCCAGCGGCGTTCACCGGTCTTGTCGGAGCTGCGGCCCCACACAATCATCAGGATGGACGCGAGCCCGTAGGGGATGGCGTTGACCATGCCGATTTCCAGGTTGTCCAGGCCAAACGTCTTGAGCAGTTGCGGCGCCCATACACTCATTGTGCTGCCGGCCGCCGATGCGCCGGAATAGATCAGTGCCAGCACCCAGATGTGCTTGTGGCGCAGTAGTTTCCACAGGGAGATATGACCGATGGCGGTCTTGCGGTTGCGCTCTTCGTCGAGGCGGCGAGTGAGCCAGTGGCGCTGCTCGTGGTTCAGCCATTTGGCTTGTTCCGGGCGATCAGTCAGCACGAACAGGCAGGCGATGCCCAGCAGTACAGCGGGAATGCCTTCGATGATGAACAGCCAGTGCCAGCCACGCATGCCGAACCAGCCGTCCAGGCTCAACAACAAGCCGGACAGTGGTGAGCCGATGAAGTTGGCGCCGGGAATCGCCACCATGAAAATCGCGACCATGCGCCCACGGTATGCCGCTGGCAGCCAGTAAGTGAGGTACAGCAGCACGCCCGGGAAGAATCCTGCCTCGGCCGCGCCCAGCAGGAAGCGCATCACATACAGCGAGTTGGCGCCGGTGACAAACGCTGTGCCGGCGGAAATCAGGCCCCAGGTAATCATGATCCGCGCAATCCACACCCGTGCGCCGAAGCGCTGCAAGGCCAGGTTGCTCGGCACTTCCACCAGGAAGTACGAGACAAAGAACAGGCTGCTGGCAAAGCCGAAGATCGCCGGGGTCAGCCCCAGGTCCTGGTTCATTTGCAGCGAGGCCATGCCGATGTTGCCGCGGTCGATGATCGCCAGCAGGTAGCAAAGGATCAGGAACGGCAGCAGTCGCCACGCCACCTTGCGCATGGTTGAGCGCTCGATGGCGCTGATGTCGGTAGAACTGATAGGCATGACTCTCTCCCGTATTGTTTTTTTTGGAGATGCGTGATGAGCCCGCATGTAACCGGCGGGAGATGTCAGTGTGCGTAGAGGTGGCGGTTGACCACAGCACGCGGCGGCGGCGCGATGCCGTCCCAGAAATCGATGATTTGTTGCAGGGCCAGCAGGCCCACTCGGTCCCGTGCTTCGGCGGTATTGGCCCCCACATGCGGTGTGGCTACCAGGGTAGGCAGGCCCCATAGCGCCGAATCGGCGGGAGGGGGTTCGGGGTTGAACGTGTCGAGTCCGGCGCCGGCAATCTGCCCGGTGCTCAGGGCGTGGACCAAGGCTTCGGTGTCGATCAGTTCACCGCGCGCCGTATTGATCAGGAGGCTGCCGGGGCGCATGCGCTTGAACTGCGCCGCGCCAAACAGGTTGCGGTTATGTTCGGTCAGTGGGCAATGCAGGCTGATGATATCGCAGCTTGTCAGCAGGTCATCAATGTCGTCGACGCGCTCCACATTCGGCAGTTCCGGCAAGTACGGGTCGAACACTTTGATGGTCATGCGCAGCGGCGCCACCAGTTCCATCAGGATCCGTCCGATGCTTCCCAGGCCCACCAGGCCCAGGGTCTTGCCGGACAGTTCGATGCCCACTGAAGTGGCTTTGTCCCAATGCCCGTCACGCATCCGTGCGTCGAGCAGGGCGGTCTGGCGCGCCACGCTGAACATCAATGCCAAGGCGTGTTCGGCCACCGATTGCGCGTTGGCGCCCAGGGCGATAGTCACCGGGATCTGGCGTTCGGCGGCGGCGGCGATGTCGATGCTGTCGTAGCCGACGCCGTGCTTGGCGATGATCTTCAGTGCGGCCGATGCGTTGATCATCTCCCGGGTCAGTTGGCCCTGGCGCACGATGATTGCGTCCGGTTGTTCGCGGGCAATGATCGCGATGAGTTCATCGGCCGGTGCGTAGGGGGTGGTAGGGATGACGCGCACGCCGTGGGAGGCGGCGTGGGTCATGGCGTCGGCGGTCAATTCCGGGCCGGTCAGCAGGAGGGTTCGGGTCATTTCTGTGCACCTTGGTGTTTTTGTCGGTGTGCGGTAGTGACTGGAAATTATCATAATGAAACGGCGTTGCAATAAATAATTTTTTATCGTCGCTTCAAAATCGGCCAAATACAGTACCCAACCTTGCCAGGTAGGGTTTTCTGCTGGTTTTTCAGGAGTGGTACCGCTGGTCATTTGATGCCTAGGTTGGGCTTGAGTCTTGTTGATTTGAATTTGTGGTGTTAATTTCGAAATGGTGTTTCAAAACAAACAAAAATCATCAGAGGAATACCCCATGTCCATCGGATTCAGAGTGCTCAAGCAGCAACGCAAGGTCGCCGTTGAGTGGGTCGAGCGTTACCGGAGCGTGCCTGTCGCCAATATCAGCGACTCCATGCACCGCCTTACCGCCGGCGGCGCAAGCCTGCAACCGATGCATCGCACGGGCGTATTGGTCGGGCCGGCGCTCACCGTAAAGGCGCGGCCGGGGGATAACCTGATGCTGCATCACGCGCTGGACATCGCCGAGCCCGGCGACGTGATCGTGGTGGATGCCGGCGGTGACCTGAGCAACGCGCTGATTGGCGAGATGATGGTGGCTTATGCGATCAAGAAAGGTGTGGCGGGTATTGTGATCAACGGCGCGATTCGCGACGCAGCCAGCATCGGCACCGGGGATTTCCCGGTGTTCGCCGCCGGTATCACCCATCGCGGCCCTTACAAGGACGGACCTGGCGAGGTGAATGTGCCGATTGCCCTGGCCGGTATGGTGATCGAACCGGGCGATCTGGTGATCGGTGATGAAGATGGATTGCTCTGCGTGCCGTTCGAGCAGGTCGGTGAGGTGTATGATCGCGCCAGTGCCAAACATGCCGCCGAACAGAAGCAGTTGGAACAGATTGCACTGGGCGAAAACGACCGCTCCTGGGTCCTTGAATCCCTGAAACAAAAGGGCTGTGAGTTTATTTGAATCCTGCGTCTACCTCCCGATGGCCCCCGCCCATCCGCGCGCTGCGCCATCGCAATTTCCAGATCTACTTTGTCGGTCAGGGTCTCTCGACCCTGGGCAAGTGGGTGCAACAGGTCGCGCTGTCATGGCTGGCCTACCACCTGACGGGCTCGGCCGTACTGCTGGGGGCCATTGCGTTTTTGACGCTGTTGCCGCAGCTGTTGGTCGGGCCGCTGGCGGGCGCCTGGTCCGACCGCCACGACAAGCGTCGCCTGTTGATGGCGGTGCAGGCCGCCCTGGCCCTGCAATCGCTGGCCCTGGCCGTGCTGACCTGGCAGCAGTGGATGGGCCGTGAGGTGATCATCGCCATGGCGCTTCTGCTGGGTTTGCTCAACGCCCTGGAAACGCCTCTGCGCCAGGCCTTGATCGCCAGCTTCGTCGATGACCCCAACGACCTGCCCAATGCCCTCGTGCTCAATGCAATGCTGATCAACGCCGCGCGCTTTATCGGCCCACCGCTGGCCGGTTTGCTGATCAACTGGAGCGGTGAGGCCGGTTGCTTCCTTCTCACCGCTATCGCCTTCGGTATGTTGCTGATCGGGCTGGGCAAGGTGCAGAGTCGTGCGCCCGTGCGGGCAAAGGGGTCGACCGGGGAGATTTTCCGCGAAGGCCTGCGCTACCTGTGGGGCACACTGTCCATTCGGCGCTTGCTGATCAGTGTGGTGATGGTGAATCTGCTCGCCTCCTGCTACACGGTGCTGCTGCCGATTCTGGCCAAGCACACGTTCAGCGGCGACGCGCAGACCCTGGGCTGGCTATGGGGCGCTGCGGGCGCGGGGGCTTTTGTGGCCACGATCTTTCTCGCTTTCGCTGGCAGCACCTCGCGATTGGGCCGCATCATCGCCATGGGCGCGGTGGTCTGTGCGGTTTCGTTATGCGCGGTGGCGGCCGACCCACCGCTGTGGCTCACGCTGGTTGCGCTGGCGGGGTTGGGCTTTGGCATCACGGCGAGCAATGTCAGCAGCAACATGACTCTACAAAGCGCCGCGCCCGAAGCGTTGCGGGGCAGGGTGATCGCGTTCTATATCGCCATGCGCTTCGGCTTTGAAGCCATCGGCGGGTTAGTTGCAGGCTTGTTGGCGGCGGCGCTGAGTGTGCAATGGACACTGCTGCTGGCGGGCGGTTTACTGGGGCTTTATCAGTTGGCGAGTTGGCGGATCAGCCGCGCGCGCGGGTGAGAACACCCCCGCACGGCCCACGGCTTGACCCGGCATGCTAGCTCGGTTGCTGTTCCAGAAATGCCGCCACACAGGCCATGCACGCTTCTCGTTCTTCCACGTGGGGCATATGACTGGACGCCTCGAATATCTGCCACTGCACGTTGGCGATTCCGTCGGCGAATGGCTGCACCGTTGCGGGGGTGGCTTCATCGTAGCGACCGGAAATCAACAGCGTCGGCACCTGGATGCGAGGCAAGCGATCAATGATCGTCCAATCGCGCATGCTGCCGATCACGTGGAATTCGGTGGGGCCGTTCATGGCGTGGTAGACCGTGGGGTCCGCATCGATGGCAGCGAAGGTGCGCGCCACTTCGGCGGGCATCGGCTGGATGCGGCATACATGGCGCGCATAGAACACGTCCGATGCTGCGCGGTACTCGGCGCTGGAGGTGGTGCCTGCTGCTTCGTGGCGTTGCAGCGTCGCCTGCACATCCGCAGGGAGTGCCTGGCGTAGCTCATTCGCGGCCTCGGACCACAGCGCCATGGACGCCGGTGAGTTGGCGATGATCAGTGCCTTGAGGCCGACCGGCTGGCGTACCGCATGCTCGGCCCCCAGAATGCCGCCCCAGGATTGGCCGAGCAGCGCGTAATCACGGATACCCAGATGAGCGATCAGGTTGTTCAGTTCGGCGAGAAACAGGTCCACCACCCAGTATTCGCGGGGCGCATCCGGCAGATGGGTCGAGCGGCCATTGCCGAGCTGGTCGTAGTGCACCACCGCCCGACCGGTGGCGGCCAGGTCCTTGAAGCTGTCGACGTAGTCGTGGGTGCAACCGGGGCCGCCGTGGGCAACGATCAGGGGCAGGCGCCCCGAGTCCGGATCGCCCGTGACCCGGAACCATGTCCGGTGCCCACGGAACTCGGCATAACCTTCGCGAACCTGCATGCTGTGTACCTCCTGGGGATCAATAAGGTACAGGCTAGTCAAAGCGTGCCGTCAGGGGCACTGGCAAAAGTTATAGGTTCTCAGATCTCCACCAGCCGGTAATGCAGGCCACGGACCACCGCTTCCACGCGGTTGCGCGCGCCCAGTTTGCGCGCCGCACCCACCAGGTGCAGGTTGACCGTGGCCTGGGACCGGTTGAGGGTGGCGGCGATGCCCTTGGCCGTAAGCCCCTTGGCCGAATGTTGCAGGCACTCGCGTTCGCGGCGGGTGAGGTGGATGTGGGTGCAGCAGCGTTCGGCCGGCGCCAGCAACTCGCTGGCCCTGGACTGGAAGGCATGGGCCAGTACCAGCATCTCGCCCAGGTTGTGCTGGGCTTGTCGTTCGGCGCCGTCGGGCGTGCCGTCGACAATGGCGGTCAGTGTGGCAAAGCCGCCATCGGGCAAGTGCAGCGGCACGGTCAGTCCGGTGCTCAAGCCATAGTCGCGAATATAGTGAGCCACCGGGCGATGGGCGTCGGTGAGGGCGCCGTTCCAGTGCGTGTCCGCGCTGAATGACCAGACAAATGGCGTAGTCCGGCGGGCTGCGCATTGCTGCACCGGGTCGATCTGGTAATAGCCGCGCTCACACCACAACGTGTGCATGTCGGTCGGGGCATTCAGGGTCTTGAACACCGACGGGGTGATCAGCGCCCCCTCGTGGCTCACCGGCACGGGGGCGTAATCGTAGATCAGCGTCTTGAAACCCAGTTGGTCGGTGGCGGCCTGAACCTCGGCCAGGCACGCGTCCAGCGTCGTGGTGTGGGCGAGTTGCTCGCTGAATCGCATCAGGTCGGTGTGCATGGCGCCTCCGGGCGTTGGGTTGCGCGGTTTTCCAAGCAAACAATCTGCCAAGGCCAAAACCTAGTATTTTTCAGGATACAGCTGCCGGCCTGTAACGCCCTAGAGTGAAGCTTCTGTCCAACCCTTGCGGAGCGTCATCATGATCGATCCTTCCACCCCCGGTGACAGCGCGGAGCTTGCGCGTTTCGGATATACCCAACAACTCAAGCGCCAGCTGAGCCTGGGCGACCTGCTGATCTACGGCATGGTGTTCATGGTGCCGCTGGCGCCATTCTCCATCTTTGGTGGGGTGTTCGACGCCAGCCACGGCATGGTGCCGCTGACGTACCTGATCGGCTTCGTCGCCATGCTGTTCACTGCGATCAGCTACCAGCAGATGTCCCATGCGTTTCCGGTCGCCGGTTCGGTGTATGCCTATGTGGGGCGTGGGCTGAACAGCCAGCTGGGGTTTCTTGCGGGCTGGGCGATCCTGCTCGATTATCTGCTGGTGCCGACGTTGCTGTATGTGATCGGTGCCAATGCCATGGCCAATGTGATCCCCTCGGTGCCTCAGCCATTGTGGATCGTGTTTTTCGTGGTACTGAACACTCTGGTGAACCTGCGCGGTATCCAGACCACTGCGCGCGCCAATCGCTTGTTCCTTTATGGGCAACTGGTGGTGCTGGTGGTGTTTGTGGTGCTGGCCAGTATCGCGATCAGCAACGGCGTGAATGGTGCCAGTTGGACCCTGAAGCCACTGTACAACCCGGCTGAGTTTTCCCTGCCGCTGATCTTCAGCGCATTGTCGGTGGCGGTCCTGTCGTTCCTGGGCTTCGATGCGATCTCCACGCTGTCGGAGGAGACCCGTGGCGGTAGCCGGGCGGTGGGGCGTGCGACCTTGTGGGCACTGGCCCTGGTAGCGGCATTGGTCATGGTGCAAACCTGGTTGGCCGCGCTGTTGCAGCCCAACCTGGTGCAGTACCCGGATGCCGATGCGTCGAACAACGCGTTCTACGAAATCGGCCGCCTGGTGGCAGGCCCGTGGTTGCAAGTGGTGATCGCCCTGGCCGTGGCCATCGGCGCCGCCATCGCCAATTCCCTGGTGGCCCAGGCCGCCACCTCGCGCCTGCTGTTTGCCATGGCCCGCGATCGCCAACTGCCGCAGTTTCTCAGCCAGGTGCACCCGGTCACCGGCGTGCCGCAGCGCGCCACCCTATTGGTCGCGGGCTTGAGCCTGGTGCTGGGCTTGTTCTTCGTGGGGCAGATCAACCTGCTGGCGTCGATGTGCAACTTTGGTGCGCTGAGTGCGTTCTTGCTGCTTCATGTCGCCGTGGCCTGGCACTACCGCGGCGCCGGTCGTCGGTTGGTGCATGGGCTGGTGCCATTGATCGGCTTTGTGATCATCAGCTATGTGCTGGTCAACTCTGATATCTATGCCAAGGTCGGCGGCATGTGCTGGCTTGCGCTGGGGATTGTCGTGTTGGTGTTCTTCAAGGCCACCGGGCGCTCCACGGAGCTTCAGGTGGGGTGACCGATCCTGTGGAGCCGGCAAGCCGGCCCCTGCGGAGGATGGATCAGAACTTGAAGCGTCCCACCAACCCTTTGAGCTGCCCGGAAATATCCGTCAGCCGACCTGACCCGGTCTGCGCCGAATGGGCAAACCCCTCGACCAGTTGCGCATCGGCATGGATCTGCGCGATGTGCCGGTTGATCTCTTCGGCCACCTGGTGCTGTTCTTCGGCGGCGGTGGCGATCTGGGTGTTCTGGTCGCGGATCGAGTCCACCGAGCCACGGATCTTGTCGAAGCTGTCGCGGGCCTGCTGGATGCGCTCCACGCTGGTGTGGGACACCAGCAGGCTGCCTTGCATCTGCTGCGTCACTTCCTGGGTGCGACGGGCGAGGTTGCCGAGCAGGCTGTCGATCTCGCCGGTGGAGTCGGCGGTGCGACGGGCGAGGGCGCGGACTTCGTCGGCGACCACCGCAAAGCCACGGCCCTGGTCACCGGCACGGGCGGCCTCGATGGCCGCGTTGAGCGCCAGCAGGTTGGTCTGTTCGGCAATCGAGCGGATGGTGTCGAGGATGGTGTTGATGTTTTTGCTGTCCTGCTCCAACTGCTGCATGGTCTGGGTCGAGCGTTGCAGGTCTTCGCTGAGCTGAAGCACGCTGCCGGTGGCTTCGCCGATGTGCTGCTGGCCGTCGTGCACATCGCGGTAGCCTTCGTCGGCACTGGTGGCGGCGGCACTGCAGGAGCGCGCGACTTCGTTGGCGGTGGCCACCATTTCGTTGAACGCTGTGCTTACCAGTTCCACCGCTTCACGCTGGCGACCGGCGGCCTGGTTCATGTTGTGCGCGACTTCGCTGGTGTCGGCGGCGGCGGTTTGCAGGTCGGACGAGGCGTTGCCGATGCGCTGCACCAACTGGGCGATCATGCTCAGGAACTGGTTGAACCAGCCGGCCAGGCTGGCGGTTTCGTCCTTGCCTTGCACCTTGAGCTGGCGGGTCAGGTCGCCTTCACCTTCGGCGATCTCTTGCAGGCCGTCGGCCACGCCGCGAATCGGACGTACGATCACGCTGGCGAAACTGGCGCCGACAATCGCGAAGACCACGGCCAGCGCGGCGGCAATCGCCGCGATCAACCAGGTAAGGCGGGTCGCGCCGGCCATCACTTCGTCGCGCTTGATCAGGCCGATAAAGCGCCAGCCCAGGTCTTTGGAGCTGACCATGTTGGCCATGTACGCCACGCCATCAATATCGATCTGGCTCACGCCGTCGCCGCGCTTGGCCAGCTCGGCGTAGTTGGGGCCCAGATCGGCCAGGGGCTTGAAATTGTGCTTGGCGTCGCTGGGGTCGACCAGCACGTTGCCGTTGCCTTCCACCAGCATCAGGTAGCCGCTGTCGCCGAGCTTGATGTTGCGCACCAACTCGGTGAGCTGCTTGAGCGACACGTCCAGGCCGACCACGCCGAGGATCTTGCCGGCGGCGTCGGTGACGGTGTGCACGGTGCCGATCAGCGTCACGTCGTCCGGCGCCCAATAGTAGGCCCCGGTGCGCACGGTTTTACCCGGCGCGGCGATGGCGGCCTGGTACCAGGGGCGTACGCGCGGGTCATAGTTGTTCAGCTTGGTGTCGTCGGGCCAGCTGGCGTAGCCGCCGTCGGCGAGGCCCAGGGACAGGTAGGCGGTGCTCGGATGGCTCTTGGCGAACTGGTCGAAAATCTCCAGCAGCGCTGTGTTGGTGGGGGTGAGGGGGATTTGCGCGGCATCGGCGCCGGCGTAGCTCTTGAGGTCCTTGGCCGCGACAACGCGCGGGTCCTTGGCCACATACTCGACGTTCTGGCTGATGCCGTCGAAGAACTGCTTCATGCCATTGTCGATCTGGCGGATCTCGCGGCCGCTGCTGTCGAGGAAATTGGCCTGGGCCCCCTCGCGCAGATTCAGTACAACCAATACAGCGACCAAAATAACCGGGACGCACGCGATGGCGGCAAACGCCCAGGTCAGCTTTTGCTTGATATTCATGACTTCACCCGCGGGTATTTATAATTTTGGCAAGGAGAAAACAGTAGCGTCGAGCGTCGCATGTGTTGTTTTAAGGGGTGTGGCCCATGCGTACCCTCTGTATATCGACTGCGCGGGCACGCACTTGAGGGCTGAGGGAGGGTTTAACCGATGCGCTCGCCACCCAGCGCATCACGCTGCATCGACTGCAGGTTTTTTTCGATGGTTTCGCAGATGGTGTCCATCTGGATCTGGTGTTCGCTGGAGTTGAACGGGCTTTGCAGGTCGGTGCCGATGCGCTCGATGGCCAGCAGCATGAACCCCACCACCGTCGAGGCCAGCGGGGTGAACCAACCCAGGGACTCCACCAGGCCCACCGGCACGATCAGGCAGAACAGCGAGATAAACAGCCGCGGGAAGTACACGTAAGGGTAGGGCAGCGGGGTGTTGGCGATCCGCTCCATGCCGCCCTGGGCGTTGGACAGGTCCACCAGGGTCGACTCCAGCCGCGCCAGACGGATGCTGTCGAGGTGACCGACCTTGTACTCCCGGGCCAATAACGCCGCCGAGCCGGTAAGGATATCGTTGGCAAAGTTGTTGGTGGCGCCGTTGCGCGCAAACTCGTCACCAGGGATAAACGCGCGGACTTCTTCGGGGCACGGCTGGCCCTTGAGGTGCGCGGCCAGGCAATTCACATAGGCCACATGACGACGCAGCAGGGTGGCCTTGACCGGGTTCACTTCGTCGTCGGGGTCGTCCAGCAGGGTCAGTACCTGGCGCGCAAAACTACGCGAGTTGTTGACCATCGCGCCCCACAGTGTGCGGGCTTCCCACCAGCGGTTGTAGGCACTGCTGTTACGGAAACTGATCAGCACCACCAGCGCCGAACCCAGCAGGGTCAGAGGCATCAGCGGCAGATTGATCTTGTAGGTGAGAAACAGCATGAAGTCCACGGTGACGGCGACGTCCCACAGCAGCAGCCAGAACAGCGCCCAGCCAACGTAGCCCATGGTCTTGATGATCAGGCGGTACTTTTTGAGGATGGCGGCTTTCAAACGGAGACCTCGCGGTGAGTGGCAGGCAACGGTGCCTTAGCTCGGACGCGGGTCGCGGTGAAAGGTTCGCCCCAGGGCCTGAATCGTTTAAGTAGCGCTCACCGGCTCCCGTGAGAGTCGTCGCAATTCTTCCAGTGCCGCCAGGATTCAATGGCATCGGCGAACAGGTCGATTGAACAGTTTCATCACAACGCTTGGATATATTTAAAAGCAGCGAAGCACCGCAGCTGTCATGGGCGTGTATGAGTGGGTTGTTTTAGGGACGCCAATACGTTTTGGAACAATTTTGGTAGCGATGATGTCTGTCGGGTTAATCGCGATACATTGCGCTCGAGGCAAAACGCCATCACTGGTGGTGTTTACGACGTGAGTTGTTGTGAGACCTGGTTGCAGAAGTGCTGCGCCATCGATCAGTGAATTCCAGTAGGTTGATCAGGGCTCTTTCTCATGTGCGTCAGTTCGTTGAAGTGGGCGTTGGATCATTCCGCGCGGGTGTTGGAACGTCACGGGGAATTTGAATGCAGTATTCGCGCGCACTACGCCATTCTGCTGGGTCCCTATTCAAAACGACCGTTTTTCTACAAGACAGCGCTGAAGTTCAACCGTTTGATGGTGTCTTTCACGCTGCTGAGTGAATATTTCTCCAAGCCCGCGCCATTGTTGTCCGACGTGAAAGCGTTCTGCGTGGCTCGCGGCTTCTGTTCCAGGAACAGCCTGGAGTCGATCTTCCTGCTGTTCCGGGCACTGGGGTTCATGAAGGTCGCCGGCCACCCTGACGACAGCCGTTTCCGAGTGTTCAGCCCATCGGCCCAAGCCTGCCATGAAGTCAGGTCGATGCTCAATTCCGTGGTGCAGCCGCTGGGACCAATGTGCCCCAGTGAAGCGCAGGTCCAGCGGATGAGTGAGTTGGACGACCGAGCCTTCCTGGCACTTTATTTCAAAGGTTTTGCCACCCTTCTTTCAAATAAGCTGACCATCGATGTATTGCTGCCTGAATGTGACTGGCTGGTTAACCGCGATGCCGGACATATGCTGATGTTGGCGATTTATAACGATGCCTGTTCCTTGGACTGTCAGGGCGCAAGTTTCAGGACGTCCTCTTATCTTTCACTGGCGACGCAACTTTCAGTGTCCAAGACCCATGTGATTCGTCTGGTTCAGGAGGGTGTTGAAAAAGGTTGCTTTAAAGTGCATTCCAAGACGCAGTTGGAAGTATTGCCGCCCTTTGTAAAGTTGGTGCGCCGTTTCATGGCGTATTCATTTGCAATCACCCTGCAGAGTCTCGAATTGGGCCAAGCCAGCAAAATATAGGCAACTTATGCGCAGGGAGTGTTGAGATGCCGGCTGACTTAAAGCTCAGGCCAAGGATGCAGAGGTTATTGTCGCCCGCTGTTGCCCAGGCGGAATGGATAGGCCTGATTGTCTGGTGGTGGGTGCTCTTGGTGGATCCGGTGCTGGAGTTCGGGTGGTACACCGTGCTCATTACCGTGTGTTTGACAGCGTTGTGTCGATTTCACCGGCGGTTGACCAATTTCCTGGCCTGGCGGGCGTTCGGTGTGGTCTATATGGCGGTGTTGGCCGGCGGCTTTGCGTTGGTGATGCAGACCGATCAGGCGTTGCAGGTATTTGCTCTACCGCTGGCGGTGATTCTGGTGCTGAGCAGTGCCTTGCTCTTTATCGCAGTCCAGGATTTCTTGATAGGCGCTGCATTGATCTGGTCGATGCTGTGGCCAGCTGTTCATATGTCGATCTACGTCGGGGTTGAGGTTTACCTGGTGATGTTCTGCCTGGCGTCGGTGTCGATCGGCTTTATCCTGAATTATTCATACGTGAAGAACCTGCGCTCTGTGTTGCTGGTCGAGAGTGAGTTCCGGGAACTGGCAGAAACGGATTACTTGACCTCCATCCTGAACCGCAGGGCGTTTATCGAACGTTTCGCCAAGGTGATCGCCGAGGGGCAGTGCGGCTATTTCATGATGCTGGATATTGATAGCTTCAAGTTGAAAAACGACCAGTTTGGCCATGATGTCGGTGACAAGATTCTCTGTGCGATGGCGCACTGCCTGAAAGCCACGCCGGGCAGCGACAGCTTCGGCAGGATCGGGGGAGAGGAGTTCGGCGTGTTGCTGGTGGGGGATGACCCTGGGGCGGCCACTGATTTTGCTGCGCGGCTGCTGCAAGCGATTCGTGGCAGTGTCCCGCCGCCCCATCACTACACGTGCAGCGCGGGTATGACGCATTTCTCGGTGGGTGCCGATATGTCAGTGGTACTCAAGTGCGCCGACCGCAACCTGTATGCCGCCAAGCACAATGGCAAGGACTGTGTGTATCTGGATGGCGAGCCATTGACCGCTTCCAGATGAAACGGACAGACGGGCCTCAGTGCTGGGCCAGAATGCTCGCGAGCAAGCCGGGGAAGCGGCTTTCCAGGTCGTCCGCGCGCAATGCATTCATGTGCGTGGTCCCCACGCTTCGGGTCTGCACCAGCCCGGCGTCGCGCAACACCCGAAAGTGATGGGACATGCTCGACTTCGGTCGCCCACCGTCCAATTCGCCGCAGGTAGCCTCGGGCACGCCGGCCAGGCAGCGCACGATTTCCAGGCGCACCGGATCACTCAGGGCGTATAGCACGCGCTCAAGGGTCAGGTCTTGCAGGGGAGGGTGTTTGAAGGCTCGCATGAAACGAATCATAACAGGGGGCTATCGTTGAATACCATAGTTCGATTACCATCGAACTATCGAATCAACCACCTGCTCACTGGAGTCGCCCCATGGCCGCATTGTTCGAACCGTTCCAACTAAAAGATGTCACCCTGCGTAATCGCATCGCTATCCCGCCGATGTGCCAATACATGGCCGATGACGGCATCGTCAACGACTGGCACCTCGTGCACCTGGCCAGCATGGCCCGTGGCGGTGCTGGCCTGGTGGTGGTCGAAGCCACTGCCGTCGCGCCGGAAGGTCGGATCACCCCAGGCTGCGCGGGGCTTTGGAGTGATGCGCATGCCGAGGCGTTCGTGCCGATGGTCCAGGCGATCAAGGCCGCCGGTTCCGTGCCGGGCATCCAGATCGGCCACGCCGGCCGCAAGGCCAGCGCCAACCGCCCGTGGGAAGGGGACGACCATATCGCCGCCTCCGACGCCCGCCGTTGGGAAACCATCGCACCCTCGGCCATCGCCTTCGGTGCCAACCTGCCACAGGTGCCTCGCGCCATGACCCTGGACGACATCGCCCGGGTGCGCCAGGACTTCGTCGATGCCGCCCGCCGTGCCCGCGACGCCGGTTTTGAATGGATCGAGCTGCACTTCGCCCACGGCTACCTGGGCCAGAGCTTCTTCTCCGAGCACTCCAACCAGCGCACCGACGCCTACGGCGGCAGCTTCGACAACCGCAGTCGTTTCCTCCTGGAAACCCTGGCTGCCGTGCGCGAAGTCTGGCCGGAAAACCTGCCGCTCACCGCACGTTTCGGTGTGATCGAGTACGACGGTCGCGACGAGCAGACCCTCACCGAGTCCATCGAACTGGCCCGCCGTTTCAAGGCCGGTGGCCTGGACCTGCTGAGCGTCAGCGTCGGTTTCACCATCCCCGACACCAACATCCCGTGGGGGCCTGCGTTCCTGGGGCCGATTGCCGAGCGCGTGCGTCGCGAAGCCGGTATCCCGGTGACTTCGGCCTGGGGCTTCGGCACCCCGCAACTGGCCGAAGGCGCGTTGCAGGCCGGGCACCTGGACCTGGTGTCGGTAGGGCGTGCGCATCTGGCCGACCCGCATTGGGCGTACTTCGCGGCCAAGGAACTGGGTGTCGAGAAGTCCTCGTGGACCTTGCCAGCGCCCTACGCGCATTGGTTGGAACGTTATCGCTGAGGTCACGCGTCAACGATGAGCCACTCGATTGAGTGGCTTTTTTTTGCCTGCGTCAGCGCTGATACACAGTCGATGCGCGAAAAATAGCGAATGAGAATAGATGTCAACCGCGAATCACTTGATATACCATCCCTCGCGAATTCTTGGCAGGTCTGCCGTCCCATCTGGCTCATTCACTAGGTTCCACACCCATGCGTCGTACCCTGATTTCCCTCTGCGTGCTTCAGGCGTTTTCCTCGTTCACCTGGGCAGAGGTTGCTGCTACCGAGAAAGCCAGCCTTGAGTTGCAAGCGACCAATGTCACCGGCGAGGCGGATTACGAGACCGCCCAAGGGCCGGTGCAGGGCTACCACGCCACACGTTCAGCCAGTGCGACGCGCACCGACACCTCGATCCATGAAACCCCGCAGTCCATCAGCGTGGTGTCCAGGGCGGTGGTCGAAGACATCGGCGCCACGCGCCTGCAAGACGCCCTGGACTACGCTGGCGGTGTCGGCCGCGCCAACAACTTCGGCGGGCAGGGCCTCACCACCTTCACCGTGCGCGGCTTTACCACTGGCGAGTTCTACCGCAACGGTTTCCCGATCAACCGTGGCTACCCGAACATGCCGGACGCCAACACCATCGAACGCCTGGAAGTGCTGCGCGGCCCGGCGACCATGCTCTATGGCCGTGGCGATCCCGGCGGCACCTTCAACGTGGTGACCAAGCAACCGTTGGCCGAACGCACGGTCACCCTCGGCAGCCAATTGAATGACCAGGGCATGAAGCGCGGCACCCTGGATGCCTCCGGCCCGTTGGACGAGGAGGGTCGCCTGGCCTATCGCCTGAACGTGGTGGGCGAGGGCGGCGACACCTTCCGCGACCATGTGGAGACCGAGCGCTACGGCGTCACCCCGGTGCTCACCTGGCAGGCCAGCGACGACACCAAGGTGATCTTCGAAGGCGACTTCATGCGCAACAATCACCCGCTGGATCGCGGGCTGACACGCTTTGCCACTCAGAAAGGCACGGCGTCCCGCGATACCTTCTGGGGCGACAAAGACGTCGGCAAGCTGCACAACGACAACAGCATGGCCCAGTTGCGTTTCGAGCATCTGCTCAATGACAACTGGACCCTGGGCGGTGGTTTTCAATGGCTCGACGGCACCCTGCAAGGCAACGCCATCGAAGCCAACGGTCTGGCCGCTGACGGTCGCACCCTGGGTCGCAACTTCAACTACCGCAAGCTGGAGTGGACCGACAAGGACACCCAACTCAACCTCACCGGGCATTTCTCCGCCGGCGGTTTTGACCACACCCTGCTCACCGGCGTCGAGTTCGAAGACTACGACTACAAGTCGATCATCCAGCGCTCCAGCGGCGCGGTGGGTGCCTATCCCATCGACATCTTCAACCCGGTCTACGGCCAACCACGCCCGACGCTCACGCGCACGCCGACCCACGACAAGGAAAACCTCAAGACTTACGCCGCCTTCGTCCAGGACCAAGTGGCCCTGACCGAGCGCCTGAAATTACTCGCCGGCGCACGCTTCGAGCGCTTCGAGCACGACTACCACACCTATGTGCCAGGCGGTAAAAGCTGGGAGGCCAGCGATAACGCGGTCACCCCGCGCGTAGGCGTGACCTACGACCTCACCGACACCGTCGCGGTGTACGCCGACGCCGCTCGCTCGTTCAAGCCGAATACAGGTGCCAGCCGTCAGGGGGGTGGGTTTGAGCCGGAGAAGGGCAAGTCCTACGAAATGGGCATCAAATGGGAAGCGCTGGATCGTCAACTGAGCGTCGATGCTGCGGTTTACCAGATCGAGAAGAAAAACGTGCTCACCACCGACCCCCTGGACTCGACCTTCAGTGTCGCCGCCGGCCAGGTGCGCAGCCGCGGCTTTGACCTCAACGTGGCCGGCAACCTCACCCCTGAATGGCGCGTGATCGGCGGCTACGCCTACGTCGACGCCGAAGTCACCAAAGACAACACCATCCGCGTCGGCTCACCCCTGGCCAACATCCCGCGCAACAGCTTCAGCCTGCTCAATGTCTACGAATTCCAGGACGGTCGCCTCAAGGGGCTCGGGCTAGGCGCGGGCGCCAAATACGTCGATGAACGGGTTGGCCAGACCTCCAACACCGCCTTCTCGATGGACGCCTACACCGTGGTCGACCTGCTGGGCTACTACAAGGTCAACGACAAAGTCCGCCTGAACCTGGATGTGAAGAACCTGTTCAACCGTGATTTCGAGGAAGGCGCGTTCGGCAACTTCTACGCCTACCCAGGCGCGCCACGCACGGTGCAGGTGGGCATCGTCTACACCCTCTAATGCCTAGCACAGTTTCAATGTGGGAGAGGGCAAGCCCCCTCCCACATTTGGTTCTGTGTACCCCTTGAAGTCAGAGCGGCGTAAGCACGTTCATCACCGTATCCAACGCCACCCGCGTGTCATCCAGCTGCACCAGCGATGCATGCCGGGCGCCGAGGGCGTCGCGGTTCTGGATCGCGGTGAGGATCGCCTTGTGCCGGGGCAGGCTCAGGCCCTGGATGTCCGGGCGGCGGTTGGTGATGTTGATCGACTCGCGCAACGGCAGCGACAGCATGTTGCACATGTAGGCGAGCAGGTCGTTGCGGGTGGCATCGGCGATGGCGCGGTGGAAGTCCAGGTCGGCCTGCAGCAGTTGTTCGTGGGTCTGTGCGGTTTCCATGCCCAGGTAGGCTTTTTCGATGGTGGCGATGTCTTCATCGGTAGCCGTGGTCGCGGCCATGGCGGCGATCTCCGGCTCGAGGATGCGTCGCACACCGGCCAGGGTGTTGAAGAACTCACTGTGGGGCGTGGACTGCATCAACCAGGACAACACGTCCGGGTCGAGCAGGTGCCACTTCAATCGCGGCCGCACCACCGCGCCCACCCGTGGCTTGGAATACACCAGGCCCTTGGCGCTGAGCACCCGCGTGGCTTCGCGCAACACCGAGCGGCTGACCTGGTACTCCTCGCAGAGCGTGGCCTCCATAGGCAGGCGTTCTTCCGGCTTGAAGCGGCCGGAAACGATGTGCATGCCCAAGTCCTGAACGATCTGGGCATGCTGGCTCTTGCGCGGCTTGGGCGGCTGGTGATCCATGACGACGGGGAGGCTCTGGCTTAAAGACGCGGCATCATAGCATCCCAATTAGTGGGAATGCCGTGGGACTTCCGCCCCGCGGCAACCCACCAGGAAGTCAAAGTCGCAGCCCTGGTCGGCCTGCAGCACGTGGTCGATGTACAGCTGGCGGTAGCCGCCGACGATGAGGTTCTGCGGGGGCGCCAGGTCCGCCATGCGCGCCGCCAGCTCTGCGTCGGGGATGTCCAGGTGCAGGCGGCCGTTGGCGCAGTCCAGTTCGATCCAGTCGCCTTCCTGCACTGTGGCCAGCGGCCCGCCGGCAGCGGCTTCCGGCGCCACGTGCAACACCACCGTGCCGTACGCCGTGCCACTCATGCGCGCATCGGAAATCCGCACCATATCGGTCACACCCTGGGCCAGCAGCTTGGCCGGCAGGCCCATGTTGCCGACCTCGGCCATGCCCGGGTAGCCCTTGGGGCCGCAGTTTTTCATGACCAGGATCGAGTTGGCGTCCACGTCCAGCTCCGGGTCATTGATGCGCGCCTTGTACATGTCGAAGTTTTCGAACACCACTGCACGGCCACGGTGCTGCATCAGTTCCGGGCTGGCGGCGGAGGGCTTGAGCACCGCGCCCAGCGGCGCCAGGTTGCCGCGCAGCACGCAGATGCCGCCGTCGGCGCGGATCGGGTTGTCGAGTGTGCGGATCACCTCGTCCTGGCCGTAGATCGGCGAGTCCTTGGTGTTCTCGCCCAGGGACTTGCCGTTGACGGTCAGGGCATTCGGGTGCGGGATCAGGTTGGCTTCACCCAGGCGGCGCAGCACGGCGGGCAGGCCGCCGGCGTAGTAGAACTCTTCCATCAGGAAGCGCCCCGAAGGTTGCAGGTCGACGATGGTCGGCATGCCACGGCCCATGCGGGTCCAGTCGTCCAGGTCGAGTTCGACGCCGATGCGCCCGGCGATGGCCTTGAGGTGGATCACCGCATTGGTCGAGCCGCCGATGGCCGCGTTCACACGGATCGCGTTTTCAAACGCCTCTTTGGTGAGGATCTTCGACAGCTTCAAGTCTTCGCGCACCATCTCCACGGCACGCATGCCCGACATATGCGCCAGCACATAACGCCGCGCATCCACCGCCGGAATCGCCGCGTTATGGGGCAGGGAAGTGCCGAGTGCCTCGGCCATGCAGGCCATGGTCGACGCGGTGCCCATGGTGTTGCAGGTGCCCGCCGATCGCGACATGCCGCCTTCGGCTGCAAGGAAATCATCCAGGGTGATGGTGCCGGCTTTCACTTGTTCGCTGAGCTGCCACACCACGGTGCCCGAGCCAATGTCCTGGCCTTTGTGCTTGCCGTTGAGCATCGGCCCACCGGTGACCACGATGGCCGGCACGTCGCAACTGGCGGCGCCCATCAGCAGGGCCGGGGTGGTCTTGTCACAACCGGTCAGCAGCACCACGCCGTCAATCGGGTTGCCGCGAATCGCCTCTTCCACGTCCATGCTCGCCAGGTTGCGGGTGAGCATGGCGGTGGGACGCAGGTTCGACTCGCCATTGGAGAACACCGGAAACTCCACCGGGAAGCCACCGGCCTCGATCACGCCGCGTTTGACGTGCTCGGCGATCTGGCGGAAATGTGCATTGCACGGGGTCAGCTCCGACCAGGTGTTGCAGATGCCGATGATCGGCTTGCCATGGAACTGATGGTCGGCAATGCCCTGGTTCTTCATCCAGCTGCGGTACATGAAGCCGTTCTTGTCGGCGGTACCGAACCACTGGGCGGAGCGGAGGCCGGGCTTTTTATCAGGCATGATCGATTCTCTTATTGTATGACTATATGTTCTATGCGTGCTTAAACATAAGCGCAAAAACGCTGCTTTGGAAGAGTTGTTTTGTAAATAGTCCTACTATATAGTCGATCTCAACTGAGGTATGACCCTGGCGGATTTTCGCGAGAGGCGTCCCCCGAGCTTCTATAAAAACAACAATCGGAGATCGACCCCCATGAGCCAGGAACTGCGGCTTATTCGGCGCATCACGCTGAAACTGATTCCCTTCCTGATCCTGCTGTACCTGATCGCCTACGTGGACCGTTCCGCCGTGGGCTTCGCCAAGTTGCACATGGGCGCCGACGTCGGCATTGGCGATGCTGCCTATGGCCTGGGTGCGGGGTTGTTCTTCATTGGCTACTTCCTGTTCGAGATCCCCAGCAACCTGATGCTCGACCGCTTTGGCGCACGCCGCTGGTTTGCGCGGATCATGATCACCTGGGGCGCCATCACCATCGGCATGGCCTTTGTGCAGGGCCCGCACAGCTTCTATGTGATGCGCTTTCTGCTCGGCGCGGCGGAGGCGGGGTTCTTTCCCGGCGTTCTCTACTACATTACCCAGTGGTTCCCGGTGCGCCATCGCGGCAAGATCCTCGGGCTGTTCATCCTGTCGCAACCCATCGCGATGATGATCACCGGTCCGGTGTCCGGCGGTTTGCTGGGCATGGACGGCATCCTTGGCCTGCACGGCTGGCAATGGCTGTTCATCGTGATTGGCACCCCGGCGATCCTGCTGACCTGGCCGGTGCTGCGCTTCCTGCCAGATGGCCCTGAACAGGTCAGTTGGATGAGCGACGACGAAAAGGCCTGGCTCACCGGCGAACTCGCCAAAGACCTGCAAACCTACGGCCAAACCCGTCACGGCAACCCCCTGCATGCCTTGAAAGACCAACGCGTGTTGCTGCTGGCGCTGTTCTACCTGCCGGTGACCCTGAGCATCTACGGCCTGGGCCTGTGGCTGCCGACCCTGATCAAGCAGTTCGGCGGCACTGATCTGGTCACCGGCTTTATCTCTGCGGTGCCGTATCTCTTCGGCATCATCGGCCTGCTGATCATCCCGCGCAGTTCCGACCGTTTGAACGACCGCTACGGCCATCTTGCGGTGCTCTACGTGCTGGGCGCCATTGGGCTGTTCTTCAGTGCCGCGCTCAGTGTGCCGGTGCTGCAAATGGCAGCGCTGTGCCTGGCGGCATTCGCGATGTTCTCCTGCACGGCAGTGTTCTGGACCTTGCCCGGGCGCTTCTTCGCGGGCGCCAGTGCGGCGGCGGGCATTGCGTTGATCAACTCGGTGGGCAACCTCGGCGGCTATATCGGCCCGTTCGTGATCGGCGCGCTCAAGGAATACACCGGCAACCTCGCTTCGGGCCTGTACTTCTTGTCCGGGGTGATGCTGTTCGGGCTGGTCCTGACCGTTGTGGTCTACCGCCTGCTCGAGCGCAGGCACGTCCTGCCTGCCGACCAATTTGCCGCCAGTGCCCGTGGCGCCACCCGACCTTAATCCAGGAGAACAGTCATGCGTTTAGTTCAGTTCGAGTTGCGTAACGGAGACCGCCGTGTCGGCGTGGTCGACGCCACCAAGGTGCGCGAAGTACAGACAGCCCGCAGCGTGCGCGAATTGGCCCTGGCTGCCATCGACGCCGGCGTAGGCCTGGCGCAACACGTGGACAGCCTGGGACTTGGCGACAGCTATGACTACGCCGCGCTGCTGACCGACTTGAAAATTCTGCCACCGCTGGACCACCCGGACCCGGCCCATATGCTGATCAGCGGCACCGGCCTGACTCACCTGGGCAGTGCCTCGGCGCGGGACAAGATGCACCAGGCCGGCGACGACAGCGCATTGACCGACACCATGCGCATCTTCAAATGGGGCGTGGAGGGCGGCCGTCCACCGGCTGGCCAGGCGGGTGTGCAACCCGAGTGGTTCTACAAGGGCGACGGCAGCATCGTGGTGCGCCCCGGCGCAGCCTTCCCGGTGCCACCGTTTGCCGAGGATGCCGGTGAAGAGCCGGAGATCGGCGGCCTGTATGTGATCGGCCCGGACAGCAAGCCGTATCGCGTCGGTTTTGCGGTGGGCAACGAATTCTCCGACCACATCATGGAGCGCAAGAACTACCTGTACCTGGCCCATTCCAAACTGCGCAGTTGCAGCTACGGCCCTGAGTTGCGCGTGGGCGAGTTGCCCCAGCACCTGGCGGGCACCAGCCGCATTCTGCGCAACGGCGAAGTGATCTGGCAGAACGAGTTCCTCAGCGGCGAGGCCAATATGTGTCACAGCCTGGAGAACCTCGAATACCACCACTTCAAATACCGTCAGTTCCTTAAGCCGGGCGATGTGCACATCCACTTTTTCGGCACCGCCACGCTGTCATTCGCCGACGGTATACGGACCCAGGTCGGCGATGTGTTCGAGATCAGCCAGGCCGAGTTCGGTGCGCCGCTGGTCAACCGTGTCGGCAGCAGCGCTGCGGCGTTCGAACCCGGCAATGTCATCACCCTTTAATGGAGAACCCCATGACTCAGTTTCTCGGCCACAACTACATCGGCGGCCAGCGCAGCGCCAACGGCAGCGTGACCTTGCACAGCGTCGACGCCAGCACCGGCGAGGCCTTGCCCCAGGCCTTTTTCCAGGCCACGCCGCAGGAAGTCGACGCCGCCGCCAAGGCTGCCGCGCAGGCCTACCCTGCGTACCGCGCCTTGAGCGCATCGCGCCGTGCACAGTTCCTGGATGCGGTGGCCGATGAGCTGGACGCGTTGGGGGATGATTTTGTCGAACTGGTCTGCCGCGAAACGGCGCTGCCGGCCGCACGCATCAAGGGCGAGCGCGGGCGTACCAGCGGCCAGATGCGCCTGTTCGCCACGGTGCTGCGTCGCGGTGATTTCTACGGTGCGCGCATCGACAAGGCACTGCCCGACCGCCAACCGCTGCCACGCCCTGACCTGCGTCAATACCGCATCGGCCTGGGGCCGGTCGCGGTGTTTGGCGCGAGCAACTTTCCCCTGGCGTTTTCTACGGCGGGCGGTGATACAGCGGCTGCTTTGGCGGCAGGCTGCCCAGTGGTGTTCAAGGCCCACAGCGGGCATATGGCGACCGCCGAACGCGTGGCCGATGCGATCATCCGCGCGGCCGAGGCCACGGAGATGCCGGCCGGTGTGTTCAACATGATCTTCGGCGGTGGCGTGGGTGAGGCGCTGGTCAAGCACCCGGCGATCCAGGCGGTGGGCTTTACCGGCTCGCTCAAGGGCGGGCGTGCCTTGTGCGACATGGCGGCGGCGCGCCCGCAGCCGATCCCGGTGTTTGCCGAGATGTCGAGCATCAACCCGGTGATCGTATTGCCCCAGGCCCTGACCGTGCGCGCCGACAGCGTCGCGCGTGACCTGACCGCCTCGGTGGTACAAGGCTGCGGCCAGTTCTGCACCAACCCTGGGCTGGTCATCGGTGTCGCATCGCCTGCATTCACCGCGTTCACCCAGCAAGTCGCGCAACTGATCGGCGAGCAACCGGCCCAGACCATGCTCAACGCCGGCACCCTGGGCAGCTACGGCAAAGGCCTGGAAAAACTCCTGGCGCACCCGGGCATCCAGCATCTGGCGGGCAACCAGCAGGCCGGCAATCAGGCGCAACCACAGCTGTTCAAGGCCGATGCGAGCCTGTTGATCGACGGCGATGAAGTGCTGCAGGAAGAAGTCTTCGGCCCCACCACCGTGTTCGTCGAAGTCGCCGACCAGGCCCAACTCAACGCCGCCTTGCACGGTCTGCACGGTCAACTTACGGCGACGATCATTGGCGAGCCCGCCGACCTGCAACAGTTCGCCGAACTCACGCCGCTGCTGGAGCAGAAAGTCGGGCGCATCCTGCTCAACGGCTACCCGACCGGCGTGGAAGTCTGCGATTCGATGGTGCATGGCGGGCCGTACCCGGCCACTTCGGATGCCCGTGGCACCTCGGTTGGCACCTTGGCCATCGAGCGTTTCCTGCGCCCCGTGTGCTTCCAGAATTACCCTGATAGCCTGCTGCCCGACGCGTTGAAAAACGCCAATCCGTTGCGCATCCAGCGGCTGGTGGATGGCACGCCATCTCGCGAACCGCTGTAACGCACACCTGAGAACAACAACAATCCAGGAGGCATCATGTCGTGTATCGCCGTTACCCCGCACCGTGCGCAATTGGGCGAGGGACCGTTCTGGGACGCGCCCACCCAGGCACTGTACTGGGTGAATATTGCCGGCAAACAGGCACTGCGCCTGATGGGCGGGCAGTTGCGGGTGTGGCAGTTGCCCGAGCATGTCTCGGCGTTCATCCCGTGTGAGGGCGGCGATGCCCTGGTGACCCTGAGCAGCGGCGTGTACCGCCTCGACCTGGCCACCGAGGCCCTGACCCTGCTGTGCGTGGCCGACCCGCAACCCGGCAACCGTGGCAATGAAGCACGCTGCGATGCCCAGGGCCGGCTGTGGCTGGGCACCATGCAGAACAATATTGGCGAGCAGGGTGAAGACCTGCCCATCACGCGACGCTCCGGCGGCCTGTTTCGTGTCGATGCCGATGCGCAGGTCACACCGTTGCTCAGCGGCCTGGGCATTCCCAACACCTTGCTGTGGAGTGATGACGGTCGGCAGGTGCATTTCGGCGACAGCCTGGACGGCACGCTGTACCGCCACGCTATCCAGCCAGACGGCCAACTCGAATCCGCGCAGGCGTGGTTCGGTCCCCACGAGCGTGGCGGGCCGGACGGTTCGGCCATGGATGTGGAAGGCTACATCTGGAACGCCCGCTGGGATGGCAGTTGCCTGCTGCGCCTCACGCCCGACGGCACCGTCGACCGCATCATCGAGCTGCCCGTCAGCCGCCCCACCAGTTGCGTGTTCGGTGGCCCGAACCTCACCACCCTGTACATCACCAGCGCGGCCAGCCCGTTGGAACACCCCTTGGATGGCGCGGTATTGGCCATCGAGGTCGATGTGCCTGGAACACCCTGTCATCGCTTTGCCGGATAAGTCCCCCTTTAAAAACAACAACAAGGAGTCACCCGTATGAATCGTCGTCGTGGTTTGCGTTCCCTGTGCTGCGCCGCTGTGGCGGTCTCTGCCATGAGCTTGAGCGGGCTGTTGCTGGCCGCTGAAGAAGTGAAGATCGGCTTCCTGGTCAAGCAGGCCGAGGAGCCGTGGTTCCAGACCGAATGGGCCTTCGCCGAGAAAGCCGGCAAGGAGCATGGCTTCACCGTGATCAAGATCGCCGTGCCCGATGGCGAGAAGACCCTGTCGGCCATCGACAGCCTGGCCGCCAACGGTGCCAAGGGCTTTGTGATCTGCCCGCCGGACGTGTCCCTCGGCCCGGCCATCGTGGCCAAGGCCAAGGCCAACGGTTTGAAAGTCATTGCCGTGGATGACCGCTTTGTCGACGCCAAGGGCAACTTCATGGAAGACGTGCCGTACCTGGGCATGGCGGCCTTTGAAGTGGGCCAGAAGCAGGGCGCCGCGATGGCGGCCGAAGCGAAAAAACGCGGCTGGGACTGGAAGGACACCTACGCGGTGATCAACACCTTCAACGAACTCGACACCGGCAAGAAACGCACCGACGGCTCGGTCAAATCCCTGGAAGAAGCCGGCATGCCCAAGGACCACATCCTGTTCACCGCCGCCAAGACTCTCGACGTACCCGGCAGCATGGACGCCACCAACTCGGCGCTGGTCAAGCTGCCCAGCGGCGCGAAAAACCTGATCATCGGCGGCATGAACGACAACACCGTGCTGGGCGGCGTACGCGCCACCGAAAGCGCCGGCTTCAAGGCCGCCAACGTGATCGGTATCGGCATCAATGGCACCGACGCCATTGGCGAACTGAAAAAGCCTGAAAGCGGCTTCTTTGGCTCCATGCTGCCCAGCCCGCATATCGAGGGCTACAACACTGCGAAGATGATGTTCGATTGGGTCACTAAAGGCACCGAGCCTGCGAAATACACGGCGATGGACGAAGTGACGCTGATCACCCGCGCCAACTTCAAGGAAGAACTGACCAAGATCGGGTTGTGGCAATGACCGCTGCGGCCCTGCGCTTTGACGGCATCGGCAAGACCTTTCCCGGGGTCAAGGCGCTGGATGGCATCAGCTTTACCGCCCACCCCGGGCAGGTGCACGCCCTGATGGGCGAGAACGGTGCGGGCAAGTCGACACTGTTGAAGATCCTCGGCGGCGCCTACATTCCCAACAGCGGCTCGCTGCACATCGGCGCGCAGACCATGGCCTTCAAATGCGCCGCCGACAGCATTGCCAGCGGCGTGGCGGTGATCCACCAGGAACTGCATCTGGTGCCGGAAATGACGGTGGCCGAGAACCTGTTCCTCGGCCACTTGCCGTCGCGTTTCGGCGTGGTCAACCGGGGGCTCCTGCGCAAGCAGGCCCTCGCGTGCCTCAAGGGGCTGGCGGATGAAATCGACCCGGCCGAGAAACTCGGGCGCTTGTCCCTTGGCCAGCGTCAACTGGTGGAAATCGCCAAGGCGCTGTCCCGTGGCGCCCATGTGATTGCCTTTGACGAACCGACCAGCAGCCTGTCGGCGCGGGAGATCGACCGCCTGATGGCGATCATCACGCGCCTGCGTGACGAAGGCAAAGTGGTGCTCTATGTGTCGCACCGCATGGAAGAAGTGTTCCGCATCTGCAACGCCGTCACGGTGTTCAAGGACGGCCGCTACGTGCGCACCTTCGAGGACATGAGCGCGCTGACCCATGACCAACTGGTGACGTGCATGGTGGGGCGCGATATCCAGGACATTTACGACTACCGCCCGCGTGAGCACGGCGAAGTCGCGCTCAAGGCCGATGGCCTGCTCGGTCCCGGCCTGCGTGAGCCGATCAGTTTCAGTGTGCGCAAGGGCGAGATCCTTGGCCTGTTCGGGCTGGTCGGGGCTGGGCGCACCGAGCTGTTCCGGCTGCTCAGCGGCCTGGAGCGCGCCAGTGCCGGCAGCCTGCATTTGTGCGGGCAGGCGCTGCAACTGCGCTCGCCCAGGGATGCCATCGCCGCCGGCGTGCTGCTGTGCCCGGAGGACCGCAAGAAGGAAGGCATCATCCCGCTGTCCAGCGTCGCCGAGAACATCAATATCAGCGCACGCGGTGCCCACTCCACGTTCGGCTGGCTGCTGCGCGAGGGCTGGGAAAAGGGCAACGCCGACCAGCAGATCCAGGCCATGAAGGTCAAGACGCCGAACGCCGCGCAGAAGATCATGTACCTGTCCGGCGGCAACCAGCAGAAGGCCATTCTCGGTCGCTGGCTGTCGATGCCGATGAAGGTGCTGCTGCTGGACGAACCGACCCGTGGCATCGATATCGGCGCCAAGGCCGAGATCTACCAGATCATCCATAACCTGGCGGCCCAGGGCATTGCGGTGATTGTGGTGTCCAGCGACCTGATGGAAGTGATGGGCATCTCCGACCGCATCCTGGTGCTGTGCGAAGGCGCGATGCGCGGCGAACAAACCCGCGAAGACGCTACCGAATCCAACCTGCTGCAATTGGCCCTGCCGCGCAGCGTGGCGAACTGAGAGACGACTATGACCACTCAACACAACGTGCTGCCCACGGCGCGCAAGCCTCTGGACCTGCGTGCACTGCTGGACAACTGGGCGATGCTGCTGGCGGCGGTGAGCATTTTCCTGCTGTGCGCCTTGCTCATCGACAACTTCCTGTCACCGCTGAACATGCGTGGCCTGGGCCTGGCGATTTCCACCGTGGGCATCGCCGCCTGCACCATGCTGTTCTGCCTGGCGTCGGGGCATTTCGATCTGTCGGTGGGCTCGGTGATCGCCTGCGCCGGGGTGGTGGCGGCGATTGTGATGCGCGACACCGACAGCGTCCTGCTCGGCATTGGCGCCGCCTTGCTGATGGGCCTGCTGGTGGGGCTGATCAACGGTATCGTGATCGCCAAGCTGCGGGTCAACGCGCTGATCACCACCCTGGCGACCATGCAGATCGTGCGCGGCCTGGCGTACATCTTCGCCAACGGCAAGGCGGTGGGCGTGTCCCAGGATCAGTTCTTCATCTTCGGCAACGGCCAGTTGCTGGGTGTGCCGGTGCCGATCCTGATCACGATCCTATGCTTCCTGTTCTTCGGCTGGCTGCTCAACTACACGACCTACGGGCGCAACACCATGGCCATCGGCGGCAACCCGGAAGCGGCGTTGCTGGCGGGCGTGAATGTGGACCGCACCAAGATCCTGATCTTTGCCGTGCACGGAGTGATCGGTGCGTTGGCCGGGGTGATCCTCGCCTCACGCATGACCTCCGGCCAGCCGATGATTGGCCAGGGCTTTGAGCTGACCGTGATCTCGGCGTGTGTGCTGGGCGGGGTGTCGCTGAGCGGCGGGGTGGGTATGATCCGTCATGTGATTGCCGGGGTGTTGATTTTGGCGATCATCGAGAATGCGATGAACCTGAAGAACATCGACACCTTCTACCAATACGTGATCCGCGGCTCGATCCTGCTGCTGGCCGTGGTCATCGACCGCATGAAACAACGCTGATCCCAAGCCAAATGGAGTTCCAAATGTGGGAGGGGGCTTGCCCCCGATAGCGGTGTGTCAGTGTGCATCTCTGTCATTGACACTCTGCTATCGGGGGCAAGCCCCCTCCCACAAGTTTAGTCCGCGGAGAATTTGAAGACGGTGTGTTGGGTGTAGGTCTGCCCTGGGTTCAGCCGGGTCGACGCAAACTTCGGCTGGTTAGGCGCATCCGGAAAATGCTGGGTCTCCAGCGTAAACCCGCTCCAGTGCTGATAGGTCTTGCCAGCCTTGCCCTTCACCGATCCATCGAGGAAGTTGCTGGTATAAAACTGCACCCCAGGTTCCGTGGTAAACAGCTGCAAGCGCCGCCCCGAGGCAGGATCATGCACCTCGGCCGCCAACCGCTTCACATCACCCTGGGTATCCAGCGCCCAGTTGAAGTCGAACCCACCCTGTTTCGGCTCGGCAAATTTGAGCTGTGGGTGATCGTCCTTGATGTGCTGGCCGATCGGCGTCGGCGTGAGGAAGTCCATCGGTGTGCCCTTGACCGGCGCCAGTTCGCCGGTGGGGATCAGCGTCGCGTTCACCGGCGTGTAGTGGCTGGCGTGCAAGGTTGCGACCTGCTTGAGGATGTCGCCATTGCCCGCACCGGCCAGGTTGAAGTAGCTGTGGTTGGTGAGGTTGAGCACCGTGGGTTTGTCGGTGGTGGCGCTGTAGTCGATGTGCAGTTCGTTGTTGTCGTTGAGGCGGTAGGTGACTTCGGTCTTCAGGTTGCCGGGGAAGCCCATCTCGCCGTCCTTGGACAGGTAGGTGAGCGTCACGCCAACCGAGTCCTTGGCGTTGACTTGGGTGGCTTTCCACACCCGCTTGTCGAAGCCCTGGGCGCCGCCATGCAGCGAGTTGGGGCCGTCGTTGAGTGGCACCTGGTAGCGCTTGCCGTCGAGTTCGAAGGCGCCGCCGGCCAAGCGGTTGCCGAAACGACCGATGGTTGCGCCGAAGAACGCCGTACCGCTCTGATAGCCTTGCACGTCGTCAAAGCCCAGTACCACGTCGTCGAGCTTGCCATTTTTGTCCGGCACCTTCAGCGACTGCAACACGCCACCGTAGGTGATCACCGTGGCTTGCATGCCATGGCTGTTACGCAGGATGTACTGCTCGACGGCAGTGCCGTCATTGGTTTTACCGAACGCTTTGTGTTCGCTGGTAAGGCCCGCTGCCTGGGCGCCGCCGCTGGCGACCAGCATGGACAGGGCGAGGCCCGAAAGCAGGTAACGAGGGTGCTTCATGGTCGAACTTCCTTTTGTTGTTTTGAGTGGAATAGTTCTACTAATGTGCGATATTTTGTCGATATGACAGCGAATTTATAGCCTTAAACCGCATTTTTGCAAAATAAAATAAGACTAATTAAGCGAGGCAACCTTTTATGACGACTCAGCACGCCATTTACCCCGACCTTGAAGGCAAAACCGTCCTGGTCTCCGGCGGTGCCTCGGGCATCGGCGAATTCATGGTGCGCGCCTTCGCGGCCCAAGGCGCCAAGGTCGGCTTTGTCGACCGCGCGCAAAGCCAGGGCGAACGCCTGGCGGCTCTGTTGAGTTCGCGCGGGCACACCGTGGAATTCGTCAATTGCGACATCACCGACGAGATAGCCTATAAAGCCGCCATCACTCGTTTCGAACACTCGCTGGGGCCGATCACCGTGCTGGTGAACAATGCCGCTAATGACGTACGCCACAGCTTGGAAGAAGTCGACTCGGAAATGTTCGACCGGCTCATCTCCGTCAACCTCAAGCACGCCTTCTTCGCCGCCAAGGCCGTGGTGCCGATGATGAAAAACGCGGGCGGCGGGGCGATCATCAACCTCGGTTCGGTAGGCTGGATGATGGCTTCGGCCGGCTACCCGGTGTACGCCGCCAGCAAGGCCGCCGCCCACGGCATGACCCGCGCCCTGGCCCGGGAACTGGGGCCGAGCCGGATCCGCGTGAATACGCTGGTGCCGGGTTGGGTGATGACGGAAAAACAATTGGCGATGTGGGTCGACGATGCCGCCAAGGAACTGATCAGCCGCAGCCAGTGTTTGCCGGGGAGCGTTTTGCCGGAACACATCGCCAACATGGCGTTGTTTCTCGCCTCCGATGCCTCGGCGATGTGTTCGGCGCAGAACTTTATTGTGGATGGCGGTTGGGTGTAGAGAGTCACCCAACTCAAGCGCCGATGGCGGTGGCACAGGCGATAGATTCATTGCCCATACCACCGCTGTTATGACATTTTTTGCATTTTACGGTGGTTGGCATGTGTCGCCATCGCTGGTTTTTTCGAAGCGTTTTTCAAGTAATGAGGCGGGGGTATAGCGCTCTTCGAGGGCTTTAATACCTAGCCGTTCGGCTAGTTGTTTGCCATGAGAATGATCTGATAATGTCTTGAAGTGGCTATCAGGTATTGAGATTATTTTTCATGAAGCTGACTGATATTGGTAGGACACCGCTCATAGAGTTGGCAAGTCTGTCTATTAATGGCGGTAGGTGCTTTTCTAAGTGCGAGTTCTTGAACCCGTCGGGAAGCCATAAGGACAGAACATATTTAAGTATTATTAATGGGTTGGAAAAGATTGGTGCTATCCAACCCGGTATGACCCTAGTAGATAGCTCCACAGGGAATGGCGGTGCGGCACTTGCATGGATTGGACGTCTGAAGGGATACAAGATAAAAATTTTTATGCCTGAAGGCATGACGCAAGAGAGAAAAGTCCAGATACGCTCATTGGGTGCGGAGATAATCGAGACGCCTAAGGAAGGTTTCTTGTCGGGTGCGGTACTTGCAGCTAGGCGCTATCAAGCTGAACAGTTGAATGAACAGGTTTTTTTTCTTGATCAGTCCAATAACCTATTAAATAAGGCCGCTTGGGCTGACTGTGGAGAAGAAATAGTAGAAGCGTTACGTCATCAGCATGTGGTACCGGATTTTTTTGTGTGCTCAATTGGCACGGGAGGAACTTTTTCGGGTATAGCTGAGGTGTTGAAGTGTGAGTATAGAGAGATAAGGACAGTGGCGATTGAAGTCAATAAATCTGCTCCACTGTATTCAGAAAGAAATAATTTAACATTTGAGCACCGCCCTCATAATTTGATGGGGTTAGGGGGAGGGGTGCTGTCGACTAATACGGTCTCTGCGCTTGTCGACGAAGTGCGAGTGGTTGATGGCAATGAAGCATGGGTTCGAATGAAGCAGTTTATTGAACATGAAAGGGTGCCTGTCGGGCCTACGTGTGGCGCGAATTTATTAGTTTGCGAAGAGGTCGCTCTAACGCATCAGAAGAAAAATATTGTTACTGTGTTTTTTGACAGTTCTTGGAAGTATGCGAGTCGCTGGGACGGTTTTTATCCTGAGTATGGTGGGGTGGATGATGCTACTTGAACAAGTCTATAAGGATGCGAAAGTTGTTAACTCTGGGGGGGCGTACACTACGGTGAATGAGTTTACCGACCAGATTCCCGCGTTGCGCCCTGCGGTATTGGTGGAGGTGGCTCAACGAATAGTAAGGTTGATGGATCTGAATGTTTCAAAAATTGTGACTGAAGAAGATAAGGGAGCTGCGCTAGCTACCACGGTATCCTTGCTTACCGGCATTCCCATGGCTGTGGCCAGATGGTATCCCTACAGTCTTGGCACTATTAATGAACAAGTAGTTTCCATCGACTCTGAATATTTTCAAGGCGAAATGTATCTCAACGGGATTGAGGCAGGCGATCGTGTTGCAATTATTGACGATACATTGAGTACCGGGGGGGCAATTGTTGCTTTAACTGAAGCGATAAGGTCGGCGGGAGGGGAGTTGCTCGATGTGGTCTGTGCGGTTGAAAAAGTTGGAAATGGTGGTTTCGAAAAGGTTCGAAAGATGACAGGCCTTTCTGTTAAGTCCGTCTTGAAAATCAAGGTAAACGAAAGCGGAGTGAGCGTGGTTTGAATTGCTTTGCTGGCTCAACTTGACAGGTGTATCCATGGTGCGTTCTGGCGTAGTTGTAGGTTTGATTTTTTGCCTGATCAGCGCTGCGTTCGATGTGTACGTAGCATTCGTCACGCAAACGATCAATACGCTGCTTGTTGTTTTTTATTGTTTTACAACGTCTGCCATTTTTTTTGTCGTGTGTGCCCTGTTTGATAACGCTGGCTCGTTACTTTCAAAGATAAGGATGCACTGGGTAATAGTTGTTGTCGTGAATGTTTCAGTATTGCTTAATTGGGGTGGCCTGTTTTACGCCTTGAAATACCTGGAGCCTGCCGTGGTCGGAGTCGCTTCGGTCGCCTGTGGCCCGGCGCTCACGTTAGTTATCTTAATGGCCAACAAGCGTAATGCCAAAGTCGCTTTCGTAGATGCGGTGGTGTCGTGTCTGGTGCTTGTTTCCGTGGGAATCATGCTGTTTAACTCCTTCGCAGGAGACAGTGGTATAGCCACTACGACGCTGGAAGAGCGGCTGATGGGAATCGCCAGCGTGGTGGTGTGTGCACTGGGTACGGTTATGTACACGGTGTTTTCCAAGGAGCTTTACCGGCGGCAATGGTCCGTCTATGAAATTCTGGCGGTCAGGAGCGTGGTAATGGTCGGTGCATGCGTCCTTGCAATGACTGCTTTGGGGGAGAGTTTCAGGCTGAATGCCGAGTTGATTCTGCCAATGGTACTGCTGGTTGTGATAGGGCATCTGTTGCCCATCTACTTGATCCAGAAAACAATCTTCTATCTCACGCCCATCCATGTTTCTTTGGTGTTGTTGACGCTTCCGGTATTTGTCTTGTTGTTGCAGTACCTCGACGACAGAGTCGAATTCTCTATCGCGAGTGTTACTGCGGTCAGCCTCATTGTGTTTTTGCTGTTGGGAAGGGCGTTATATGCACTGCGGAGGGAAACAACATGAGCAGGGTGATTGTCGTCGATGGTTTCTCATCCGGAAAATTTATATCAAAGCGCCTTGCTGAAGCAGGGTGTGTACTGATGCATGTGGCCTCATCCAACACCTTGGACGGTTATTACTATCGAGGCTTCGATTATTCCATTTATGACAACGTCATCGTGAATACGGGGTTTGCCACCACGTTGGCGAGTGTCGAGCAGTTCAAGCCACAATTCATTATTGCCGGCGCCGAAACCGGTGTACGGCTGGCGGATGAATTGAATGAGCACCTTCAACTGCCTTATCGCAATGACATCGAGAAGAGCACCGCCCGCAGAAATAAATACGACATGATTCATCGCATTACCCAAGCGCAGCTATTGGCAGCGCAGCAGTTCACCGCGGACACGTGGGAGCGTGCTGAGACCTGGATTAATGATCATGGTCGTTTTCCCGTGGTGGTTAAACCCCTCGAAAGCGCTGGCGCTGATGGCGTATTCATTTGTGAGGACTTGCGTGCTTGTGAGGTTGCAGTCGGCAAGCTATTGGGCGCGACTAACAAATTGAGCATTCCCAATCACCAGGTGCTGATCCAGGAGTATTTGGCAGGGGTGGAATATGTGGTGAATATGGTTTCGCTCAACGGCCAGCAGCTTGTCACTGAAGTAGTTCGCTATCAGAAACAGCGCACTGAAAGCGGTGGGGTCCTCTATGACATTGATGAGTTGATTGACGCCGATTCACCGGAGTATTCGAGCTTGGTGGATTACACTCGGGAAGTGGTGCGCACGCTCGGCATCCGTAACGGCCCCAGCCACGCCGAAGTTATGTTCACTGACGATGGCCCGAAACTGGTGGAGATCGCTGCACGAACCGATGGCATTTTACGGCCCGACGTGTCTAGGCAAACGACAGGACTCGGCCAAATCGAAGCAACTGTTTTATCGATCACTGCACCTGAACTGTTTGCCCGATTAGTGGCAGCAAACACCGATTATAGGCTGATGCAACACACCTACAACGTTTGCTTGATCAACCGTGCGAAGGGACGTTTCAAACAGGGCTTTTTTCTGAGTGAATTGCTTAAGCTTGAGTCCTTCTTTGATGCGGTGTTTTACGTTGACGATGGGCACGTACTAAGTGTGACTCAGGATGTGTTCAGCCAGCCAGGCACGGTGTATCTGGTACATGCTGACCCTGAAGTGATTGCCGCCGATTACCTCAGGATCAGGGCACTTGAACTCCAGGGCGTGTATTCGATGGCATGACGATTGGACACCGGAGGCGGTTCTATTCATTCGCAATAGCGTCGCCCATTGGGAAACGCTTCGGCCTTAATCACTGACGCTACGAGATCGCGGCGTGTCAGTCTGCACACCTGTTGCTGAAACATAGTCATCGGCAGCAATTCGAATCGTCACGCCGCCCCCCCACATTAGAACTGCCTTGCCTACTCGATTGGATAACGCTTGAAAGCCGAGTGCTGTTCCAGCCGCTCGGCGTGGCGTTTGAGGTTGGGGAACGCATCGGCCTTGACCACCGACGCCACGGTGAACTGGCTGAACGACCAGGCGACTGCCGCTGTCAGGGAAGCCTGGGTCAACTCCTGACTGTCAGGCAGTTGTTTTTCCAGCAGCGAGTAGGCCGCCAGCAATTGCCCGCTGACGCGATCCAGCCAGGGCGCATGCAGCTTTTCGGCCGGGCGCAGGTTGTGTTCGTAAACGATCTGCACGCTTTTCTCGCAGGCCGCCAGGGCCAGGCCAAGGATATGCAGGTCATGGGCACGACCTGCGGGGGAGGGGGGCAGCAGCTTTTTATCGGCCGGGGCCAGGGTTTCCAGATAGTCGAGGATCAGGCTGGAATCCATCAGCACCGTGCCGTCATCCAGCACCAGGGTCGGCGCCTTGACCACCGGGTTGATCTGGGAAAACTCGGTGAACGTGCTGAACACCGACAGCGGTTCATGCACAAAATCGACGCCGTAAAGGTCCAGGGAAATGGCCACGCGGCGTACGTAGGGCGAGTCCAGCATGCCGATCAGTTTCATGAAGCCTCCGTTGCTCTCAAGGTGATGGCTCCAGAGAGTAAGGGCACAGGATCGGCATGCGCAATGACTGAATGTTGCCTGCAAAGGTCAGGCTGCGGTCATTCAGGCAGGACGCCTGATGTTCTGCCGGCTGGCCCCCGGTGGCTGGCCGGTAATGCGCTTGAATGCACGGCTGAACGCCGCCTGGGAGGTGTAGCCCAGGCGCAGCGCTACTTCTTCGATAGGCAATCGCTCCAGGGTCAGCCATTGGCTGGCCAGGCGCATGCGCAGTTCCGTCATGTAGCGCAGTGGCGGGAGACCCAGGGTGGCCTGGAAGCGCTCGGCGAATACCGAGCGGGAGGTGTGACACTGCGCGGCCAGTTCGGCCACGCTCCAATCGCGCCCGGGTTGCTGGTGCAGCACGAGCAGGGCGCCCGCCAGGCGTGGGTCGCGCAACGCTGCGACCAAACCCGACGCATTGCCGCAGGCGCATTCCACCCAACCCCGCACAATCATGGCAGCCACCACATCGGCCAGACGCGTGAGGATGCCGGGGTAGCCGACGCGAGCCGCGGCGACTTCGCGCTCCATCACCGCCAGGATCGGCATCAGGCCGGGGTAACGCTGGCCCTGGGCATCGATCAGCATTAAGGCTGGCATCAGGCTGCCGAGCCCCTGGAGACTGCCGAGTTCGAACTCCATGCAGGCGCTGAACAGCAACGTGCTCGGCGGTGAGTCCGGTGATGCGTCCACGGCGCAGACGGTCTCGCCCAGTGGTGTCGCGTCAAAGCCGCCGATGGCCTGCACCGGCCTGTCCGCACTGGACAGCAGCGCATGGGCACCGCCGTGGGAGATGAACACGGCATTGCCCGCCGACAATTCGAACAGGCTGCCGTCATCGGTGCGCAGGGTGGCCGTTCCTGCGGCGAGGAGGTGGAAGTAGGCATGCCCCGGTCTGGCGTCAAAGCCCATGCCGAAGCTCGGTCCGGCCTGGATGCGTCGGTACTGCACGCCGCGCAGGCGCATGCCGCGCAGCAGTTCGTCGATAAGGTCGGAGGACAGGTTGAAGGGCGCCGCTGCAGCCATGTTCGGGGTTTCGGTCAAAAACTCAAGGGTTTGCATCATAGATCATCCGGGTTGGCAAACCTAGACTGGCCGTCGTGCTAATGACCGAGGATGTCGTGTGATGAATGATTGTGTAGCCCAAGCCGCTCACTCTGCCCAAGTTGAGCCCGATGCGCCCGCCTGGATGGCGGTGTTTTCCCTGGCCATGGGGGTATTCGGCTTGTTGACGGCGGAATACCTGCCGGCAAGCTTGTTGACGCCAATGGCGATGGACCTGGGAGTGTCCGAGGCGCTGGCCGGCCAAGCCGTGACGGTGACGGCAGTGGTGGCGTTGTTTGCCGGGCTGCTGGTGCCCGGCCTCACGCGTGGGATCGACCGACGCGTGGTGCTACTGGGTTTCTCCCTGCTGATGATTGCGTCCAACCTGTTGGTGGCGTTCTCTTCAAGCCTGACGGTATTACTGCTGATGCGTATCCTGCTGGGCGTTGCCCTGGGCGGTTTCTGGAGCATGGCCGCCGCCGTGGCGATGCGCCTGGTGCCAGCGGCGCTGCTGCCCCGCGCGCTGTCGATCATCTTCAGTGGCATTGCGGTGGGCACGGTGGTCGCTGTGCCGCTGGGCAGCTACCTCGGTGGTCTGTATGGCTGGCGCAGTGCGTTCGTTGCCGCCGCCGCCGTCGGTGCAGTGACGCTGGCGTTCCAACTGTTCACGCTGCCCCGCCTGGCGCCCTCGGGGACTGCACGCTTGCGCACGGTACTGGATGTGCTGCTGCGTCCAGGCATCGCCATCGGCATGTTGGGCTGCGTGCTGGTGCACACCGGGCACTTTGCGCTGTTCACCTATATCCGGCCGTTCCTGGAAAGCACCACGGGCGTGGGCACTGAAGGGCTGGCCTTGATGCTGCTGGGCTTCGGTGCGGCCAACTTCGTCGGCACGCTGTTGGCCGGTTGGATGCTGGTGCGTTATCCCCGCGGCACCTTGGTGCTGATGCCTGTGTTAGTGGGCGTCGCGGCGCTGGCGCTGGTGTTGCTGCCGGCCTCGCTGCCAGGCCAGGCGTTGCTGCTGGCGCTGTGGGGCATGGCGTTTGGCGGCGTGCCGGTGGCGTGGTCGAACTGGGTAGCCCGCAGCGTGCCGGATCAAGCTGAAAGTGCCGGCGGCATGGTGGTGGCGTCCGTGCAGTCGGCCATTGCGGCGGGCGCGGCCGGTGGGGGCGCGATGTTCAGTCTCAGTGGCATCAGCGGGGTGTTTCTCGGCGCCGGTGTGTTGATGCTGTTGGCCGCCTTGTTGATTGCGCTGCGGGTAACGGTGCCCGGCAATGACGCCGTGGGTGCACCGCTGCATCTTTGACGTCAGCCTGGAGATTGGCCGCATTCACGGTGTGACGAGCCATCGACCTTTGGTTTAGTCTGGAACGCTTCGTTGAACGCAAGCACATTTGGAGCAGTAAGCATGACCGATTACGTACCCCCGAAAGTGTGGACCTGGGACACCGAGAATGGCGGCACTTTCGCCAGCATCAACCGCCCTGTGGCCGGCGCGACCCATGAAAAGGAATTGCCGGTGGGCAAGCATCCACTGCAGTTGTACTCCCTGGCCACGCCCAACGGGCAGAAGGTCACGATCCTGCTGGAAGAACTGTTGGCCCTGGGGCACAGCGGTGCGGAGTACGATGCCTGGCTGATCAAGATCGGTGACGGCGACCAGTTCGGCAGCGGCTTCGTGGGGGTGAACCCCAACTCCAAGATCCCGGCACTGCTGGACCGCAGCGGCGCCACGCCGATTCGGGTGTTCGAGTCGGGCGCGATCCTGCAATACCTGGCGGAGAAGTTCGGCGCGTTCTTGCCCACCGAACCCGCCGCCCGCGCCGAATGCCTGTCGTGGTTGTTCTGGCAGATGGGCAGCGCGCCCTACCTGGGCGGTGGTTTCGGCCACTTCTATGCGTATGCGCCGAGCAAGATGGAATATGCGATCAACCGCTTTGCCATGGAGACCAAGCGTCAGCTCGATGTGCTCGACCAGCGCCTGGCGGTGAGCGAATACATCGCGGGTGATGAGTACACCATAGCCGATATCGCCATCTGGCCCTGGTATGGCGGGTTGGTCAAAGGGCGTTTGTATGGCGCGGCGGAGTTCCTCTCGGTGCATGAGTACCAGCATGTGTTGCGCTGGGCGGACGCGATTGAAGCGCGGCCGGCGGTGCAGCGTGGGCGGCGGGTCAACCGGGTGTCCGGCGAGCCCCATGAGCAGTTGGCCGAACGCCATAGCGCTCGCGACTTGGACTAAAAATGTGGGAGGGAGCTTGCTCCCTCCCACATTTGGATCACCACACTCCAGTTTATTGGTAGCGCTGCTCGAACACCGCCACCTGCTCGGGCTTGATCAGTTCGAACGGCACCCACACCTGCGGCTCAATCGCCTCGCCCTTGATCATTCGCACAGCCGCCTGCAAGGCCTGGGTCGCCTGGGCCTTCGGGTCCTGGAACACCGACGCCGTCAGCAGGCCGCGTTTGATCGCCGCCAGCCCGTCGGGCAAGCCATCAATGCCCACAATCGCCACCTCACCCTTGGCTTTGCCCGCCTGCTGCAAGGCCATGGCCGCGCCAATCGCCATTTCATCGTTGTTGGCCACGATGGCATCGAACGGCGTGCCCGCCAGCAGCCAGTTGCTGGTCAGGTCCATGCCCTTGCTGCGTTGCCATTCAGCACTTTGCTGCTCGACCACCTTGATCCCGGGAAAGTCCTTGAGCACCTGTTTGGCGCCCTCGGTGCGGTCGTGGGTGGCGTTCTGTGCGAGGTCGCCCATGATGATCGCCACGTTGCCCTTGCCGCCGAGTTTTTCCGCCAGGTAGCGCATCTGCAACTGGCCGGCCTCGATGTCGTTGGAGGCCACGGTGACCACGCCCTTGGGCAGGGTGCGTTCGTCCGGGTGGCGGTTGACGTACACCAGCGGCGTCTTGGCGGAGACGGCGGCGCGGGTCATGTTGGCGGTGGCGGCGGTGTCCACCGGCAGCACGATCACCGCGTCGACCTTCTGGTTGAGAAAACCTTCGACCTGATTGAGCTGGCGCACCACATCGCCCTGGGCGTCTTCGAACTGGATCTGCACATCCTGCTGCTTGGCTGCCGCTTCCAGGCCGGTGCGCACGTACGTCATGAAGTTGTCGTCGACCCGGGCAATGCTCACGCCGATGCGATAAGCCGCGAAGGTCCATTGGCTGAACAGCAGCAACAAGGTGGCAGCAAACAACGAATAGCGATTCATAAGGGTGATCCTTTTATTGTTATAGGGTGAACGCCTGGCGGAAACGCTCCAGGGCCAGCTCGCTGTCGCCGCTGGCCCAGCCTTCCAGGCCGACCACCCCGCTGTAGCCTATGGCGTGCAAGGCTTTGGCAATGGCCGGGTAGTGGATTTCACCGGTGCCAGGCTCCTTGCGACCTGGTACATCGGCCACTTGGATTTCACCGATGGCGCTGCCGGCGCGCTGGATCAGTTCGATCAAATTTCCTTCGCCGATCTGCGCGTGGTACAGGTCCAGATTCATCTTCAGGTACGGGCTGCCCACGGCCTCGATCAGCGCCAGGGTATCGTCGGCGCGGGCGAATGGCGTACCGGGGTGGTCGACTTCGGTGTTGAGGTTTTCCAGCAGGAACACACGGCCGGCGTCTTCCCCCAGGCGGGCGATTTTTTCCAGGGTCTTGCAGGCGCTCAGCCACATGCGCCCGGTGGCCAGGCTCACCGGTTGAACGGGCAGGCCGCCTTCACCCAGGCCGGTGCCGTGCAGGTTGAGGCTGGGGCAATTCAGGTGTGCGGCTACCCCTAAGGATTCGCGGGCGCTGTCGAGTAACTGGCGGATGCCATCGGGGTCGGTGAGGGTGCCGCTGATGTAGCCGGTCATGGAGGTGAAGTCGGCGCCGGTGGCGGCCAGGGCGGTGATGTCCTTGTCTGTCCAGTTCCAGATTTCGGCGCTGAACCCCAGTGCGTGAATGCGCTTTATACGCTCGACAAACGGCAGGTCGAGAAACACCATCTCGGCGCTGACCGCCAGCTTGAACGGGCTCATACCGCCACCGCCTTGCCGGTTTCGAACGACTCGATGCACGCACGGGCAATCGCCAGGGCCGCGCGCGCATCCTCGCCGCTGGCCATCGGCTTGGCACCGCTGCGCAGGCAGTCGACAAAGTGGTTGAGCTCGGCAATGTAGGCGTCGCGCAACAGGTCGGTGTCCAGGCGCTGGGTGTCGGCCTGGATGCCCTGGGCCAGGTAGCGCACCAGGTCGCTGTCGTTGAGACTGCCCATGCTCAGCATACCGGCGCTGCCGAACACTTCGCCGCGCACATCGTAGCCGTACACGGCCTGGAAGTTGGCTTCGGCGGTGGCGATGGCGCCGTTGTCGAAGCGGATCGCGACCACGGCGGTGTCGAGAAAGCCTTTGCTTTTGAATTCTGGAGCGATCAGTGCGTCGGCCATCACATACACCTGCTCGGCCTCGGCACCTGGGTTGAGGTAGCGCAGGGTGTCGAAGTCGTGGATCAGGGTTTCGAGGAAGATCACCCATTGCGGCGAGTTGGCCGGGTTGTTCAGCGCCGGGTCGCGGGTCAGCGAGCGCAGCAACTGCGGCGTGCCGATGCGGCCGGCGGCGACGTCGAGGTGCGCGGTGCGAAAGCTCTTGGCGAAACGCCGGTTGAAGCCCACCTGCAACGGCACCCGCGCATCGGCGGCAGCGGCGATGGCGCGGTCGGCCTCATCGAGGGTGATGGCCATGGGTTTTTCGCAGAAGATGCCCTTGCCGGCGCGGGCGGCGCTGATCACCAGTTCGGCATGGCTGCGGGCCGGGGCGGCGATGATCACGCCGTCGATAGCCGGGTCGTCGAGCAGCTGCTGAGGGTCGGTGTAGACCTTGCTCACCCCCAGTTCGGCGGCGAGGCGGGCGGCCTGGCCTGGCGTCGGGTCGGCAATCGCTGCCAGGCTGGCACCGGGGATGTGCCGTGCGGCGGTCAGGCCGTGGAAGCTGCCCATGCGACCGGCACCGATCAAACCCAGGCGGATGTTTTGTGTACTCATGCAATGACCCCTTGTTGTTATTGGCCTCAGGACAGTCCTGATGGGCAAGGGGGTGGGAGCAAGGCGTGTGCCAGTTTTTAACCTATTGATTAATAAGGGTTAATTAATATCTACAAACAATAAGTGTTCATTCTGATGACATGCCTATACTGACATGTCAAAAATATGAACATGGATATCACCCAATGAGCATGGCCTTCAGTGTGCAAGACCTCGACTACCTGACGACCCTGGGGCCTGCGGCGCTGAATGACGGCCCGGTGGCCGCGCTGGAGCAGGCCTGGCGCGATTGCCTGGCCGGCCAGGTCGACCGGCCGGCGTCCGTGCGCCAAGTGATCTGGGATTCGTGGCGGCGCAGCGTCGAGGCGGGCATCGATCCAGCCGACAACGCGTACCGCTTTGTCGCAGCCGACACGCTGACCGCCACCCTGACCACCCACCGCGTGCTGATCGCCGCTGCCGCGCAAGTCATGCACGGCTTGCTGGCCTACAACCCGCGCGGCCATATCAACCTCACCGATGCCGATGGCGCCACCCTGTATTTCTGTGGCCTGGACATCACTCCGGTCGGCAGCCGCCTGCTGGAGTCGGTGCAAGGCACCAACTGCACCGGCCTGGCCCTGGCCGAAGACCGCCTGGTGTACGTGCTGGCCGAGGAAAACTTCGGCATCGGCCTGCGCCAGCGCCGCATGCACTGCGCCGCCGCGCCGATCAGGAATGCCCAGGGCCACACTGTGGCGATGCTGACCCTCACCGCCGAGCCTGGCTGGTTTCACTTCCATACCCTCGGTACGGTGCAGGCGGCCGCCGAGGCGGTGTCGCGGCAGATGGCGTTGCAGGTGTTGCTGGAGGAGCAGCAAGCGGTGCTCGAAGTCCTCAACGAAGGCCTGGTGGTACTGGACGAGCGCGGCTGCATCAAGGCGCTCAACCGGTATGCCCGGCAGTTGTTCGGCGTAGGGCTGGAGCTGATCGGGCGGCCGTTCCAGCAACTGGGCCGTAGCGAGTTGAGCGACGTCCTTGGCGAGCCCGTGCGCGACCTCGATTGCACCTTCCACTTGGCTGACCGGGGCCAACTCGCCTGCCTGGTGTCGGTGTGCCCGCTGGAGCAGGGCGGGGTGATCGTGTCGCTGCGTGAAAACCGCCGCATCCGCGAAATCACCCGGCGCCTGATCGGCACCCAGGCCAGCTACACATTTGAAACTATCCAGGGCAACTCCCGAGCCATCCAGGACGCCCTGCACCTGGGGCGTATCGCCAGTCGCAGCGACTCCACCACGCTGATCCTCGGCGAAAGTGGCACCGGCAAAGAGCTGTTCGCCCAGGCCATCCACAACGGCAGCGACCGCCACAAAGGCCCCTTCGTGGCGGTCAACTGCGGGGCGATCCCCCGTGACCTGGTGCAAAGCGAACTGTTCGGCCATGTCGAGGGCGCGTTCACCGGCGCCACCCGTGGCGGTTCGGCGGGCAAGTTCGAACTGGCGGATGGCGGCACCATCTTTCTGGATGAGATCGGCGACATGTCCTTCGATGCCCAGGTCAGCCTGTTGCGGGTGTTGCAGGAGGGTGAAATCACCCGGGTGGGCGCGAAGAACTCGCGACAAGTGGACGTGCGCATCATTGCCGCCACCCACCGCAACCTCAGCCAGGCCGTGGCGCAAGGCGCGTTTCGCGAAGACCTCTACTACCGCCTCAACGTCCTGAACCTCACCGTGCCGCCCCTGCGCATGCGCCGCGAAGACATTCCGCTGCTGGCGCGGCACTTCCTGGCCCGCTGTGCACGCTCGTTGCGCAAGTCGGTGCAGGGCTTTTCGCCGGAGGCGATGGCATTGCTGTCGGCCTATGGCTGGCCGGGCAATGTGCGGGAGTTGGAAAACAGTATTGAGCGGGCGACCAACCTGGCGATGGGTGAGCTGATTCAGCCTGCCGATCTGCCGATGGAAACCAGGCAGCACACGCCGCTGCGCGCCTATGAGCCGCAACCCGCCCAGGACCTGAGCAGCCACGAAATGCACGCCATCGTCGCCGCACTCCAGAACACCGGCGGCAACATCCGCCTGGCCGCCCGGCAACTGAATGTGTCGCGGGGCGGGCTGTACAACAAAATGAGCCGGTTCGGGCTGAGTGCCAGCGATTTTCGCCGCGCCTGAGATTTAAGCAGCGCTGACCCCTGTGGCGAGCGGGCTTGCCCCGCGTTGGGCTGCGCAGCAGCCCCCAACCAGCTTCTGCGAAATATCGGGTACACCGCGTTCGTCTTTGATCAGGGGAGCTTCGCTCCCCAACGCGGGGCAAGCCCGCTCGCCACAGACAGCCAGCGCCTGAGTGCCGCTAGAGGTTCTCCGACGTCACAATCTGCGGCGGTATATACACCCGCTGCCGCACCGGATCGAACCCTTCGGCAGTCTGCAACTCCACCATCAACTGCACCAACGCCGTCGCCGTCTGCCCCGGCTGCGAGTCCATCACCACATCGATCAAACCCTGGCGCAGCGCCTGGCGCGACAGCTCGGTGGACTCCTGCAGGATGCAGCACAACGCCGGCCGCCTGGGCAACTGCGCCAGGGCGCTGATGATGCCGTCGCCGCCGCCACCCACCACGCATAGACCGCGCAGATCGCTGTGGCGGCTGATCAGGTCGAGGGTGGCTTCTTCGGTAATGTCGCAGTTGTCGAGGTTGATCAACGGCTCCAGCGGCTTGAGCCCCGGCGCGTGCTCGGCCAGGTAGCTGTGCAGGCCTTCGACCCGTGCCTGGTGGCCGAGGAAACGATGGCCGCCGAGCAGGATGCCCACGCTGCCTTTGCGCGCGCCGCAGGTGCGGGCGAGCAGCCAGCCCATGGTGCGGCCGACCACATTATTGTCCTGGCCTACGTAGGGTTCCTCCGCCTGTTCGTGGATATCCGAGAGCAGGGCGACCACGGGCACGCCGGCTGCGCGGATTTGCGCCAGGCAGGCGTTGATCGACGGATGGGCAAAGCTGACCACCGCCAGGCCATCGCACTGCACGGCCAACTGTTCGATCTGCGCGACGATGGCGTTGGGCGAGCGGTCCACGATGTACTCGAACTGGCACGTCAGGTTGGCGTTGGCATGCTGCTCCGCGGCGGTGCTGATGGCCTGCGCCAGGCTGGCATAGAACGCCTGGGCGGTGGCCAGCAACAGGATGCCGAAGCGATAGGTCGGCCGACGCTCGCGAATGCGCTGGCCGATCAGCCGCGCCGCAAAATACCCCACGGCTTCGGCCGCCTGGAATACCTGCTCGGCAGTCTCGGGATTGACCGGTGCCCGCGCATTCAATACGCGGTCGACCGTGGCCACACTCAGCCCGGCATGGGCGGCCACGCTGGCGATGGTTGGGCGTTTGTTGTTGTTCATGACTGGCCCCTTGTGCGTCTTGATAGAAAACTATCAAGCCCCGCTGGGCCTGGATGATAGCTTGATAGGGAATGGATTCAAGGCCTTGAGGGTGAATAACCCGTTCTCTAAGGTGGGTTTCACACAGCACCAGAAACCACCCGCTTGGGGAGAACAATAACAATGCCTGAACACACCGCTCCTATCGGCCGCCGCGACTACAGCCTCACCGGCCCCGAAGCCGCCCGCGCCGCTGAAAAAGGCCTGGTCTCGGCCAGTTGGTACCAATCGCCGATCTCGCGTAAACGCATGAAAGAACTGATGCAACGCCGTGACGGCCCGGCACTGCTCGACACCGCGATCTGGGTGATCGCACTGTTTGCCAGCGGTTTTGGCGGCTACTGGTTCTGGGGCACCTGGGCCTGCGTGCCGTTCTTCCTGGTCTATGGCGTGCTGTATGGCACTGCTTCCAACCCGCGCTGGCACGAAACCGGCCACGGCACCGCCTTCAAGACCCGCTGGATGAACGATGTGCTGTATCAGGTCGCCAGCTTCATGTGCATCTTCGAACCCCACGTGTGGCGCTGGAGCCATGCCCGGCACCATACCGACACCATCGTGGTCGGCCGTGACCCGGAGATCGTCGAACCGCGTCCGCCGAGCTTCTGGATGATGTGCCTGAGCCTGTTCAACCTGCCCCTGGCCTGGAAAACCTTCAGCGGCGTGGCGCGCCATGCCATGGGCAAGATGAGTGCCCAGGAAGCGGACTTCATCCCCGAATCCGAATGGCCCAAGGTGTTCCGTGCCGCGCGTATCTGGGTCGGCATTTATGCCGTGGTGATCGGCACCGCGTTGTACCTGCATAGCTGGTTGCCGCTGATGCTGGTGGGCCTGCCGAGTATTTATGGCGCGTGGCTCGGCTATCTGTTTGGCCTCACGCAGCATGTCGGCCTGGCCGAAGATGTACTCGACCACCGCAGCAACTGCCGCACCATTTACATGAACCGCGTGCTGCGCTTTATCTACATGGACATGAACTACCACCTCGAACACCACATGTACCCGATGGTGCCGTACCACGCCCTCGCGCAACTGCACGACGAAATCCGCAGCGACTGCCCGCCGCCGTACGCCAACCTGTTCGAGGCATTCAAGGAGATCCTGCCGACCATCTGGAAGCAGCGCAGCGATCCCACCTATTTCGTCCAGCGCCCGATTCACCCGAATACGCCTCCGGCTGCCCATGCGCCGGTGCATGCAGAAACCGCTGCCGGTTGAACCCCACCCAAGAACAAGAGAAAAACGCCATGAACGATCAATGGATCGACGTCTGCGCCGTGGGCGAAATAGACGAAGAAGACGTGCTGCGCTTCGACCATGGGCCGCACACCTATGCGGTGTATCGCTCGGCCGAGAATGAATTCTTCGCCACCGCCGGGCTGTGCACCCACGAGAAAATCCACCTGGCCGATGGCCTGGTGATGGACCACGTGATCGAGTGCCCCAAGCACAACGGGCGCTTCGATTACCGCACCGGCAAGGCCCTCGGCGCGCCGGTGTGCGTCAACCTCAAGACCTACCCGGTGCGGGTCGAAGCGGGGCGGGTGTTGCTCGCTGTCACGGCCTGATCATGCACGATCCCTTGATCATCGTCGGCGCCGGTCATGCCGGCGGCCGTGCGGCGCTGACCTTGCGTGAAGAAGGCTACACCGGGCGGCTGATCCTGATTGGCGATGAGCCGCACTTGCCCTACGAGCGGCCGCCGCTGTCCAAAGGCGTGTTGCAGGGCACGGCGGACCTGGCCGGCTGCAGCCTGTGCGACAGCGCGCGACTGGCCGAGCTGGGTATCGAGCACATCGCCGCTAACCCAGTGACGCAGTTGCAGCCGCAACAGCATCGTCTGCAACTGGCCGATGGCCAATGGCTGCGGTACGCCGGCCTGCTGCTGGCCATCGGTGGGCGGGCGCGCCGGTTGCCTCAGGAGCAGGCCAACGTGCTCTACCTGCGTACCCACGATGAAGCGCTGGCCCTGCGCGATGCGCTGAAGCCCGGCACGCGGTTGGTGGTGGTCGGTGGCGGCTTTATTGGCCTGGAAGTGGCGGCCACGGCACGTGGCCTTGGCTGTGAGGTCACCCTGCTCGAAGCCGGGCCGCGATTGGCGGGCCGGGTGTTGCCGGCCGTTATCTCTGAGGCGCTGTTGGCCCTGCATCGCCAGCACGGGGTCGACGTTCGCCTGAATGTGGCCTTGGAATCGATCCAGGCCGACGCCGTGCTGCTGGTGGACGGGCAACGCTTGCCCTGCGACCTGGTGGTGGTCGGCATCGGCATGCAACCCAATATCGAATTGGCCGCCGCAGCGGGGTTGGACGTGGGCCAGGGCATACGCGTGGATACGCACCTGCGTACCAGTGCGCCGGATATTTTTGCCGCCGGTGACGTGTGTGAGTTTCGCCTGGATGGCCTCTATCAGCGCCAGGAAACCTGGCGCAACGCCGAGGTCCAGGGCCGGCATGCGGCATTGAACCTGCTGGGCCGCGATGTGCCGTTCGAGGCGCTTCCCGGGTTCTGGTCCGACCAGTACGACTGGGGCTTGCAGACCGTCGGCGTGCTCACGCCCTCGACGGTCAGCCGCCCATTGCCGGGCGGCGGCATATTGCTGTTCCATCTCGATGCCGATCACCAGTTGCAAGGCGCGTGCGGATGGGCGCCAGGCAACAGCATGGCCAAGGACATCAAGCTCTGCGAACGCCTGATCAGCGCGCGACGCTCACTCGATCCCGCCAGCCTGGCCAACCCCGAGCTGTCCCTCAAACACCTGCTGCGAGGCTGATATGCGCCAATTCCTGGTGTTCCAATCCCTGTGGGCCATGCAGACCGAACCCGGCCCACTCGAGGCTCAACTCGAGCGCATCAAGGCCGCCGGGTTCGACGGCATTACCGATCATTACTTCAAGCCCGCCGATGTCGCCCGCCTGCACGCCGCCGCCACGGCGCAGGGCTTGCAGATCGAAGGCCAGTTGTTCCCGCAGTCGGTGGATGACCTGGCCGCCGCGCTGGAGGTGATCAGTGGCTATGGCTGCCACCACCTCACCCTGCAAGCCGACGTGCGCCCACGCACGCAAAGCGAAGCGGCGCGATTGGTCGAAGGCTGGCAGCGCTTGGCCGAACAGGTGGAGTTTCCGGTGCTGCTGGAAACCCACCGTTATCGCCTCACCAATGATCTGCTGTTCACCCTTGACCTGCTGGCACAGATGCCCGACTTGAAGCTGCTGGCCGACCTGTCCCACTACGTGGTCGGGCGCGAACTGCCGGAGCCGGGCGCCGCCGAGGACGATGCGCAGATACGCAGCATCCTGCGCCACAGCTGGGGTTTCCACGGTCGGGTAGCCAGCAGCGAGCAGGTGCAAGTCTCGTTGGCGTTTCCCCAGCACCAAGCCTGGGTCCGGCGCTTTACCGAGTGGTGGCGCTACGGGATCGAAGACTGGCTGGCGCGCCCGCAGACGCCGCAGAGCCTGTCCTTTACCTGCGAACTCGGCCCGCCGCCTTATGCGATCACCGGCGCGGACGGGTGCGAAATCAGCGATCGCTGGTCCGAAGCGCTGAAGATGCAGGCGCTGATTCGTGAGGTGTGGCGCAGTTGTCAGAAATGATCTGCTAATCTGCGCGGGTTCAATCTCGCCCTTTAGCCTGGACTTTCACCATGACCCCATCCTCCGTTCAGCCGCCCCTGGAACCCCAGTCCGTGTGCCACCCGATCACCAGCAGCGCGATTTTCATGGTCGCCACCGTCGCCCCCGGCAGCGAGGACACGGTACGCGCCTGGTGCGCCGATATCGCCGGGCTGGTGCGCTCGGTGGGCAAGCGCGTGCCGGCCGGCAACCTGACCTGCGTCTGCGGGTTTGGCTCGGACGCCTGGGACCGCCTGTTCGGCGCGCCACGCCCGGCGGCGCTGCACCCGTTCCGCGAGTTCGGCGTGGAGGGGCGCATGGCAGTGTCGACACCGGGGGATATCCTGCTGCATATCCGCGCCGAACAGATGGACCTGTGCTTCGAACTGGCCACCCATCTCATGGCGGCCCTGGGCGACAGCGTGAAGGTGGTGGATGAGGTCCAGGGTTTCCGCTATTTCGACATGCGCAGCATCATCGGCTTTGTCGACGGTACCGAGAACCCGGTAGGGCGCAAGGCCGAGGGCTTCACCATCGTCGGCGACGAAGACAGCGAATTCCGTGGCGGCAGCTACGTGCTGGTGCAGAAGTACCTGCACAACATGACGGCGTGGAATGGCTTGACGGTGGAGGCCCAGGAGAAAGTGATCGGGCGCACCAAGTTGTCGGATATCGAGTTGGACGAAGAAGCCAAGCCGAGCAACTCCCACAGCGCCTTGACCGTCATCACCGACGAGCACGGTGAAGAAGTGAAGATCCTGCGCGATAACATGCCCTTTGGCCGGCCAGGTGCCGGGGAGTTCGGCACCTACTTCATCGGCTATGCCCGCTCGCCGCAGCCCCTGGAATTGATGCTGGAAAACATGTTCGTCGGCCGTCCGGTGGGCAATTATGACCGCCTGCTGGATTTCAGCACGGCAGTCACCGGCGGCCTGTTTTTCGTGCCGTCGGCCGACCTGCTGGAAGAACTGGCCGACCGAACCGACAGTCTGTAAGGCAACACGGTACAAAGGTGGGAGAGGGCTTGCCCCCTCCCACATTGGATTAATGCTGGTTTGAGATTAATGTCAGATCAGCTCAGCCACCCAGTGCTGACCGCCACAATCAGGAACACCCCCAACAGCGCGCGGTAGATCACGAACGGCCAGGTGGAGAACCGCTCCAGGAACTTCATCAGGCCCCAGATCGCAAAGAACGCCGAGACGCTCGCCACCACCAGACCGAACAGCAGATGCGGCCAGGCATGGGCCGGCATGTCGGCGTGCAGCAACACCCACAACTCCTTCAGCCCGGCGAGGGCGATGGCCGGCAGGCCCAGCAGGAAGGAGAAGCGTGCAGCTTCCTCACGCTTGAAATTGAGAAACAACGCAGCGGTCAGCGTAGAGCCGGAGCGCGATACCCCCGGAATCAACGCGCCAATTTGCGCGATCCCGACGATCAACGCATCGCGCAGGCGCATTTCGCTCACCTCACGGGTGTGGCGTGCGCGTACTTCCGCCACAGCCAGCAGCACTGCCATCACCACGCAGGAAATACCGATCACCATCAGCCCACGCAGCGGCGAGTTGCAGGCATTCAAGGTCGACGACAACGCCAGGCCGGCAATCCCGATGGGAAGGGTCGCCAGCACAATCGCCACCGCCAACTTGAACCAACGGTCGTTGTAGTCACCCCGACGCACCGCGCCGATGCTGCCGGTGGTGACCTGGCGCACATCGCGCCAGAAGTAACTGACCACCGCTGCCAGCGCCGCCAGTTGCATGGCCGCAGAAAACGCCGAGCCGGGGTCTTGCCAGCCGAGCAGGGCGGGCACCACGCGCATGTGGGCGGTGGACGACACCGGCAGCAGTTCGGTAATGCCCTGGATCACGCCAAGGATGAAGATCTGTAGGTAATCGAGGGAGGCAAAACCCACATCCAGGCCGGCGGTACACATGTTGGTCAAAATAGGTGTCCTTGAAGAGCAGGGGCAAATTTCACGAAGTTTATTCGAAATGTTTCAAGGTTTTGGGCGAGGCAACACCTATTTGCAATCGGTTCAGCAAGTAGAAAGGTTGGCCTCTCCTCGCGTTTTGTGAACAATGGCGCCCTGCGTTTTTTCACCGAGAGCCCCATGCCCGAAGTCACCGTCGAATTGATCCAGACCGGCCCCGAAGCCGCCGAGCTGATCCGTAATCTCTACCAGTACTACGCCTATGAGTCGTCCGACTGGGAACAGGAAGATGTGGAGGCGGACGGCCGTTTCTACATCCATGACGAACACCTGGCCCGCTACTGGCAAGACCCGCAATGGAGCGCCAACCTGCTGCTGGTGGATGGCTACATTGCCGGCTTCCTGCTGATCGAAGGCAGCGAATTGCCAGGCATCGATGCCCTGGAGCTGGCCGATCTGTTCATCCTCAAGCGCTACCGCCGCAAAGGCATCGGCCGTGCCATCGCCAGCCAGGTGCTGTGCAGCGGCCAGGCCAATTGGCTGGTGCGGTTCTATGACCAGGACGAAGTGTCCCAGGCGTTCTGGCGCACGGTGCTGGATAACCTGCCGCGCCCGGTACAGACGATAGAGCTGGAGGATGACCCGCAGTTGGTCAGTTACCTGGTTACGCGGGCGGCCCTGCATTAAAGGCCTGTTGCATCACCGCCGGCGGCTGCCCGAACGCCCTCAGGAACGCCTGGCGCATGCGCTCGCGATCGCCAAAGCCGGTTTCGCGGGCCACCACCTCCACCGGGTGACGGCTGGTTTCCATCAGTGCCCGGGCGGCTTCCACGCGCAGGGCTTCGATGGCTTTGGCCGGTGTCTGCCCGGTTTCCTCACGGAACACCCGGCTGAACTGGCGCGGGCTCAGCCGGGCGACATCGGCCAAGGTCTCCACCGTGAGGTCGTGGGTCAGGTTCTCACGGGCGTAGGCCATGGCCAGTTGCACGCGGTCTGACTTGGGGTCCAGCTCCAACAGCGCCGACAGCTGCGATTGTTCACTGCCGCGACGCTGGGCAATCACCAGTTTGCGCGCAATGCGCCGGGCGAGGTCGCTGCCCAGGTCGTTCTCCACCATGGCCAATGCCAGGTCCACCCCGGCGCTCATGCCGGCACCGGTCCACACTTGGCCGTCCACCACGAACAACTTGTCTTCTTCCAGCTGGATGTGCGGGTAGCGCTTGCGAAAGGCCGGCGCGTGAATCCAGTGGGTGGTGGTGCGCTTGCCTTCCAGCAGGCCGGCTTCGGCCAGCACGAAGATGCCCATGCACAATGACGCGACGCGCCGCGACTGGGCAGAGGCGGCCTTGACCTGTTCCAGCAGGTTGGCTTCCGGCAGGCGAAACTCCATGTAGCCGCCGACGATCAAGGTGTCATAGCCCTCGGCCCGAATGGGCGTGGTGTTCACCGAAAAGCCCTGGGATGTCATCACCGCGCCGCCGGTCTCCGAGACCAGGTGAAACGCATAGGCCGGCTCGCCGCGCAACAGGTTCGCGCACTCGAACACCGAGCCCACGCTGAGGCTCAGGCATTCGAAATTCGGGTAGACCAGCAGCGCAACGCTGTGCATCGTGTTTCTCCAGGGGGTAGGGGAGACGCGATTGTCGGTGGCTGGGCGAGAAACGGCAACTGCCGTCGAGCGATGTCCGAAAACCTTGCGGATATGACGTTGTGAGACGACGCCCGGGCTCCTAAGCTTCAACCCACAGTCATCCCGAGGCACTCGACAATGAAAGTATTGATGGTATTGACCTCTCACGATCAGTTGGGCAACACCGGCCGCAAGACCGGCTTCTGGCTCGAAGAATTTGCCGCACCTTATTACGCGTTCAAGGACGCCGGCGCCGAGGTGGTGCTGGCATCCCCGGCCGGCGGCCAGCCGCCGTTGGATCCGGTGAGCGATCAGCCGGACTTCCAGACCGAACAGACCCGCCGCTTCGCCGCCGACCCGGCCGCGCAACAGGCCCTGGCGACCACGCTGAAGCTGGATTCGGTCAACGCCGATGCCTTCGACACCGTGTTCTACCCAGGCGGCCACGGCCCGCTGTGGGACCTGGCGGAATCGCCGGTTTCCATCGCGTTGATCGAGTCCTTCGAGCGTGCCGGCAAGCCGATCGGCTTTGTCTGCCATGCACCGGGTGCCTTGCGTCATGTCAAGGCGGTCAACGGCGAGCCGTTGGTCAAGGGCCGGCGTGTCACCGGTTTCTCCAACTCGGAAGAAGCCGCCGTTGAATTGACCGATGTAGTGCCGTTCCTGGTGGAAGACGAGTTCAAGAAGCTGGGTGGCCTGTATGAGAAAGGCGCTGACTGGCAGTCCTTTGTCATTACCGATGGCTTGCTCGTCACCGGGCAAAATCCCGGCAGTTCCAGCGATGTCGCCAAGGCCCTGCTGAAACTCACCGCCTGACTCAATAAACCGCTTGATGCATTGGCGACTTGAATAAGTCGCCAATGCTTTCGCGCGCTCGTAATCTGGAAGAATGAGATGACCGTTTTAAGTACCCCGGTGAAACTGGGTCACCACACACTGAACAACCGTATTGTGCTGCCACCGTTGACGCGCCAGCGCAGCGCCCAGCCGGGCGATATCGCCACTGACTTGATGGCCGAGTATTACCGCCAGCGCGCCAGTGCCGGCTTCATGGTCAGTGAGGGCACGCAGATTGAACCGCGTGGCCAGGGTTACGCGTGGACGCCGGGCATTTATACGCCGGCGCAGATCGACGGCTGGCGCAAGGTCACCGAGGCGGTGCATGCCGAAGGCGGGGTGATCTTCGCCCAGTTGTGGCATGTCGGTCGGGTGTCCCACAGCGCGTTGCAGCCTGAGGGTGCCGCACCGGTCGCACCTTCTGCTATCCAGGCAATTCAGGCCAAGGCCTTTATCGAAACGGCGCCGGGCGAGGGGCAATTGATGCAACCGCCTGTACCGCGTGCGTTGACCACGCAGGAGGTCAAGGACCTGGTCGGGCACTACGCCCAGGCAGCGCGCAATGCACTGGATGCGGGGTTTGATGGGGTGGAAATCCATTCAGCCAATGGCTACCTGGTCAACCAGTTCATCTCGGCCCACGCCAACCAGCGTGACGACGAGTACGGTGGCTCGCTGCACAACCGCCTGCGCTTCCTGCGCGAGATCGTCGAAGCAGTGATCGCCGTGGTCGGGCCCGAGCGCCTGGGCGTGCGCTTCTCACCATTGTTCAGCGGCACCGACCAGGACCGGGTGTACATCGGCCTGGTGGAAGACGACCCGCACCACACCTACATTGAAGCGATCAAGGTATTGGAAGCGTCGGGCATCGCCTATGTGTCCATTGCCGAAGCCGACTGGGATAACGCCCCGGTATTGCCCGAATCATTTCGCCGAGCGGTACGCGACACCTTCAGCGGGCGGATCATCTATGCCGGTCGCTACACCGCTGAACGCGGTGCAGCACTGGTTGAAGCGGGGCTGGCGGATCTGATCGCATTCGGGCGGCCGTTTATCGCCAATCCGGACTTGCCGCAGCGGATTTTCAACGACTGGCCGTTGAACCCGCTGCGGGCGGAAGGGATGTATGGGGGAGGCGAAGCGGGTTATGTCGACTACCCGGTGTTCGCCGGGTAATCAAACCACCCGCAACACAATCTTGCCAATGTGATCGCCACCTTCCATCCGCGCATGCGCCTGATCGGCCTGGGTGTAATCGAACACCTGGTCGATCATCGGCAGGCAGCGCCCGGCTGCCAGCACCGGCCATACGTGCTCGCGCAGTTGGTCGGCGATGGCGGCTTTCTCGTCCTTGGTACGGGCGCGCAGCAAGGAGCCGGTGACGACGGCGCGTTTGCCGAGGATGGTCAGCAGGTCCACGTCATTGGCCTTGGCGCCGCCGAGGAAGCCCAGCATCACCAGGCGCCCGTCCATGGCCAGGGCCTTGAGGTTGTTGTTGAGGTAGGAGCCGCCCATGATGTCGAGGATCACATCGACACCTTGAGCCCCGATCACCTCGGCAAAATCCTGCTCGCGATAATTGATGGCTTCAGCGCCCAAGGCACGGATGGCCGCACATTTCTCTTCGCTGCCAGCGGTGGCGAACGCCTGGATACCGAATTCGCGGCACAGCATCAGGGCGGTGGTGCCGATCCCGCTGGTACCGCCGTGGATCAGCACGCGCTGGCCCTTGTGCGCGCCGCCGATGCCGAACAGGTTGGCCCACACGGTGAAAAAGGTTTCCGGGATGGCGGCGGCTTGAATCCACTCCATGCCTTCGGGAACCGGCAACGCCTGGCTGGCGGGCACCGTGCAGTATTGGGCGTAGCCGCCGCCATTGGTCAGGGCACAGACCCTGTCGCCAATCGCGTATTCGCTGACCCCTTCGCCCAGCGCGACCACTTCGCCGGCCACTTCCAGGCCGGGGATCGGGCTGAAGCCGGGTTTCATCGGGTACTTGCCGGCACGTTGCAAGGCGTCGGGGCGGTTGACCCCGGCGGCGTGCACGCGGATCAGGATTTCGCCGGAGGCCGGGGAGGGCACCGGTTCCTGGCGCGGCTTGAGCACCTCGGGGCCGCCGGGCGTGGTGATTTCAATCAGGGTCATGTCGGTAGGCAGGGTCATTTGGCAAATCCTGTAAGGGGGAGCGTATGGGTTGGGACCGTGTCGAGCGGTCGACGGTTCAGCACAATCATGCCCAGTTCCAGGGCCAGGGCGACCACGATGGCGCCAGCGGCAATCACGAACAACAGCGCATGCTGGCCACCGCTGCTGTTGAACAGTGCCGAGTAGGCAAACCCGGACAGTGCCTGGAAGGTAGCAAAGGAGACGGTGGCGCGGCTCCACGCTACCTGCTGCTGATGATGGTTGGGCAGCAATTCATGCACCCGCGCCAAGGCCAATGGCACGATGCCTGGCGGGAACGAACCGAGGATCACCGCCAGTACGGCAAGGGCAGTGAACGAACTGGCCAGCGGCAACAGGCCGACGGCAACCGCCTGCACCACCAGCACCACACGGATACTCAGGCGTGCACCGAGTTTATCGGCGAGGAACCCGTAGCTTACCGGCCCCACAATCGCGCCCAGGCCGTACGTCACCCAGACCATCGCGCCGATGTGCGCACCATCACCCAGGCCACGGGCCACGTAATCCACCAGGAACACCATCGCCGGCACCAGGCCTGCGGCCATGAAGGCGTACTGGGCGAACAGCAGGTACACGCCGGACGGCATCCGCGCTGAAGTGGCCATTGGTGCTGCTGCTTCATGCAGCGTAACGCCGGGCCAGGCGAACCAGCTGGCCGCCGTCAACAGCAACGCCAGCAGGCCCAGGCCCAGCCACGTCTGCTGCAAGCCCAGGCTCAACAGCGGCGGCACCAGTGTGCCGGAGCCGGCAATGCCCAGGCCGATGCCGAGGAAGATCGCGCCACTGGCCAGGCCCCGGCGTGCGGCCGGTACGTGGGGCAATACGGTCGCGGCCACCAGCACCATGATTGCGCCGCCGGCAATCCCCGAGAGCAGGCGCCAGGCGAAGAACCACACCACCGACAACGGGAAGGCACAGGCGAAGAAGGCCAGGGTCACCGCTACCATCATGATGCGCAGGGCGGTCGTATTGGAGGTGCGCTGGGCGATGGGCCGGCCGATCAGCGCACCGATCAGGTAACCCACCAGGTTGGCGGCGCCGAGGTAGACCACGTCATTGGCGGAAAACCACTGGGCCTGGATCAGGCTGGGGATCAGCGGTGTGTAGGCAAAGCGTGCCAGGCCGATACTGACCAGGCTGGCACACAGGCCGGCAAAGATCGGCAGCCAGACCGCGCTGCGGGATGGTGCGTGGGAGTCGAGCATGATGGCTGTCCTGAAGTTTTTTCTGCGGCGGTCAGCATATCGGGCTTTTTAGATGCAATAATGCAGCGAATTAGCGTCATGATGATGCATATCTGCATCAATGGGAGGCCGCATGAATTGGGACGATGCACGGGTATTCCTGGCGGTGTGCCGCGAATCCACGTTGCGCGGCGCCGCACGGGTACTGGGCGTGGACCAGGCCACCGTAGGGCGCCGCGTCAACGCCTTGGAAAAGTCCTTGAACGCAACCTTGTTCCTGCGCACCTCCGAAGGCTACGCGCTCACGGCGGTCGGCGAAGCGGCGTTGCTTTCGGTGGAGAAAATGGAGCGCTCGGCCCTCGACCTGGAGCGCCAGATCCAGGGCCTGGATGACCGCCTGACCGGCACTGTGCGGGTCAGTACCACCGACTCCCTGGCCATCGACTTCCTGATCCCGGCCATCGCCTGCCTGCACGACAAACACCCCGACGTGCGCGTGCAACTGGACGCCTCCACGCAGATCCTCAGCCTGGCCAAGCGCGAAGCCGATATCGCCGTGCGCAACCAGCGCCCGGATAACCCCGACCTGATCGCCCGGCGTATTGCGCGCTGGCCGCTGGGGTTGTTTGCGTCCCAGGGTTACCTCGAGCGTCACGGCGTACCTGAGCCGGGCAGCCTGTTCGAAGGCCATGACCTGGTGGTCTACCAACCTCACCTGCAAAGCCAGAAGGACATGACCCTGGTCTCCGAGCCCCTCGGCCGCGGGCGCATCGTTGCTGCCTTGAGTTCCAGCCTGCTGGTGCGCCGCTCCATCGCTGCCGGCATCGGCATCGGCGAAATCCCGGTGTGCACCGGTGAGCGCGACGGGCTGGTGCGCCTGTGGCCGGAGCGCACCCGACCCCTGCCATATGACGTGTGGCTGGTGACCCACGCCGATCTGCGCCACACCGCACGGGTGCGGGCGGTGATCGATGAGATCGTGGCGGCGTTTGCCGGCACCGGGGAGTGAGGTCAGCACAGGCTTGCAAGCGCGGCGGTGGCTCGGTCGACACAATCGTTGTTTGTGGCAATCAACCGAGAGCACGTATGAACGAATCGACGCGTCAGGACCTGGGACTATTGTTTCTGCGGATCAGCGGGGCGCTGTTCCTGCTGTGGGTGCATGGCTTGCCCAAGTTGCTCAACTACAGCGAGCAATTGCAACTGATCGAAGACCCGTTTCACCTGGGGGCGAACATCACGTTGTTGCTGGCGATTTTCGCTGAAGTGCTGTGCCCGCTGCTGATCATTGCCGGGGTGCTGGTGCGCCTGGCGTGCCTGCCGATCCTGGCGGTGCTGTTGATCGCTTTGTTGGTGGTGCACCCGGAGTGGACGTTGTTCGAAGGGCAGTTCGGCTGGCTGCTGTTGATCATCTTCACCACCTTGCTGATCAGCGGGCCCGGTCGCCTGGTCCTGGGCCAGCGTTTCTCCTGAGCAAAAAAAGGCCGGGCAAGCCCGGCCAAAATAAGGAGAGGGTGGTGCAGGTGTTTCAGCGTTGCAGGAACGCCAGCAGGTCTTCGTTCAACTGCTGCGCGTGGGTCACGGCGAAGCCGTGTGGCGCGTCCTTGTAGACTTTCAGTTCGGCGCCCTTGATCGAGGCGGCCGCCACTTTGCCGGTGGTTTCGAACGGTACGATCTGGTCGCCATCGCCGTGGATCACCAGGGTCGGCACGTCGATTTTGGTCATGTCCGGGCGGAAGTCGGTTTCGGAGAACGCGGTCACGCAATCCACCGTCGACTTGAGGGATGCCAGCATCGCCACCTGCAGGGTCTGGGTCAGCACGCCTTCAGAGACCTTCTGGCCCTGGTTGATGCCGAAGAACGGCGTGTTGAAGTCGCTGATAAATTGCGCACGGTCTTTCAACAGGCCGGCCTTGATGCCATCGAACACTTCAGTCGGCACGCCCTGCGGGTAGTCCGCTTTCTGGCCGAACAGTGGTGTGACCGCGCCCAGCAGTACCAGGCCGGCCACGCGTGCGCTGCCGTGGCGTGCGATGTAGCGGGCGACGTCGCCACCGCCCATGGAGAAGCCCACCAGGGTCACGTCCTTGAGGTCCAGGTGTTCGATCAACTGGGCGATATCGTCGGCGAAGGTGTTGTAGTCGTTGCCGGTCCAGGGCTGATCCGAGCGGCCGAACCCACGGCGGTCAAACGCGATGGTGCGAAAGCCGCGGCTGCTCAGGTATTCCATCTGGTATTCCCACATGTCGGCGTCCAGCGGCCAGCCGTGGCTGAACAGCACGGGTTTACCGCTGCCCCAGTCTTTGAAATAGATCTGGGTACCGTCTTTGGCGACGAATGTGCTCATGAACATCTCCTTATCGAGGGGGGGATAAAACGCAGGATCACTATTGCCGTTAACCGGCTCGAGGGCTTGTACGGGTGTGCTTGCTTGGGGTTACCAGCTGAACTTGAGCTCGACCCCCAGGTAATTGCTGTCGTCACCGCCGGCATCGCGCAGGGTCTGGCCCACGTCGTAGTGCACGGCCTCGACGGCGCCGGTGAGGTTGGGGCTGAACACATAATCGGTGCGCACTTGCGCATAGGCGCCGGTCCAGCGATCGCCCTGGCCTGCGGTGCCGGCCACCGGCAGGTTGGGCTGGGTGTAGACCGCGTCGCTGGTGGTTTGGCGCCACAGCAGGCCGATGGCGGTTTGCACGCTGAGCCTGTCGATCGGCTTGACCGTGATCGACGGCTTGACGTGAATCAGGTTGCTGTAGCCGGTGTAGCCCGCCAGGGAAAAATAGTAGCCGTTGGGGAACAGCGGGTTGAAGGTGCCGACGGTGCCATCCCCGGTTTTGCGGTCGCCCGAGGCGATGTCCAGTTGCAGGCCGATGCGCGGTTTCCAGGCCAGGCTGTCGAAGGTGTAGCCGGTACGGCTGCCACCGGCCCAGGCGCGAATGTCCTTGTTGCCGACCGAGCCGCTTTGCAGCATCGCTTCGATGTCCCAGTCAAAGCCCATGGCCGCGCCGCCCAGGCGTGCGTCGAACAGGTGGCGGGTCTCGTCGCCGTCGGCGTCCAGGTAGTGGGCGCCGGTGCGCTCATACACGCCATAGTAGGCGGACAACTCGTTCTTGCCGCCCACCAGTCGCTCCACACGCACCATGTGGAAGCGCGCATCGCTGTTGGATTTGTCGTCGAAGTGACGCCCGTCCTGATACTGCACCGGCTGGCTGGCGATCCCGATAAAACGCCAGTTGGAGGTCTCCCAGTCGGCCCACAGCGCATCGAAGGACTGCCGCACATTCGGGCCGTCCCGCGATGAGATGAAGCGTTGCAGGTCGAAGGCGAAATCCTGGCGCCCGACACGGGCCTTGAGAGTCCCACTGCTGAAGGTATTCACGTACTCGGCGAAGGCCAGGCGCAGATCGACGCGATTCTGGTCGGCGCCGCCGATCGTGGTCTTGTCGTACGCCCGCGCATCTTCCAATTGGGTGAACACCCGCCAGTGCTCGTTCAGATGCAGGTCGGCGTGGACCTGGAAGCGTTGGATCAGGTAGCGATCACGCTTCACATCCCGCACGCCGAAGCCACTGGCATCGTTCATCTCGAAACGCTCGCGCAACGTCGCGCCCAGGGACAGGTAGGTGTAGGGGTTCGCGCTGGACAGCGGGATGTACTTCAAGCTGTCCAGCGGCTGCGTGCGCAGCGCCGGGTCCTGCAAAACCGACCAGTCTTCCTGCCAGCGGTTGGCCTTGATGGCCGGGCGTGTCGCTTGCTCGTCGGCGTGGACGCTGCCGACGAGCACCGGCCACAGCACGGCCAGGCCCCAGCCTGTGCGGCGCATCATTTTGCGGCGTTGAGTTGATGGATCTCCGCGACGTAGCCGCCCGGAAATTCCACCAACGCACTGCGACGGCCTCTGCTGTCGAACGCAGGCACTAACACTTTCGCGCCGGAGCCGGTGGCCTTGCCCAGGGTGGCCGTCAGGTCAGCCACTTGATACCCGGTGGTCTCGTGGCCGAACGGGTAGGGCAGTTGGCCGTTGGTGACCAGTACCGCCATGCGCCCGAATGGCGATTCGATGTCGACGCGACGGTAGTTGCCGTTGGCTTGGCCGATATCCACGCCAGGGGCATGTTTGTCATCGGCCAGGACTTTGCCGTGGGAGAAGCCGATAAACGATTTGATAAAGGTGTCGGCACGCTCGGCACTGAGGTACACGCGGTTTTCCGGCACGGTCTGGAACGCGGCGTAATCCGGGGTCTTGGTGTGCCAGTAAAGCTGCATGTTCACACCGCCCGGCCACTGCACCACCGCGTCACGCCCGATCGGGTCGGGAAAGTCGCTGACGATCACCGCCGCGCCGTTCTCCCGGGCGGCCTTGAGGGCGACGTCCATGTCCTTGACCAGGTAACCGTTGCGCTCCTGGCCGAACGGGTGCGGGATCGGCGTGGTGAAACCGAACAGCGACACTGTGCCTGCCGGGGTCTGCAGCAGTTGCGACGTGGTGCTGCTGGGCACCGGCAACACGTTCACCACCACTTGGGGTGTGCTTGTGCCGCCGAATGTGGCCAGGAAGCTCTGGGTAAAACGCTCCACATCGGCCGGTGCCACATAGACGTGGCTGGTGTCGTATTGCGGGGCCACGGCGACCGCCGGTGTAGCGGCGAAGGCGCTGTTCATCATGGCCCCGGCCAGCAAGGTGACTGCCAGCGATACCGTCCTGACTTTTCTACACATACCCACTCTCCCGCGTTTTGAGAAAGTCTCGATCTTAGGGACGGGGCCGACCGGCGGATTGTACGGACGTGCTCGGTTGAACGATTCAGCGTCCATGCTGGTCATGGTTGAACGGTGGCATCCAGCAGCCCCAGGACATGCTCGACTTCTGCGCCAGGCACGGGATTGTCTCGGACATCGAGATGATCGATATCCAGGGTATCAACGAGGCGTATGAGCGGATGCTCAAGGGCGATGTGACGTATCGGTTCGTGATCGATATGGACAGCTTGAAAAAGTAAAGCCAAGCGGCGTGAAACGCATTCCCTGAACCGCTGTAGAACCCTTGTGGGAGGGGGCTTGCCCCGATAGCAGTCGGGCAGTCACCGCATAATTGACTGACCCGCCGTTATCGGGGGCAAGCCCCCTCCCACATTATTTTGCGGTGTGCCTGGACCAAGAGGTGCTCGTACAGAATTGTCGCCCCCACTAGCATCAGCACCACACCACCGACCATCTCCGCACGCTTGCCACCAGATCATGTGCAGCCCCAGCCCGACCAGCAGGGTAAACGCGATCCAGTGCTCCCAGTCTCTGGCTGAAACCCTCCCGTTAAGAGCGAACACTGCAACTGTGGCGAGCGGGCTTGCCCCGCGTTGGGTTGCGAAGCGACCCTGGAAGGAGGAATGCGGTGAATCAGGCATGCTCCGGGCGCTGGTTTTGGGGCTGCTGCGCAGCCCAACGCGGGGCAAGCCCGCTCGCCACAGGGGACTTATCGCCCGTTTTGAAAGGGTTGGCCCTCAGGGCCGCTGCGGTTTCACCGACGTCCCGAAGGTATTGCCCATGCGCACGCTGGTCGCCGCCGGGGTGGATAGGCCCACCGCGTTCGGCGGGCGTTTTTCGATGGGGAGGTTCTGCGCCTCGCGGTTCCTTTTGGCCGCCTTGGTTGCGTTCGTGTCGTTGCCCATCTGCTGGCTCAGGCAGCCATAGTCGGGCGCCTTGTAGCCATCCACGCTGACCTCGGCGCACGTGCCGGCAGCGTTTTCGGCATGGGCGAACAGGGGCAGGGCAGCGCACAGCAACAGGCTGGCAAGGGTCGGCAAGGTTTTCATCGGGCCTCCTGGCAGGCCCGAAGGAGTGGGCCGGTAAGGCTTGGAAGTCTAGTGCAGCGAGTCTCTCATCACCGTGATGTTTTTTTTGCTATCACCGTAACATCAGGTTCATAAACTGGCCTCAGGATGACGGTTTTCTAGGGCGCGTCGGCCGTGCAGCGATGCAGAACAGGGGGTGAACAGGGAGCCTGGAGGCGCGTCATGCGCGCCCTGGTCTTGCTGTTGCTGCTGGCCGCTGGTCGCGCGGCGCAGGCAGAGTCACCGCTGCTGCCGTTGAACCTGCCGGCGCAGGACCTGGAACATGCACTGCAAGCCTACAGCCGTGCCACCGGGATGGCGGTGCTGGTGGACCGTGAGTTGACGCGCGGGCGGCGCTCCATCGCCGTGCGCGGGCGCTTCACGGCGCAAGAGGCACTGGCGATGTTGCTGACAGGGAGTGGCCTGATGGCCCGTTATGCACGCAGCGATGCGTTTACCTTGCAGACCCCGCAAGTCAGCCCGCCGCCTACTACGCGGGGTGCGGCGGCACGCAACGCTGCGCGGATCAACAACAGCTACGCGACGGCGTTGCAGCAAGCCATCGAGACCAGCCTGTGCCGCTCGCCGTTGACCCGGCCCGGCAGTTTTCGCGCGCTGGTGCAGGTGTGGGTCAACCCGGATGGGCGGGTCGAACACAGCCGTTTGGTGAGTTCCACCGGCGACGAACAACGCGATGAAGCACTGGTGCGCAGCCTGGCAGCGGCGCGGGTCGAACGCCCGGCGCCAAGCTCGCTGCGCCAACCGGTGACTTTACTTTTGATGCCTGACACAACAGGAACGCGCATGGAATGCACAGCCGCAAAAGGAGCCTCGGAGGGATGAAAAATACCGGGCACAGTACGATGGTCAGCCTGTTCCTGGCCTCTTACGAAGACTTCAAGGTGCGGTTGCGCAAGCGCCTGGGCTCGGAGGACCTGGCCAACGACGTGCTGCACGAGACCTACCTGCGCGTCGACCGCATGGACGTGCCGCCGAACCTGCAACAGCCCAATGCCTACCTGTACCGCATGGCCCTGAACATCGCCGCCGACCGCCGCCAGGCCGATGCGCGCCTGCTCACCGGCGGCGAGGTGGAAGAGCTGCTGCAAAGCGCCGACGAAGCCCAGGACCCGTCGCGAGTGGTGGGCGGCCAGAAAGAAATCCAATCCCTGGTCAAGGCCCTCTACGAACTGCCGGCGCGTCGGCGCAAGATCCTTATCGCCGCGCGCCTGGAAGAGGCGCCGCACCTGGAAATCTCCCAGCGTTTTGGCATTTCCACGCGCATGGTCGAAAAGGAAATCAAGGCCGCCCTGGGCCACTGTGCCAAGCGCCTGGAAAGAAAAGTGATTCAGCGGTTCGGTCCCGGGGCCGGAAAACCGTCTTAGTGTCGAGTCCCTGATAAATCCGTGAGTACGTGCGCGCTTGAATATTTTTAGCCTCTCCACCGCCCGGCAGTCCGCCGCCAGCCCCCTGCACGATGAAGCCCGCGACTGGCTGCTCCTGCTGACCTCGGGCCGCGCCACCGTGGCCGATGCCAAGGCCCTCAAAGCCTGGTGCGCGCAGAGCCCGGAACACGCCCAGGCTTTCGAACAGGCCAAGGCGCTGTGGCAGCAACTGTCCCCGGCCCTTGATCAAATGTCGCAACCGCGCAGCTTTGGCCGCCGTGCCTTCCTCGGCGGGGCCATCGCCGCCTCGGCAGCCGTGGTGATGGTGCGCGTCGGTGTGCCGGGCGGCTTCGCCGGGCTCACAGCGGACTATCGCACCGAAGTCGGCGAGCAGCGCCAAGTGCTGTTGAGCCAAGGCATCAGCCTGGAACTCAACACCCAGACCCGCATCAGCCGGGTGGGCGAGGGCATCGAACTGCTCGAAGGCGAAGTCGAGGTGGTCACCCACGTTTCGCAACCGCTGCTGGTCCAGGCTGGCGAGGGCTCGGTCAGCGCGGCGCAGGCACGCTTCAATGTGCGCAATACCGACCACCGGGTATGCGTCACCTGCATCGACGGTTCACTCGCGGTGGCCATCGCCGGGCGCAGCGTGCGCCTGGACAGCGGCCGGCAACTCACCTACGGCGCGTCCGGCGTCAGCGAGGTGACAATGGTGGACACCCAGGCAGTGGTGGCCTGGCGTGAACAGGTGCTGGTGTTCAACAACGCCACGCTGGCGACGGTGGTGGACGAGATCAACCGTTATCGCCCGGGCATGCTGCTGCTGTTGAACAAGGAACTGGGCCAGCGTCGGGTTCAGGCGCGCTTCAGTTTGCAGCAGTTGGCGGGCGTGGCGTTGTTGATCCGCGATGCGTATGGGGCCAAGTGCACGGAGTTGCCGGGTGGGGTGGTGTTGTTGAGTTGAGGGGCTGCCGCTCGTCGGGTAACTCCAATTTTTACGATGTAAATGGACCGGGCCAGAACGCTAATCTACGCCTGTCGCTTTCAGGTATGCCTGTGTGCTCATGGGTTGAGCGACCGGTCTTTTTCCTCTGACAGATCTCCTTTCTTATCCTCTCTGAATTGTCTTTCTCGTTTGTAGGGGAAAGGACTTTCAGCGTAAGAAAAAACCAGGAAATGTACGTTTCAAGTCTCACTTCCTATCCGGTTTCTTCCTTCGACTGACATTGTTCGGAAGCATCTGACAGCCCTCCAACGCCTGTGTGACAGACAAGGCGACGCCCTCAGGAACGCCGAATTTTTTGTAACCTTTCCTGTTTTCCTTAAGCGTTTCAGCCTCGGCAGCATGGGTGCTCTTTCCATTTGAGTACCTGTGTGAGGGTGAAAGGATGCCGGCTGTTTTTCGACCTGCGCTGCTGGGGATAGCGCTGTTTTCAGGTCCGCTTCTTGCCGCGTCCCCCGTGTCGCCCGGCGACCGCGAATTGGCCCGTGAGCGTCAGCAGCAAGTGTTGGAAGAGCAGCGTCGTCGCCTTGAAGACCTGCAGAACCTGCCCGGCCAAATCGCTGTGCCAACGGCTCCCGCGCTGCTGGAAGACGGCCAGTGCATCACCGTCACGCGTATCAACATTGAAGGCGCGACATTGCTGCCCGAAGGCCAGCGAGAGGCGCTGCTGCAACCCTGGCAGGGGCGTTGCCTGGGGGTGCCCCAACTCAACGCCGTGCTCAAAAGCCTCACCGATCACTACCTGCATCGCGGCTACGTCACCACCCGCGCCTACCTGCCACAGCAGGACCTGAAACATGGCGAACTGAACATCATCGTGGTCGAAGGGCGCCTTGAAGGGCTCGACAGCTCATCGCTGGCCAGCCCGCTGGAGTCCGCCATGACCTTTCCCGGCACCGTAGGGGAGGTGCTCGACCTGCGCGAGCTGGAGCAGTGGGTGGATCAACTGTCGCGCTTGCCCTCGCGCCAGCCGCAGCTTGAGGTGTTGCCGGGGCAGGCAGTGGGGGGCAGCCGCGTGACGCTCAAAGGTGAGCGCCGCGAACCCTGGCGTGTCTCGGCCAACCGCAACAACCATGGCGATGCCAGCACCGGTCGCCAGCAGGCCGGTATCGGCCTGGATTGGGACAGCCCCCTGGGCCTGGCGGATCAATTGAACCTGCGGGCCAGCCGCGACACCGTCAGTGACCGCTGGCGCCATTCCCACAGCCAGAACCTGTTCTACAGCCTGCCGTATGGTTGGTGGACGTTCAATGTCAGCCACAGCCAAAGCTTCTACCGCACGCGCAACGACCTTTCCGGGTTTGCCTTCGCACTGTCAGGCGAGACGTCCAGCCAGCAGTTGCGCGCCGAGCGCGTGCTGCACCGCGATAACCTGGGCAAGACGGCGTTCAGCTTTGGCCTGAGCCACCTGCGGACCCGCAACTACCTGGAAGACGCGTTGCTGCGCACCTCCAGCCATCGCATCACGGAGCGTCAACTGGGCTTCAACCATGGCCGCCGCATCGGCAACGCCTTTCTCAACCTCGATGCCGGCTGGCAACAGGGCATCGGCGCCCTGGACGCCCAGCGCGATCTCTCTACACAGCGCGGCGCGCCGACCTCGCGCTATCAGAAATACACCCTGACCCTCAGCTATTTGCAGGCCTTTCGCTGGCTGGGCCAGCACTGGAGTGTCGACAGCCTTGCCACCGGCCAACACGCCGAAGACGAACTCTATGGGCCACAACGCCTGAGCGTCGGCGGCCTCGGTGCGGTGCGCGGGTTCCAGCAACAGAACCTTTCGGGCAATAGCGGCGGCTACTGGCGCAGCCAGGTGCGCTGGCGCCAACCGGTGGCCTGGGAGGCGCTGCGCCCCTGGGTGCACGAAGTGGGCGTGGGCTTTGGCTACGACGTCGGAGTGATCCGCCGTGGCCCGCACAACCCTGACGTTGCCGGGCGCCTTACCGGCCATGCCTGGGAGCTCAGCGCAAGCGGTACTCACCTTGCCGCTTCGCTGGTGCTCGCCCGCTCCCTGGAGCGCCCGGCCATCGTTGAACGTCGCGAACACCCGATCTACGCCCGAATCGACCTGTTTTTCTGAATAACAACAAGGAACCTAGCCTATGGACGTGCGCCGCCCGTTTTACCAGTGCCTGGCCCTGAGCCTCGCAGGCATCATCTTCCTCAACCCGATTGTCGCGGCCGCCGCCGAGCTGAGCGTGGACCCGGCCAGCCCCGACACCAGCCTCGGCCATGCGCCCAACGGCGTGCCGGTGGTGAATATCGCCGGGCCCAATGGCAGCGGGCTGTCCCATAACCTGTTCACCGACTACAACGTCGGCAGCAACGGGCTGATCCTCAATAACGCCACCCAGGCCACGCAAAACACCCAACTGGGCGGTGTGATCCTCGGCAACCCAGGCCTGCAAGGGCGGCCTGCCAGCGTGATCCTCAACGAAGTCACCGGTGGCAACCGCAGCTACTTGGGGGGCTACACCGAAGTGGCGGGGCATGCCGCGCGGGTGATCGTCGCCAATCCTCACGGCATCACCTGCAATGGCTGCGGGTTTATCAATACGCCGCGCGCGACGCTGACCACCGGCAAGCCCGTGATCGAAGGTGGGCGGCTGAATCACTTTCGCGTAGACGGCGGCGATATTGCGCTGGAGGGCGCCGGGCTCAATGCCCGCAATGTCAGCCAGTTCGATCTGATCACCCGCACGGCCAAGCTCAACGCGCAACTGCATGCCGACCAGCTCAACATTATCACCGGCCGTAACGATGTCAGTGCCGACACTTTGCAGGCCCGTGCCCATGCCGAAGATGGCCGGGACAAACCGCAACTGGCCATTGATGCCAGCGCCCTCGGCGGCATGTACGCCGGGACGATTCGCCTGGTGGGCACTGAGCAGGGCGTCGGCGTAAGGCTGGCGGGCGATATGGCCAGCACCGCCGGCGACATCGTGATCAACGCCAATGGCGGCTTGAGCCTGTCCCACACCACCAGCGTCGGCGCCCTCACGGCCAAGGCCGCGTCGATTGACTTGCAAGGCCCGACCTTTGCGATGGCTGATATCGACCTGCAGGCCCAGGGCGATCTGGTGGTGCGGCAGACCCTGGCCAGCGCCGGGAATGTCAGCCTCGAAGGCAGTACGGTGAGCAACCAGGGCAAGGTCGTCAGCGGCATTCTGGAAGACCGGCGTATCGCGGGCAAGCAGCTGAGCATCAAGGCCCAGCGCCTGGATAACCCGGGTGAACTCAATGCCAGTGGCCACCTGGAAATCACCAGCGGCAGCCTCGATAACAGCGGCCAGATCGCCGCCGACAGCGCCAGGATCGAAGCCCGCCAGGACCTGAGAAACACTGGCCAGGTGGTCACCGCCGGCCAACTTGAAATTGCCGCCGGACAGGCCATCAACCATGCCGGGACGCTGCATGCCGAAGGCGATTTGAGCCTGGTCGCCGACAGCGTCGACAACAGCGGCAAGATCGTGGGGGCAGGCACTGCGCTGAGTATTGCGGCCGGCACGTTCACCAACGCGGGCGAACTGCTCGGCGACAACCACCTGCACCTGCAGGTCGATGGCGACCTGAACAACAGCGGCCTGATCGCCGCCAAAGGCGATGCCCATATCAGCGCATCAAACCTTACCCAAGACCACGGCCAGATTCTCAGCGGCCAAGACATCCAACTGCGCGTGCGCGATGTACTGCATAACCTCGGCGTGCTCAGCGCAGCGCGGCATATGCAGATCAATGCGGCTCAACTGAATAACCCCGGCACGCTCGGCAGCCAAGGCAACCTCCTGCTCACTGCCAACGTCACCAACAGCGGCCTGCTGTTCAGCGGCGGCGACCTGCATGTGCGTGGCGAGCATTTCAGCAATCTTGAAGGTGACCTCTACAGCGTCGGTGACTTCAGTTTCGCCGGCACGCGCTTCAGCAACCTCTCCGGCAGCGTGGAAACCGAAGGCAACCTGCACATCAACGCCCGCGAGTTTGAAAACGCCCGCACCCACCTTGTCCTCGAACGCGAGCTGGTCGGCGGCAGTATCCAATGGGTCTGCGGCCAGCACTGCCACGGCAACGACAGCTACAAGCGCGGCACTATCTACATCAGCGAAATCTGGCGCGAAACCGCCGCGCCCAACTCCACCAGGGCGGCGCGACTGGTGGCCGGCAAAGACCTGCGTATCGACGCGCAGACCCTGGAGAACCGCTACAGCCTGCTCGCCGCCAATGGCGACGTGCACCTTTCCGCCAACCGCCTTATCAACCAGGGCGCGGCCTCCCAGACCGGCATCTCCAGCACCATCATCGGCACCCCCGGTCGCATCGATAAAGCCCTGTGGGACCAGATGGAATTCCACGACCTGCCGGCCTTCAATAACGCACCCTTCGACCCCGTGCGTTTCGCCGAACTCAAGGCCCGCTCGACCGGAGAGGGGTTCAGCAACCCCGGCACCCTCACCACCTGGCGCGAGGATGGCCGCGAAGTCTATGCCGCCACGCTGCAAGCCGGCGGCCGCCTCAACCTGCAGGCCACCGAGTACCTGCAAAACGGCACCCTGCGGGAAAACACCCTGGCGCAACTGACCGGCGACATTGGCCACAACCCCAACGACCTTGAACTTAGCCCGGATCGCCTCAGCGATGACCTGACCCAACCGCCGGAATTCCAACTCCCCAGCGGTAAATACGGGCTGTTTATCCCCAGCAAGAATCCAGGCAGCCCCTACCTGATTGAAACCAATCCCCTGTTCACCCACCTGGCCAACTTCCTCAGTTCCCAGTACTTGCTCGACAAGATCGGCTACAGCACCGACGAGGCCTGGCGACGCCTGGGCGACGGCTACTACGAAAGCCGCCTGATCCGTGACGCCGTGCTGGCGAAGACCGGGCAACGCTTCCTCGCCGGGCTGGAGAGCGACGAGGAACAGTTCCGCTACCTGATGGACAACGGCCTCAGTGCCCGCGACAGCCTGCAATTGAGCGTCGGCGTCGGCCTCACCGCGCAGCAGGTGGCGGCCCTGACCCACGACATCGTATGGATGGAAAAACGCCAGGTGCAGGGTGAAGACGTGCTGGTGCCGGTGCTGTACCTGGCGACGGTCGATGCCAATAACCTGCGCGGTGGCAGCTTGGTGCAAGGCCGGGACATCAACCTGGTCAGCGGTGGCGATATCGTCAGTGTCGGCACCTTGAAAGCGGCACAGGAGCTGACCGCCATCGCCGACGGCCGCCTGCTCAATGGCGGCACGCTCAGCGCCGGTGAACGCATCAGCCTGCTGGCCACCGACAGTATCCGCAACGCGATGGCCGGCGAGATCCGTGGCAGCCATATCGAACTTACCAGCGTCACCGGCGACATCGTCAACGAGCGCACCGCCCACGCCAAGCATCAGGGCGACGGCACCCTTGTCACCCATCTCGACCAGGCGGGCCAGATCAGCGCCGCACAGCACCTCACGCTCAACGCCGGGCGCGACATCACCAACCGCGGCGACATCAACAGCGCTGGCGATGCCAGCCTGAATGCCGGGCGCGACATCAACCTCATCGCCGTCACCGACACCCAACAGGTGCGCACCACGGAAAACGGCGGCCACCGGGTCACCCAACACAGCCGCACCGAACAGCTTGGCGCCAACCTCAACGCCGCCGGCAGCCTGAGCCTGCATGCCGGGCGCGACATCACCCTATTGGCCAGCCACGCCAACGCCGGCAAAGACCTGACCGTCGCCGCCGGTGGCAACCTCCACCTGTTGGCCGCTGCCAACGAAACCGATCACGCGGTCAACAGCAAACGCGGCGGCGCCAAGGAGCATGAGCAAACCACCCAGGTGCGTCACGTGGGCAGCCAGCTCAACGCCGGCGGCCAACTGAGCGCCAGCGCGGGGCAAGACATCGTGCTGCACGCCAGCCAGGTCAGCAGCGCCAAGGATGCGTATCTGGTGGCGGGTGGGCAGTTGCAACTGCTGAGTGCCAATGACAGCGACTACAGCCTGTATGACTACAAGAAAAAAGGCAGCTTCGGCGCCCTCAAGACCCAACGCGACGAAGTCACCGACGTGCGTGCGGTGGGCAGCCAGATCACCACAGGCGGCAACCTCGACCTGATCAGCGGCGGCGATCAGCTGTATCAAGGGGCAAGGCTGGAAAGCGCGGCGGATATCGCCATCACCAGTGGTGGGGCGGTGACCTTCGAAGCGGTCAAGGACCTGCATCAGGAGAGCCACGAGAAGACCAATAACAACGCATTCTGGGTGGCATCCAAGGGCAAGGGCAGCACTGACGAAACGCTGCGCCAGAGCCAGTTGGTTGCCGGGGGCACCATTGCGATCCAGGCCGTCCACGGTTTGCAGATCGACATCAAGCAGGTCAATCAGCAGAGCGTCAGCCAGTCCATTGATGCGATGGTCAAGGCCGACCCGCAATTGGCTTGGCTCAAGGACGCAGAACAGCGCGGGGATGTGGACTGGCGTCAGGTCAGGGAGGTCCACGACAGCTTCAAGTACAGCCACTCCGGGCTGGGGCCGGCCTCGCAACTGATCATTGCCATTGTGATGTCGGCGGTCATCGGGCCCATGGCGACGGCCGCAGCAGGCGGCGGTGTCGGCGGCGCCATGGTGGGTGCGATTGCGACCGGCGCCTCGACCAATGCCAGTGTCAGCGTGGTCAACAACCGGGGCAATCTCGGTGCCGTGTTCAAGGACGTGACGTCGTCCGATGCCCTGAAGGGCTACGGGGTTTCGGCGATCACTGCCGGCCTGACGGTGGGTTACTTCGACCCATGGACCGGAGCGCAGACCAATACCACCATCAGCAAAGTGGCCACCTCCGGCTCGCTGGGCACCTGGAGCGGCGTCGGCCAATTCGCGGCCAACCAGGCGCTGCAGAACGGCACCTCTGTGTTGCTGAACAAAGCCCTGGGGCAGGGCGGCAGTGTCAGTGACGCGCTGAAAAATGCCTTGTTCAACACGTTGGCGGCGGCCAGTTTCAACCTGGTAGGGGACTACACGAAAAACGTCCTGGCG